>JBAXYD010000014.1:0-90822 GCA_037127635.1 Betaproteobacteria bacterium | reverse complement strand
CTCATCCAGCAGGGCTACCTGCAGCGCACGCCGCGCGGGCGCATCGCCACGCTGGCGGCCTACCGGCACATGGGGATCACCCCCCCGGCGCGCTCCAGCCCGGGCGGCGAGCTGTTCGAGGGCTGAAGCCGGCCAGCGGCAGACACGCCGCCTGGGACCGCCACAGCGTTCAGGCGCTCACATCGTCCAGCGCATCCAGGTGGGTGGTGTCGTTCCAGCCCACGAGGGTGAAGCCCTCGGGCGTCCACAGCAGGCGGTTGACGGTGGCATTGCCCACCTGCCAGGTGCGCGGGGCCTCCAGCGCCAGACGGGTGGCGGCGCGGTAGAGGCAGTCGAGCACGCCGCCATGCGCCACCAGGGCGATGGTCTGGCCGGGGTGCGCGGCCGCCAGGCGATGGGCCGCGGCCACGCTGCGATCGAAGAAAGTCTGCAAGACCTCGCCACCTGCCGGGCCGAAGGCCGGGTCGCGGCGGCGCCAGCGCAGTGCATCCTCGGGCCAGCGCTGGGCGATCTCTTCGAAGGTGGCTCCTTCGAAGTGGCCGAAGTGGCGCTCGCGCAGCCCCAGGTCCTCCCGCAGGGGTGCCCCACAGGTCTGGGCCAGAGCGGCGGCCGTGTCGCGCGCACGCTGCAGGTCGCTCGTGTAGACGGCGTGCAAGGTCTCGCCGGCCATGGCCTGGGCCAGGCGCGTGGCCTGCCGCCGGCCGCGCTCGTTCAGCGCAATATCGGTGTGACCCTGGATGCGCGTGGCCACGTTCCAGTCGGTCTCGCCATGGCGGATGGCCAGCACGCGGGTGACGGCGTTCGCACCCTCGGTTTCGGTGTCGGACATGGCGCTTGACGTCGGGGCCGCACCCATGTCGGGGCGCAGGGTCATCAGCCAGCCAGGCGCCGGTTCAGCGTGTAAGTGCCGGAGAACGTGGCCACGTCCAGGACATGGCCCTTCAGCGCCTCGCGCACCTGCGGCCCGGTGAAAGGCCCCTCCACCGCCAAGCGCGGCACATCCAGCGCGTACAGCGTGAACACGTAGTGGTGCACCAGCGAGTCGTTGAAGGGCGGGAACGGCCCGTCGTAGCCGAAGTAATCTCCCGCCATTTCGGCGTTGCCCGCGAACCAGCCGGTGTAGTCATTCAATCCTTGGCGGGCGCCACGCAGCGCCTGCGGGCCAAGCTTGCCACGGGCCGTGAAGCCGCGGCTGAACTCGCCTTCGGCGATCTCCGAAGGTTGCACGGGCAGGTCCACCAGCACCCAGTGGAAGAAGTCCACGCGCGGCAGGTCGGCCGAGATCTCGCGATCGGGCCGGTTCACATCGTCGCCCCGGCTAGGCACGTCGAAGTCGTGGCAGATGAGCACCAGCGACCGCGTGCCCTGGGGCAGGTCGCTCCAGGCCAAGTGCGGGTTCAGGTTGTCGGAAAAACCGACACCGCCGTCTTCACCGCGGCGGCCGGCGGCAAAGCGGGCAGGGATGCAGTCGCCGCTCAGCCAGCTGTGGCTCTTCAATTCCATCGCGATAGCTCCGTAGACAGTTGGAGTGCGGAATGCGGTGGCTCAAACGCCCCAGACCACCGGCTCTTCGGCGGCCTGGGCACGCCGGATCATCTCCACCATAGGCCACAGACGGCGGCGCAAGGAGACGGGGTCCTGCCCAGCGGCTTCCAACACGACATCGTCGGCGGAGCCCTGGGGGCGCGCCGCTTCGTCGCGCTCGATGGCCTGCTGCAAGGCGACCAAGGCACCAGCCATGGCCGGGGGCTCAAGGATGCCCTTGAGCGCGGGCTCCTGGCCGATGACACGCAAGAACTGATCGCCCTGAGGGCCCAGCATCAGGGTGTCGCCGGCGGCCTTGCTTCGGAACTTGTAGATCATGGTGGGGATGGAAAGGGCTGAATACATTGTGCGCGAGTGCAGGACGACTGCGCACGCCGGGAACCCCGCTCACGCATGGGCCTTGAGCATGGGCAGGCGCGACACGGGTGCCGGGCCGACATCCAGGCCTCACCTCCCGGCCGTCACCGCCCGGGCGCAGCGAAAGCCGATATACACCACGGCCGTGTCAGGCGGCTTGCCCTGCAGGTGGTCAGCGCGCATCTGCGCGCTGCCGTACCACCAGGAGCCGCCGCGGGTGCGGCGCTCCTGGCCGCCTGTGGCGCCCGGCGGTTCGTCCACCCACTCCCACACGTTGGCACCCATGTCGTGCAACCCGTTCACCCCTGCAGGCGCGGCGCCCGCAGGGGCATGGCCGATGCCACGCGACAGGGTGGCGCCGTGGGCCACGGCACGGGCTTCGGCCTGCGGCCCGCAGTCGCCCAGGCACTGCGCACCCTGGGAGCTGCCCCCCGTGGGGTAGGGGTAGGTGCGGCCCGTCTGGAACGGTGCGGGCGGCGTCGGCCTGCGCTCGGTGTAGGCGGCCGCCACCCACTGCGCATCGGTGGGCAGTTGGGCGCCCGCCCAGCGGCAGAAGGCCTGGGCCTCGTAGAAATCGACATGGACCGCCGGCTCGTCATCCGCCGCCGGGCGTTGACCGAATGGACGCCACCAGGTCCAGCCCGGCTTGCGCACCCAGCCGGCCTCGTAGACCTGCCCGCCGCCGGCACGCTCGGCCCGTGTCACGGTGCCCGTGGCCTGGACGAAGCGGCGGAACTGCGCCACGGTGGTCTCGGTGCGGGCGATCTGGAAGTGGCCCGGGGCTGCCGGCGCGTCGATCGTGACCCAATCGACGAGGCCAGGCTCGGCGGCGGGTGCTGCGGCGGTCGCGAAAGCACAGCCCCAGGCACCCAGCGCGCAAGCGACCAGCGTCTGCCGCAGGCGCCTTGCGGCGGGCTGGGGCGACATGGGATGGAGGCCTTGCACAGGCGACGAACGAGGCTTCATGGTGAGGGACGGGCCATGGAATGAGACGAGACCGGTGCAAGACGCCCGGCGCCCCCGACGGTGTACCGCAAGCTGTCCGTCCCCTGCACGGCGAGGGTCTGGGTCTGCCCAGCGCCTTGCCCCCACAGGCGGCCCGGCAGCGGCGTCAGCCCGGCCCCACGGCCTGCAGATGTCGCCGGCTGGTGAAGCGGCGATCCTTGCCCGTCAAGGGGTCCACGAAGGCGATCTCGCGCGCCAGCAGCTGCAGCGGGTCACGGTAGTCGGGCGGGGCCCCGGCGGCTGGCTCAGGCTGCAGGTGCGGGTAGAGCCTGTCACCCTGCAAGGGCAGGCCCGCAGCGTTCATCTGCGCGCGCAACTGGTGCTTGCGGCCCGTCAGCGGATGCAGGCGGTAATGGGCGCCACCGGCGGGCAGCCGAGCGACCAGTTCCACCTGGGTGTGAGCGTTGGGCTCTCCCGGCGCCACTTGCATCTGCATGAAGCGGTGGTCCTCGGGCTCCTGCAGCCGGTGCTGCAGCGTCATGGGGAAGTTCAGGCCTTCGCGCCAGGGTGCCACGGCCTCGTAGACCTTGCGTACGGCGCGCACGCTCAGCAAGGCCTGATAGGCGTGGCGCGTGGCGGGCTGCACCGTGAACAGCAACACGCCCGCGGTCTCGCGGTCCAGCCGGTGCATGGGCACCAGGTCGGCCAGGCCCAGCAGGCGCTTCAGGCGCACCAGCACGGTCTCCTGCAGGTAGCGCCCGCGCGGAATCACAGGCAGGAAGTGCGGCTTGTCCACCACCACCAGATGCTCGTCCTGATGCAGCACCTCCAGTTCGAAGGGGATGCGCGGCTCGGGCGGCAGCTGGCGCCAGTACCAGAGCACCGTGCCAGGTCGGCAGGGCGCATCCGCCGCCACCGGGCGGCCTTCGGCATCCAGCACCTGGCCTGCGGCCAGGCGTTCAGGCCAATCGTGCACCAGGGGCAGGCGCTGGCAGAGGAAGTCCACCACGTGTCGCCATGGGCCGGGCGTGACGGCCACACGGCTGGCGCTGACACCGTCGCGCATGGCGGGCACCCAGGCCGGGCGGGGGCGGGTCATGACCTCTGCGGCACGGCCGTCACGGCGCGTCGTCCAGGCGAAGCGCCCGTTGCAGCCGCCAGGCCTCGTCGGGATGCGCCGGGTCGAACACCTGTTCGGCCGTGGTGGCGGCCTCGCACAGGTGGGCGTCCAGGGCGATGCGCCGGTCGAAGACGAAGCACTCGCCCTGCCAGTCGTCCAGCGGGTCGCTCCTCTGACGGCCCGGCCTGTCCCTCTGCAATACACCCGCCCCGCCAAGCGGGACGGCGCGGTCGTGCCCGTCATCACGGTCATGAACTCTTGCGTGCTGCAGGTAGTTCAGGATGCCCCCGTCCAGCTGAAAGATCTCCAGCCCCAGTGTGCGCATCCAGGGCGCAGTCTTGTCGCAACGGATGCCGCCCGTGCAATACATGGCCACCGGCCGGCCCTGAGCGCGCCAGGCCGGCGCGTGCTGCTCGACAAATCGCACGAGGTCGCGGAAATGGTGCACACCGGGGTCCACCGCGCCACGGAAGTGGCCAAGGCGAAACTCGAAGTGGTTGCGGTTGTCCAGCACCACCGCTGTGCCCTGGGCAAGCATCTCGCGCCAGGCCGCGGGCAACAGGTGGCTGGCGTCGTGCGCGTCGGGCAGCGCACTGTGAGGCTCCGCTGCGGGCAAAGGTAGCCCCAACGTCACGATCTCAGGCTTGACGCTGACCTTGAGTCGCCCGAAGGGCTGACTCGCGCAGACGCTGCGCTTGAAGCACAGGTCCCGCAGCAGCCCCTTGAGCACCGCGCCAGATCCCACGGCTTCCTCGAATTGCCGCACCAGCGCCGCCGCCCCGGCCACCATGCCATTGACGCCCTCGTGCGCCACGACGAGGCTGCCGCGCAGGCCCAGCGCGCCGCCTATCTGGCGCAGTTCGCGCGCGGCCGCCTCGGGGTCGGGCAGGTGCACGAAGCGGTAGAACGCCGTGTGCAGCAGGTGCTGAGCCTGGCGGTTCGTCCCTGGTTTGGGTGCATTCATGCGATGGATTCTGCGCGAGTGATGACCGGCACACGTACGGGCTCGCCAGCCCCAACGGCACAGTGGTGCGTCATGTCCAGCGGCGATACGATCGAAGATCCCCGACGCGAGCCCGCCCCATGCCCCTGCTGCCCTCCTTGCTGCTCAACATCGCGCATGCGCTGGACCACCTGTTCCTGCTGATCTTCGCCACCGCCGTGGGGGCCATCTCGGTGGATTTCGGCTTCGCCCGCTGGGAGGACCTGATGCCCTACACGGCCGGCGCCTTCCTGATGTTCGGGCTGTGCTCCATTCCTGCCGGTCGTCTGGGGGACCTGCGCGGGCGGCGCTGGATGATGCTGCTGTTCTTCCATGGCATGGGCCTGTCGGCCATCGCCGTGGCGCTGACGCAGAACGCCTGGCAGATCGGCTTGGCGCTCACGGTGCTGGGAGCCTTCTCGGCCATCTACCACCCGGTGGGCATCCCCATGCTGCTGCAGCGCTCCACCCGGCCGGGCCGCACCATCGGCATCAACGGGCTGGCGGGCAACCTGGGCATCGCGCTGGCGGCGGTGTCCACGGGCTTTCTGGTGAAGTACTTCGGCTGGCGCGCAGCCTTCGTGGTGCCCGGGCTGGTCTCCATCGCCGCGGGCCTGCTCTTCGCCCGCGTGGCCCCGCCGGAAACCGCGGCCCCGGCGCGCAAGACCGGCAGCGCCGTGCACCTGCCGCGCGGTCTGGCCATCCGTACCTTCGTGGTGATGGTGGCCAGCGCCACCACGGGCAGCCTGCTGTTCAACTTCACCACCAACGGCAATGCGCAGATGATGACCGAGCGCCTGGACGGGCTGGTGAACGACCCGGCCGCGCTGGGGATGCTGCTGGCCGGGCTGTACGGCGTGGCCTCGCTGGCGCAACTGGTGGTGGGGCAGCTGGTGGACCGCGTGGCGGTCAAGCCCCTGTTCATGGCCATCCTCGCGCTGCAGATCCTGCTGTTCGCGCTGGCCGCCCAGAGCAGTGGCTGGGCCTGGTATGTGCTCGCCATCGGCTGCATGGTGATGGTGTTCGGTGCCATCCCCTTCAATGACGTGATGGTGGCGCGCTACATCGACGACTCGCTGCGCTCCCGCGTCAGCGGCACACGCATCGCCATCTCCTTTGGCATCAGCTCGTTGGCCGTGGCGGTGCTGGGCCCGGCGGTCAAGGCTGCGGGCTTCACGCAACTGTGGCTGGTGATGTCGGGCATTGCGGTGGTCAGTCTGGCCATCGTGGCCTGGTTGCCGGGGGAGAAGGTGTTGAAGGCGGCCATGGCGCGATGAACGGCCCCGCCACCCTGGAGACCGACGTCCTCATCACCGGCGGCGGCCCCTGCGGCCTGATGCTGGCCAACGAGCTGGGGCGGCGCGGCGTGCGCTGCCTGGTGGTGGACCGCAAGCCCGGCACGGCCTTCAACCCGCAGGCCAATGCCACGCAGGCCCGCACGATGGAGCACTACCGGCGCCTGGGCTTCGCCCACCGGGTGCGCGCGCAGGGCCTGCCGGCCGACCACCCGACGGACGTGGCCTACCTGACGCGCTTTGCCAGCCACGAGATGGCCCGGCTGCGCCTGCCCACGGCCGCGCAGGCCACCCAGGTGATCCGCGGCCTGGGCGGCTCGTGGAGCGCGGCCGAGTTGCCGCACCGCGTGTCACAGAAATTCGTGGAGGTGGTGCTGCGCGAGCAGGCCCAGGCCTTGCCTGGGGTGGACTTGCGCTACGGCTGGGAGCTGCGCGGCTTCTCAGAGACTGGTGAGAGCATCACTGCCGAGGTGGCGCCGGTGGAAGCTGCGGGCATGCCCGGCGTGACCGTGCAAGCCCGCTGGCTGGTGGGGGCTGACGGCGCACGCAGCGGGGTTCGGACCCACCTGGGCATCGAGTGGGAAGGCGGCAGCGGCTTCAAGCGCAGCTTCATGGGCGGGCGCATGCTGGCCGTGTACCTGAAGGCGCCCGACTTCTACCGCCTCAACCCCAACGACCGCGCCTGGATGTACGTGCAGGTGCACCCGGCGCAGCGCTCCTTCATCATGTCGGTGGACGGCGTCAGCGAGTTCGCCTTTCACACGCAGCTGGCCGACGACACCGATGTCGATGCGCTGACGCACGCCGATGCGCGGGCCCTGTTCGCGAAGGCCAGTGGGCTGGACATCCCCATCGAGATCCTGTCGATGGCGCCCTGGCTGGCCGGCCACGCGCTGGTGGCCTCGCGCTTCCAGCAAGGCTGGGTGTTCATCGGCGGCGATGCCGCGCACCTGTTCACTCCCACGGGAGGCCTGGGCTACAACACCGCGGTGGAAGACGCGGTGAACCTGGGCTGGAAGCTGGCCGCGGTGCTCAAGGGCCAGGCCCCGCCTGCGCTGCTGGACAGCTACGGCCTGGAGCGCAAGCCGCTGGCGCAGCGCAACACCGGCTACGCGCGGCAGTTCGCCGACTCCATCGGCCTGTTCGACGCCGCCGCCGAGCTGGACGACGACACGCCCGCCGGGCAGCAAGCGCGAGCGGTGGCCGGCGAGTACCTCAACGGCCATGTGCGGCGCGAGTTCAATGTGCCGGGCGTGACCTTTGGCGGGCGCTACGACGGCTCACCGCTCATCGTGGCCGACGGCACCGCGCCGCCACCGGACGCCGCCAACAGCTACCAGCCCAGCGCCTGCCCGGGCGGGCGCCCGCCGCACGCCTGGCTGGCCGATGGCCGCTCGCTGTTCGACCTGTTCGGCTTCGAGTGGACGCTGCTGGTGCTGCGCGATGCAGAGGGCGATGCCGTGCCGGCCACGGCAGGCTTCGAAGCGGCAGCGCGAAGCCTGGGCGTGGACTTGAAGGTGGTGGAGCCTGACGTCGGGCAGGTACCGGGACTGCGGACGTTGTACGAGGCCCCGCTGGCGCTCATCCGGCCTGACCACATCGTGGCGTGGCGCGGCACCAGCGATGCCGATGCCTCCAGGGTGATGCGTCAGGCGCTGGGCTGGGGCGGCTGATCGGCGGGGCCGGCTTCGTCAGCCCCATCAGCCGCAGAACAACCGCCGCGCAACCCTGCCGTCAGCGCCCTCATGCGCCGCAGATGCGCGCCTTGGCCTCCGCATATTCGCGCTTGAAGCGCTCCACCAGCACCGCCGCCGGCACCACCTCGCGGATGGCGCCGATGCCTTGCCCGCAGCCCCAGATGTCGCGCCAGGCCTTGGCGGCGTTGGCGCCCTCGCCGGTGCTGAAGTTCATCTTGCTGGGGTCGCTCTGCGGCAGGTTGTCGGGGTCCATGCCGGCGTTGCGGATGCTGCCCTTGAGGTAGTTGCCGTGAATGCCGGTGTAGAAGTTGCTGTAGACGATGTCATCGGAATTGCTCTGCGTGATCATCTGCTTGTAGCCCTCCACAGCACGGGCCTCTTCGGTGGCGATGAAGGCCGAGCCGATGTAGGCCAAATCTGCGCCCATGGCCTGCGCCGCCAGGATGGCACCGCCCGAAGAGATGGCGCCCGACAGCGCCACTGGGCCGCCAAACCACTCGCGGATCTCGGCCACCATGGCAAACGGGCTCTTCACGCTGGCGTGGCCGCCCGCGCCCGCGGCCACGGGGATCAGCCCGTCGGCGCCTTTCTCGATCGCCTTGTGGGCGAAGACGTTGTTGATCACGTCGTGCAGCACCACGCCACCCCATGCGTGCACGCCCTGGTTGACGTCCTCGCGCGCGCCCAGGCTGGTGATGACGATGGGCACCTTGTACTTGGCACAGACCTGCATGTCGTGCTCCAGGCGGTCGTTGCTCTTGTGCACGATCTGGTTGATGGCAAAGGGCGCGGCAGGCGACTCCGGGTGCGCCTTGTCGTGCGCGGCCAACGCCTCGGTGATCTCGGCCAGCCACTCGTCCAGCTGCGAAGCGGGCCGGGCGTTGAGCGCCGGCATGGAGCCCACCACGCCGGCCTTGCACTGCGCGATCACCAGCTTGGGGTTGCTGATGATGAACAGCGGCGAGCCGATGACGGGAAAGCGCAGCTTCTGCAGAACGGGCGGGAGGGTGCGGGCGGGTGCGGTCATGGGCAGGACTTGGCAGGAGTGGAGAAAACGCCGCGATCTTGCCTCAAGACGCGATGAGTGGGGTCAGCGTGCGGACTGCGGCGCAGACTGGTGAAGAATGCCGGTTCAGCCGTCCACTCCAAAGAACACCACGGCATCTCGCCAGGAGCACCGCGCCCATGTCCTTCTTCCCCACCCGCACCGTCGTGGGCGCCATGTTCGAGTTCCAGGGCGTTTGGCAGGCCCTGGAGCCGTTGATGGCGCAGCCCCCGCACCACCGCCCGCCCGTGCACCCAGTGCTCTACATCAAGCCGGTCAACACCTGGTGCCGCGCTGGCGATGCGGTGCTCCTGCCGCCCGAGGTGGAGGAGGTGGAAGTGGGCGCCACGCTGGGCATCAGCTTCGCGCGCACCGCTTCAAGAGTGAGCGCCGAGCGAGCGCTGGACTGTGTGGCGGGGTACGCCATCGTCAACGACGTCACCGTGCCGCACCAGGCGTTGCTGCGCCCACCCATGAAGCAGAAGTGCCGCGACGGCTTCTGCCCCATCGGGCCCTGGGTGCCCGCCGGGCAGATCCCCAACCCCGATGCCCTGGAGATTCGCGCCTATGTCAACGGCGAGTTGCGCCAGCGCAGCCACACCGGGCAACTGCGGCGCAACGTGGCGCGGCTGATTGCCGATGTGAGCGAGTTCATGAGCCTGGCCCCGGGCGACCTGCTGCTCATCGGCGTGGCCGAGCAGCCCGCACGCGCGCGGCCTGGGGACACCATGGCCATTGAGATCGACGCCATCGGCCGCCTGGAAAACCCCGTGCAGCGCGAGAGCGCAGCCCCGCAGGAGGCCGCATGAAGACCGCACGTGTCGTCTTTGGCGCAGCGGTGCACGAGGCCTTCGAGGTGCCTGGCGAGCCTGACCGCCTGCGCCTGGCCGATGGCCGCGTGGTGAGCGAGGCTGAGGTGATGTGGCTCGCGCCCTTCGAGCCGCGCACCATCTTCGCCCTGGCCCTGAACTACGCCGACCACGCGCAGGAGCTGGCGGCCAAGTCTTCGGCCGAACAGGGCAGCTTTCTACAGGCCCAGCGCAGCGAGCCGGTGGTGTTTCTCAAGGGGGCCAACAGCGTGGTGGGCCACCGCGGCCTCACACGCAGGCCGGCCGATGGCGAGTTCATGCACTACGAGTGCGAGTTGGCCGTGGTGATCGGGCGCGAGGGCCAGCGCATTTCGCGGGCGCGGGCGATGGACTTCGTGCGCGGCTACACCGTCTCCAACGACTACGCGATCCGCAACTTCCTGGAGCCGTACTACCGGCCCAACCTGCGTGTGAAAAGCCGGGACGGCGGCACGGCCCTGGGCCCCTGGCTGGTGGACCGCGACGACATCGCCAACCCCATGGACCTGAAGCTGCACACACAGGTCAACGGTCGCGTGGTGCAGGAAGGCCGCACCGGTGACATGATCCATGACGTAGCCTCGCTGATCGAATACCTCAGCAGCTTCATGACTTTGAGCCCGGGCGATGTCATCCTCACCGGCACGCCCAAGGGCTCGATGGATGTGCAGCCCGGCGACGAGGTGGTGTGCGAGGTGCAAGGCGTGGGCCGGTTGCTCAACACGCTGGTGGCGGACTGGGGTAGCTGAACGCCCCCACCGACCAACGGGACGGTTGTCAAGGCCCCAAGGGGCTTGCGCAGGGGCGACTATCATGCCTGCGCTGGTACCGTGCGGCGCATCAGCCCGCGCAGCTGCACAGCCGCCCGCCGCCGCATCTGCTGCGGCGCCACCCCTTTTCGAGGTGCGACGCATGCATGAGCTTCACCTCTGGCCCGGGGATGAACCCGCCGACCGGTCCACACTGCCGCTGCTCTACAACATCGTCTATTGCAGCCGCGCCTCGGGCGCCCTGGACAGCGCCGCACTGCAGCGCATCATTGCCACCGCCCACCGCTACAACCCCGCCCATGGCATCACCGGCATGCTGGTGTTCGGCAGCGGCGTGTTCTTTCAGTGGCTGGAAGGGCCGCGCGAACACGTCACGGCGCTGATGCAGCGCCTGCGCGGCGACCCGCGCCATGACGCGATCATCGAACTCGGCGAGGTGGAAGAAGTGCGCGAGCGCCTCTTCCCGCAGTGGGACATGGAACTCGTGACCAGCGACCACATTCGCGAGGTGCTGGAAGACGCCTTGGAAAGCGCCAGCGACGCGAGAAACGCTCGCGCGCTGCGCAGCTTGCTGGACCGCCTGGACGAGGGCCCGCTGTCACGGTTGCACCGCAAGTGAAGAGGGCCACCGGGCGCAGCAAGCCCGGGCTGTAAAGTCATCTTTGACAGGCTTGCGGCCCGCTGTGGCCCGCCTTTGCAATTGCCCCCCTTCCCGGAACGCCAAAACTCCGAACCCGCCATGGCCGACTCCGCAATGCCCTTCTTCCCCCGCCAGCCCGCCTGGGAAGGCGGCGGCACCCACCGAATCCCCTTCGTTGCCTACACCAGCGACGAGATCTACCGCAAGGAGCTGGAGCGCTTCTTCTACAAGGGTCACTGGTGCTACGTGGGCCTGGAGGCCGAGGTGCCCCACCCGGGGGACTTCAAGCGCACGGTGGTGGGCGAGCGCTCGGTGATCCTCAGCCGTGACACGGACGGCGCGCTGCACGTCTTCGAGAACGTGTGCGCCCACCGCGGCATGCGCTTCTGCCGCGAGCGTCACGGCCAGCGCAAGGAGTTCGTCTGCCCCTACCACCAGTGGAGCTACACACTCAAGGGCGACCTGCAAGGCGTGCCCTTCCGGCGTGGGGTCAAGCAGGAAGGCCAGGTGCACGGCGGCATGCCGGCGGACTTCAAGACCACCGACCACGGCCTGACCAAGCTGAAGGTGGCCACGCGCGGCGGCGTGGTCTTCGCCTCGTTCGACCACGACGTGGAGCCCTTCGAGGACTATCTGGGCCCCGAGATCCTGGGCTGGTTTGACCGCCTGTTCAACGGCCGCCCGCTCAAGATCCTGGGCTACAACCGCCAGCGCATTCCGGGCAACTGGAAGCTGATGCAGGAGAACATCAAGGACCCCTACCACCCGGGCCTGCTGCACACCTGGTTCGTCACCTTCGGCCTCTGGCGCGCCGACAACAAGAGCCGCCTGCGCATGGACAGCCGCCACCGCCACGCGGCCATGATCAGCACCCGCGGCAACGCGGGCCAGGCTGGGCAGGTGACGCAGGTGTCGAGCTTCAAGGACACCATGACGCTGCACGACCCGAGCTTCATCGACATCGTGCCCGAGCCGTGGTGGGGAGGACCGACGCCGCCGGGCCGTCCCAAGGCGTCGGCTGCCCCCTCGGGGGGCAGCCAACCACACGAATTGCACGAAGTGCCAAGCGTGGGGGCACCCGTGCCCACGGCCGTCATGACCACCATCTTCCCCAGCGTCATCCTGCAGCAGCAGGTCAACAGCGTGTCCACGCGCCACATCCAACCCAACGGCCACGGCAGCTTCGACTTCGTGTGGACGCACTTCGGCTTCGAGGACGACACCCCGGAGATGACGCAGCGCCGCCTGACCCAGGCCAACCTGTTCGGCCCGGCGGGCTTTGTCTCGGCCGACGATGGCGAGGTGATCGAGTTCAGCCAGCAGGCCTTCGAGACCAAGCCCTTCCACCGCACGCTGGCCGAGCTGGGCGGGCACGGGGTGGAAGACACCGAGCACATGGTCACCGAGACGCTGATCCGCGGCATGTACCGCTACTGGCGCGACGTGATGGAGGCCTGAGCGATGAGCCCGAACACGAACACGCCTGAGCTGAGCTTCGAGGACTGGCTGGCCATCACGCAGCTCTATGCCGACTACGCCAGCGCCGTGGATTCCGGCCAGTGGGACCTCTGGCCCGAGTTCTTCACCGAAGACGGCATTTACCGCCTGCAGCCGCGCGAGAACCACGAGCGCGGATTTCCGCTGGCCACGCTGGCCTTCACCAGCAAGGGCATGCTGAAGGACCGCGCCTACGGCATCCAGGAAACCCTGTTCCACGACCCGTACTACCAGCGCCACGTGGTGGGCATGCCCGTCGTGCGCGAGGCCCAGGCCGACCCCGGGCGCTGGCGCTGCGAGGCCAACTACGCCGTCTTTCGCACCAAGCTGTCGGAGGTGTCCACGGTGTTCAACGTGGGCCGCTACCTGGACACCATCGTGCGCACCCCGGACGGCCTGAAGTTCGCCTCGCGCGAGTGCATCTACGACAGCGAGATGATCCCCAACTCCATCATCTACCCCATCTGAGCGCCACACCCAGGCGGACACGAGACCCCATGACCAACGAACACTGGACCGATGCGCTGGCCGCGGCCGACCTGCCCGCCGGCGACGTCAAGGCCGTGACACTGGACGGGCGCGAGATCGCCCTCTACAGCGTGGGCGAGGAGGTCTTTGCCACCGACAACCTGTGCACCCACGGGCCAGGCCGGCTGTGCAACGGCTTCCTGTTGGACCACGAGATCGAGTGTCCACTGCACCAGGGCCGGTTCGACGTTCGCAGCGGCCAAGCCACCTGCGAGCCCGCGACCGACGCGCTGCGCACCTACCCCGTGCGCATCGAGGGTGGCCGGGTGTTCCTGCGCCTGGACTGACCATCACCCCCGCAGGCGGGCAGCCCCGCGTCGAGAACCTGCGCCCATGTGCAACCGCTACGTCGCGCCCGCTCAAGGTGACATTGAACGCCACTGGCATCTCGGCGCCCGACAGCCCGCAGGCCGCTGGGCGCCCGGGGTGTACCCGCGGGCACCCGGCCCCTTCATCCGTGCCCACCAGAGTCAACCGGGCCAGCGCGAACTCGTAGTCGGCCAGTGGGCCCTGGTGCCGCACTTTGCCAAGACAGCCAAGCTGAGCTACCAGACCAACAACGCGCGCTCAGAAGAACTCGCCCAGAAGGCCAGCTACCGCGGACCCTGGCAACGCGGGCAACGCTGCGTGATCCCCGCGTGGGTGTTTGACGAGCCCTGCTGGGAGACCGGGCGCAACGTGTGGTGGAGCTTTCGGCGCGCCGACGGTCAGCCCTGGGGCCTGGCAGGGCTGTGGAACACCTGGGTCGACCCGGCCACGGGCGAGGTGGTGGAGAGCTACACCATGCTGACCCTGAACGCTGACGCCCACCCGCTGATGCGGCGCATGCACAAGCCCGACCCGAAGCTCGGCCCCGAACAGCAGGACAAGCGCTCGGTCATCCCCATCGAGTTGGAGGATGTGGACGCCTGGCTGCTGGGCAGCCAGGAGGACGCCAACGGCCTGCTTAAGCTGGCACCGGTGGAAATCTTCGGTGCGAGTTCGGCGCCGCCGCCGCCCCTGGCCGGCGTCCCTGCATCACCCGTGCAGTCATCCCTGCTCTGACCAGCCCCCGCCGCCGCACCCGGCCGCCGCGCCCCGTCAGCCCGGCGCCGTCAGCCCTGCGGCCCCCGCTGAGAGGCCCGGGCGAAGCGGGTGCCAAAGGGCAACCAAGGTTTCGACGGCGGCCTGGCAATCGAGCGGATTGCGGTCCCTGGCGGCAGCCTCCAGCGCGGCACAACCATGCGCGAACTCCTCCTGCCCCATGGCGGCCGATGAGGACTTGAACTTGTGCCCAAGATGCCCGAGCGCGGCGAAGTCTTCCGCCGCCAGGGCCTTGCGCATGTCTTCCACGCCTTCACCCGTCTTCTCAATGAACAGGCGAATCAGTTTGGCGGAAGCTGTCGGGTTGCTCTGCGCCAGTTTGTCCATGAGCACGGGTTGGCGCAAGGCAGTGCGGCCCTGGGCCACATCTTGCGGGCGGTCCAAGCTCGGGGGGCGTGCACCGCCCCGCAAGCCCAGATGCAATGACCACTTGCGCAGCGTTGCGTAGAGAAGCTTGGCCTCAATCGGCTTGGGGATGAAGTCGTCCATCCCCGCCGCAAGACATCGATTTCGGTCCTCCAGGGTCACGTTGGCGGTCATCGAGACGATCAGCAGATCTGCCCAGTCGGGCATCTGACGAATCCTTCGGGTCGCCTCGAGGCCGTCCATTTCCGGCATCTGCATGTCCATCAGAACCAGGTCGAAGGCTTTGGGCTGGGCAGCGACGAGCACAGCCAGCAGTTCGCGGCCATTGGCGGCCATCGTGACCACGACCCCTGCCAAGCGCAACATTTCCCGGATCACCACCTGGTTGAAGTCGTTGTCCTCGGCCACCAACACCCGCAGACCCTGCAACTCCTGTTGCCAACCAGCCACGCTCAGATCCGTCGGCCGGGCGGGTTCCACAGCTGCGTGACCTGCCGACACGGACAGATACCGGGCCAATCGTGCGGTGAAACTGAAGACGCTGCCGAGCCCGGGCTCGCTTCGCACAGCGATCTGTCCCCCCATCTGTTCGATCAGACGCTTGCTTATCGCCAGGCCCAGGCCCGTCCCACCAAAGCGGCGCGTGGTGGAACTGTCGGCCTGGCTGAACGCATTGAACAAGCGTGACACCTGTTCGGGCGTCATGCCGATTCCCGTGTCCTTGACCTGCACCTTCAGATCAAGGTACTGCGCCGACTCGGTCTGAACCCTCACATCGACGGTCACCGAGCCCGCTTCAGTGAACTTGACCGCATTGCCGCCCAGGTTGACGAGCACCTGCTCCAGCCGCAGCGCATCGCCCACCATTTGCGGCGGGACGCGGGCGCTGCGCTCCAGCGCGAAGCGCAGCCCCTTGGCGCGCGCCAGTTCGCCCACGATGGCGTCCACATTGGCCGCCACCTCGTCAAAGGAGAAGCGGCGCATCTCCAGCAGCAAGCCACCCGCCTCGATCTTGGTGAAGTCGAGAATGTCGTCCACGATGCGGACCAGGGTGCGCGCGGCGCGCTCGGTCTTGGAAATGAATTCCCGCTGCTGCTCCTCCAGGGCCGTCTGCAGGCAGAGGTGGGAAAAGCCGACGATGGCGTTCAGCGGCGTGCGAATCTCATGGCTCATGTGGGCCAGAAAAGTGCTCTTGGCCTGCGCCGCAGCCTCGGCCTGCTCCTTGGCCAGTGCCAACTCGGCCGTGCGACTCAGCACCCGCTCCTCCAGGGCTTCCTTCTGGGCCAGGATTTCCCGCTCGTAGTGCCTGCGATCGGTGACGTCGCCTTGCACCGAGATGAACCGCGTGGCCACGCCATCCGGGCCGCACACGGGGGTGATCTGAACGGAAACCCAGTACGGCTCCCCAGATTTCGTGTAGTTCAGCAGCTCTTCGTGCACAGACTGCGAGCGCGCCAGGGCAAGCCGGATGCGACCTACCGCCTCGGGGTCGGTCCCTGCGCCCTGGAGCACGCGGCCCGGCTTCTGCCCAATGACCTCTTCCAGCACATAGCCCGTCTTCGCGGTGAAGGCCCGGTTCACCCACTCGGTTCCGCCATCGGCATCGGTGATGATGACGATGTTGTCTGTGGAGCTCGCGACGATGGACAGCTTCTCGATGTCGTCCTGGATGAGCTTTTGCCGTGTGATGTCACGGATCACCCCCGTGAGTCCGCCGCCCTCGACCGGGGCCACCGAGATCTCGACCCAGGCCAGGCTGGCATCTGCGCGGCACATCCTGAAGCGCGCCCGAGCGTCTGGATGTTGCTCGGCAGCGTCCGGAAGGCACAGTTCGGCCAGGCGGACGCGGTCCTCGGGGACAAGAAACTCAGCCAGCGACTTGCCCAGACCGGCGCTGACTTCAAGGCCCAGCGTCTTTTGCCAGGCCTTGTTCAGAAAGAGGAGACGGCCTTGGGCATCGGTCTCGAACACCACCTCCGAGAGCAGATCGATGCGCTGGCGCATGCGCTGCTCGGACAGCACGAGCGCCTCGGTGAGGCGATAGGTGGCCTGAACATGCAGATCCTTGGCGAGCTCTGAACTGCTGTCGTCGTCCATGGCCAGGGCCCACCTCCCCAAAGGCCCTCAGGCCGGCACGGCCTGGAGTTCCTGCAGAACCTGCGTGCTTGTCATGGCGCGGGCATACAGCGGGAAGATCGATTCGCAGTAGAACTCGTGCTCGGCCCCCGTACGACCGGACGTGCAGTCCGACAGGATGGTCACGCTCAAGCCCCGCTCATAGGCAGCCCGCCCAGTGGAGTCGATGCACAGCGAAGTGACCATCCCGGCCACCAGCGCATTCTTGGTGCCTCGGCGCCGAAGCTCTTCCTCAAGCGACGTATTGGAAAAGGCATTGAACCCGACCTTGCCGCTGACATAGGAAATGCGGTCTGCGAATTCCAGCAACTGGGGGATGGTCTGCGCTCCCGGGGTTCCCTCCCTGAAGGCGCCTGCCTGCTTGATCGAATCCAGGATGCCGACCGAGCTGGCCAAGGCACGGTAATCAGGAGACAGCACGATGGGCGTTGAGATGATGGCCATCGGCGTCTTGGCCACCTCGCGGATGAAGGCCAGCGAGTGCGCCAGCACTCGGTCCACCCGGCTCGGGTCATCGAACACGCCTCTGAGAATGCCGTCAGGCGCGAAATAGTCGTTCTGATAACCGACAAGAATCAAGGCGGTCTGCTGGGCGTCCATGGCGGCTCCGGGAAAAGAGAGGGTCGATGGATGGTCATCGAAGGCGCCGATCATGGCACAGCGAGGCCGGCGATGGCGGTGCTTGGGCCAGGCGGCAGTGCGGCCCAGCAGGAGCTGACAGACCTGAGACCGTTCTATCGTGGATTGATGAAGCCGCGCCCGCGCACCCATCGGAGGCCCACATGACCGGGACGCGTGCGAGGCCGCTCGCGATGCGGGCTGGGAGTACATGGGGCCACGGCTTCGTCCAGAAGCCCATGCACCTGGTGGAGGACCAGGCGCAGGCCATCTCCGAAACCGTCAAGGCGATCCGTAACTTCACCGGCAAGCCCGTGCGCGGCTGGGAGAGCCCGGGCCTGACCGAGACTGACGAGACCCTGGACCTGCTGGCCGAAGCCGGCATCGAGTACGTGGCCTACTGGGTGCTGGACGACCAGCCGCTGACACTGCGCACGCGCGCCGGCCCGGTGGTCTCCGTGCCCTACACGGTGGAGGTGAACGACGTCGTCATCTCGGCCGTGCAGCAGCAGCCCTCCGACGAGATCCTGCGGCGCGGGCGCGACCAGTTCGACCGGCTGTACCAGGAGGGGTCCACATCGGCCAAGGTGATGGCCATCTCCATCCACCCCTACCTCACCGGGGTGCCGCACCGCATCAAGTACCTGGAAGCCCTGTACGACCACATCCTGTCGCACCCCGGCGTGGTGATGTGGACGGGCGAGCAGATCATGGAGTGGTATCGCACGCAGGGCTCGTGAAGAGGGCTGACGCAGCTCCAGAGACTACATGGTCCGTCCGCGACACAGGCTCTGAGCTTGCCTTGCGCGGTGCACGCCGACAACAGGACTCACCACCGCAGGGGCTGCCCTGGTCGCCCATTGATCCAAGGCCCGCGAAAGTGCCTTGGCCCGGTTCGACCAGGCACCCGTGCCGAGCCCATCGCAGACCATCGCCACGACGAAGGGGACTCCTGCCGATTGCAAGGCCCCCAAGGAGTGAATGCCAGCAGCTTCCATCCGCGCGATGACCGTCGGGCCGATGCCAGGCTGCGAGAGCAACAGGCGCCGCTCGCGCTCCTCAAATCGCTTCCCGTTGGTCAGGGTCATGGCCCGCCTATGAGCTCCAGGGTGAATCCATGACTGTCCCGGATGTAGGTCACCCATCGGCCGGCAAACAGGCCGCCCGTCAGGAATTGCGCGCTACCGGCAAGCTGGAATCCGAAGCCTTGCGAGTCCTGCGCCACGCTAGCCACCGACTCCACTTCAAGCGCCAAGTGGGCGGCGCCGATGTCGCACGGCCGCGGGGCCGTGACCGTGGCGCTTGGCGGGGCGCTGTACTGAAGCAACTCCACCACATGGCCGCCTGGCAAGGTGAGCATGGCCACGCGGGCCTGTGCGCCCTGCACACCTGTGATGTGGCCCAGGGTCTCGCCAGCGGGAATCTGCCGCGTCTCGCCCGCCTGGGCCCCCAGACAGTCGACGAAGAAGCCCTTCATCTGCTCGAGATCGTGGACGGTGAGGCCTGTGTGGATGGTACGAAGAACGGCCATGGCGGGTGCGCGGTGAGAAAAAAGCAGGTGTGGGACGCGGGCCGCTACGCCACACCGACGGGTGGGTTCTCCCAGTACACGTGCTTGGTGCTGAGAAAGTCGTTCAGGCCCTCCACCCCGTGCAGTCGCCCGTAACCGCTCTCGCGGTAACCACCGGTCTCGACCTCCGGGTAGAGCTTGTTGTGCGTGTTCAGCCACACGGTGCCGGACTTGAGCTCCCGCGCCATCGCCTGGCCAGCGGCCCTGTCCGTCGTCCAGACACTGGCAGCCAGCCCGTAGCGCGTGGCGTTGGCACGCTCGATGGCTTCGGCACGACTGCCGTAACGCTCGATCACGAGGACCGGACCGAACAACTCGTCCTGAACGTACCGAGAGCCGAGATCAGACACCTCGACCAACGTCGGGGACACGAAGCTGCCGCGGCCCAGGGGTCCTGCGGGTACTCCCCCTTGCAGCCAGACCTTGCCCTGACTGGCGGCTTCGGCTGCAAGGTGTGCAAGGCGGTCGCGACTGCCCAGGTCGATCAGGGGCCCCAACTGGGAGGCAGGCTCATGCCCAGGCCCCAAGACCAGCGCGGACAGGCGAGTGGCCAGTGCCGTGGCCATCTCATCGAAGTGATCCTGGTGGAGCAGCACGCGCGCAATCGCGGTGCACTGCTGACCCGCCATGGGCAGTGCCCCGGCCACCAGCCCCGCCACCGTGGCCTCCACAGGTGCATCCTGCAAGACGATGGCAGGTGCCTTGCCGCCCAACTCGAGCGAAAGCCGCTTGAGCGTGCCGGCCGCGTCTGCAGCGATACGCTTGCCGGTGGCTGAAGAGCCCGTGAAGCTGATCACGTCAATGTGGGGTGACTGGCTGAGGGCCCTCCCCACTGCCGAACCCGACTCGGTGAAGGAGCACACGACGTCCGCCGGCAAGCCGGGCACACGGGTCAAGCACTCCAGCACGAGCTGGTTCACCAGCGCGGTCTGGTGAGCGGCCTTGATGACGACCGTGCACCCTGCAGCCAGCGCTGGGGCGAGGGAACGGATAAGCAGGATGACCGGCGCGTTCCAGGGCACGATGATCGCCGCCACGCCGGCGGGTTCCCGGCTGATCTGGGAGTAGCAGCCGTTGTCGATCTCGGCCACCCGGCCCCACAGGTTGCGTGCCAGCCCGGCATAGAAGCGCAGTTCCGACACGGCAGTGGCGAGTTCGCCGCGCGCTTCACGCGCCAGCTTGCCATTCAAAGTAACCAGCCAGCGCTCGATCTCGGGCGCACGGGCCTGAAGTTGGGCAGCGAACTCCAAAAGCACGGCTTCGCGCAGCCGAGGACTGCGCGGCCAGGGGCCTTGGTCAAAGGCCGCGCGTGCGGCGTCTATGGCGGCAAGCGCTTCATCAAGCGAGGCTTCGCTGTACTCGGCCGCTGGCTCGGCCGTGGCTGGGTTGATGCAGACGCCGGCCTGGCCCTGGCCTGCTGTCCAGCGTCCGCCAAAAAAGTTCAATGCACGTTCCATGGAAACTCCGGGTAGGCCAAAGGCGCTGGGTCAGTCCAGGCGAATCGCAGCGTTTCTCACGGTCACGCCGTAGCGTGCCCGCTCTTGCTCGATCTTTGCGACGGTCTGCTCCGGCGTGAGCGCTTGGGAGAAGTAGCCGAAATCCACCAGCTTCGCGCGCACTTCGGGCTCGGTCATGAGTTGGGCGATGTCCTGGCTGATGCGTGCCAACGTGGCCCCAGGCACCCCAGGCAGGCCGAACAGGCCCACCCAGCTCGTGGTCTCAAAGCCCGCAGGACCTCCAGACTCGGCCACCGTGGGCACATCGGGGTAGGTCGGCAGGCGCTGCTGCGCGGCCAGCGCCATGAATCGCAACTTGCCGGCACGCTGCAGGGGCCCCGCGCTGGCTGGAGACCCGAACGCCCAACCCACCTCGCCACTGGCCACGGCGGTGTAAAGCTGCGAGGTCTCCTTGAAGGGGATGTGGTTCATGCGGGTGCCGGTAGCCGTCTCCAGGGCAGCTGCACCCAGGTGGGCGATGCTGCCGACCTGCCAGGACCCGTAGGTGACCTGGCCCGGGTTGGCGCGCGCCGCGGCAATCAGGTCCGCCACCGTGCGCCACGGAGAGGTGGCCGACACGGCGATGAAGAAGAAACCGGCGTGCAAGGGCGTGATGGGCCTGAGATCGTTCACCGGGTCGTAAGGCAGCGTCTTGTAAAGGTGCGGCGCGGCCGTGAAGTTCAGCCCATCGATGTGCAGCAGGGTGTGGCCGTCAGGTGCCGCCTTGCGCATCTCGGCCACGGCGATGAAGCCTCCGCCGCCAGGGCGGTTGTCGACGATGACGTTCTGGCCCCACACCCGGGAGAGCCGTTCAGCCAGGAACCTCAGCATCGCGTCCGGGCCGGAGCCGGCGGGAAAGGAGGTGATGACACGCACGGGCTTTGCCGGGAAGGACTGGGCGAATGCGCCGGCGGGCGCCAGGGACGCCACCGCAAGCGCGCGCATCAGTGCGCGTCTGTCAAGGGTCACAGGTTTGATGTCATCCATGAGGAGCTCCAGTTCTGGTGTGATCGTGATCGGGTTGTCTTTGTCAGGGGGGGGGCCTTGGGTGGGGGCTACCAGGTGCCGTAGAAGATGCCGTGTTCCTTGGCCTTGTCGGTTCGCTGGGCGACTTCCCCGTCGCTGAGCGTCAGGCGCGGGTGCTGCGTCTCCATCCAGAGATGCAGACGCTCATCCAGGCGCCGGGCGACGTGGGCCAGTCGGAGGTCGCGCCCCAGGTCTTCGTATTCATGTGGATCGTCCAGCAGGTTGAACAGTTGAGGGGGGAAACCCTGCCACCGCACGTACTTCCAATCCCGCTCGCGCACCATCCATCCACGGCACTCTCCAGGCCGCCGGTCCAGCAAGAGCCGCGCCCGCCGGAACGAGTAGTCGATCTCCGCGAACACGCAGTCGCGCCAGAGCGCAGGGGTGTGGCCGTGCAGCCAGGGCATGAGAGAGCGGCCCTGCGTACGGTCCAGTGGTGGGGTGATCTGCAGGGCGTCCAGCACCGTAGGCACGATGTCCACCGCCTCAGCAAATGAGGTGATCACATGGCCTCGCGTGGCATCGGCCTGCGGCCGTGGGTCGAACACCATCAGCGGCACCCGGACCACCTGGTCGTGAAAGAGGTCCTTCTCGCCCAGGTGGTGGTCGCCGCCGTAGTCCCCGTGGTCGGCCGTGAAGATGATCAGGGTGTGCTGGAGTTCTCCGCTGTCGCGCAGCGCCTCGATGACACGCCCGATGTGGTGGTCCAGTTGCTCGATCAGGCCCATATACACCGGCCGCACCTGCCGCACGACCTCGTCTCGGGCAAAGGTCTGAGACTCTTCCATCTGCATGTAGGCCGCCACCACGGGGTGCGGGTCTTCAAGCTCGCTGGCCCGCTTGCGTATGGGCAGCATCTCCTGAGCGCTGTAGCGCTGGTGGTAGGGCGCAGGGGCCATGTAGGGCCAGTGCGGCTTGACGTACGACAGGTGCAGCGCCCAGGGCTGCCCCGTTGGTCGCGCTGCCAGGTAGTCCAGCGCCCGGCTCGTCACGTAGGCCGTCTCGGAATGCTCTTCGGCCACCCGGGCTGGCAGGTGCACATTGCGCAGGAACCAGCCGCTGGCCTGGCTGCCGTCAGGCGCCTGTGCGCTCACGACGTGGTCCGTCCAGGGGTCGGCGCCGGTGTAGCCCTGAGCACGCAGGTAGTCGGCGTAGCCGCTCTCCGCACCCGGCGGGCCATGTCCCTCGATGCGATCAACCTCGCTGAACCCCCCCTGGGCCCGGTGCCGCCAGACCTCAGAACCGGGCGTCACGCCCATGCGCTGCAGGCCAGTGACGTCTGGTGTGACATGCGTCTTGCCGATCAGGTGCAGGGGCCGGCCGACCCCCGCCAGGTAGTCGCCCAGCGTGAGTTGCTGCAGCGGCAGGGGCACGCGGTTCCAGGTCACGCCGTGGGAGCCCACATAGCGGCCGGTGTAGAAGGACATCCGCGACGGGCCACACACACCGGCCTGCACGAAGGCCTTATCGAAGCGCACGCTGCGAGCGGCCAGCGCGTCGAGGTTCGGCGTGCGCATGGTCGGGTGGCCATTGCAGGCCAGGTGGTCCCAGCGCAGTTGGTCGCTCATCACGAACAGCACGTTGCGCAGCGGAGAAACACTCATGATGGGAAGGCCGATGGGCATTTGGTCATGCAAGCGGCTGACGTGCCGGCCATCAGACGAAGATGGCGCCACCTTCGACACACAGCGTCTGGCCCGTCATGAAGGCCGAGTCTTCGCTGGCCAGGAAACTGACCGTACCCACCAGGTCGGACGGCAGTGCATCGCGCTGGATCGAACGCGACTTTCTGATCGCCTCACCAAATTTCGCCATGTGGTCGTCGTTCTTCAGGATCTGGTCGGACAGCGTCAGGCCCGGCGCCAGGGCGTTGGCCGTGATGTTCCAGGCGCCAAGTTCCCGCGCGAGCACCCGCGTGAAGGTGATGACCGCGCCCTTGCTCGTCACGTAGTGCGCCATGTTGGCCAGGCCTTTGAGCGCCGAGGTGGAGGCCACGTTGATGATGCGCCCCCAGCGCTGCGCCTTCATGTGCGGCGCCACGGCCTTGGCGCAGTTGAAGGGCCCGAGCGTGTTCACCCGCATGACCTGCATCCACTCGTCGCCGGAGTACTCCTCGAAAGGCTTGTTCACCAGGGTCGAGAAGAGTGCGGCGTTGTTGACGAGGATGTCCACGCCGCCAAAGGTCGTGCCCACGGCCGTGACCGCTTCGCGCACAGAGGCCTCATCAGCCACATCCATCACCACGCCTTGTACCTGCTGGCCGCTCGCATCGAGCGCTCGGGCGGCCTCTGCGGCACCGCGCAAATCGGCGATGACCACGCGCGCGCCGTCTGCGTGGAGCCGTGCGGCAAAGGCAAACCCCAGCCCGGTAGCGCCTCCTGTGACCATGACGGTCCTGCCCCGCAGTCGCATGGTCAGTACCTCTGCGCCAAGCCGAGCGCCAGCGCTGCGGGCCCAACAACAGCGCGGCTGGGGTTGGGGTTCCCGCATGATGGCCCGCAGGAATCAAGCTGAGCTTGCGGTGTTTGCGTGGAACGGTTGCGGTCGAGTGGGTGGTGAGCCATGCGATGGATCATGAGTGAACCAAAGAAACTTGATGTCGAAAATGGTTGTGTATCGCCCGGTCGACACGACGATTCAGGCCCAGGTCCCCGTCAACTCGGTCCGCAAGACCCGGCACGCAACGCTTCATCTCATGGCTGCCGACGGCTGCAATGAGGGCATTCGGTGCAGACCAAAGACTTCCTTTTGCACCAGGTGGTAGGGCGGGAGCACCTCGATGTCCCATACGGGCTTGGTGGGGTCGTCGATGCGGAATTCGCGCAGGCGGGGAGAAGAGGGCAGGTCATCCGCGTAGATCTTGGTGCGGTCCTGCTGGTCCCAGGTCTCGATCTTCAATCCGGGGTAGCACAGCGAGAAGGCCACCAGGACGTTGCGGGTCTTGGGCAACACGTGGGCATCGCCCATGGCGAAGGAATTGCACGAGACATCACCGGTCATGGGCGTGGCGAAGGCCACCCGCGCGGTCATGGCCCTGTCGTCGATCTCGTAGACGATGGCATTGCTGAAAGACTCGCTGGCCGGCTTGGAGGTCTCTCCCGTAAAGGGAATGGCCTGGTGCACATTGTTGTTGAACAGCACGATGTTTCCGTCCGGCGTGACACGGGGGTTGTGCTGGTGGCTCGGATACTGGAAGTTGGTGCCCACGGGCCTGAGCAGCTTCTTGCGCAACTCGGGAGACCACCCCACATCGCGCGACAAGATCCACTTGATGTCCTTGGTCTTGCGATCGATCTTGACCACGGCGTCAAGGTTGCGGAACGAGGCGATGACCGAGTCATCCCGCTTGTCGTAATGCACGCCGTTGCCGTGGGTCCAGTCGAGTGCCTTCGGAAAACCGCGAACGGGCCAGTACGACCAAAAGGTGTCGAATCCGATCTTGAAAGGGTCCAGATAGTCGAAGGTGTTCCACCGCCACGCGACCTTGCCTTCAGGGGTGAATTCGATGATCTGGTCACCCATCACGGTCTGCGTGGCGCGTGGCGCGTTCTTGTCGTGCTCGCTGGTGTAGTAGTTCTCGATGACCTTGGGGAAGGCCTCCATCGACAGGAAGTTGCCATTGGGCAACTCCTCGGGTTGGTGGTGCAGCGTCACGGCGTCCACCGGGATGGACCCCGCCGGCATGGGCCGGGGCCCCTTGGCAGCCCCCCAGCGCCGTACCTCGTTGCCCAGCACGTCGATCTCCACCGGGCTGAACTGCGCCGTGTGAAAAAAGATGTTCCCGTTGGCCAGGGTGGCAACGCCCGAGATGCGGCTGTCGGAGCGGTAGTACCAGACCACCTCGCCGGCCTCGTTCACGCCCAGGATCACCGCCCAGCCCACGGTGAACTGGCGCTGCACGGGGGTCATGAGCTCAGAGCGTCCCAGCGCTCTGCGGCGCACGGTCACCAAGGTGATGCCAGGCTCCATCTGCGCCACGTCGGCGCGGTGCACCTTCAGCTGGGGAAAGTCCAGGACATTGGCCGGCAGATCGGGCGTTCTGAGCGTCAACGGCACTGGCGCCTGGAGCTGCTGGCCCCTGGCGTCCGTGACGGTGACCTGGAACGTGTGGTTGAGGCCGGGCTTCATGCCCACCAGCGGAAACTTCAGCGGCCCTGCCGGCGCTTGCGAAAAGCGCACGGTCCAGCTTCGCTGGCCGTCGCTGATGGCCACCTGCGTCGACACAGGGACGTCAGCCTGCAGACTCAGCACCGCCGCCAATGGAACACGGTCGTTGGGGTTGCGCTCCACCTGTGGGGGGGAAACGAACTTCAGCGCATGAGCCGGCGACACCTGCCATGCGCCGGCACACGCCAGAGCCAACGCGGCAACAACTCGAAGGGGTCGGATGGCGATAAGCACGGAGTGGCCCACCTATTGCAGCGCAGCGTCCTGTTGCGAAAGGGCAAGACCCGCGCTGCGCTGGCGCTGCCCCACGACGCTGAGCACCCACACCGCGATACCCGCCACGCCCGCGGGCACCATGGCCGCCATGAAGATCTGCTCGTTGGTCCAGCCTGCTGCCAACGCGCTGCCCGCCAGGATAGGGCTCAGGATGGAACCCACCCGGCCGATGCCCAACCCCATGCCGACCCCAGTGGCGCGCACGGCGCTGGGGTAGTAGCTGGCAGCCAGTGCGCCCATGCAGAACGAAGCACCCACGACCGAGAAGCCCGTGACGAAGGTGACGATGCTCGTCAACGCGGACAACTCCCTGACGGTGCCCAGCGCGAAGAGGCAGGCGGCAGCCACGCCGTACGCCAACGCCAGCAGTCGTTCCAGCGGGAAGCGGCTGGCCATCCACGCCAGCACAATGCCCCCCATCAGGGCGCCAAAATCCCAGAGTGAAAAGGTGCGCAGCACACTGTCTAGTGCATGCCCGCCACGCGTCAGGAGCGTCACGTACCAACTCTGCACGAAGAAGACCATCGCCTGGGTGCAGATGAACAAGACCCAGATCAGGGCGGTGGAGGTCGCCCGGCCCTCCGAGAAGAGGGCCCCGAGGCCGGTCTTGGCGTAGGCCGGACGGTCGCCGACGAACAGCCGCTGGGCTTGCTCGGCCGGAAAGCCCGGCTGCAGCTTTATGACCGTGGCCGCGCCCAGAGGATGCAGGCGTCCCTGCGCAATCAGGTAGGCCGGCGACTCGGGCACCGCCTTCCACACCATGGCGGCGATAAACAGCGGCAACAGGCCTCCGACGTAGAACACCGAGGTCCAGCCGTAGTCCGGGATGATCACCGAGGCCAGCAGGCTGCCGATCGCGCCGCCCAGGGCGGCCCCGCTGTAGACGAGCACGATCAACAGTGGACGTCTCTTGACCGGCATCAGCTCACTGATCAGGGAGATCACGTTGGGAATGGCCCCGCCCATGCCGACGCCGACGAGGAAGCGCCAGACCACCAGTTGCGGCACGTCGGTGGCGGTGACGGTGCCCAGACAAGCCAAAGAGCCCAGCACGTACATCGTCAGCAGGGTGCCCTTGCGGCCGAGCCTGTCGCCCATGAAGCCCGAGATCACCGACCCCACACCCACACCGATCAGAGACGCGGAGAGCGCCCATCTGAACAGCGACGCCTCCACCTTCCAGGCCTCGGAGACCGCCGGCAGAGCCAAGCCCATCACCGACAGATCGTAGCCATCGAGCATCATCATCAGCGAACCCAGCAGCACGATGCGCCAGTGGTAGCCGTTGAGCGGCGCCTCGTCCAGCACCTTGCTGACGTCGATTCGTTGTTCCGTCATGTGAGTCTCCAACCGGTCAAGGAGTCGGCCCCGGTCTGCTGTGGATTCAGATCCGGGCGAGCGCCCTGTCGATGCGTGACAGGCCATCTTCCAGGTCTGCCGCCGTCAGGCCCGCGGACACAAAGTACCGGTCGCCCCGCCCCGGGTACACGCCTTCCGCGATGAGCGCCAGGCGCAGGCGGCGTGCCTTGTCACGGTCGGCATGCGCAGCGAGATCACGTGCCGAATAGGCCACGGGCAGCGGGCTGAAGTGCGCGCAGA
Source organism: Betaproteobacteria bacterium (assembly GCA_037127635.1). Taxonomy (GTDB): domain Bacteria; phylum Pseudomonadota; class Gammaproteobacteria; order Burkholderiales; family Burkholderiaceae_C; genus Rubrivivax. The sequence continues at coordinate 63,216 of JBAXYD010000014.1, read as the reverse complement.
AAACACCCCGCACCCCTTGCACCAGCAGGTCATGGCCATGCTTGCGACCCAAGCGCCTGAACTCGGTCATGAAGTGCGTCTGCAGCTCGTCGATGTGCCGGTAGACAGCCCCGTCACCACGTTCCAGCATGCGCAGGGTGGTGAGACCAGCGGTCATGCTCATCGGCGCCGCATTGAAGGTACCCGCTCCGACCACGGTGTTCGTGCGCAGCAACTCGAAGATTTCGGCGCGGCCAGCCACAGCAGCCAAGGCCATGCCGCCGGCAATGGCCTTCCCAAAGCTCGAAAGGTCGGGCGTGACGCCGTAGTGCGCCTGCGCACCCCCCAGCCCCATGCGAAACCCGGTGATGACCTCGTCCATGCAGAGCACCACGCCGTACTGCGTGCACAGTTCCCGCACGCGCTCCAGGTAGCCAGGGCGCGGGATGCAGCACCCGCCGTTGGTCATCACGGCCTCCATCAGCACCAGGGCGATGTCCTTGCCATGGTGCTTGAGCAGGGACCCAAGGGCGTCGATGTCGTTCCATGGAATCTTGAAGGACTCGCGCATGGCGAACTCAGAGCGACCCTCGGTGTGCATGGGGTCGGCCGGGTTCTCCACGGCGAAGGGCTCTGCACTGGCGTCCTCGTTGACCCGGCCACCTAGCACGTTGTCAAGCCACCCGTGGTAATGGCCCTCGAAGCGCACGAACTTGTGCCGACCGGTGAAGGCGCGCGCCAGGCGCACCACCATCTGCACCGCCTCCGAGCCCGTGGTCACAAAGCGCACCCGGTCGGCACAGGGCACGTGGGTCGTGATGCACTCGGCCAGCAGCACTTCGTTCTCGGTCTGCAGCATGCCCGATGCCACCACGAACACTTTCTCCAACTGCTCGTGCAGGGCGTCCTGGTACTCCCGGTTGCCATGCCCCCAGATGCCTGGGCCCATGCCGATAGCAAAGTCGATCAGCTGCCTGCCGTCGACGTCCCACATACGCTGGCCGAGTGCTCGCTCGATGAAAACCGAGGGCTCCGCCTGCGCCCGCAGATTGCTCTGCCGACCGGGCATGACACGCGCGGCGCGTTCGGCCAGATCCTGGGTCCTGGCACCCAAGGCGAGGTGTGCTTGATCTGGGGCGTTCATGCGGCAGGGTCCGTGTCGATGGTGCACACGTTACCGCCGACGGTCGCTTCATCGCCCGCCGCCACTGTGACGGCCAACATCTTGCCATCGCAAGGCGCTTCCACCTCCATGGTGACCTTCTCGCTCTCGATCTCGTAGAGCGGCTCCCCCTTGCGGAAGGCATCGCCGGGCTTCTTGTGCCAGACGCTGATGGTGGCGGTTTCCATGTTCATGCCAACGCGCGAGAGTTTGAGATTGACTTTCATGGGGTTTCAAACACGTTTGTCGGACAAGGCCTTGACGGTATCCGCGATCCGTTCCACGCTGGGCATCACCAGCCTCTCCAGGTTGGGCGCGTAGGGCATGGCCACATCGGGGACGGTGACCCGCTTGATCGGCGCACGCAGCCAGGAGAAGGCCTTGTCGGACACGATGGCGGCGATGTGGCTCGCGGCGCTGCAGCGGTCGCGCGACTCGTCGACCAACACCAGGCGGCCGGTCTTCTCCACCGAAGTCAGGATGCAGGCCTCGTCCAGGGGCACCAGCGTGCGCGGGTCGATGACCTCGGCATGGATCCCGTGCTCGTTGCACAGCACATCAGCCGCGGCCATGGCCAGCTTCACCATGGAACCGATGGCGACCAAGGTCACGTCGCCGCCCGTGCGGCGCACTGCGGCCTGGCCCCAGGGCGTGACGTAATCGCCTTCGGGCACCTCGCCCATTTCGCCGCCCCGGCCACCAGCCTCCAGAAAGAACGACGGGCTGTCGCTTCGGATGCAGGCCTTCATCAGGCCCTTGGCGTCTTCCGGCGTGGACGGCACGGCGATGCGGATGCCGCCCAGGTTCATGAGCAGTGGGTAGGGCGTGTCGGAGTGGTGCGCGGCGATCGATCTTCCACCGCCATAAGCCGCCACGTAGGTGACAGGCAACCGGGCCTGACCGCCCGTCATGTAGCGCAGCTTGGACGCCTGATTGGCGATCGAGTCGAACCCCGTGTAGGTGAAGTTGGCAAACATCATGTGAGCCACCACCCGGTGCCCGGCCGCCGCGGCGCCCAGGGCCATGCCGGTGATCAGCGTCTCGGAGATTGGCGTGTTGCGGATACGCGCGGAGCCAAAGCGTTGCGCCAGCCCGCGCGTGTCGCCGAAAAGGCTGATCTCGACGTCCTCGCCAAACAGGATGACACGCTCGTCGCGCGTCATCTCCTCCACCAGTGCGTCATTGATCGCCTGTATCAGGCGTCGCTTGGTCATGGTGCGGGCTTCCTCAGGCGAACATGAATTGCAGTGCCTGCTCGGGCGGCGGCAGCGGGCTGTCGATGGCGAACTGAACAGCGTCTTCCACCTGCGCGGCCACGCGGGTCTCGATGGCATCCAACTGGGCTTGCGTGACCTGCTGCGCCTGCAACAGTCCAGCCCTTTGTCGCTGGATGGGGTCTCGCTCCACCCATGTCTGTACTTCTTCGGCCGAACGGTACTGGGCACCCTGGAGGAAGCCGGTTTCGGCCTCCACATGGCCGGCAAGGCGGTAGGTGAAGGCCTCAATGAAGCTAGGGCCTTCGCCAGCGCGGGCCCGTTGCACCGCCTGTCCAGCCGCCTCCCACACCGCGTCCAGATCGTTGCCGTCAACCTGCACCCCTGGCACACCATAGGCCGCGGGGCGATCCACGATGCGACCGGCCACCACCGATTCAGATCGGGAGAACTCCGAGAACAGGTTGTTCTCGCACACAAAGATCATGGGTAGTTTCCACAGGGCGGTGAGGTTGAGCGCCTCGCTCATCACTCCCTGGGTGGAGGCGCCATCTCCGAAGAACGCCACGGAAACCGCGCCACGCCCCTGCAGAAACTGTGAGAAGGCCGCACCGCAGATCAGGCTGATGCCACCGCCCACGATGCCGTTGGCGCCCAGGATGCCCTTGTCCAGGTCAGCCACGTGCATGGTGCCGCCCATGCCCTTGCAAACGCCCGTGGCCTTCGCATGGATCTCGGCCATCATGGCCCGTACATCGCCGCCCTTGGCCAGAAAGTGGCCGTGCCCGCGGTGGTTGCTGGCGATCCAGTCGCTGTCGTGCAAATGCTGGCACACGGCCACGCCGACCGCTTCTTGCCCGCTGTAGAGATGCACGCCGGCGATGAGCTTGCCGGCCTTGAAGTCAGCACCCAGGCGCTCTTCCACGCGCCGGATAAGCAACATGCGCTCGTACATGGCCAAGCGCTGGCCGGCGCTGGCCTTGGGCAGTGTGTGGTTGGCACTTGGCGTCATGGTTGAGTCTCTGGGCCGCTGAGTCGGCAGCGCCGGCGGCCGCGACGGGCGGACGCATGTGGAAGGTCAATGTACCGCATGTGTTGTGTAAAACGCAATGCCATTTCTAATAACGATCATTCCATCAAAGATGCCACTGGACCGATCTTCAGCTAGGAGGATCTGCGCGTTGATCACGTAGGCATCAGGGAATCTACCGATTCTCTGATTTCATTAGGTGCTCAATTATCAACGATAGGTCTTTTTTAGAACCAATCCGCTTCATCCTGCTTTACCACCACTTTCGGAGTTCACGCATGTCGTCTCGTTCCATCCGACATCACCGCCCCACCATGTCGCTGCATGCCCTGATGGCCGCATTGGCGGCTTGCGGCTGGGCCCAGGTGGCACAAGCCCAGACCACGGAAACGGTGGTGATCACGGCCACCAAACGCGCGGGCTCCATCCAGGAAACGCCCATCTCCGTGACCGCCATCTCCGGCAGCCAGCTCGACGACGCCGGCATCAAGAGCTCCCAGGATCTCTTTGCACGCATTCCCAGTGCAGACATCACTCTGAACAATGGGTCCACCAACGCCAACATCTACGTTCGCGGTATCGGCACCAAGGGCGTGGGCGTCAACGCCGTCAGTGCGGTGGGCGTGTATGCCGACGAGGTGTCGCTGAACTCACCGATCGTCAACGTTTTGCAGCTGTATGACCTGGAGCGAGTGGAGGTCCTGCGCGGCCCTCAGAACACGCTTTACGGGCGCAACACCACCGGGGGCGCGGTCAACTACATCTCCGCACGGCCGGTACTTGGGGAAGGCCTCAATGGCCGGACTGCCATCACCTTCGGCAGCTATGCACAGCGCGACTTCGATGGTGTGCTGGGGCTGGACCTGGGGCCAAACAGCGCGCTGCGCCTGTCGGTGCTGGCGCAAAAGCGTGACGGCGTCTACACGAACGTCAACCTCAACGAGAAGGTCTACAACCGCGATTCGACCGCGGCCCGCCTCCAATGGCTGTGGCAGCCCAGCAAGACCACGAGCGTGCTGCTGAAGGTCCATGCCGAGGAAGTCGACCAGACCAACAAGCTGTGGAAGATGCTGGGGCTGCAGACCGCAGCGGGCAATGCCTCGACCAACGCGTCGCTGCTGTGCGCTGACGCGCTGATCGGCTTGGGTTCCAGTTGCGTCTCGCGCACTGGCGTCAAGTCGGACCCCGCCGATACCACCACCTTCAGCGCCAGCCTTCGCTCGCCTATCGAAAAGGTCAGCGCCAACGGCGCTTCCCTGACGCTGACCCAGGACATCGGGTCGCTCAAGCTGACCTCCATCACGGCCTTTGAAGGCAACCAGTACAAGAAGGCAGAGGACATCGATGCGGGGCCGCAGACCCTGGGCAGCTTCGGCTTTGACTTCTTCCAACTCAGCCAGGCCAAGCAGTACAGCCAGGAACTGCGCCTGACATCACCGGCCAACGCGCCCACGCGCTGGATTGGCGGCGCCTTCTTCTTCAAGGAGGACATGGTGGGCAACACCACCTCGGTGCAGTATTTCCGGCCTGACCAGCGCATCTTCTCCACCAGCCTGGACCAGTCCAACAAGGTGCAATCCGCCTATGGCGAGCTGGAACACGACCTCAGCCGCGACTGGACGGCGCTGTTTGGTCTGCGGGTCACCAGCGAGGAGACGGACGGCAAGAACACTTCTGTGCGGCGAAGCCTGCTGGACGCCAACACCCGGGCTGCCCTGGGGCCGATCACTGGTCAGGATCCAATCAGCACGGCACGCCTGCTTGCCACGCCCTTCGTGCAGGGCTTTGCCGGCGCCACAGGCTCCAACACCTACGTGGGCTCGCCCTACGGAGCATCCTGGAACCAAACGGGCTGGAAGCTGGGCACAAAGCTGAAGCTGGACAAGGACTCCATGGTGTTTGCCAACGTGGCAGAGGGCTTCAAGGCCGGCAGCTTCAGCGCGGCGCCGGCCACGAGCATCGTGGCCGGCACCAACCAGCCCAACCCTGGATTCTTCACCCCCGTGAACCCCGAGAAGCTGCTGGCTTATGAAGCCGGCTGGAAGGGCGCCCTCCTGGACCGCAAGCTGCGGGTGAACGTCACGGGCTACTACTACGACTATCGCGACCAGCAACTGCTGTCGGTTCGCAGCATCGGCGGCGAGGTCTACGCCGCCGTCATCAACGTGCCGAAGTCTCATGTCAGCGGCCTGGAACTTGAAGTCAACGCCCGTCCGGCCCCAGGGTGGAGCATCGATGCGAACGCCGGCTGGATGGCCACTAAGATCGACAACGGCAAGACCGATGGCACCGACTACTCAGGCAAGGTGCTCACCAACGCACCTCGGCTGACCGCCAGCCTCGCGGTGCGCCGCGAGGCCGAGATCGGCAACGGCATGGTGCTGACCTTGGGAGGCGACATCAGCTACCGGGGCGCCCGCTTCTTCACTCTGGAGAACGACAACCTGCAGCGTGCCGACGGCTACTCGGTGGTCAACATTCAGGCGGGCCTTCGCTTCGGCCCGCAACAAAAGTACAAGCTGCAGGCCTGGCTCAAGAATGCCAACGACAAGATCTACTTTCAGAACAAGTCGAGCTTCGTCACCTCCGGCACGATGGAGGCACAGATCGGCGACCCGCGCACGGTGGGCTTGACCTTCGGTGCCAGCTTCTGACGTCTGCTCCGGGAGTCTTGTGGAGGGCCCAGGGGCGTTTCAACTATAGTTACAGCGACCCCTCGGCCTTCCCAGGTTCATGAGCAAGACTGTCGCTAAAGCGCTGAACATCCTCAAGCAGTTCACTCCTGCCGCAGGTGAGTTGGGCGCCAGCGATGTCGCACGACTGCTCGGCATGGACAAGGTCATCGCCTACCGGCTGATGCGGACCTTGGCCACCGAAGAGTTTCTGGTGCAGGACCCGGCGACCAAGAAGTACCGCCTGGGACCCGGACTGATCGGCCTGGCCAGCCAAAACTTGCGCGAGGTGCCAGCTGGCGAGGCCGCGCGCCCCTGGATGGAGAACTTGCGCGACATCTGTGACGAGACCGTCATGTTCGTCGTGCGCCGCGGCACCGAAACCGTGGTATCCGTGCCGATGGAGAGTCGGCAGCCCATGCGTGTGACAGCCAGTGTGGGCGACGCCGAATCCATGCACAGCACGGCCTCCGGCAAGGTGATGCTGGCCTACGGGCCTGACACCCTGTTCGACGAGGTGCTCGTCACCGGCCTGCCTGCCGTCACACCCCGCACCATCACGAGCCCGGAAAAACTTCGTGCCGAGGTCAAGCGGGTGCGAGCCAAAGGCTGGGCGCTGGACAACGAGGAATGTGTCACGGGCATACGGGCGTTGGCTGCAGGCGTGTTCGGACGCACTGGCGCCCTGGAGGGTTGTCTGGCCATACGAGGCCCAGCCAGCCGCCTGACCGATGGCCTGATCGAGCGCGTAGCGCCCGAACTGGTATCGGCGGCGCGGGCCGTCTCCGAGGCTTTGGGCTTCGCGCCAGGCGCAAGGACCTGACACCAGGCGGCAACAGCGTCCGGCTGGCTGGCTCCCATACGCGTTTTTATATTTACACTGTTGGTTCTAATTGAGAACCAACCTGTAAATCCATGGACATCCTCATCGTGGGCGCCGGCATCGGTGGGCTCACCGCCGCGGTGCGTCTGGCGCAGCGCGGGCATCGAGTGCGCGTGCTGGAGCAAGCCAAGTCCCTGGGGGAGGTGGGCGCCGGCATTCAGATGAGCGCCAATGCCGTCAAAGTGCTCACCGCCATCGGCGTGGAGCCGGCTTTGAAAGCCTCAGGGGTGCTCCCCAAAGCATTCGAGTTCCGTCGCTTCGACAGCGGTGAGTTGCTGCATTGCATTCCCCTGGGCGACGCCCACCGCGAGAAGCATGGTGCAGCCTACTACCAGATGCACAGGCGTGATCTTCACGCCGCCTTGGTCGATGCACTGCAGCAGCAGTCTGCCGATGCGATTCAGCTGGACGCTGCAGTGTGCGACGTGCACGAGAACGACCGGGAAGCCGGCGTGGAGCTGGCCTCAGGGCAGACGCTGCGGGCCGAGCTCGTCATCGGCGCTGACGGCATCAAGTCCCGTGTGAGGCAACACGTGCTGGGCCCCGACCGCCCTGTCTTCACAGGGCAGGTGGTCTGGCGCGTGCTGGTGCCGGTGGACCGGGTGCCCAAGGAGCTGCGAACCGACATCGTGTCCACCATCTGGTGCGGGCCGCACAACCATGGCGTGATGTACTACCTGCGAGGTGGTCAGCTCATCAACTTCGTGGGCTGCGTGGCACGGCCGTGGGAAGAAGAGTCCTGGACGGCCGCCCGGCCCTGGGCCGAGCTCGACAGCGACTACGCAGGCTGGCACCCCATGGTGCGCGCTGTCGTGGAGGCCGCAGACCGTGACCAGTGCTTCCGCTGGGCGTTGAACAGCCGCGTGCCGGCCATGGTGTGGAGCACACCGCGTGTGACGATGCTGGGCGACGCGGTGCATTCCACGCTGCCCTACATGGCCCAGGGCGCTGCGATGGCCATCGAAGATGCCGGGGTGCTGGCCCGGGCGCTCGAACTGGAACTGCCGCTTGAGGAGCGGCTGCGCGTGTACGAGCAACATCGTGCGCCGCGTACCCGGCGCGTGGTGGAAGAGTCCACCGAGATGGGCCAGCTTTACCAGATCGACAACGCCGAAGAGATGCGTCAGGCCTTCCACGATCGCAACATCGCCAGATCGCGCAACGAGTGGCTTTATCCCTACGACCCTTTGACGGTGCCGCTCCAAACTGCTGAAAACGCCAGCGCCCAAAGCGCTTGACGACGCAACGCGGGCCATGCGGGAGCGCTATCCGTCGGATGACAGAAGACAGCAACGGGCAAGCCCCTGATGGCGTCGTGGACCCCAATGTGTACAGGTCTCGATTCAGTGTTTAATTATTGGAAACGCCGATTCACATTGACAAACAGCCTTAGCAGTGACCTGCTTATCGCAACCGCCATCCGAACCTATGGTTTCTGACACCCCACGTTCCCGTCGTCGCTGCATCCTGTTGTCTGCCACCGCGGTGGCCCTGCCTTGGCGGGTGTTGGCGCAGACTTGGCCTGACAGGGCAATCAAGTTGATCGTGCCTGCGCCTGGAGGCTCTTCGTCCGAGGTGCTGGCTCGGCTGTTGGGCGAGAAGCTGCAGGCCCGCACGGGCCAGCCCGTGGTGGTGGAATCCAGGCCGGGCGCGGATGGCGCCATCGCGGCAACCGCCATGAAGTCGGCATCAGACGGCCACACCTTCCTGCTGGGCAATGCCGGGATCATGACGATCAACCCCCACTTCAACTCCCGGCTTCCCTACGACCCGGGCAAGGACTTCCTGCCGGTGTCGCTGCTCGTCAACAACGTGGTGGTGTTGACCGTGTCGAGCAAGCTCGGGGTGAACAATGTCCGGGAACTGATTGCACTTTCCAAGCAACAGCCCGGCCGCATCAATTACGCCAGCGTGGGAGGCCGCGGTGGAGTGCCTTTCCTGTCCGGTCAGTTGCTGAAGCAGCGAGCGGGCGCAGATCTCACATGGATCGGTTACGCATCGGAGGCGCAAGCCAGGTCGGACCTGATGGCGGGCCAAATCCAGGTCATGTTCGACACGCTGGCCTCCACCCTGGCCCACGTGCAGTCAGGTCGACTGAAGATCCTTGCCGTCACGGGCGCCCAGCGCGCGCCACAGTTGCCCGACGTGCCGACCATTGCCGAGTCCGGTGCGCCCGACGTGGAAGGAGTCGGCTGGTTGGGCTTGTACGCCAATGCAGGCACCCCGGACAGCACAGTGACTTTGATGCATCAGCACCTCAGCGCCATCCTGGCCATGCCCGACATCCGCGAGCGCCTGAATGTGCTGGGCATGGAGCCCGTGGCGTCAACCCCAGCAGCTTTGGCGCGCACCCAGCGAGATGACCATGCCAAGTGGGGTCGCCTGATCAGGGACCAACGCATCCTGCCGGAGTAAGTGGATCGTTCGCTCCGCTCGGAACCTTTGGCCAACCGCGCCGCCAAGCGTAGCTTCAGCGCACGGCCAACCCCATCACCGGCTCCGTGTCACACGGGTCGTCGTGCAGTTGCCAGTAGCGCTGCTGCAGGTGCGAGCTAAGGGGCCAAACGCGCCAGCGCGGCGGCCGACCACCTCCAGCCGCTGACGCTGCGCACGCGGGCCGGCCCGGTGGTGTCGGTCCCCTACACGGTGGAGGTCAACGACGTGGTCATCTCAGCCGTGCAGCAGCAGCCCTCCGACGAGATCCTGCGGCGCGGGCGCGACCAGTTCGACCGGCTGTACCAGGAGGGGTCCACATCGGCCAAGGTGATGGCCATCTCCATCCACCCCTACCTCACCGGGGTGCCGCACCGCATCAAGTACCTGGAAGCCCTGTACGACCACATCCTGTCGCACCCCGGCGTGGTGATGTGGACGGGCGAGCAGATCATGGACTGGTACCGCACCCAGCACGGGTCAGCCGCCGCCGGGTGAGTCAATCCCGCTGCCGGGCAGGCAACAAGAAGCGGTGGGGCCGAGGAGCCTCAGGCCCGGGAATCAGCCCAGTGCGGCGAGAAAGCAGCGAGCCATGGCGGCGTGACCAGCACGGTTGGGGTGCACACCGTCGCCCGGCTCTCCCAAGGTGCTGTCGCCGTTGAAATCGTCGCGCAGGCAACCCGTGACGGGGTCGGTCAAAACGGCGTCCACGTCGGCCACGAGATCGAAGACCCCGCCTGCGCGCATCCACGCGTTGAAGGCCCGCCTGCGGGCGTCCTGCTCGACGCCACCATGGCCGGGGCGGGTGCCATGCAAGGCCGAGGGCACCGTGGCACCCACCACCTTCAGCCCCCGCGCACGCAACTGATCAACGGCCGAGCGCATGGCCGCGATCAACACGTCGGCCTCGGCGCCGCCGTTGTCGCTGAAGTCGTTGATGCCCTGCATCCAGATCACGGTGTCCACGCCCGAGAGATCCAGTACATCGCGCTGCAGTCGGTCCAGGGCGGATGGCCCTCCCCGCCACGGGCCGGCCGAGGCTGGCGGCCCTACCACCTGGTTGCCCCCAATGCCCGCGTTGACCAGAGCCAGGTCTCGACGGTCGGCGGCCCACCAACAGCGCTGCAGCACGTCGGTCCAACGGTCCTGTCCATTGAGCGTGGTGGCCGTGCCGTCGGTCAGCGAGTCTCCCAGCGCCACCAGCGCGCGCGCCGGGGCAGGCAGCCACGCGTCCAGCGCATCGACGAAGAAGGTGGATGTGGTGGTGTAAGGAAAGCCGAGTTCACTGTCCTGCGCCGCGGCCTCCCGGTCACCCGGCACCGACAGGTACGAGGTGCCCATGGACTTGGCATGCCAGGTGGCCGGCCCGCTCGCGCCTTCGACCGAGGCACTCAAGGCCAGGCCGCGGCCGAGGAAGGCTTCAGAACTCGGTGCCGCGGCCCAAGGCAGTTCCACGGCCGGCGTCCACACGGCGCGGCCGGGTGCAACGGTCTGGTCAGGCAAGGCCACACTGGTGCCAGGCACCAGCGCGCCACCCCCCCAGTGCAGCCCCAGGCGCAGGCTGCGCAGCCTCAGTTCGCGCTGCCCGAACACATTGCTCAGGCGAAGCCGCCAGCCAGACGACCACAGCGCAGGCCGAAGGATCATGCGCAGTGACTGGTCGCGCAGGCCTTCGGTCGGCTCAGGCAGCGCGGCGCGCAGGTCCGGCTGGGCGATGGTGGATCCAACCGGGTACGCCCCCTGCGCCGACGCAGCCCAGGAGGTCACCCAACGGCCTTCGCTCAGCGGGGCGCTCACCGGGTGCTGGCCAGCCACCGCCGGGCGCGTTCCACGATGGGCCGGTCGATCATCCGTCCGTCCAGCAGCACCGCTCCTAAGCCCGCCGCCGCAGCGGCCTCATCGGCGGCCACCACCTGCGCCGCCCAACGCAGCTCGTCCGCGCTGGGCGAAAAGCCACCGTTCACCACGGGGACCTGCCTGGGATGGATGCAGACCGAGCCGGTGAATCCCATGGCTCGCCCCATCAACACGGCCTTCTCAAACGCCACCATGTCTTGCACCTCTGCAATGCTGTCGGCCAGGCCCCAGCACTGCAGACTGAAGGCGTGCGCCGCAGTGATGACCTGCTGCCCAGGCCAGGCCAGCGCCAGCGGTCCCGGTGCCACCCCCAGCGCAGCGGCATAGTCTTCGGCGCCGAAGCCCAGGGCCACGAGGGCCGGATGTCGGGCCACATCGGCGGCGGCCAGCACCCCTCGCGGGGTCTCCAACAAGGCCACCACAGGGGGCACACGGCCGCCAGACTGCTCGGCCAGGGCCAGGGCCAGCGCTTCCACCTGCTGCGGCGTCTCCACCTTCGGCAGCATCACGGCAGCCAGGTCCTGGCAGGGCATGTCCTGCAAGTCGAGCCGCCACATGGCGGGTGCGCTGTTGACCCGCAACAGCACCGCTGCGCCGCGAGACGCCAACGACCGCACCGCGGCCCGGGCCATGGGCCTTGCTTCCACCTTGCGCTCGGGCGCAACGGAGTCCTCCAGATCGACGATCAAAGCATCGGCGCCGCGTTGCGGCGCCTTGTCCAGCATGTGCTCGGCGGTGGCGGGCAGGAACAGCAGGGACCGGCAGGCCCTGAGCGAAGGCCGGGAGGAAGCCTCCGGGGAGGCTTCAGTGTGAAAGGGCGGGTTCATCGACATTCGATCGCCCCCTGGCCTTGCAGGGCCTCGGCCTCAGCATCTGTGGCCCCCAGTTCGGCAAGCAACTCCCGCGTGTGCTGACCGCGGCGCGGCGCAGGGCGGCGAATGCTGCCGGGCGTGCCCTGCAGCCGCGGCGTGACCTGGTGCATCACCGTGGGAGGCTCGCCTTCAGCCGCGTCGAGTTGCACATAAACCCCCCTCTCCGCCACATGCGGGTCGTTCAGCAATTGCGGCGGTGCGTAGACAGGGCCGACCGTCACGCCCTTGCTGCGGAACAGCGCCAGGCACTCGGCCTGGTCCAGCGTGGCGATGAAATCCGACACCAGGCGGTCCACCTGCGCGTCATGCGCCAGCCTTGCAGCGTTGGTGGAGAAGCGCGGATCCTCGAACAGCGCAGCCTGACCGATGGCGTCGAACACGCGGCGGGCCATCGCTTCCGTGGAACCGGACATCGACACCCACAGGCCATCCTTGCAACGGTAGCTGCCCCGGGGTGATGCGATCTTGCGGCCAGGCTCCGGGTCGGCGCCTGTCGCGGCATAGGCAGCCACGTCAGGCCCCATGATGGCCAGCATCGGCTCCAGCAGGGACAGGTCCACCACCTGGCCACGTCCGCCGCGCAGCTCGACTTCACGCAAGGCGGCCAGGGTGGCAAACGCGCCCGTGAGTCCGGTCACCATGTCCGCCAGGGCCATGTGCGGCAACTGGGGCTCGCCACGGGCATCGCGATGCTTGTGCGCGTAGCCACTGAAGCCCTCGATCAAGCTGCCGAAACCCGGCAGCGTCCGGTACGGGCCTGTCTGACCCCAGCCGGACAGGCGCACGATCACCAGGCCGGGCTGCAGCGCCAGCAAGGCATCCGGGCCCAGGCCCATGGCCTCGAGGGTCCCGGGACGGAAGCTCTCCACCAGCACCTGCGCGGAGGAGATCAGGCGCCGCAGCCAGTCCATGGCCTGGGCATTGCGAAAGTCCAGCGCCAGGCTGCGCTTGTTGCGTGCGTAGATGCGCCACCAGCCGTCAAAGCCCTCCGGGTGCTCGGGGTGCGGTTCACACCACTCGCGCAGCGTGTCACCCGACCCCGCGGCTTCCACCTTGATCACGTCCGCACCAAAGTCTCCCAGCTGAAGGGTCAGCATATTGCCTGCCACCAGGCGGGAGAGATCCAGCACCCTCACACCCTTCAAGGGGCCCGCAGCCTCCGGGGCCAGGGGCTGCCGGGGCAAGGCGTTGGCGCGGCTCATTCCTGCTTCAGCCCGAGTTGCTGCACCAGAGGGCTCCACACTTCAGCCTCCTTGCGCAGCAGTTCATTGAAGGCGCCGATGCTGACCCTGAGCGGATCGGTCTCCACGGCGGCAAAGCGCTGCACCACATCCGGCAAGGCGAGAACCTTGGCCGTGGCCGCGGCAATCTTATCCACCACGTCCTTTGGCGTACCCTTGGGCGCAAACAAGCCCCCGATGGCCGCCACCTGCAGGCCAGGAATGCCGGCCTCCGCCAGCGTGGGCACATCGGGCAGCGAGCCCTCCCGCGCCAGGTCTGTCGTGGCCAGGGCTCGCAGCCTGCCGCTGCGGATGTGGGCCATGGCCGCGGTGAGGGAGTCGGTGGCGAACAGCACCTGGCCGCCCATCAGGTCGGTCAGGGCTGCCCCGCTGCCCTTGTAGGGAATGTGGGTGGCCTGCACGCCGGCCCGACGCAACACCAACTCGGTACCCAGGTGGGTCATGGTGCCCACACCGGCAGAGGCAAAGTTCTGCGGCTTGGCGCGCAGGCTGCTCAACAACTCCGGCAAGGTCTTGGGCGCCTGCGGCGTGTTGGCCACCAGCACGGCAAACGGCGCGCGCATCACGGGTGACACGGGCACGTAATCGGCCAGGCTGTACTTTGCGTTGGGATTCATCACCGGCACGACAAACAGCCCAGCCGTGGACGTGAAGAGCAAGGTGTAGCCATCAGGGGCGGCACGGGCGACCGACTGGTGGCCCGGGATACCGGAGGCACCCGCCCGGTTCTCCACCACCACCGACTGCCCCAGCGCAGGGCCGAGGTAGCCCGCCAGCAGCCGAGCCGTGATGTCACTGCCCGAACCCACGCCCTGCGTCACCACCAACGTGATGGGCTTGCTGGGAAACGTGTCGGCCCACGTGGGCGCCGACAGTGAGGCTGCCAAAGCAGCTGCCAGGAGGATGCGTCGCGGCGCAGAATGCATGAAAGTCTCCGTGAAGTGGGTCTGTGCAACCGCAGGATACGGAAATTTACGTGCTACAGCAAGTATTGACATGACAAGTAAAAAGATCGCTATGGTGAGCGCGTCAGCGTTGCGCCGTCACGAACCCGAGGAGCTGATCACGTTCCGCGTCTCGGTGCTGTCGCAACTTCTGTCGCGCGTGGTGGAGGGCTCGGTGAGCCAGGAGTTGGGGCTGTCAAGCCGGCAGTGGCGGGTGCTGGTGATGCTCAACCGCTTGGGGCCCGCCACTTCAGGACAGGTGGCTGCAGCCACGCGCCTGGACCACAGCCAGGTCAGCCGTGCCAGCTATGAACTGGTCGACAAGGGGCTGATCGCCATGGACAGCGACCAGGCCGATCGTCGGCGCCAGCGTCTGACTGTGACCGAGGCGGGCATCCAGGTCCTGCGACAGGGCATCGTGGGTTCGCAGTCCCGGCACGACCGTCTGCGGGCCAGCCTGGACGACGCTGACTACGATGTGCTGGGCCGCGCCCTGACCGCCCTGTCAGCCGAGGCGCAGAAGATGCTGGCCGAGTTGAAGGAGCCGCCCGGGGCGCACGACTGACTGCGCCCCCCAAGGGACGCCATCGCCTTGGGACCCGCGCTCAATCCCGCTCGCGCCGGCCCCGCTCCCGGCCCCCGTGTTCCTTCGGCTCCACACCGGGGTCGCGATGGCACTCCACGCAGTTTTGAAAGTCCCGGATGCCTTCCTTGAGGTGCTTGGCGCGGACATTGGCCTGCGAGTGCTCGTGACACCCGTAGCAGGTGTAGCGGCTGTAGTCATGGTTCTGGTGGCAGGTCTCGCAGGCTGCGTTGTGATCGCGGTCCAGGACGAAGAAGCGGGTGTGATCGAAGGTCGCGGGCTTCCAGGCCTGGGAGGCGTGGCACTGGCTGCACTCGGCCTGCACGAACCGGTGCATCGTGTCTTTCGGCGCCACGTGGCATGACGAGCACTGCTCGCGCACGGACGCGACCAGCAACGCGTGCGAGAACGGCTTGCGGCTGCGTTTGGTGAGCCTGGGCCCCTGGTGGTCGCTGTGGCAGGCCATGCAGTCCTGCTCGATGAGCTGCTGGTGAAACGAGACCTTGACCGTGCGGTTCGGGATCGGCACACCCTGCGTGGTCTTCAGGCCCACATCGGCCACGGCGTGGCACGCCGTGCAGCGCTGGGTGGACGCCCCGCGCCAGGCCGCGTGGCAGGCAAAGCAGTCGGTGGCCAGCTCCTCGTGCCCCTTCACCAGCGGCCCCGGGCTCACCATCAGGTGCGGGTAGGCGAAGGCCAGTGCGATCAACGCCACCAGATTGAGCGCAATGACGATGAGCAGTACCGGGCGCTTCTTCTTCAATTCCAGCCCCAGAACAGGAAGACGGCCACGATGTGCGCCGTGGCCAGCACGGCAAAAGCCAGGGTGATGGGAAAGTGCACCACGCGCCACTGCTTGACGGCGTCGAAGGTCAGGCTGTCCCAGTACAGCTGGTTCTCGAGCTCGGCCTCGGGCAGGCCCCCCACGCGCAGGCGCTGCCGGGCTTCCTCCATGCGACGACGTGATCGCTCCAGCAGGAACTTGCCCGTCAGGCCGCTGCCCACATTGATCAGCATGGCCCAGACCGCCAGCCAGCCCAGGATGGCGTTGAAGTGCACGCCGGCATGCACCAGCACCAGCAACGAGCCCAGCCACGCGAGCGACTCGTGCCACTTCAGCAGCTGGGCTGGCTGGCCGCGGCGGATGAGCTTGCGCTTGCGCAACGAGTACACGGTGGAGGCGATGATCAGCAGGGTGCCGGGAATCCCCAGCCAGCGGCCCACCCACAGCAGGTCCAGCGCGTGCAGCAGGCCGTCCAGCGCCAGCGCCAGCAGCGCGAGCAGCGCAAAGCTCGCCACGAAGGGCAGCACTTCACGCCGCAGGAGTCGGGCCTTTTGGGTCTTCTGCAGCATCAAGCCTCCAGCACCAGTGCCGAAGCTGGCCGGCCCACGCACAGCAGGCAGTGGCCCGGGGCCACCTCATGGTCGGGTGCCTGCGCGTAAAGCACCCGGCCCTCCAGCACCCGGGTCTCGCAACTGCCGCAGCCGCCCGAACGGCAACCCGACGCCACCTCCACCCCGTGACGTTCCACAAACTCCAGCAGCGAAGTCTCCTGGCCGCTCCACGTGAGGGTGCGTCCCGAGCGCTGCAACTTCACTTCGAAGCTCGTGGCTGCGGCCGTCATGGGTTCGCCTGGGAGCCCGGGCAGCCCGGGCACCTTCACGGACGCCGGGCCGAAGGCTTCGTGGTGGATGTCCGCCGCTGCCACGCCCCAGTCCGCCAGCGCCGGCACCAGGGTCTGCATCATCGGGGCCGGACCGCATACGTAGAACTGGTGTCTGCCGTGCGGCAGGGTGCGGCGCAGCAGGTCCACATCCACATGTCCACGGTGCTGGTAGTCGCGCCCCAGCAGGTCTTCAGCACCGGGCCGGCTGTAGACGACGTGCAGGCGCAGCGCCGACGCTGAAGCCGCCAGGTCTTCCAGCGCCCGCTTGAAGGCATGCTCCTGGCTGCTGCGCAAACCGTAGAACAGGTGCACCGGCCGCTGCGGCTGGTGCTGCACGCACCAGCGCAGCATGCTCATCATGGGGGTGATGCCGATGCCGCCGCCGATCAACACCACCGGCACGCCCGGGTCCGGGTCGATGAAGAAGTGTCCCGCCGGCGCCTTCACGCGCAGCACGTCCCCCACCTGCACGTGATCATGAAAGTGGCTGGAACACAGGCCTGGCCGCCAGTCAGTGTGGTCTTCGGGCGCCGGTACACGCTTGATGGTGACGCGGTAGCGGGTCGGGTCAGGGCCGTCCGACAGCGAGTAGCAGCGTGTGGCGGTGAGTGGGGTGGCACCCGGCTGCGGTGCGCTCGGCCCCAGCTCCAACGAGAAAGTCAGGAACTGGCCCGGCTTGAAGGCCGGCAAGGGCTGGCCATCCACGGGCTTCAGGTGGAACGAGCACTGGGAGCCCTGAGCGTCCTCGATCACGCGCTCCGCCACCCGGAACTCGCGCCATCCGACCCAGGCGGTGTGCGTGCGGACTGCCCTGTCCGCGGGGCCTGCCAGTGGCGCCAACTTCAGTCTTGAACGCCGGCGCAGCATCACCACGCCAACGCCCACCGTCAGTTGCGCCAACAACGCCGCGGTGATCAGGCCCAGCAGCTGAGCGGCCGTCATCGGCCAGCCCCGCCCCATCGTCCCGTTTGCCGAGGCGCAAGCACCCGCCTGCGGTTCGCCTTGGCGGCGGCAAGCGGGTCACTAGCTCCGAACTCTCGGCGGGACTCGCCGCTGCGCAGGCCCAGCACTTTCACTCTCACGGGGACATCCTCCCCAGGTACTGTGCGCCCACAAGCCCGAATCGCCCATGACCTGGATCATGCGGGGCCGATGAAAAGCGCAAGCACAGCCGACCTCGCGGTATGGCCTTCACGATCTCTCGAGCGCACCCCTGTTGAACTTGGTTTGTGCGCGATCAGCATCAATGCGGGCAAACGATTCAGCAGTACACACTCGAAAAGTGTCCATCCGTATGAAAGTCAAGGTGCTGGGCTCGGGCTGCAGCAAGTGCCGCAGCACGGTCGGCCTCATCGAGCGCACCGCCCGCGATGCGGGGATCGAAGGCTGGTTGGGGCAAAGGCGACGGCCGCCCGCGCGGCCATCGCCGGGCCTCACAGTCCTTAGACTCTGGCCCATGAACCCACACCCCGACTTGACCTTGCGTTTGCTGCGGGAGGTGCCTATCAGCCCAGAGCAGTGCTTTGAGGGCTGGACCGTACCCGAGCGCCTGATGCCCTGGTTCTGCCCCAGGCCCTGGCGTGTGGTGGCCTGCAGGATCGATCCTCGGCCCGGCGGCGCCTTCTGCACCACGATGCAGGCCCCGCAAGGGCAACCCCTTCCGGAAGGGGTGGGCTGCTTTCTGGCGGTCGAGGCCCCGCACCGGCTGGTGTGGACCAATCTGCTGGGGCCCGGCTATTTGCCGCAGGCCGTGGCCCAGCCGGGCTTCGGATTCGTGTGCGAACTGCGCTTCGACCGGCTTCCCGACGGCGGTACGCGCTACCAGGCGCAGCTGTACCATGTAGACGCGGCCGGGCGCGATGCCCACGAGGCCATGGGCTTCGAGGCCGGATGGTCAGCCGCGCTCAGCCAATTGGTCGAGATGGTGCAGAGCGAGACCTGACCGGACGGTTGCCAGTTGTTCGTCGGGCGCGGGCTGTCCGCCAGCACACGCCCGCGCCCTGGCCGCGCTGGTGGGCGCGCTGCGTGCGGGCGGAACCTTCGGGGCTCCGGTGGAGCGGGTCATGCTGGTGGGCTTTTCGGCCGGCGGGCTGTCCAGCCTGCTGGCGGCCCACACGCCGGGCGTGGTCGGCTACGTCGGACTGGACCCGTTCGACCGCACGCTGCCTGATGAGGCCGAGCGCCTGGGCCTGGCGGCGGCCACACGGCTGCGCACTGAGGCCCTGCTGCTGCGCGCACCGCCCTCGCGCTGCAACGCCGAGGCCGTGGCCGCCCCCTGGGCCACCGCGCTGCCGGCGCTGTGGCGCGACGAGCTGATTGCGGGCGCCTCCCACTGCGACTTCGAGTCGCCCACGGACTGGATGTGCCGTCTGGCGTGCGGCGACACCGACCCGGCTCACCAGCAGCAGGTGCGTCAGGGGCTGCTGGAGGCGGCGGGGCGGTGGATGCGCTGAGCGGGCCGGCAGGTGTGGCTCAGGCGGCCAGCGCCAACGGCTGGATCTCTTTGGCGATGGCTTTGCCGTTCTCGATCTCGGCCATTCGCAACTCGTAGGCTGCCTGAAGGTTCAACCAACCCTTGGCCTCGCTGCCGAAGTAACGCTCCAGGCGCAGAGCCGTATCAGCCGACACGCCGCGCTCGCCCTTGATGATCTCGCTGAGGCGCGAGTAAGGCACATGCAGGGCCATGGCCACGGCGCGCACACTGACGCCCATGGGCTTGATGTAGTCCTCCAGCAAGATTTCACCTGGGTGGACAGGACGCATACCGTTCTTGAACATGTTGCTCTCCATTGCTGTTCAGGGTTCGAATGCCCGTCGGGCCTGGGTCAGTGTGGGTCTTCGATGAGCACGTCATAGGGGCCGCTCTCACCCCACTTGAAGGTCAGTCGCCACTGGTCGTTGATTCGCACATGCCAGGCACCGTCGTATTCCTTCAGGTCGTTGCCTGGCGGGGCCTTCATGAAACTGAGGAAGGCGCCGCGTCGAGCTGGGCCAATTTGCGCTCGGCCACGCTCTTGATGTTGACGAACCGGCGACACTTTCCTGTGGTGAAAAGGCACTCCGTGTCGGGGCAGGCGAACGACTGAATCGACATGGCAAAGAGCTTACCTGTTGACCGGTCAACGGTCAATTCGACATGTGTTTGGGCCTCGCGGAAGAACGCATCCACGACGCTCCGCAGCGCATGGTGAGCCTCCAGCCTGCTGCCGGCGCAGCGGCGCGACGAGCTGATTGCGGGCGCCTCCCACTGCGACTTCGAGTCGCCCACGGGCTGGATGTGCCGTCTGGCGTGCGGCGACACCGACCCGGCTCGCCAGCAACGCGTGCGTCAGGGGCTGCTGGAGGCGGCGTCGCGCTGGATGCGCTGAGGTAGCTGGACCGTCCTCAAGATGCCGCACAAACTCGGGTCTGGAGGCCGACGCCGTAGCTTCACGCAGCGGTTCGAGGGACGTCGGGGTGCGAAAGGCGCTGAGCCGCCAGCGTTTGGCTTCGCCGAGGCCGCGCTGCCCGCTACCTCAACGGCCAAGACCGAGGCCGCTCACACAGCCAAATGCCGCCAAGCAAGAAGCAGCTGCACTCAGTTGAGAGCAATCTTTCGCATACGCATGCAGAAAGCAGGGTGAGTCTTGTTTGTGTGCTGGTTTTCACGCTGCCGTGGCGCTATCAGCACAAGTCGCCCATACCTGGATCTCAGCTATCAAATCTCATGACCACTTATGGGGCATGGGAGTAATTGAGGCGTTGCGAGGGATTTCCCGCATGATGTCCAGTTCACGATCCTTTAAAGTGCATACGTATTCTTTTCTCGCCATGAGCCTGCAGGATCTGCCCTTCACTCCGAGCTTCCGCCTGGACGGCCGACGTGCCCTGGTCGTGGGCGCGGGCCGCGGCATTGGCGCCGCAGGCGCCTGTGCACTGGCCGGTGCCGGCGCTGACGTGACGGTTGCAGCCAGGTCGCGAGATGAACTGGAGGCGGTGGCCGGCACGGTGCGCTCCCGCGGGGGCATGGCCCAGGTGCTTTCGCTGGATGTAACCGATGCCCAAGCCGTGGCCCGTTGCATGGCAGAGAACGGGCCGTGGGACATCGTCGCTAACAGCGCCGGCACAAACCGGCCGGCAAGGCTGACCGACACCTCGGACCAGGATCTGCAGGATGTCCTGGACCTCAACGTGCGCTGCGCCATGGTGGTCACCCGCGAAGCCGCGCGCGGCATGATCGCCGCCGGCCGAGGCGGCTCCATCATCAACGTGTCGTCACAGATGGGCCATGTGGGCGGGCCCAAAAGAGCGGTCTACTGCGCGACCAAACACGCGCTGGAGGGCATGACCAAGGCGCTGGCCTGGGAACTGGGACCGCACGGTATTCGCGTCAATACGCTTTGCCCCACGTTCATTGAAACCGCCATGACGGCGCCCATGCTGGCCGACCCCGCCTTTGCAGAACAGGTGCGCAGCCGCATCGCGCTCGGGCGCCTCGGGCGGCTGGATGACGTGATGGGCGCCTTCGTGTTCCTGGCCAGCGATGCGTCAGCACTGGTGACCGGCACGGCGCTGATGGTCGACGGCGGCTGGACGGCCGCATGACGGCGCACGGCATATCGGGGCCCGAGATCGGGCGCTGGGACCTCCAGCGCGCCAGAGACGGCATGATGGCGGCCATGAAGCCGAATGTCACCTCCTTCGATGTCGCTCGCCTGGCCCAGGTGTCCCAATCAGCGGTCAGCCGAACGTTCACGCCCGGCGCAAGCGTGTCAGAAGCCACCCGAAAGCGCGTGCTCGATGCCGCGCAGAAGCTGGGCTACCGGCCCAACGCGCACGCACGCAGCCTGATCACCAAGCGCTCGCGCATCATTGGGCTGGTGCTGTCGGCGATGGAGAACCTCTTCTACCCGGTGGCCCTTCAACGGCTGGCCGAACGCCTGCAGCATGACGGCTACCAC
The DNA here is from genome assembly GCA_037127635.1 of Betaproteobacteria bacterium. Classification (GTDB taxonomy): domain Bacteria; phylum Pseudomonadota; class Gammaproteobacteria; order Burkholderiales; family Burkholderiaceae_C; genus Rubrivivax. The sequence continues at coordinate 41,739 of JBAXYD010000014.1, read as the reverse complement.
GTGCTGCTGTTCGTCAACCACAACCCGAATGCCGACGACCTGGTGTCGGAGATCCTGCAGTACCACGTGGACGGCATCGTGCTGGCGGCCTCCACGCTGTCGTCCGCGCTGGCGCGCAACTGCGCTGACGCCAGCATCCCGGTGGTGCTGTTCAACCGGATCATGGCCACGGGCAGCGCCGGTGCGGTGAGCTCGGTGCGCTCCGACAACATCGCCGGCGGGCGGGCCGTAGCCCGTTTTCTGGCGCAGGCGGGGCACCAGCGCGTGGCTTTCATCGCGGGCAACGAAGAGTCCTCCACCAACCTGGAGCGCGAAAAAGGGTTTCGCGAGGGTCTGGCTGATGCGGGCTTGCACATCTGGGCGCGTGCCACCGGCAACTATGACTTCGAGCAAGCGCGGCGAGCGGCACTCGACATGTTCCGCAGCGGCCAGGCGCACCCCGACGCCATCTTCGTCGCCAGCGACCACATGGCCTTCGCCGTGATGGATGCACTTCGTCACGAACTGAAGTTGAGGGTGCCTGAAGACGTCTCGGTCATCGGCTTTGACAACGTGCCGCAAGCCGCCTGGGCCAGCTACAGCCTCACCACCGTGGAGCAGCCCGTCGATCCCATGATCGAGGCCACGGTCACGCTGCTGCAAGACTACCTGCGCGACGACTCAACCCCGGTGGCCCGCAACATCGTGGTCCCCGGTGAGTTGATCGTGCGCGACTCGGCCCGGCGACCCCCCATCCCCAGCGCATAGACAGGCCCGCATGAAAGGCTTCGACCCCGAGTTCCAGGACCTGGACCAGTACATCCGCGTCATCACCGACCGCATCTGGGAGGGGCGCAGGGTCGATGACATCCACCGTTACTACGGTGAGGGCTGCGCGGTCGAAACGCCTTCGGCGGTCAGCGTGGGCGTGCAGCCGGTGATCGATGGCACCTGGGCCACGCTGAAAGCCTTTCCGGACCGACGCCTGCTGGCAGAGGACGTGATCGTCTCTGGCAACGACGACGAGGGCTTTCTCTCTTCACACCGCATCTTCAGCCCGATGACGCATGCAGGTCCGGGGGCCTTTGGCGCGCCAAGTGGGCAAGCGGTGCATGTTCGCACCATCGCCGACTGCGTTTGCGTCGGCAACCGCATCGTTCATGAGTGGCTGGTGCGCGACCAGGCTGCCATCGCCCGGCAGATCGGGCTGTCCGCCCGCGAGTTGGCCGAGCGTTGGCTGCTCACGGCGGGTGGTTGGTCTAAGCCGGTGGCGCCACCACCCCCTGGCAGTTACCGTTCAGCGATCGACAACTCGGCGTTGGCACAGTCCTACGCCAGCGCCTTCCTGGCCCGGTGGACGGGCAGCACAGGCTCTGATGCCTCGTCGCTGTACGCCTCGGACGTCATCGCCGCCCTGCCAGGCGGAGAGCGTGCGGTGGGCGCCTCGGCGCTGGCTGCCTTCTGGGCCGGCATGGCCCAGGCCCTGCGCGGTGCAGAGCCGGTGATCGAGCACCTGACGCTGAACGACCGTCCAGGCCGCGCCACGCCCTTGGCCATGCGATGGCGCGTGCAGACACGGCACACAGGCGACGGCCGCTATGGCCGTGCCACCGGGCACGGCGTGGAAGTCATGGGTATCACGCACGCAGAGCTCGAAGCAGGGCGCGTGATACGCGAATGGCACCTGATCGATGACGTGGCCATCTGGATGCAAGTCCTGGGCGGACGGGCCTGAAGCCATGGCCAGGATTGAACTCGAGGGGGTGGGCAAGCGCTGGGGCGCGTCCGTGGCTGTCGAGCCGATGTCGCTGGACATTGCTGACGGCGAGTTCCTGGTGCTGCTGGGTCCGTCCGGTTGCGGCAAGACGACGACCATGCGCATGGTGGCGGGGCTGGAGGACCCCACCGAGGGCGAGATCCGCATCGGTGGCCGCCGTGTGAACGAAGCCGAGCCCAAGGACAGGGACGTGGCGATGGTCTTCCAGAGCTACGGCCTGTACCCCAACATGACGGTGGCCGAGAACATCGGCTTCCCGTTGAAGATCCGCGGCATGCCACCCGAGCAGGTGGTGCAGGCGGTGGCCCAGGCTGCGGCCAAGGTCGAGCTGACCGATTTCCTCAAGCGCCGTCCCCGGGAGCTTTCGGGCGGCCAGCGCCAGCGGGTTGCCTTGGCTCGGGCGATCGTCCGCCGCCCGTCTGTGTTTCTGATGGACGAGCCCCTGTCCAATCTCGACGCACAGTTGCGCGTGAGCATGCGGGTGCACCTGAAGCATCTGCACCACGAGCTGGGCGTGACCACCCTCTACGTGACACACGACCAGATCGAGGCCATGACGCTGGCCGACCGGGTGGTGGTGATGAGCAAGGCCCGCATCCAGCAGGTGGGCACGCCCGAGCAGATCTACAACGAGCCGGCGAACTTGTTCGTAGCGGGCTTCGTGGGCTCACCGTCGATGAACCTGTTGGAAGGCTCATTGAAGGATGGCGTGTTCACGTCACCTGATGTGCGCGTGGCAGGCTTTGGGCAGGCGACGCATGCGGCTGCCGTGCTGGGCGTGCGCGCCGAGGATGTCCTGGTTGGCCAGGTCGAAGGCGCAGACCTGGTCAGAGAAGTCTTCTCCTTCGAACTCACGGGCGACGCCACCTTGGTGACCGTCCGCGTGGGAGAGCGCCTGTTGACCGCTCGAGCGGCCAAGGAGTTTCGGGCAGCCGTCGGCCAACCCGTGGGGCTGACCTTGCGCCCTGCTCAATGCCACCTCTTCGACGCCACCACGCGGGCTCGCCTGCAGTGGTCTGCCTGAACCAAACATGAAGGGCCGCCTCAGGCCTTATCGATGCAAGAACCTGGAGATCCTGCGCATGCACTCCCCGCGATCGCTTCTGGTGTGCGCCATCCTGGCCGTCGCCACGCTGCCGGCCTGGGCCTCATGCCCTGACATCAAGGGGCAGGGCGAGTTCAGCTTCATCGGTAACTCATTTCCAGCCGTGACCCATGTGGCGCGGCAGATCGAGGCCTGCGCCCGCCCGGGGCTGAAGGTGACCTTCAAGCTCACACCCCAGGCTCGCGAAGAGACGGAACGTGCCTTTGCGGCGGGCAGATCCCCTTTCAGTGGCGCCACGGTCTCGATGGGGGAGTTCGTCAAGTTTCAGAGCCTGGGGCAACTGCAGCCCATGACCGACCTGGTGGACAAGTACCGAACCCGTTACCGCCTGGAAGAAGGGATGCTGATTCGGGTCAACGGCCAAGTCATGGCGGTGGCCTTCATCCAGAACGCCCAGAACCTCTTCTACCGCAAGGACCTCTTCGACAAGCACGGCATCAAGGTGCCCACCACCTATGCCGAGATGCTGCAGGCAGCGGCCACGCTCAAGGCGAAGGAGCCGGGGCTGGAGCACCCGATTGCACAGACCTTTGCCAAGGGCTGGGACAGCGCCACCGAGTTCGCCAATCTGCTGGCGGGCTTTGGCGGTCGGTTCTTCAAGCCCGGCAGCGCACAGCCCGCCTTCAATGACGAGGCCGGTGTGAAGGCCATCGAGTTGATGCGCCAGATGACGCGCTTCATGACACCCAACTTTCTGGCATCCAACTCTGACGACGTCATGAACCAGTTTCAGCAGGGTCGGGCCGCCATGGGCGTGCTGTGGGCCAGCCGCGCCGCCCGCATGGACGACCCGGCAGCCTCCAAGGTGGCGGGCAAGATGGCCTTCGCGGCTGCGCCCGCGGCCGTGGCCGGCGGCAAGACGGCATCGCATCTGTGGTGGGACGGGGTGGTGATCCCGCGAAATGCCGGCGCAGACCGCGATCTGGCCTTTCAGTTGCTGATGGAAGGATTGGACGAAGAGGCTGTGAAGTCCGGCAACGACACCGCCATCTGGATCCGCTCTGTGTACAAACCCACCCGTTTTGGCACGGGTGTGGCTGCCGCCGCCAAGGCAGGGGCGCCGATCTGGCCTTCGGAGCCTTTCTTCAGCCTGGCCCATGCCGAGATCGGCAAGGTGTTACCCGAGGCCTTGACCGGCGCGCTCAGCCCGAAAGCCGCGTTGGACGCTGCGGCCCAGGCCTACCTGAAGATCGCGGCGGAAAAGGGCTTTGTGAAGTGAGGCCACTTCAGTACGGACGAGCACAGAACAGCGCATGAAGACGCGCAGCTTCCTGAGCTTTGTTGCGCCTTCGGTCGGGCTGATGCTCGCGCTGATGGCCCTGCCTCTGGCCATGACTTTCTACCTCTCCGCGCGCCACTGCGCCCCTGAGATGGAAATGGTCACGGTCCGGCAGAGCGGACCCTTCGGCGTGCAGGAGACCGTCACGCAGCAGGTGCGGCGCGGCCCGGACGGGCAGCCGCTGCAAAGTTGCAGGTTTGCCGGGCTGGAGTACTACCGCAAGGTTCTCGGGCTCGACGGTGGCGACTCCCCGCAGAGCAGCGCCGGCACCGAAGGCCCGTCTGCCGCTGGCGCAACAGGCGATAGCGCTGGCGCTGCCGCGCAGACCGCGGTGCCCAACGAGTTCTGGAGCGCCCTGCGCTTCACCCTGCTGTACATCGCGGTCACCACGCCGCTGGTGCTGGGTCTGGGATTTGCCCTCGCGCTGGGAGCCAACGCCCTGACGCAGCGGCTGAAAGCGGTGTTCATCACTGCATCCCTGCTGCCCTTCATCATCACCCCCGTGGTAGGGGCGCTGTCCATCAAGTGGCTCTTCCGCGACGACGGCCTGGTGTCCGTGTTGCTGAGCCAGTTCGGGATGGAGGTGCACTGGATGGCGCAGGCCTGGTCGGCACAGCTCCTTGTGATCCTCTACGGGGTCTGGCACGTGGTGCCGTTCGCGTTCATCGTCTTGTACGCGGGCTTGCAGTCGGTGCCCCAAGACGCCCTGGAGGCGGCCACCATCGACGGCGCCTCGCGCTGGCAGAAGCTGCGTTATGTGACGGTGCCGCACCTGATGCCCCTGATCGTGTTCGTCACGCTGATTCACGTGATGGACGCGTACCGGGTGTTCGAGCCCGTGCTGGTGCTCACACAGGGCGCCTTCACCACCAGCGTGCAGTACCTCACGTACCACGTGCTGCTGGTCGAAAACAACCCGTACAAGGCCAGCGCAGCGGCCGTGTTGACGATCGTTGGCATCGGCGTGCTGCTGGTACCCCTCCTAAGGCGCACCTGGCGCGAGCAGCGAGGCCAAGTCTGATGACGCAACGCTCTTCTCGACTGGGCTCCGTGGTGCTGCACGGTGTCCTGGCGCTGTGGCTGTTACTCGCCTCCACGCCCATTCTGTGGACCGCGGTGATCTCTTTTCGCCAGTACGTGGACGCGTTCTCATCACCCGTGAAGTGGTTCGCGCCGTTCACGCTGGAGAACTACACGCGCCTGTGGATAGACCAGGCCTTCTACGTGAATTTCTTCAACACCGCGCTGGTCACCGCAGGCACGGTGACGATCTCGCTCACCGTGGGTTGTTTGGCCGGGTATGCGCTTGCACGCTATCGGGGCTCGCTGGGCTTCTGGTTGCTGCTGGTGGCCTTGGTATTCCGGGCGCTGCCGCACTCCACCCTGCTGCCTTCGTTCTTCACGCTGTTCAACGCGCTGGGCATCAACAACCATCTGGTGACCCTGATCTTCGTGCTGGTGGCCATCAACCAGCCGTTCACGATCTGGATGCTGCGCTCGTTCTTCGTCAACATTCCGCAGGAGCTGGACGAGGCGGCCATGGTGGACGGCTGCACCCGGGCACAGGCCTTCCGCCGCGTGATCGTGCCGGTCATGTGGCCCGGCATCGTGACCACGGGACTCTTCAGCTTCCTGCTGGCCTACAACGACTTCCTGCTGAGCTCGGCGATGACCAACGCCGGCAACATGACCATGCCCGCCGCCATTGCAAGCGCCATTGGCGCCGAGAGCGAGGCGCTGCTGATGCAGGGTGTGGCTGGCGCGGTGAGCATCACGCTGCCTCTGGTGGTGCTGGTGGTGTTCTTCCAGCGGCAGATCGTGGCCGGCCTCACACAGGGCGCCGTCAAAGGGTGACGGCGGGTGCTGCCTGAGCGAACTGGCCCAAAAGCTTGCAAAGGACCTGACATGAGCCTATCGATGAGCCCCCCTCACAGTGGCGCTGACCCCGAAGCTTCAGCGCGGCTTCTTGCGGCCTGCAAAGCGGATGTCTGGCGCCTGCTGCAAGAGCTGCCGGGTTCGGCCATGGGCCAGTCCCTGCGTGAGCAGGTCGCCCCCAATGCCACCTGGCATGTCTCGCACCCGCTGAACGAACTGCAAGGCCCGCAGGCCGTGGCTGAACAGTTCTATGGCCCCTTGCAAGCCGCCTTCCCCGATCTGGAGCGGCGCATCGACCTGTTCTTCGGTGGCCACTGGACCAGCCCGCCTGAAGGGGAGATCGGGTACTCCCCCCCGCATGCGCGTGCGCAGGGCTGGTGGGCCACCGCCACGGGTCATTACATCGGCACCTTCAAGCAGCCCTGGCTCGGCATCCCTGCCACCGGTGAGCCTGCGGTGCTGCGCTTTGGCGAGTTCTATCGCTGGCAGCCTCATGCCGATGGACAGGGTGGGCACATCGTCGAGGCCCGTGTGCTGCTGGACATCCTCGATCTGGCGCGTCAGGCGGGCCGGCCGCTGCTGCCGCCCAGCAGCGGCCTGGACCTGCTCGTGCCCGGGCCCGCACCCCATGACGGCCTCCTGCTGGGCCAGACCGACCCCGCTGTGGGTCTTGAGAGCATGCGCCGGACGCTCGCCATGATCAAGGGCTTGTTCGACTTTGACGGCGTCAATCTCGACACCATGGGCATGGAGCGCTTCTGGCACCCCCACATGATGTGGTACGGGCCCTGCGGCATTGGCACCACACGCGGTGTGAGGGGCTTTCAGCGTCACCACCAGCAGCCCTTCCTGCACGCCTTTCCCGACCGAAAGGGCATGGGTCACCGAGCGCGTTTTGCCGAAGGTCCTTTTGTGGCCTCCACCGGTTGGCCCAGCGTGGGCGCCACCCATGCGGGCGACTATCTGGGCGTGCCGGCCACTGGGCGGCGCATTGGCATGCGCGTGGCCGATTGGTGGCGGTGTGACGGGACCTGGCTGACGGAGAACTGGGTGTTGATCGACCTGCCGCACTTGATGCTGCAGATGGACGTGGACCTGCTGGCTGCGCTCAGGGACTGAGCGCCGAGGGCGGCCACGTCAAGGGCTGCGTACTGCAGCCTGATAGCACCCCCAAGGGCCGGGCCTTGCCCGTCCCAGCCCCCCGCGGGGGCGCAAGAAAACTTGGGAGCGGCCCGGCGTTTTCTTGTGAGCTCAGAGGCTCTCAGGCCCAGTACTGCCGGCTGGCGAGGGCGGCGCCGTCGGCCATCGCCTCGAGCTTGGCGTAGACGATGTCGGCGTCCACCACGCCGAAGCCGGCGAAGGTGCCAAAGCCGCAATCAGTGCCTGCCATCACGCGCTCTCGCCCCACGATGTCGGCAAAGCGGCCGATACGCTGGGCCACCAGCTTCGGGTGTTCGATGAAGTTGGTGGTGGAGTCCAGCACGCCAGGCACCAGGATCTTGTCATCCGGGATCTGCGCGCGCATGTCGCGGATGGTCTCCCACTCGTGGGCATGGCGCGGGTTGGACGTCTCGAACAGCAAGGCCTGCGGCTTGGCCTTCATCACCACCGGGAGGATGGTGGCCAGCGGCACGTCCTTGTGGTGGGGGCCCTCGTAGTTGCCCCAGCACACATGCATGCGCACACGATCGGCCGGGACGGCAGCCAAGGCGTAGTTCATCGCCTCGACGTGTTTCTCGATGCGCTTGAGGTACAGAGACTCTTCCAGGTCACGGTACATCATGTGCCGGCCCAGGCCCAGGTCCGGTGAGTCGATCTGCAGCAGCAGACCCGCGTCGATGATGGCGTGGTACTCGTGGCGCAGGGCGTGCGCCAGGGCTTCCAGGTAGGCGTCGTCGTCGGCGTAGTGCTGATTGGGCTGGAACAAGGCCACCACGCCAGGAGAAGCCGCATTCATGAAAGCGCCCGTGGCCCCGTGCTTCTGCGCTGCCGCCTTCAGGTGGGCAATGTCTTGCTGCAAGGGCTCCAGCGTCTTGACGGCGATCGGCCCGACGCAGCAGGGGCGGCGGTAGCTGGGCGTGCCACCACCGCTGGCCAGCCGTTTCATGAAGCCCGGGAAGTCCAGCAAGTCTGCGGGCGTGCGCCGGGGGCTGTCACCGTCAAAGCCGGTGAACCGGTCCTTGATGTAGGTGGCGTATGAGATCTTGCTCATCTCGCCGTCACTCACCAAGTCAATCCCGGCCTCCACCTGCAGGCGCACCACCTCGTCCACGGCCTGCGCCATGATCTTGGCAAAGGTGGGCTCGTCCACGGGCTCGCCCTTCTCGCGGGCAAAGATCTGCTCGACAACGGGTTGCGAGCGGGGAAGCGAGCCCACGTGCGTGGTCAGAAACCGCCGTGGTGGAGGCATGGTCATGGCGCAGCGATGCCCTGATGGACTCAGAAGTTGCTGTAGGCCAACTTCAGACCCATCATGCGCGGAGGCGCGGCGCTGACTTGCAAGGCGCCACCACCGCCCCACACAAAGCGGTTCAGCGTTTGCTTGTCGGTGAAGTTGTCCACATAGGCCTGCAGCGCCAAGGTGTCGTTGATCCGCCAGTTCAGCTTGAAGTCGCCCTTGACATAGGCGCCCTGCTTCTCGATCTCGGCGTTGGTAGGCTGGCCGTAGAAGCCGCTGTTGAAGGTGGCCACCAGCATGGGGGTCAGGCGCCCGCCACCCGGCAGGTTGAAGTCGTAGCGGACGAACACGGACCCCTGTGAACGCGCCGCATAGGGGATGCGCTTGCCCGTGAGGTCACAGCCGTAGGCGGCCGCCGGCTGGCCTGCGCCGCCAGTGCCGGGTACCACTCCACAGTTATAGCCCGGTGCGAAGACGCGCTTCTGGCCTGCAGGGGCGATGACGATGCCGTTTGCATCGGTCTGCGGGCTGGTGGACGTGGGGTCGGCCACCAGGATGGAGGTGCCATAGGGCAGCGCTACATCAGGGAAGCTCGTGTACTTGGCGTCCAGCAACGACAGCGTGCCTCCGACGGTGAGCGCCTTGCTGGCGCGCCACTCCATCTCGGCCTCCAGACCTGTGGCTTTGGCCTTGGCCGCATTGAAGATGGTGGACACCGTGGTGGCGCCCACCGGCACCTGGCGCTGCTCCTGCAGGTTGGTGTAGTCGTTGCTGAACGCGGCCAGGTTCAATTGCAGGCGGTTGCCCATGAAGCGGTTCTTGGAGCCGACTTCGATGGCGGTGACCTCTTCGGGCTTGAAGGTCCTGAGCGTTTCCACGAGCTGGAACCCGTTGAAGCCGCCTGAGCGGAAGCCGTTGGCCACGGAGGCGTACACCATCTGGTCGGCATTGAGGCGATAGTCCACCGCCGCCTTGCCCGTGGTCTTGCTGAACTTGGCCGGCGAGTAGGTGTAGCCGTAAAGCAGGTTGGTGCCAGGCTCGCAGTAGGCGCCCGGGATGCCGTTGCTGCCGGTGCAGTTGGTGGTGCCAATGGTGCCGAAGGCGGTCTGTGCCGGCCCGGCCATGTCGATGTTGATCAGGTTGCCATCAGGCGCACCGGCCGCGTTCTTCGGCAAGATGGAGTTTGCGCTGGCCGAGCTCCAGATCTTGGTGTCCTTGGTGGAGCGTGCACCGGCCGTCAAAGTCAATGCATCGCTCATCTTCAGGCTGAACTGGCCGTAGAGGGCGTCGGAGTCGGTGGTAGGTTGATCCCAGCCGGCAAAGCCGGCACCGTTCTGCGCCAGGCTCAGCGGGGCGGCAATGGCTGACGACCGGATGGTGCGCGGCAGCTGCTGGTTGATGAACGCGCTCTTGAGCTTGTCGCGGAAGAAGTAGACGCCCGCCACGTAGCTCAAGGGGCCTGCGCCCTCGGAGAGGATCTGGAACTCCTGTGTCAGCGTGCGCGCACCCGTCCTCTGGTAGTCCAGCGCGATCGTCGAAGCCGAGAAGTCCGAGTCCGAGGTGCGGGTGGCCATGAAGTCGGCATGCCCGGTGATGGACTTCAGCGTGAAGCCCGACAGCCGCCAGGTCATGTCCAGGCTGATGTTGCGGTCCGTCAAGTCCAGGTAGGTACGGTAGTCCTGGTCCACGATCCAGGCGTTGCCGGGTGCGGCCAAGGGAATGCCGAGGTCCACCCCGCTGCCGATGGCGTTGGCCCCTGTGCCAGCACCTGCGCCCACCGTGCGGGTGCAGTCGTTCACGCCGTCTCGGTTGCCTGGGCGCACGTTCATGACCACGGGTGTGGCGTTGAAGAGCTGCTGGCAGGAGGGGGTGTGAAAAGTGCTCCCAGCTTGCTTGTAGCCAAAGGCCGACCCGCCGTTACCACCCTGCTCCGTCATGTCGGCACGCAGTACAGCCTCAAAAGTGCTGGAGGGCTTGAACTTCACCGACGCGCGGAAGTACCTGATGTCCTGGTCGAACAGTCCGGCCGCCGGATTGAAAGTGTTCTTGACCCAAGGGTCAGACTTGTCCGACACCGCCGCGAAGCGCACGGCCACGGTGTCACCCAGCGGTACGTTCAGCACGCCGTCCAGGCGCACCTTGCCGAAGCTGCCGATGCCCACGCTCGCGGCCATCTCCCGGCTCTTGAGTTCGGGGGCATTGGTGGTCACGGCCACCGTGCCGCCAAACGTATTGCGCCCGAACAACGTGCCCTGCGGCCCGCGCAGCACCTCCACCCGGCCAACATCGACAAAGCCCAACAGGGCCTGTTGCGCCCGCGACTTGTAGATGCCGTCCACAAAGTAGCCGATGGTCGTGTCGGCATTCGTAGCCACGTTCTCTGTGCGCACGCCGCGCATGGCCGGACGGGCGTCGGCGCCTGACCGGCCAAAGGTGAAGCCGGGGGTGACCGTGTCCATCTGCGACAGATCGGTGATGTTGCGCTCGTTCAGCGTCTCGCCGGTCACGGCCGTGACGGACACGCTGACCTTTTGCTGGTCTTCGGCCCGGCGGTTGGCCGTGACCGTCACGCTCTGGATCTCGCCGCTGTCAGTGGCCTTGGTCGCGGGGGCTGTCTGAGCCAGGGCGCTACCCATGGGGTAGGCCGTCCAAGCTCCCAAGGCCAGGGCAATCTGGGTGGCCAAGTGAGCGCGCTGAAGGTGTTTCATGGTGGGATCCTCAGAGTGGGCGTTGAAGAAAGGGAACGGGGGTATTGCGAAGCCGCAAGGGCCCGCGACGATGAATGGGGCTCAGTTTGCAGACCGGAAGTCCCGAATGCAAGCGTATGCAACAAATATGCAAAGGAAGTCTCGAAAACCCTGATGAACAGGTCTCATCAAAGAGATGTTTGTGTAACAAATTCGCGACAGATCAACTTCGGAAAGAGGTGGCCGCAGTTGTGGTTGCGTATGCATGACCGGTGATGTGAAGCGTGCATGTGCAGGTCAGTAGCTGACGGGACCGGCACCTTCACCGCGAGCAGCACGTTGAAGCGCCTGCGTGAACAGGGACGTGGTGACATGGGCGAAGTACCGCGCACCCCAGCCGGCGTAGCGCGATTCCTCTTCTGTCGTCAGGCCCAGCACCCCGGGGCACTTGCCCGCCGCGTGGGTGGCACGGATGGCCTGCTCCATGGCCCGTTGCACCGGTGCGTCTGTCCAGCGGTTTTCATGGCCCATGGTGTGGGCCAGGTCATTGGGACCGACGAACACCACGTCGACGCCTGGCACCGCTGCGATGGCCGCGGCGTTGGCCACGCCCAGCGGTGTCTCGATCATCACCACCAGCACCAGGGCTTCGTTGCTGCGCCGCGTGTGCGCGGGCCCACCGAAGGCGCCGTAGCCGGCTGCTCGGCCAGAAAACGCGCTGCCTCGCGTGCCTCCGCCGCCTCCAGGCAGCGGGTAGCGCAAGCGTCGGGCCAAGCGCTCGGCTTGCTCAGGCGTCTCCACCATGGGCACCTGCACACCGCTGGCGCCCATGTCCAGCGCGCGGGCGATGTCTTGTTCGAAGCAGCGCACGATGGGCGCAATGCCGCTGGCACGTGCCGCGCGCAGCATGTGCTCGGTCGTCTCCAGATCGGCACTGCCATGCTCGTTGTCCAGCACGATGAAGTCGAAGCCCGCGTAGGCGCACATCTCGACCACGGCCGGCGAAGGCAGGCTGTTGAAGATGCCGCGCAGTCGCCGGCCGCTTGCCAGCATCTCAGGCAGGCGGGTGTCCATCGGGTGATGAAAGGGGACGGTTGTGCTCATCGGTCAGCACCTGTTGCGAGGTTTAGGGACTGTGGATGTCGTCCTGGGGCCGGCAGGGCCCACGGGGGCGTACCCGCGCCACTTGCAGGGCTAGTCGTTTCGATTTCAGCGCTGTGCACGGTCGACGAATCGCTTCTCAGCCACATAGCCGTTGGCGTCGAGAGCCCACCCGGTTTCAGTGGCGGCATGGGTACATACCGTCGGGTCCCATTCAATGCGCTTGCGGTGGTCGCCTGCCGTCATCAGCACTCCGAGTGCCGACGTGGTCCCTGGGTTTCGCAAGGTTCTCCAGCATCGGTCTGGCAGCGAAAAGGTGTCCCAGGCCTTGGCCTGGCCTTGGGCTCGATACGTGATGGGGCCGGCCGTGGTGTCTACTGACACGTCCACCGCCCCTTTCTTGACGATCAGGACCTGCTTCTCTTGCAGACGGTGGCGCGAGATCTGCCCGCCAGGCGGGATGCGCACCCATTCGATGGAAAGCCCATGCGGGTTCTGGACCGGAGCCAATTGGTCGCGGTCCTGAGAGACACCCAGCCCAATGGCGGGTGCCAACTCGGCTCCGCATCCTGGGAGCGAGGCATCCAGCAAAGCCCTGCTCGACCACCCCAAGTCCGCAAAGCGCACGATGCGGCGAGCCATTTCTGAGGGGGGCCAGTGTTTCAGCTGGGCAATCTCTTCCGCGGTCATGGGCTGGACGGGGCGCTCGTCGGGCTCCATGCGGTCACCACGGCGCGAGTCCACGATCCGATAGCCTTCGGTCAATTGCACTCCCTGCGCCGCCGCCGCCTGGAGGGTGCTCGGGCCCCACAAGATGCCCCCGGTGTTGTCCCCGCCGAGGGCCGTGAACATGAAGCCATCATCCACACCGATGTTGGTGAAGCCGCGGTAGATCCACGTCGGCACGGATACCAGGTCGCCTTCACCGAGGGGAGCCGACTGCACCTGCGGATTGAAGCCCCATTCAATGCGCCAGTCCCCCCGAGTACAGATGAAGACCTCGCAGGTGAAGTGCATGTGCGCCGGGTTGGTCTTGCCGTGCGGCATGGACACCCCGCCCACCTGGAAGCCATGCGGCTCCCGCAGGCTCACCGGCTGGTTCGGGTTCTGCGATACGCCAGGGCCGATCAGCGCATAGTTGTACTTCGGCGTCGAGGCCGGGATGCAGTAGTCGATGAAGGCTTCGGTCGAGTACTTCAAGCCCGCGAAGGGGATGAATCGCTCTGCCAGGGCTTCAGGTGTGATCAAGGGCGTTCTCCAGGGAGATCGGGGAAGGCTCGGCCAGCCAGGACCCCAAGAGACGGGTCAGCCGCGCCGGCGCTTCAAGCGGGAGAAAGTGTCCACAACGCGGCAGTTCGGTCCATTGAACCGTGGGCGCGGCCGCAAGGATGCGCTGCTGCAGGGACCGAGGGCACAACCGGTCATGTGCGCCGCTGATCAACAAGGTGGGGGCAGCGGTCCGGGCCAGCACCTGCAGCCCGTCTGGCCGATGGCCCGCCCAATCAAACTGGGCCTTGGCCACACGTGAAGGCGTGGCCAAGGCCATATCCTTTACAAGGCTCGCGTGCTGCTGACGGCGCCGGCGGTGGTGAAAGTAGGCCGGCTTGCAGGCGCGCGCCACCGCCGCTGGGCCCTGCGCTTGCCACAGGCGCCACAGCCTTGCACTCCTGCGCGCACCACGCCGGCTGGAGGCTTCCGCATTGCTCGCGATCAGAGCCAGCCGCTCCACCCGCTCTGGAGCCCGGGCCATCAGTTGCACCGCCCACAGACCACCCAGCGAAAAGCCGGCCAACGAAAAGCGCAGAGGCAGGCGACGCAAGAGCGCGGCCATGGGGTCACCGGCTTGCCTCAAGTGCTGCCAGTCCACACGAACCACCTGCACCTGGAACCGAAGACGACGCGCTTGCCGATCAAAGAGCCGACTATCGCACAGCGTGCCGGGGATCATCACCAGAACAGGGCGATCGGTCACGGCGCTGCGTGAGTTGCTGGACGGACAGAGTCAGCCAACCGCTCAAGCATCCACGGGCTTGTACCAAGCCACATCCCGCTTGCCGTAGCGGCGCACCCGCAGGTTGGCCTGCTCGCCGTGCCCGGCAAAGTTCTCCATGTGACAAAGGCGCGAGCAGACCGCGCCGATCGTGGCGCTGGCCTCGTCGGTCAGCACGCGCTGGTAGGTGCAAGTCTTGAGGAACTTGCCCACCCACAGGCCACCGGTGTAGCGGGCGTTCTTGTTGGTAGGCAGGGTGTGGTTGGTGCCGATGACCTTGTCGCCAAAGCTGACGTTGGTGCGCGGACCGAGGAACAAGGCGCCGTAGTTGGTCATGCGGCGCAGGAAGACGTCAGGATCTGCCGTCAGCACCTGCACATGCTCGAAGGCCAGCTCATCCGCCTTGGCCACCATCTCGTCAACCGTGTCACAAACGATGACCTCGCCGAAGTCGGCCCAGCTCTGACGCGCGATGCCGGCGGTGGGCAGCACACCCAGTTGGCGCTCGACTTCGGCCATGGTGTCACGCGCCAGCTTCTCGCTGTTGGTCAGGAGGATCGCTGGCGAGGTTGGCCCATGCTCTGCCTGACCGAGCAAGTCCACAGCGCACATTTCGCCGTCCACGGACTCGTCAGCGATCACCAGGGTCTCCGTCGGCCCTGCGAAGAGGTCGATGCCCACACGCCCGTAGAGCTGGCGCTTGGCCTCAGCCACGAACATGTTGCCGGGGCCCACCAGCATGTCAACAGGCTTGATGGAGCCCGTGCCAATGGCCATGGCGGCAACGGCCTGCACACCGCCTAGCACCAGGATCTCATCCGCGCCGGCGAAATGCATCGCGGCCACGATGGCGGGGTGCGGCTCGCCCTGAAACGGCGGCGCCGTGGCGATCACCCGCGGCACCCCGGCCACCTTGGCGGTCAGCACGCTCATGTGGGCGGAAGCCAGCAGCGGGTACTTGCCTCCCGGGATGTAACAGCCCACGTTGTTCATGGGAATGTGCTTGTGGCCCAGCACCACACCTGGCAGGGTCTCCACCTCGACGTCTTGCAGACTGTTGCGCTGAATCTGGGCGAAGTTGCGGATCTGCGTCTGAGCGAAGCGGATGTCTTCGACCTCCCGGGCCGACAACCGGGCCACGGCGGCACGGATCTCGTCCTGACTGAGCGTGAATCGCTCAGGCTCCCATTGGTCGAACTTGCGCGAGTACTCGCGCACGGCTTCGTCGCCACGCTGTTCGATGTCCTTGAGGATCCCTTCGACAGTGCTGCGGACCTGGGCGTCCGCCTGGGCGATGGAGGCGGCGTCTTTGCCGCGCTTTAGATAACGGATCACTTGGAGCCTCGCAGGTTTGTTGTGCTCGAAAGGACAGCGCCTCGAATACCCGCAGCCTTGCCGACGGGCCATGACGAATACGTATGCAGTCTACTTTCTCGAGACAGGGGAATCGGCTCGGGTTTTCCCAGGGTACGCTAGACCTTTTGCAGAACTCGTCATGCGCGCGATGGGCTTGTCATCTTGCAAAGTCTTGTCTAGACTTGCGTAATGCATACGCATGCAGTCTTTCGATTCAACAAGCCAAGTTGCGAACCAGTGGGCGGGGGCGGTCCGCGGGGCGGGGCGCCGGGACGGTTCTGCGATCCCGAGAGGTTGGCGCTGCTTCGCGCACCAGGCTTGGGCCCCACGGTCGTCAGCCGCCTGGAAGCGCAGGGGCTGACCTCTCTGGCCGCCATGCGGGAGATGGGCGTAGACCGCGTCATCGATCTGGTCTGCCACGCC
Source organism: Betaproteobacteria bacterium (assembly GCA_037127635.1). Lineage (GTDB taxonomy): Bacteria > Pseudomonadota > Gammaproteobacteria > Burkholderiales > Burkholderiaceae_C > Rubrivivax. Next base: position 25,769 of record JBAXYD010000014.1, on the reverse strand, counting down.
ATGGGTTCCCCGGCGTGGAAGAACCGTCACGCAGCCCTGGCAAGGGCCCTGAGCTCCTCGATACTTGACCATCAACCAGCCCCTGCACAGCCACCTTCTCAGCCTTCGAGCATGCTCGCGACCGACTGATGGCCATCTCCGTCTTCGACCTCTTCAAGATTGGCATCGGGCCGAGCAGTTCGCACACCGTGGGGCCGATGCGGGCGGCGAGGATGTTCGTCGCGCGTTTGGCTGCCGAGAGCCTGCTCACCCAAGTGGTCAGGGTCAAGGCCGAGCTGTTTGGCTCGCTGGGCGCCACAGGCAAGGGCCACGGGAGCGACAAGGCGGTGCTGCTGGGCCTGGCGGGGCACGAGCCCGACACGGTGGATGTCGAAGCCGTGCCGGCCATGCTGGAGGCCATCCGCGGACCAGGAAGCATCGCGCTAGGGGGCGGCCCGACCGTCACCTTCGACGAGAGGTCGGACCTGGTCTTCCACCGCCGACAGAGCCTGCCCTTTCACGCCAACGGCATGCGCTTCACCGCCTTCGGCGTCGGCGGCTCTGAGCTGCTGGCCAAGGTGTACTACTCAGTGGGCGGCGGCTTTGTCGTCAGCGACGAGGTGGCCGCGGACGGCTCCCGCCAGAAATCCGTGGCGCCGGACGCCACCGTGCTGCCGCTGCCGTTTCGCAGTGGCGCCGAGTTGCTGGAGCTGACCCGTACGCATCGCTGTTCCATTGCCGAGGTGATGCGCCGCAACGAGCGCCACTGGCGCGGCGACGCCGAGATTGATGCCGGTCTGATGCGCATCTGGCAGGTCATGCAGGACTGCGTGGCCCGCGGCTGCCGCACCGAAGGCGTACTGCCCGGCGGCTTCAAGGTCCGCCGGCGCGCGGCCGCGCTGTACCGCGACCTCACCTCGCACCCCGAGGCCGCAAGCCTGATGCCCCCAGGAGGCGTCGTCAACACCTCCACCCCCCAAGGGGGTGCCGGGTCAACTTGGGAGCGGCCTGGCGTCGACCCGCGCGATCCCCTTCAAGTCATCGACTGGGTCAACCTCTACGCCCTGGCCGTCAACGAGGAGAACGCCGCCGGCGGCCGCGTGGTGACGGCACCCACCAATGGCGCAGCCGGCATCGTGCCGGCCGTGCTGCACTACTACGCACGCTTTGTGCCTGGCGCCAATGACCGTGGCATCGTCGACTTCCTGCTCACTGCCGCGGCCATCGGCATCCTCTACAAGGAGAACGCCAGCATCAGCGGCGCCGAAGTGGGCTGCCAGGGCGAGGTGGGCGTGGCCTGCTCAATGGCCGCGGCGGCCCTGTGCGCCGTGATGGGCGGCACGCCCGAGCAGGTGGAGAACGCCGCCGAGATCGGCATGGAGCATCATCTCGGACTGACCTGCGACCCGGTAGGCGGCCTGGTGCAGATTCCGTGCATTGAGCGCAATGCGATTGCGGCAGTGAAGGCGATCAACGCCTCGCGCATGGCGCTGCGCGGCGACGGCACCCACCACGTCAGCCTCGACAAGGTCATCAAGACCATGCGCGAGACGGGGGCCGACATGCTGACCAAGTACAAGGAGACGTCCCGCGGCGGGTTGGCGGTGAACATCGTGGAGTGCTGACGGCACCGCCAGCACGATGACCTTCGAAGGAGTGACGATATCGTCAACGGCAACGTACCCGGCGCTTCGAAAGGGAATGATCAACTCGCGCTTCGCCTTGCTTCGCACTGCCCTGCGAAAACTGTAGGGAGTGATCGGAAGGTGCTGCTGCAAGACCGCCCGAATCGGGTCCAACCCGAGGACAGACACAAGCTCCTCGCGGAGGTCCGGCTCAGCGCGTCAGCCCGATAGCAGCGCCGCAATCTCTTCGTCAAGCCGCCTGACGCTAGCCGCATCGGCGGCGCTGGCCGACTGGTGGCCCCAGTCAGTGTCCAGTTCCACAAAGCGGGCCCCCGCAATCCTGTCGGCGGCCCATCGGGCGGCAGGCGCGGGGTTGTACAGATCCAACGGAGGTGCCGCCACCAAGGTGCGGGCGCGTATCGAGGCCAGCGCCGCGGCGGTGTCACCGCCGAAGCCTGGCGTACCCCCCACGTCGTGCGCGTCATAGGCCCAAGACTGGTAAAGCCAGTCGATCGGGGAGAACCCCTGGGCCGCCCAGGCATCGGTCCGCTGGCCGATCCACCGGATCACCTCCTCGGCACTGTCGAATGCAGCGTCGACCTGAAGCGGTGTCCGCCCTGCCAGCAATTGCATCAACGGCACCCAAGCGTCCCACGGCTGCGAGCCGCCGGCAGCCAGCGCGCGGCGCGAGCACTCATTCACAGCGGCAGCCCACGGCGTGGTGCGCGCCATGGGTGTCATCGCTGCCACCCGGGCCACGCGTGAAGGATGCGACACCGCCCACTGCAAGGCCTGCATGCCCCCCATCGACGCCCCCACCACCGCGTGCAAGGTGTCGACCCCTATCGCGTCAAGCACTGCGGCCTGGCTGGCCACCATGTCTCGAATCGTGAAGCGGGGGAAGGTATGGCCGGGCTGCGCAGCGGCGTTGGAGGGCGAGGAGGCCAGTCCATTGCCCAGCGCGTCCACCGCCACCACCGCGAAGCGGCGGGTGTCCAGGGCACGGCCCGGGCCGATCAGCATGTCGAGCCGGTGGTGATGGGACCCAATGGCCGACAAGGCCAGGACCACGGGCACGCCCGCAGCCGGCAAGCCAGGGGCCCTCTGCGGCCCGTGGACCACATAAGTCACATGGCAGTCCTGGATCGACTCCCCCGACTCCAGCCCAAAGTCACCCAGCGCGACGTGGTGGTGCGGGGCGTCGACCCAGCCCGGTTGCAGGGGCGGATGCCGCCCCGGCCCCAGGCCTTGCATGACACACGTCGGGCTCATCTTGGGCGCGGCTTCACACGGGTTGAAGGCGCAGGAGGGGCCGGGCCCCAGCGGCAAGACAAGTCAATGCGCGATCTCCAGCACGGTGCGCAAGGTGCGGCCCAGGCGCATGGCATCGAATCCCTCATCGATGCGCTCCAGCGGCAGACGCTGCGTGATGAGTTCGTCCAACTTCAGCCGCCCATCAAGGTACATACGCGCCAGCCAGGGGAAGTCGCGCCGCGGACGGGCGCCACCATAGCTCGAACGCACGATGCGCCGTTCGCCCATCATCGAGCCAAAGCGCAGCGACACTTTCTTGTCGACGTTGACCTTGCCCAGTATGGTGAGGCTTCCCCCCGGGCGGGTGCAATCGAGCGACAACTGCAGGGGCGCCTCGCCGCCTGCGCACTCGAAGACGAAGTCCGCACCACGCCCCGCCGTCAGCGCCTTGACGGCGTCGATGTGGGCGGCGGCGTCACCCTGGGCCGGGCCGAGCAGATGCGTCGCGCCACAAAGGCGGGCCAGCGCCAGCCGCGCCGGGTCGCGATCGATCGCGACGATGGCATCCGCCTGCTGCAATCGCGCGCCCTGGATGGCGTGCAGGCCGACCGCACCACAACCGACCACCACCGCCGTCGAACCCGGCTCCACCTTGGCGAGCCTCACCGCCGCCCCGACACCGGTCATCACGCCGCAGCCGATCAGGCAGGCGCGGTCGAAGGGGATCTCGCGCGGCACGGCGATCGCGCCGGACTCGGGCACCACGGTGTACTGCGCATGCGTGGAGGTGGCGGAAAAGTGATGCAGAAGTCGATGACCCGCCAGCCTGTAGCGCGAGTCGCCGTCGAGCAGCCGCCCGGCCGGTTGGTGACGGGTGAACGGCTCGCACAGGATCGGCTGGTCACGCTCGCAGTAGAAGCAATGTCCGCAGTGCGGATTCCAGGAACAGACGACATGGTCCCCGGGCTTCACATGGGTCACGGCGGTGCCCACCTGCTCGACCACACCCGCCCCTTCATGCCCCAGCACGATGGGCAGCGGATAGGGCAGCGCCCCCTCGATCACCTCGAGATCGGTATGACACAGACCGCTTGCGTGCAAGCGGATCAGCACGTCGTCCGGGGCCAGCGGCTGCAACTCGACCTCTTCGATCGAATGCCGTGTGCCCGTCGCGTGCAGAACGGCTGCCTGGTATCTCATGCCACTCCTTGCGCTCTCACGTCCCGTACATGAGATTGGGCAGCCACAGGGTGAGCTGGGGAAACAAGGTCAAGAGCACGAGGACCACCAGCATGGCGCCCAGGAAGGGCAGCACCTCGATCGTGTAATCGTCCATCGGCACCTTCAGCACCTGGGAACTGATGAACATCATCTGACCCACTGGGGGCGTGACGCCCGCAATCGTCAGGTTGGTCACCAAGACGATGCCGAAATGAACAGGATCGATCCCGAGCTTGACCAGGATCGGCACGAAGATCGGCGTCAGGATGATCAGTGCAGAGGTGCCTTCCACTGCGGTGCCGAGCAAGATCAGCATCACGTTGATCAGCAACAGCAGCATGGTGGGATCCTGGGTCAGCGATACCAGCCAGGCCGCCATCTGGGGAGGGATGCGCTCCCAGGCCAGATAGAAGCCGAAGGCGGATGCGGCGCAGATCATCAGCATGACCGAGGCGGTGTCGAGCGCGGTCTCCTGCAGCAGCTTCGGCAGGTCGGCCAGCCGAAGCGACCGGTAGGCGAACAGCCCCACCAGGATCACGTAAAGGACCGTGATCGCACCGGCCTCGGTCGGCGTGAAGATGCCGTAGCGGATGCCAGCGATGATGAACACCGGGATCGACAGAGCCCACAAGGCCTCGCGAAAGGCCGTGAAAAGCTCCGCCCGACTGGCGCGCACCTGGCGCAACGGCAAGTAGCCACGGCGCTTGGAGATGATGGCCGTCACGATCATGAGAGACCCGGCCAGCATCAGGCCTGGCACGATGCCCCCCACAAACAGCCGCCCGATCGAGGCATCGGCGATGTAGCCATAGATGATCAACCCGATCGACGGCGGAATGAGCGCCGTGATGATGGCCGCGCACGAGGTGATGACCGCGGCAAACGCCGGGCTGTAGCCGTGGCGTGTCATCTCCGGCCCGAGCACCTTGGCCAACATCGCCGCGTCTGCGCTTGACGACGCCGTGAGCCCCCCAAGCAGCGTCGCCAGCACCGTACACATCTGCGCAAGCGCACCCGTGACATGCCCCACCAGCGCATCGGCCAGCGCCAACAACTTGCGGGTGATGCCCGCGCGATTCATGATGGCTCCGGCCAACACGAAGAACGGGATGGCAAGCAAGGGATAGGAGTCGGTGGCCGTGACCATCTTCTGCACGAAGATGTTGAGCGGCACCTCATCGGAAGCGACCAGGAAGAACGACAGCGCGCTGATGGCAATCGCGAACGCGATCGGGGTGCCGAGCGCAAACAGCACCACCATCACGATGGCTGGCAGCCAGTCAGCCAGCATTGGTTTCCCTCGCCGCGTCGAGTTGCCAGACCCTGCCGGCCAGCACCTGCAGATAGCGAACCGCCATCAGGGCCGAGCACAAGGCCACAGGCCCGTAGAGCCAAGTCTGCGGCATGCGCAGGACAGGGCTCGGGCTGTCCCAGGCGTCGATCGCGAAGCGAGTGCCGAACCAGACCATGAAGCCGAAGAACGACAGCAGCAGCACGTGGTTGAAGACCCGTACCGCGCGCTGCGCGCCTGCCGGCAGGCGTTCGACGAGCACGTCGATGGCGGGGTGCAGCCGGTACTTGACGCAGGCCGCCGCCCCGAAGAACACCACCCAGGCAAAGCCAAGCGTTGCGATCTCGCTGGCCCACGCGGCGGGCTGTGCGGTCACATAGCGCGTGATCACACCCCAGCCGACCGACGCGATGATGACCACCACTGCGGCCGCAGCGACCAGTTCCTCGAACCGGTCGGCCAGCGTCGCGAGACCGCGGTGCATGCTCACTTCCTGAGCGCCGCCATCACCGTGTCGTGAAGACCCGGCGTCCACTTCGGAAACGCCTTGTAGACCGATGCCGTGGCGCGCTGGAAGGCCGCGTTGTCGACATCGATAAAACTGACGCCCGCGCCCTTGAGCCTGGCCATGAAGTCGTCATTCAACGACAGCGTCAACCTTGTCTGCTCGGCACCGCCCTTCGTGCCTTCCTCCAGCAGCACCCTCTGGACGTCGGCGGGCAGCCGGTTGAAGAAGTTGATGTTCATCGGCCACATCGTGAAGGCGGTGAAGTGGCCGGTGGTCGAGATGACCTTGCGGACCTCATGCAACTTCGCACCCCAAAGCGACCCGAGCGGCGCTTCGGCCGCCTGCACCACGTTCTGCTGCAGTGCACCGTAGACCTCTGACCACTGGACGGTGGTGGGCCGCGCGCCCATGGCCTTGAAGGTCTCGATCCACATCGTGTTGGGCGGCACCCGCACCGTCATCCCAGCCATCTCGGCCGGGGAGCGCACGGGCTTGTCGGCGATCAGGTGGCGCTGACCGAAGTAGCCATTGGCCATGATGAGCTTGAAGCCGGCCTGCTCCAGGCGCCGCTCGGTGGCCTTGAACCAGTCAGACGCGAGCAGCTTCTCGTACTCCTGGACGGTGCGTACCAGATACGGCCCGTTGAGCACGCCGATGTCCGGCACGAAGTCCGAGAGGTAGCCCGGGTCGGTGATATTCATCACGTTGGCCCCCTGGCGGATCATCTCGTTGACCTCCTTGCCCGGGCCCAGCTGTTCACCGGGGAAGACCTGAATCTGAACCCGACCGTTGGTGCGCGCAGCCACGTTCTTCGCGAAGAACTCGGCCGCCAGATGGGCCGGCTCCGTGGAGGACAGAGAGTGCGCGAAACGGATGCGGATCGTCTCCTGCGACTTCGCAGGGAGGACGGCGCCGGCGGCCAGTCCGGCGCCGACGGCCAGGGCGGTTCGCCGCGTGGGGGAATGATGGTTCATGGTCTCCTCCGGTTGACGGGGCAAGGATGGAGCCCCTTGGGTCCTCACAAGCTCGGCATCACCCTCAACGGGCGTTGCCAGCACCGAGTTTGCCGGGTTTGGCTGCTCCGGCATACAAGATCTTCAACTGGCGGTCGACGACGGCGGCGTGTCGGGCCACGGCGTCCGGATGCATGTCGGCCTCAGGTGGCAACTCCAGGTCGAAGTAGTCGTACCGGTCGACCCCACGCACCAGCATGGCGCTCTCCCTCGGCGCGTTGAGCTGCCTCACGTGGGTCGGGATGTAGCGGATGGCGAAACCCACCCGGCGATAGTCGGCCGTGTTGGGCTGCGACCCGTGGAAGATCAGCACATGGTGCAGCGACATCTGGCCGGGCCGCAGCACCACCGGCACCACATCTTCCGGCTTGACGCTGACCCGGATCTCCTGCCCGCGTGAGAGCAGGTTCGTATCGGCGAAGGTGTCCACATGCTCGACTTGAGCGCGATGGGTGCCAGGCACCACCTGCATGCATCCGTTCTCAGTGACCGAAGGCGTCAGCGCAACCCAGGCTGTGACGACATCGGGCGACGACAGTCCCCAGTAGGTGCCGTCCTGGTGCCAGGAAACGTAAGACGGGTCACGGGCATTCTTCGCGAAGAACTGCGCTCCCCAGCACAGCAGATCGGGCCCCAGGACATCCTCCACCGCATCCAGGATGCGGGGGTGCCGGATCAACTCGTTCATCCACGGGTGCAGCAGGTGCGGCTTCTGGTTGATCCGGGCAGGCAGCCGGCCACCATGAAGCTCCTCCGCAGCTTCGAAACGAGACAGCAGACCGCCCGCTTCCGACTCAGACATCACTTCGACTGGAAAGTGAATCCCGTCTCGACGGTACGCGGCCACCTGTTCGTCCGTCAGCACTCTCCCCATGTGGCTGCCCCCTCGTTGACGGTAACGACGTCGATTGATCTATGAAAATTCTCTTCAAATATAAAACCCTTGTGGCCCAGACACAAGACTGCGTCTGGTGAATCGGACCCGTGAATACCCTGAAGTGGCTTGGTCTAGACTGGTCCGAATGGCACAAGCAAAGAAGCCGGGCTCGAAAGCCTCTGCCTCCTCATCCCCCAGAAGCCGGCGCACCTACAAGGCTCCGGCGCTCGAGAAGGGGCTGGAGATCCTGGAGTGCCTGGCAGCAGCCTCTGCTCCCATGACCTTGCAGCAGCTGTCGCTCGCACTGGAGCGATCGGCCAGCGAGATCTACCGGATGCTGGAGGTGCTGGTCGACCAGGGCTACGTGCTGCGTGAAGCCGGCCTGCACCGGCTGTCGCTGAGGCTGTTCAATCTTGGCGTGGGTCAGGTGCCCGCACGCGATCTGCTCACGGTGTCCTTGCCGGTGATGGAGGAAGTTGCTCAAGCGTCGCGCCAAGCCTTGCATCTGAGCGTGCACGTTGACAGACGCTTGGTGGTCGTCGCGTCGATCCCCAGTCCGGAGCCGCTGGGGTTCAGCGTGCGGCTGGGTTCTCACTTCCCCTTTCGTGCAGACAGGACATCGGCCCGCGTGATCACCGCCTTCCAGCCGGCCGGCCTTCGAGACAGGCTGCTGGACGAGATGGTCGAACTGGCCCGTCCCGCTCGCGTCTCACGCCAGGCGCTTTCCGGGCGACTGGATCAGCTTCGAGAGCGAGGCTTTGAAGAGGTGCCCAGCGACACCGTGCAAGGCATCGTCGACATTGCCTACCCGATATTCGACGGCCAGCATGCCGGCGCCATCGCCAGTCTCAACATGCCCTATCTGACGCAACGCGACGCCAGGATGAGTCGGGCAGCAGCGCAGCAACTGCTGGCCAAGGCCGTGCGGCGCATCTCGCAGGAACTTGGGGGGGTGGCACCCAAGTGAAGCGGAGCCCATCGGGCCTCCGTGGGCCCGCCCTTCGGATGACGACCCTTTGCCCTTTGCCCTTTGCCCTTTTTGCCCTTGGCCCTTTGCCGGCGGAGGGTGACCTTGCGGCTCCCTGAAAGCAGCGGCCCTGGAGACGCTGGGGGGCCTTCAGTCCTTGTCCGCGCGCAGGAGTTGCACCACTCCTGAGGACGCCATCTCAGTCCGCCGCCAACCCCATGACCGGCTCTACAAAGCGCGGATCCTCGTGCAGCTGCCAGTAGCGCTTCTGCAACTGCGCGCTCACGGGCCCGAACTCGCCGGCGCGGCGTCCCGCCACCGGCAGGCCATCCAGGTGGCTGATGGGCACCACGCCCCCGCCGCTGGTGCTGAGGAAGACCTCGTCAGCGCGGCGCAGCTCGTCCACCGCCAACAAGCGCTGCTCCACCGCCAGGCCCGCGTCCCGCGCCATCTCGATCACCGTGCGCCGCGTCACGCCCTCCAGCACGCCCACTGCCGGTGTCACCACGCGCGCCGAGGCGCCGCTGCCGAACACCGCAAAGACATTGAAGCCCGGGCCTTCGGTGACGTGGCCCTGTCCGTCGGTCAACACCACCGTCTCCCCCCCGCGCTCATAGGCCTGGAACAGACCCATCACGAAGTCCATCCAGTGGTAGTTCTTGATGCGCGGGTCCACGCTGGCCGGTGGAATGCGCTGGGTGCTGCTGACGATCAGATCGATGCCACGCTGTTGCTTGGCGGGGTCGGCAATCCAGACGAAGGGGATGGCGAAGGCCATGAAGTTGTTGCGGCAGGTGCGCGGGTCGCGCGAGCCCGGCGCGGGCCGGCCGCGCGTGCACAGCACCTCCACATAGGCGTCCTGCAGGCCGGTGCGGGCCACGCATTCGTGCATCACCTCGCGCATGCGCTGGCGCGACACGCCCGGGTCCAGGCGCAGCGCCTTCAGGCTGGCCTCGAATCGGTCCAGGTGGTCATCCAGGCGGAAGAAGCGGCCCCGCCAGACATGCGCCACGTCGTAGGTGGCGTCAGAGTGCAGGAAGCCCCAGTCGAAGATGGAGATCTTCGCGTGTTCCGGGGCAACGAACTCGCCGTCGACGAAAGCGCAGCCTTGCATGCCGGTCTCCTGTGTGTGTGTGTGTGTGTGTGTGTGTGTGCTTGGCACCGTGGGCAGTCCGAGTGCTCAACGTCGGGGCTCAAGCTGGTATTCGGCGTGACGATTCGACCACGCAGGGCAGCGAAGTAGACGATATAACGCGTCGCACTGCCCCAGATGGCGCCGCGGTCGACAAACATGGCCCCGTGCAGATACGCGGGCCGCTTCGCGGTGGATCACAGCCACGTGGGACGCGAACTTGGAGCTCTGCTGAACGCCTTGATGCTGATGTGAATGACGCTTTTGCAGCAACGGCCTGTCACCCCAGTGCAGGGCCGCAGCGCCAGAGCCACAGGAATTGGACCGATGTTCATCACGACTCCATCCTGTTCGCTGCTGCTGCTGTCGCTGAGCGATCGGATTGCGGTCGCATTGATGCCAATCAATGCGACCGCGGCCTCGACGCGCTCACCATGAGGCCCTGATCTGCGCACCGGGTGCGTGCTGATTCGGTGCCGCACAAACGCCGTCCACGTTTGATCGTCGCTCCAGCCTCCCGCTTTCACGGGCATGAACTTGCTCGCGTTGCGCAATCGATGCCACGAAGACAGCATTCACCTTGGCCGCCAGGCGGCTTGGCGACCCGCCGCAACCCCACCTCTCAGGAGTTCACCATGCACACCTTTCCCACCCTCGCTGCCTTGTCGGTCGCCGCCCTCGCGACGGCCTGCGCGAATCCCGACATGACGAATGCCGCGTCTCCCTCCGCCGCCCCGCCACCCATGGCGATGGGTTCCGTCGGAACCATGGCAGCGTCGGATTCGCGTTTGAAGGCCATGCAGGAGATGCACCAGAAGATGAAGAACGCCAGCACGCCCGCAGAACGCGAGGCGCTGATGGCCGATCACATGAAGGCGATGCAAAGTGGCATGGCCATGATGAAGGAGATGCACGCCACGCACGGCATGGGGGGAATGGGCGGCATGGGCATGATGGGTTCGTCCGGCGGCGCCACTTCAATGGCCGGGATGGGCGACGGCAAGGGAATGCCGGCCGACATGGCCAAGCGCCACCAGATGATGGCCGACCACATGGCCATGATGCAGATGATGATGGACATGATGGCCGACCGGATGCCGCCGACATCGACGGGCAAGTGAGCGTGTTGCCATGAACAGCATGCTTGCCACGACCCGTCTGCCTGCACCCTCGGGCTATGGATTCCACTGTGTCCTGCCGAAGCAGGACTTCGCTAAGGCAGTGGCCAGAGTGACTGATGCGCTGAGGGCCGAAGGCTTCGGGGTCCTGACCGACATCGACGTCCAGGCAACGATGAAGGCCAAGCTCGGCATTGAGGGCCTGCCCTACCGCATCCTGGGCGCGTGCAACCCGCCGCTGGCCCACCGCGCGCTGTCGGCCGATCCCGATATCGGGCTGCTGCTGCCGTGCAACGTGGTTGTGCGCGAGGCAGCGGACGGTGGTCTGGTCGTAGGCTTCATTGACCCTGTAGCCGCGATGCAGATGACAGGCAACCCCGAAGTGGCCGCAGTCGCTCAGGACGTGCAATCCCGGCTGGAGAGGGTCCGCTCAGCACTGACCGCAACCGCAAGCACCCGATCGGAAACCAGCCAAGTTTCATGACGGTGGCTGCTGTGGGGTGATCTCGCCTGCGGCGAGGCGCCGCTGCGAGACGGCGCACGGAGTCTCGTGGCCAGCGCCGGGCCGGGCCGGGCAGACCCGCCGCGCAGCACGACGAACAACACCCCGACCAGGATCACCCAGAACAGCCACCACCACGCGTGCATGCGGTCCGGGCCATGGTGCGGGCTGACGGTTGGAAGGTCGGTTCAGAAGTAGAGGAAACCAGCTTGCTCGTACAGGAGCGCATCTAATCGTGCAGCGTCAAGGTTTGCGCGCACGGGTGCCAGGGTCGATTCGTACGTGGGCATGCGGTCGCCATCGAAGCTTGTATGTGGCCAATCCGAACCCCAGACCATGTGCGTCCCGAACAGGGCAGCAGCGCGCCGGATGTTTGGCTGCAGCGCGGCATACGGCGCCGACGAGCCTAGCCGGTACCAACCCGACAGCTTGATCCACGCCCCGCCCTCGGCGAGTGCCTGGGCCGCAGCCCAGGCCGGGTGCATCTCGGAGATGCTGGCATCGAGGCCGGCCAGATGGTCGAGCACAAAGCGCAGGCCGGTCTGAGACTGCCATTTCACCAAGTGTGGCAAGTCATCGGCGCGCACGTACCACTGCACGTGCCAGCCGCGATCACGCAGCCGGGGTGCCAGTTGCAGCAGATCAGATGCCACGTCTCCCGCGTGGCCCGCTGGCGAGACAAGGTTGAAGCGCACGCCGCGCACGCCAGCGCCATGCAGGCGGTTGAGTTCATCGTCTCCGATGGCTGGATCGACCACCGCAACGCCCCGATGCCGGCCTTGCGCCGCCTCCAGCGCCTGCACCATCACCGAGTTGTCGGTGCCATAGACGCTGGGTTGAACGAGCACCAAGCGGCCGACGTCGTGCCGATACGCAACCTGTTCGATTTCGCTCAGCGGCCGATGCGTGGGCACGTAGTGACCAGGCCGCACCGGTGCCGATGCATTGAAGACATGGACGTGGCAGTCCCAGCCCGAGCCGAAAACACCGGTGGGTGGCGCCGCCACCTCACTCACGCGTGATGCGGCGCTCGCGCACCACCTTGCCCCAAAGCACCTCCTGAGCCTTCAGGAAGGTGGCGGCTTCGGCCTCGCCACCACCGAACACCTCGCCACCGAGCGCGCGCACCCGCGCAAGCACCTCGGGGTCGGCCATGGCCCTCTGGATGGCTGCCGCCAGCTTTGCTCGCACCGTTGCAGGCACGCCAGCCGGGGCCAGAACGGGGTTCCATTCGAGCACCTCATAGCCTTTGAGGCCCGCTTCATCCATCGACGGAAGGTCCGGCAACACCCGCGAACGCAGCTTGGACGTCACGGCCAAGGCACGCAGGCGGCCGGACTGTATGTGCCCGAGCGACGAAGCCACGTTCGCGAAGAAGAGCGGCACCTGCCCACCCATGACGTCGTTCAGTGCCGGACCACCGCCACGGTAAGGGATGTGCGTCATGTCGACCTTGGCCATCGCCTCGAACAGCGCACCGGCCAGATGCTGGGCCGAACCGTTGCCGGAGGATGCATAGGCCAGCGTGCCAGGCTTCGCCTTGGCCAGGCGCAACACGTCGGCCACCGTCTTCGCCTCGAAGCTCGGCGTGCACACCAGCACGTTCGGGTACAGAGCCAGCACGCCCAGCGGCGCAAAGCTGGTGGCAGCGTCGTAGGGCAGCTTGTCGAACAGCGACGGGTTGACGGCAAAGGACGATGCGTCCAGCAGCAACGTCAAACCGTCAGGCGTGGCACGCGCGACCTGTGCGGCAGCGATCGTGCCGCTGGCGCCCGGTTTGTTGTCGACGACCACAGGCTGGCCCAATGCTTCGGCCACACGCGGCGCAATCAGCCGCGCCATCACGTCGGCGCCGCCGCCAGCGGGATAGCTGACCACCAGCGTGATCGACTTGCCACCGGCAATGTCGCCGGCCGCGAACGCGCGGCCCAGTGGTGCCGCCGCCAAGGCGGCACCAGCGGCAAGCATGCCGCGTCGGTTCGAGAGTTTGAGTGTCGTCATGGGCATCCTCAGGTGATCGAGACCGTGTAGTGAAAGGCGTTGGCGTCGCCCAGCGTCGTGCGCCACTCGACACAGTGGCCCAACAGGTCGAAGGCCTGGCGCTGCACGCGAGCACAAGGATGACCCGCCGGGAGACGCAAGGCGCGAGCGTGCGTAGCGCCGAGATTGCCGAAGCCGATCGTGTCGATGGCGCGGTGCACATGGACACCACAGCGTTCGGCAAAGACCGGATAGAGCAGGTCACCCCAGCCAGCCGGGTCGCTCTCGGCGAGCGGCGCAAACAGTGGCAATGGCAACCAGATCTCTTCGTGCAAGGCCGGTTGGCTGCCGACCGAGCGCAGGCGCTTCAGCCGCAAGGCCTGCTCCCCTGGGCCGCAAGCCAGCGCGCGCGCAACCTCGGCGGGCGCCGCCAGCGCCTCACGGGACAGGATGCGCGACTTCGGCGCTTCGTTGCCGGTGGCTCCGAAGCGGAAGAAGCGCAGCATCGGTGCACCGCTCAGCCCCTGCCGCACGAAGGTTCCCCGGCCATGGATGCGGTCGACGAGGCCCTGCACAGCAAGCAGATCCAGCGCCTGTCGCATCGTGCCGAGCGCGACGCCATGTTCTGCGGCCAATGTTTGCTCGGCCGGGATGGCGCTTCCAGGCGGCCACTCGCCTGCGACGATGCGCGCTCGCATGGCCGCCGCCAGAGCGGCGTAGCGGCTTTGCCCGGGTTCTGATTCGACGAGGCGCACAGCGCACATTTCTAGTCCTCTATAGGACTCCAGTTTCCTGCCCCTCCACCCCAATGTCAAGCCCGGCGCGCTGTACCGCCGCGAAGGACTGCATTCGCGCTGCAGTGACACGGACGGTGTCAAGGACTGTGTGGGCTTGCGCTCGGGTTCGTCATCCTGGTCAGGGCCGCGAGCCCAACACGCGCAGACGTTCTCACCCGACGGTCAGGAGATCCCCAGACCTCAACAGAAGAGACGCTGGCGATTCCGAGCGGGAGATTGCCTGCAGATGGTGAAACAGAAATATCTCTTTATATAGCGTATGCTTTTCACATGTGGAGCGTGCTTTTTCTCACCTTGCCAACACAACCCAGCGCCGTTCGACTGCGCATCTGGCGCGCACTGAAAGCGCTGGCGCGCCGTGTCCGAGGCGCTGCAGACACTCTTGCGCATTGACTACTGCCCAGGCGCCGCAGCCGAGCAGGCGCAAGCAGACCTCGATGCTCTGCGCCAGGCGCTCGATGCGCGTTTCTCGCGCGGAGAACCGGCAGCGCAGGCGCCACACGGCATCACGCGCCCGGACCTGCGCAAGTTCCAGGGCAAGCGCTGGGCCACTCGCGCGCGACCCTGGGTCGACCGTCTGGCGTGCGCCTGGCTCATCCGTCGCTTCATCGACCCCAAGCCACACTTTGTCTGGCTGGCCGACCCCACGGGCTCCACGCCCGCACCCCGAGGCGCACTGGTCTTCGACTACGACGGCGCGCGCTTCACGCACGTCGGTTCGCGCGTCAGCTTCGAAGTGCTGGCCGCCAACTTTGGCCTGGACGCGGATCCGCGGCTGCAGCGCATCGCGCGTGCCGTGCACTTCCTGGACATCGGCGGTATCCCGGTGCCAGAGGCGGCCGGGCTTGAGGCGGCGCTCGCCGGTCTGCGCGAGGTTCACGCCAATGACGACGAATTGACCCTTTCGGCAGCGGCGGTCTTCGACGCGCTCCACGCTGCGCCCGTATCCCGCGCATGACGACCGTCAGCACACCAGGGGCCGAACCTTCGGCAATCCCCAGCCCAGCCCCTGCCTCGGTGAGCTTCGTCGAGGCCTTCCGATTCTGGCTCAAGCTTGGCTTCATCAGCTTCGGCGGGCCGGCCGGGCAGATCGCCGTCATGCACTCCGAGTTGGTCGAGCGCAGGCGCTGGATCAGCGAGCGGCGCTTCCTGCATGCGCTGAACTACTGCATGCTGCTGCCCGGGCCCGAGGCGCAGCAACTGGCCACCTACATCGGCTGGCTGATGCACCGCACCTGGGGCGGCATCGTGGCGGGGGCGCTGTTCGTCCTGCCATCCCTGTTCATCCTGATCGCGCTGTCGTGGATCTACCTGCGGTTCGGTGATTTCCCGGTGGTCACCGGCATCTTCTTCGGGCTCAAGCCGGCCGTCACGGCATTGGTGCTGCATGCGGCGCACCGCATCGGCACGCGGGCCTTGAGCAACCGATGGATGTGGGGCATCGCCGCTGCATCTTTCGTGGCGATCTTCGCGTTCGATACGCCGTTCCCCGCCATCGTTCTGGCGGCCGGGCTGATCGGTCACTTCGGCGCACGTCGCTGGCCACTGGTGTTTGCACTCGGCGGCGGGCATGGCAGCGCCAAGGCCAGCTACGGGCCTGCGCTGATCGACGACGACACGCCGACCCCGGTACACGCGCACTTTTCGCGCAGCCACATAGGCAAGGTGATCGGGATCGGGCTCGGGCTGTGGGCCCTGGCGATGGCGGTATTGGTCGCCGTCAACGGCCTGCAGGGCACGCTCACGCAGATGGGATGGTTCTTCACCAAGGCTTCCTTGCTCACCTTCGGCGGTGCTTACGCAGTGCTGCCCTACGTTTACCAGGGCGCGGTTGAGACTCACCAATGGCTCACCGGCCCGCAGATGATGGACGGTCTGGCCCTGGGCGAGACAACACCCGGGCCACTGATCATGGTGGTGGCTTTCGTGGGCTTCTTGGGCGGGTGGCTGAAGCAGGTCTTCGGCCCCGAGGCGCTGTTCCTCGGAGGTGCTGTGGCCGCCATGGTGGTCACCTTCTTCACCTTTCTGCCGTCCTTCGTCTTCATCCTGGCTGGCGGACCGGTGGTTGAAGCCACACACGGCAAGCTGGGTTTCACGGCGCCGCTGTCGGCCATCACGGCAGCAGTCGTCGGGGTGATCCTGAATCTGGCGATGTTCTTTGCGTTCCACGTGCTGTGGCCGCAAGGCTTTGGGGGGCCGTTCGATGCGCTCTCGGCCATCATCACCATCGCTGCCTCAGTAGCCCTGTTCCGCTTCAAGGTCGGGGTGATCCCGCTGCTCGGCACCTGCGCTGCCGTCGGGCTGGCGGCGACCTGGTTGCTTCCCCTGCTGGCACGAAGCGGATTCTGAACTTGGCCGCCGCGAGTGGCTGGAAGGTCGGCTGTAACCAAGCAACTGCGGCCAGCCTCGCACGTGGTCAGGCGCGTGGACTGCGGTTCCAGACCAGCAGCAGGTTGTTCGCAGGCATGGCCACCCGCTCTCGCAGCAGCAGGCCGGCACGAGCGGCGACCCGCTCGACCTCCTCTCGGCGGCGCAGGCCCCAGGTCACGTTGCGCGCACGCAGGTCGGCGTCGAACGCCAGGTTGCCGGGTGACGTTGGAACATCGTCTTCGAGATGCGGCCCGTAGGTGACGAGCAGGCCCTGCGGTGCCAGATGCCGCGCCGCGCCTTCGAACAGGCCCGCGCAACACGCCCACGGGGCGATGTGGATCATGTTGGCGCAGAAGATCGCATCCAGTTGCGAAGGCACGCCTGGCCAGTGCGGCTGCATCACGTCGAGTTGCAGCGGCGGCGGCACGCGCGGCAGGCCTGCGCACCAGGCGCGGATGGACGGCAGCGCTGAAGCATCGGCGTCAGTTGGCCACCAGGTCCAGCCGGTCAGGCCAGCGCTGCACAGCGCAGCATGCTGGCCAGTGCCGCTGGCCACCTCCAGCAACACGCCGTGGGGCGGCAGCAGGCGTTGCAGCCTGGCCAGGATGGGCGCGGCATTGCGTTCAGCCGAGGGGCTGTGCAGGCGAGCATCGTCCACGTCAGATCACCCCAGAGTTGCTGTCCGCATCCGAAAGGGCTGCAGACCCGACAACACCGCGTCCAGGGCCGACACCAGCGCACTGGCCTGCGCGGCGACGTTGTCCACCTGGCGCTTCAAGAGTCTGGCCGGCCAAGGCGCGGCGTAGTGCGCCAGAGCATGCAGGCGTTGCCCCTTGACCACGATGACCGGGCACAACGCGAAGGTACCTTGATCGCGATGTCAAGCGCAGCAAGGGGCATGGTCAGCCGCGTGGCCAAAGCATCCAGCAGGTCGCTCTGGATGACGACCACGTAGGGAATGTCGTCGGCAGCGCTGTCGCTGGGATTGGAAAAGATGTCGTACTGGGCCATCAGCCGGTCACCACGGACGCAGGTCAGCGCCGGGAATGCCATGCACTTCGAAACGGACGTTCTGGGTGGCAATCCAGTCACTAAACCCAGCTTCAAACGCCTTTTTGCGCGCGGCGCGGTCAACTGTACCGTGTTCGGCCCGCACGGCTTGGTATTGCTCGACCGAGGGAATGACGGTGTCCAGTTGACCGGCTTTCTCCACGAACACCGGTCCGCGCTTGGCTTGGGCGCAAAGGCTGCCAAATCGGTTCTTGGCCTCGGTGGCGCTGACTCGCATGTTGTTTCCCCCAAACGAGTGGCTACATAGCGATTGAACCTGGCTCCGAGACGCAGGCATTCGGCGGCGTCTTCCCAGATCTGCCGGGATGCTTTTCTGCCGGCGACTCGATGGAAGAGGCGATGGCAAAGGCCGAAGAAGCCATCGCTGCCTGGATCGAAACAGCACTTGACATGGGGCAGGACATTCCGGCGCCCTCCAGCATCCATGTGTTGCGGAAGAAGCACCGGGAATGGAAGGCGTGGTTCTGCGCCGTCGTTCAGGTGGACCCCGCCGTGCTGGACGATTCACTGGAACGCGTCAACATCGGCCTGCCGCGTCGCGTGCTTCACCAGCTCGACGCATTGGCTCGAGCCTCGGGCGAAACACGCTCGGGGCTCATCGCCCGCATGGCCTTGGAAAGTCATCGGCCCGCCAATTGACGCAGAGCGGCGAGCCGAGTGCCGGCACTGCTTCAACAGCTGGCTGACTTGCCTGCAAGAAGCCCGGGGCTGACTGCACACGGCCGCAGGCCTTTCGCCGCTACACGGCCGCCGACAATGTGGACATGAAACCCTGGGTCCGCCACGCAAGCCAGAGGTGCCTGGCCCTGATGCTGGCGTCCGCGGCCATGATCGCGATGGCTGCCGATGCCGCGCCCGCAGAGCCGTCGCAGGTTCAGCAGCCGATCAAGGCGCAGACCCAGGTGCACGAACTCGACGGCCACCGCGTCACGCTGGACATCTACCCCGCTGCCGGTCCGCTGCGTGGGGCGGCCATCCTCTCGCACGGCTTCACGCGCAGCCGGCGTACGCTGGCGGGGCATGCGCAGGCGCTTGCCGAAGCGGGCGTTCTGACGCTGACGCCGGACCTGCCCTGCACCTTCGACTTCCGCTGCAATGCCCGCGCCCTGGCCGCGCTGGTGGGTTCACTGCGTGCGGGCGGAGCCTTCGGCGCTCCGGTGGAGCGGGTCATGCTGGTGGGTTTTTCCGCCGGCGGGCTGTCCAGCCTGCTGGCAGCCCACACGCCAGGCGTGGTCGGCTATGTCGGACTGGACCCTTTCGACCGCACGCTGCCCGACGAGGCTGAGCGCCTGGGCCTGGCGGCGGCCGCTCGCCTGCGCACAGAGGCCCTGCTGCTGCGCGCGCCGCCCTCGCGCTGCAACGCCGAGGCCGTGGCCGCCCCCTGGGCCACCGCGCTGCCGGCGCTGTGGCGCGACGAGCTGATCGCGAGCGCCTCCCACTGCGACTTCGAGTCGCCCACGGACTGGGTGTGCCGGCTGGCCTGCGGCAACACCAACCCGGGGCACCAGCAGCGGGTGCGTCAGGGGCTGCTGGAGGCGGCGGCGCGCTGGATGCGCTGAGGTATCTGACTGGAAGTTCCCATCTCGTTCAGACGGAGCTCCTTGCACTTCGCATCCAGCTTGGACTGAAGCCTGTCAAGGACGACAGCCCCAGGCACCGAAAGGCCACTCTCACGGTAAGCCTGCGACGCCGCTTGGGCTCGCGCATGGAATTCAGTCTGCACCCGCCTGATGGCGATCGCACTGCGCGCCGCCGTATCGACGAAATCGGTCAGGGTTTCGCTCTGCTTGAGCACAGCTTCAAGCTCCGCGCGGAGTTCTGGCTCAACGCGAATCTGGGGGATGGCGGTCCAGATCAATCCTTCCAAAAGCACCGGGCACGAGTGACTTGGGCCAGCGCAGCGTGCGCCTGGCGCGCCGTCACTGCCTCGTAGGCCTTCAAGTAGCCGGCAGCAAAGAGCGACAGCGGGTCCTGCTGTGCATCGGCAAGAAACTTTGCCGCCGCGACGGTCACATCGTGGTGGTGGCCGAGCGCATCCTGCGCCGGCAACAGGCGGCGCAGGTAGCGCTGCATCGCCTTGTGGGCCCACATGGCGCCGGCCCATTCAGCGAGGTAGCGCAGCCGTTTCAGCCGCTTGCGCACCTGGTGCTGCTGTGCCTCGGGCAACTGCTCGAATGCTTTGCCGCCGCGCGTCACTTGCCTGTGCAGTCGCGACAGCCGCTCGACCAAGCACCGTCGTGCCTCACGAGGCGCGTGCTTCGGCGCAGCCGAGGCTGGTTCGGACAACGCCCAGCGCAGCAGATCGAGCAAGGTGTCCTGGAAGGAGTCCGAGCGAACGACAGTGCCGGGATCGTCTACCGTGTCAACGGGGCACCACGCAAGTTTCGGTGCGCCGGCCCGCTCCAACAGGGGTCTCACAACTGCGGCGACAGTGTGGTCGTCACGGATCGCGCCCAGCTGAGCAAATGAGTCCGACAGAGCCGGTCCCCAACCGGACTCAAAGCCCTCGGACAAGGGCGCCAGCTCGCGCAGCACCGTACGTAGCCTCCGAACGCCGACGCGCAATTGGTGCACGTGTTCCGGGTCTGAACTGCCCGCTGCCAGTTCGCTGGCATTGCCAAGCACCTGGTCGAGGGTCGACAGCATCACCGTGCGCAGCAGGCGGGAACCGTCCATGTCGCGTTCCAATACTGGCGCACGGGCCCTGACTGGCGTCCCGTGGGCAAGGCCTTTCACCAGCGTCGCGCCGCGCATCGCCTTCGGCCGCGCGTCCAGCCAGAGCCCGCCGTGGCGCCGCCACAGTCGAGCGAGCGCGAAGAGCGTAGCGATGTCGCCCGACCGATGTTCCAGCTCCAACTCGCAAATCGGTTGCCGCCGTTCGCCAGAGCAAAGGATGCCCATGTCCAGTGCAGCTTCGACCGTGGCGCCGGGCATTGGCAGTTGGCAGGCCAGTCGCGTGACGTCTGTGGTGCAACGCTCGACGAGCGCTTCGGCGGTCGCGCCGCCTAACACCTCGCGCAATCGAGCGCCCGCCTCGGTGCCGTCGTGGCGGGCGATGTCGAGGACCGGCATCGTTCCGGACAGGACGCGAAGCGCGACGTTGTGTTCGAACCGATCGACGCTGCTGCTGCGCTCGGTCTTCAAGGTCTGGAACCAGCGTCGCCCTTCTTTACGCAGCCGCAGCGACATCTGCCGGCCGCTGAGCGAATCCCCCGGCGTGTCGAAGTAGTGCGCGGTCATCCGCGTCAAGCGAGCGCCGTGCCGGCGCAGTTCTTGCCGCAGGGACTGCAGTGAATCCGGCGGAACGTGGAACCTGATCTCCAACTCGCGCATGATGCGAACCTCGGGGCAGGCCTGAAAAAGTGACGTACAGGTCTGGTACTGCGCAGGACGCGAGGAAATCGTCGCTTCTCGTCGGGATCGGTGCTCGAACACCCTTGATTCGACCCCTTCGGATCTCGAATCGCGCCATTTCAGGCCCCAATCGCCGCTTTTGGACGGGCTACTCCATTCAGTAACAGCAGTTTTTGGCGCGCCATCCACAGGTTGGACAACGCGAGTAGCGTCTTCAACTGCGCCGTGTTCTTGACAAGGCCCCGATAGTGGACCTTCACGTGTGCGAACTGTTGCTTGTTCACACGAAACGGGTGCTCGACCTTGGCACGGATGCTGGCCTTGATCTTCTCGACTTGCTCGGTGAGTTGCCGCCCGAGCGGGCGGGCCGCGGGTGTTCCAGGCCGGGCGACGGACGCGGCCGGCCTCGCGGCGGACAATTCAGCCAGCTGTTCAACTGCGAGCCAAGACCACGCGATTCCGGCCCTCTTCCTTGGCTCGGTAGAGAGCCTCGTCGGCGGCGCGCACCAGCTCCCCGGGGCGCGAACCCGGCCCCGGGGTGTTCGTCGCGACTCCGAGGCTCAGCGTGACATGCGACGCGACTTGCGAGGCGGCGTGCGGGACGTCGAGCGCCGACACCTCAGCGCAGAGCCCTTCGGCGACCTGCGCTGCGTCCGCCGCCGCGACGCCTGGCAGCAACAGCGCGAACTCCTCGCCGCCGTACCGGGCGGCGACGGCGCACGGGCTGGTCGCGCAGCCGCGCAACACCACCGCCACCGACTGCAAGCACGCGTCGCCAGTGGGGTGGCCGTAGACGTCGTTGAAGCGCTTGAAGTAGTCGATGTCGCACAGCACGAGCCCAAGCGGCTCGTCGTTCTTTTCCGCGCGTGCCCATTCGTGATCGAGCGCCAAGTCGAATGCGCGCCGGTTGGCAAGCCCGGTCAGCCCGTCGAGCATGCTCCAGCGGCGCAGCTGGTCACCCTGCTGCTTGAGCGCCAGGTAGTTGCGCACGCGTGCCCGGACGATGTCGGCGTGCACAGGCTTGTGGATGAAGTCGATGGCACCCGCGGACAGCGCGCGTTCCTCGACGTCGGCCGCGCCATGGCTCGTCACGAACAACACGAGCGTGTCGGCGAGCTGGGCGTGGGTGCGCAGCTCCTTCAAGACCGCGAAACCATCGGCGCCAGGCATCTCTACGTCGAGCAAGACGAGGTCGGGCTCCACCCGGAGCGCGAGCGAAACGGCCTCGTCCGGGCGGGTCGCGACGTACACCTTGCCCAGACTCTTGAGAAGGTTGGCGAGCACGAGCACCGTGCCGGGGTCGTCGTCCACGACGACGATCCGCGCCTCTTGGGGTCTCTCGGTGGAGCGCTTCATGACCCTCTGAGCAGGCCACGCAGCAGCCCGGCAGCCTCGTCGAAGCGGAGCCACTCGATCGCCTCGGCGAGCGACGCGGCGCGAGCGGCTCCGAGGAGATCGCGGAGCGCAGGCCTGATCTGCTGGTACCGCTCCACTGCGTCCGCTTCGCAGCGCTCAAGCTGCTCGACAAGGCCGCGTAGCGCGTCGTCGTCCAGCGCAGCACGCGGGCCGTCCGGCGCACGGTCGTGGTCGGCCAGCCCGACGCGCACCGCCACCACGAGCGCCGCCACGGCCGCGTCGAGCGGCGAGAAAAGCCCCTGAGCGGGCGCGCCGGAGCGCAGCGCCGCCTCCACCTCGCCGACGATCGCCATGGCCGCCCGCGCTCCCGCGTTGCCGAGCTGCCCGCGCAAGGCGTGCACGCCCTTGGCGGCGTCGATGGTGTTGCCGCGGTTGAAGGACTCCCGTGCGGCGCGCAGCTGTGGCTCGGCGCCAGAAGCGAGCCCCTCGAGCACCTGTACGAACAGCGCGACGTTGTCCCCGAAGCGGAGCGCGACGTCGTCGCTGTCGATTCCGGCAACCGCCGGATACCCGCTGGAACGAACGGGCGGACGATCGCTGACCGTCGCCGACGTCACGAACCACGACTCGCGACCGGCGTTCGCCAGGGGCATCCGCACCCACTCGAGGAGCGCCTAGACCAGGACGGACGGCTCGATCGGCTTGGGGACATGTCCGTTCATCCCGGCGGCGCGGCACGCAGCCTGGTCGTCTGCCAGAACCGCGGCCGTCATGGCGAGGATGGGGATGGTCGCCGAAGCCGGGCGCGCGCGCAGCTGGCGAGTCGCCTCGAAGCCGTCGAGGACAGGCATGTGCAGATCCATCAGGATGGCGTCGAACGCCGCCTGCTCGACCAGCGCAAGCACCTGCTCCCCGTTGCTGGCGATGGTGGCTCGCATGCCCAACCGTTCGAGCAGAGCGCGCGCCACCAGCTGGTTGGTGTCGATGTCCTCCACGACCAGGATGTGGGCACCGCGCAGGGGAGCCGCGCGCGAGAGCACCGATACCATCGGGTCAGTCGACAGCTTGAGCCGCTCCGGCCCGCACAGCCCCACGAGCGTGTCGAGCAGGCGCGAGGCGGAGACCGGCTTGCGCAGCACCGCCTGCAACGGCAGCCCGCCAGCCTCGGCGAGCAGCTGCTCCTGGTCGAACGCTGTGACCATCACCACGACTGGCGGCTCGCGGAGCGCCTGTTCCTCGACGCGATCGCGGATCCACTGCACCACCTCGAGCCCGCTCATCGTCGGCATCCGCCAGTCGAGAAGCACCAGGTCGAAAAGGCGCTTCGGCGCGGGCTTGGGTGGGAGCAACAGGGCGATCGCTTCGGCGCCCGAGTTCGCCTCCACGGCCTCGACGCTCCAGGACGCGAGCAGTTCGACGAGCGCATGGCGCGAGCTCTCGACGTCATCGACGACGAGCGCGCGAAGGCCGCGGATTGGCAAGAGCTCCTGCGAGACGTCGCGCCGCGCGCACACGGGCAGCTCAAGCTCGAAGTGCATGGTGCTGCCCCGACCGAGCTCACTCTCGATCGTGATGGCGCCACCCATCATCGCGACGAGTCGCTGGCTCAGCACGAGCCCGAGGCCCGTACCGCCGAAGCGCCGCGCGATGGAGCCGTCGGCCTGCGTGAACGGCAAGAAGAGCCGCTCCTGGTCCGCAGGGGAGATGCCGATGCCGGTGTCCGCTACCGCGAACTTAAGGCGGACGCGGGCCGGCGACGTCGCCGGCATCGCGGTCACGCTCAGCCGGACGTGCCCGGCCGCGGTGAACTTCACGGCGTTACCGACGAGGTTGTTCAGGACCTGGCCGAGTCGCAGCGGGTCCCCCACGAGCGTCGCGGGAAGGCCGGGCTCGACGCGCAAGACGAGCTCCACTGCCTTGCTTTCGGCGCCGAGCGCGAAGAGGTTGATGACGTTCTCGAGCAGCTCATCGAGGTCGAACTCCATCTGCTCGATCGAGACCCGATCAGCCTCCAGCTTGGAGTAGTCGAGGATGTCGTTGAGCGTGGACAGCAGCGTGCGAGAGGAGCTGTGGATGCGCTTGAGGTACTCGGCTATCCGCGGCGGCAGGTCGGGCAGGCTCGACCCGAGCGCGGACAGGCCAATGACCGCGTTCATTGGCGTGCGGATCTCGTGGCTCATGTTGGCGAGGAACAAGCTCTTGGCGCGGCTCGCCGCCTCGGCGTCGACCTTCGCCATTGCCAGCGCCTCCTCGACCTCGACTTGGTTCGTCAGGTCGTAGTTGACGCCGATCATCCGCAGCGGGTGGCCCTCGGCGTCATAGGTGGTGCGCGACGCGGCCTTGATGTGGTGGATGGAACCGTCCGGCCAGATCACGCGGAAGCGGGGCGCGTAATCGCGCTCCCCGCGCAGCGCGGCCTGAATTTCCTCCTCGGTCCCGGCCTTGTCCTTGGGGTGGATGGCCACCGACCACGCTTCGTAGGCGCCGCCAAAGTCAGTCTGTTGCAGGCCATAGAGCTGGTACATGACGTCGTCCCAGACCAGGACGTTGTTCGGAACGTCCCAGTCCCAGACCCCGACTCCACCCGCCGTCGTGGCCGTCGACAACCGCTCGTTCGCCCTGCTCAGGTCGAAGCGGCGGGTCTTGTCGCGCGTGATGTCGCGCACCACGCCCTGTGCGGCGCGCGGCGCACCGTCGGGACCAATCACCCAGGCGATGCGCTGCTGGAGCCAGCGGACGTCATCGCCGCGGACCATGCGGTGCTCCAACTCGATCACGCCGGCGTCGGCGGGGGGGCCGGCGAGCGCGGCGGCGAGGTCCAGACGATCAGGCGCGGGACAGGCCCCGAGCAACGCCGCGAAGGTACCGGGCAAGGCCTGGCCAAGGAGCTCGCACGCGCCGTCGGACCAACGCAGCGTCGTTTCCGGAAGCGTGAGTTCCCAGGTGCCAATCGCCGCCAGCGTCTCGAGGTCGGTGGACATGAGCCGGGTCGATGTCAAGGGCCGGTCTCGGGTGGTCAAGAGGTCCGCGCCCTCTTCAATCGCCGTCGCGAGGGAAGTGGCCTCGGGGGACCGAAAGCGGTAGCGCGTGCACCTCGGTCGCGCGGTCGATACTCGCAGCCGTGACCTCACCGCCGCGAGCCCATCTTGCACGAACTTAGAGACCGCGCGTCACGAAGCTGGCCCTTGGCAGAACCTGCCGAGGGCCAGTGCGCAGCATGGCGACTGCTTGTTTGGGCATGAAGCTCCTCTACGAGACCGGGCTGATGCGGGTGCGCGGGTGCGCGGGTGTCGCTACGGCGCTACGGCGCTACGGCGCTACGGCGCTACGGCGCTACGGCGCTACGGCGCTACG
>JBAXYD010000013.1:0-90978 GCA_037127635.1 Betaproteobacteria bacterium | reverse complement strand
AGAAAGCTTGGTGTCGCGCCGTCAACAGCTCGCGGGGGGAGGCTGAATACGTACCAGTTCGTCGACCCAATGCCCGAGGATGCGGGCGTACTGTCGAGTGCCCAGATGTGGTGAGCCGTGAAGCCGGCTCGGGAATAGGTAGTCTTCGGACTTCA
Source organism: Betaproteobacteria bacterium (assembly GCA_037127635.1). GTDB lineage: Bacteria > Pseudomonadota > Gammaproteobacteria > Burkholderiales > Burkholderiaceae_C > Rubrivivax. The sequence continues at coordinate 90,823 of JBAXYD010000013.1, read as the reverse complement.
GCCCAGCCTGCTGCATCCAAGCCTGCAAGGCGTCCCGGGTCGCCTGCGTGATCTCGAACTGCACCGGGCGCTGGGTCTTGTGCTGCATGACGATGGCGCGCGTTGCCACCTGGTCGCCATGGCACACGTCTCGGACCTTCAGAGCAACGAGGTCGCAGCCGCGCAGCTTGCTATCGATCCCCAGATTGAAGAGAGCGAGCTCGCGCACGCGGCACTCCATCTGAAGCCTGACGCGCAGCGCCCAGATGTCCTTGAGCTTGAACGGCGCCTTCTGCCCGACGATCTTGCCTTTGTTCCACGGCTCGCGATGAACCGCGCTGTCTGTGGTTCCCATGACGGATCTCCATGCGTCTGGCGGCACCGCGCCGCCGCCGGGGCGCCAGCACCGAACGTGATGCCGGATGTCCATCATTGACATCTTTGGATATCATGGGTAGGTCACGATCAAGGAGACTGCCCGTGGGCATGAATGTCAACCTCACGCCGCAGCTGGAGGAGCTGGTCCGGTCCAAAGTGGCCTCTGGCATGTACACCTCAGCCAGCGAAGTCATGCGCGAGGCGCTGCGCCTGATGGACGAACAGGACCGGCTGCGCGCCGCCAAGCTCGAGCAGCTGCGCGAGGACATCCGCCTGGGCCTGAACAGCGGATCTAGCCAGACATGGAGTGCCGAGGAGGCCAAACGAGAAGGCCGGGCGCGGCGCGCTCGCAAGTCCGCATAGGCGGCGATGGCACGCGTTACCCGCCGGCCGCTGGCGGCGGCCGATATCCTGGACATCTGGGATCACATCGCCGAAGACAGCCTGGATCAGGCCGATCGGTGGATCGACAAGCTGGACGAGAAGTTCGGGATCCTCGCGACACAACCCTTGATGGGGCGCGCTCGGGAAGAGCTGGCGGCTGATCTGCGCAGCTTTCCGTTCGGGCGGTACGTCATCTTCTACATGCCGGTCCAAGACGGCATCGATGTCGTCCGCGTGCTGCACAGCGCACGCGACGTCGATGCAGCCTTCGGCGATGAGTTGTAGCCACTGCGTCCGGAGGCCCGAAAGCCGACCTTGAGTCTCGGCTCTCGGCCACTTCCGGTCACTCGACCGATCAGGAAATCGCCACTCCGATGACCGGTTTCAAAGTACAGCCGCCATAGCGTGACGGCCGCTCGAACGAGGCCCTTCTCCAAAGCAGTCGCTCACAGTCTGACGGCCCTGATCGATACCCAATGCAGGTGGGACGTCAGCTGTTGATTCAGCCGAAATCGCGCTGCCGACCCATTGCGGAAGTTCTAGGAGCAATTTCCGAGTTCCGAAAGCCGGCGTACGAGGTAGACCGAACCCTACCTCAAGCTCTCGAGCAACAAGTACAGGTTCACACGACTTGCACTCATGTTCGCGTCAGGTGCCGGCCAAGAAACACACCAATCCCTGTGACAGACCGATCGGCTTCTGGGAACAGCCCGGCGAACGCCTGCCAAACGTGCCACATTCCATCGAAGGCTTCCAAGTCCACGGGCGTCCCAGCGGCCGACATGCGCGCCTGCAAAATCAACGCGTCGTCCAGGAGCGCCTCCAGTGATCCCACATGGATGAGCGTAGGAGGAAGCCGACTCAGATCTGCGAACTGCGGAGAGATTCCAGGGTCGCTCAAGTCATGTTGGCCTGCGTAAGCTGCCGCCGCACCGCGCAGGATCGACCGATCTGGAAAGAACGGATCGACTGCTGCCTTTGTTTCATGGGTCTTGTTGCCGAGAGTCAGGTCCGTCCAAGGCGACAGAAGTGCTAGCGCGGCAGGTGTCTCGAAGCCACCATCTCGCAGGCGAAGACAGAGTGCGACAGCCAAGCCACCACCTGCAGAATCACCAGCAATGGCAATCGACGCACCAGGATGACTGGCGCGCAGGGCCAAGTAGCACTGCAACGCGTCGTCCACAGCCGCGGGAAACGGATTTTCAGGCGCGAGCCTGTAGCCCAGAATCAACGTGGAAGTTCTGGCTGAAGCCGCCAACTTCGCCGCGAGCCTTCGATGCGTGACGATGGAGCCCGATACGTAGGCACCACCGTGCAAGTAGAGCAGCAGCGCCGAATCCCTGCAGTCACTTGGCCTGAGCCACTCAGCCTCGAGGCCTTCAATCGTTGTTCTTTCGACCTGGATGCCCTTGGGCAACTTTCCAAGCTTGCCACTGGACTTTTCCCCGCTTGCGCGGATGGCCTCAATGGAGAGATTGATCGGCCTGGACTTGGCTAGCTGCCACCTCATCAGATGGTAGTAGAAACGGGACCTCAACGACTGCATGCACAACTCACCAAGCAATGAACAGAACGAAGGAATGGGCCACCGACGAAGTCCTTCGCGTACTGGCAAGGGCATTGAGGATCTGACCTACTCATCGCACATGAGGCCCAGCAAGCTGGGCCTCGTGTACAGCCGATTGGCGCTGTCTGCCCCGATGCCAGGGACCCAATGTTTCAGTTCAGCAGCAGCATTGATCGCCGCGTAGAGGACCTCTGAAGAGATTGCGGGATCTTGGGGCCGGACCGAACCATCAACCAGACCGTCCACAACCAGATTGCCCATGCGCTCGATCACGCGCTCCATCGTGTAGAAGACCACCTGCCGCTGCTTCTGGTCCGGCAGTGCACTGAAGCCCGAACCTCGCAACAAGGGGCCACGCTCCGAAAGCTGGAATCGGATCAGTGCCGTCGCTGCCGCCACGATCCGGTCGGCACTTGAACCGATGGCTTGTTCCGCGCACATCAGAAAGTGCCGCTGGACCTCAAAACTGCGCTCGAAGCACGCCGTCACCAAGTCGATCTTGGTCTCGTTGTAGTAGTAGAACTTGCCCTTCGTCGCATTCAGCAACGCCGCAATCTTGTCCACCGACGCACCCCGATAACCCTGCTCATTGACCAACTCTGTGGCTGCTCGAAGAAAGGCTTCAGCCGTTTCGTCTGCTGCAGGAGCAGGCTCGGCTAATGGGGGTTTGGCGGCAGCCGAATCGGCTTTGGCCGAGTCGATCACTCCGTGCAGAACAACATTGGCAACTCGAGCTCCCAGCCGTGCGTACTGGCTCGGCTCGCACCTGGTTGTCCAACCCGCTACCGAGTTCAGAACAGACAACAGCAGGTGCGTCCTTGCGTTGCGCGCATCGCGGCTCAGTGTGGGCGCCTCAGGCCCCGTCAACAACGTCCGCAAGCACCGGAACAGCTCGACATAGGCTTCGAAAACCGTTGCGGCCTGAACGTCCGGTAGCGACCGCGTATCGCTGAAGCCGATCAAGGCGGGACGCTCTCCACGCTCGATCGCTGCCAACTGCGCCGCGTGCAGCGCGAAGAGGCGTTCAACACGCCGGGGCAAGGTCGGCTCCTCCGCCGCCGCCAAGACCAGCGCCTTGGCCTCGGCAATCGACGTCAGCAGACACGCAGCGGCCAGGTCTTCCTTCTTGCGGAAGTAGTACGTGATGCCACTGGTCACCAGGCCTACGCTGGACGCAATGTCAACCAGCGCCGCGCCATTGACGCCACGTTCATTGAACTGACGCGCGGCCGCATCAAGGATCGCAACCCGCTTTTCCTCAAACCGGCTCGACTTGGCCGACGGCGTGGAAGCCTGCGGATTCTTCTGCGACCGTTTCACGAGACCCTCTCGATGGGACATAGGCGGCACGGGAAGGCGCTGTGCCGATCGACGAGCACCCACCCGACGAAGTCGGAGATGCACCGGGGCCAAGATGTTGCCACGCGCCCCGGGCAAGGCATGAAGTCACTTCGATCGGACCAGACACTGGCGGGCCACACACGATGGTCGCGAGTGCCACGCGTCCATGGCCAGCGCGACAAGCGCCATGCGCGCCATCACTTGATCGATCTTCATGACCTTTCAGACCTGCACTTCAGCGGTGATGATGCATGTGTATTGAAAGTAAGGTATCTTAGTGTTTTCCCTTGTCTTGCTCTTAGATTGACCGGCGTGCATCTATTTTTTGAAATCACGGTTTGCCAAACGCAGCCGTGACTGATATCGTTTTTCGAACGCTACGCCGGACCTCGGCATGCGCATCGAGATCAGGACTGGCCAATGGACGACTCAACCGACCTCAGCAGATTTCGATCGGAGACTCGTGCATGGCTGGAAGCGCACTGTCCGATCGAGATGCGGATTCCTGTCGTGAACGACGAGGAACACTGCTGGGGTGGTCGCCAGTGGAAGTTCACCAGCGAGGCGCAACGTCAGTGGCTGTCCAGGATGGGGGAGCGGGGCTGGACCGTCCCGACATGGCCACGAGAGTACGGAGGTGGTGGGCTCTCGCCCACCGAAGCCAAAGTCCTCATGCAGGAAATGCGGGCCCTCGGTTGCCGTCCGCCGCTACTCAGCTTCGGCATCTGGATGTTGGGCCCGGCGTTGCTGAAGTTCGGTACGCACGAACAGCGGCTCGAACATCTGCCGAAGATTGCGCGCGGCGAGATCCGATGGTGCCAAGGCTACTCGGAGCCTAACGCCGGCTCGGACCTGGCCGCCTTGTCAACACGAGCCGAGGACCGCGGCGACCACTTCTTGGTCAGCGGCCAGAAGATCTGGACCAGCTACGCAGACAAGTGCGACTGGATCTTCTGTCTTGTACGTACCGACTCGGCGAAGAAGCACACTGGCATCACCTTCTTGCTGTTCGACATGGCGTCAGCAGGGGTGACCACGAAGCCCATTCTGCTGATCTCCGGCAAGTCACCCTTCTGCGAGACCTTCTTCGACAACGTCCGGGTCGACAAACGCAACGTCGTGGGCGAGGTCAACGCAGGCTGGGATGTCGCGAAGTACTTGTTGACCCACGAGCGCGAAATGCTCGGAGCCATGGGCGACAACGCAGCAGCCCAGTCTCTTTCCCAGGTCGCAGCTGAGCATGTCGGACTTGACTCGCACGGCCGCCTCGCCGATCCGATGCTGCGCAGTCAGATCGCCGAGTTCGAGGCTGACGAGGCTGCGTTCGGCTTTGCCATGGAGCGCGCCGTGGATCTGTCCAAGTCGCGACAGGCGCATCCAGCCATGTCCTCAATGCTCAAGTTCTATGGCGCCGAGCTGAACAAGCGTCGGTGGGAGTTGCTGGTCTCGGTGGTCGGCAGCGACGCCTTGGCCTGGGAGAGTGAGCGGTCTCAGCGTGGGTACGTGGCGCGCTCCTGGCTGCGCAGCAAGGGCAACTCGATTGAAGGGGGGACGAGCGAAGTCCAGCTCAACGTCATTGCAAAGCGAATCCTCGAACTGCCTGGCGCATGACTTCTGACATAGCACTTCAAGCCATGGCACTCATCCTCACCGAAGAACAATCCATGCTGCGCGACAGCGCGCGGGACTTCCTGGCCGGCCAGTCCCCGGTGTCTGCCTTGCGAGCGCTGCGCGATAGCGGGGATCCCGATGGGTTCTCACGCCCGCTCTGGCGCCAGTTTGCGGAGATGGGCTTCAGCGGCGTGCTGGTCCCCGAAAACCTTGGCGGCCTGGGGCTCGGGCACGTGGAGGCCGGTGTGGTCATGGAGCAGATCGGCAGGCACCTAACGGCATCACCCTTTCTCGCGTCTTCCGTCACAGCAGTCACCGCGCTGTGCCTGGGCGGCAGTACCGCGCAGAAAGAGCGTTGGTTGCCAAGGCTTGCCAACAGTGAAGCCATCGCCACGCTCGCTGTCGACGAAGGCGGCAAGCACCGCCCACTCCAGATCTCGACAAGTTGCATCCCCGAGGGTGACGGTCTGGTGATCAACGGCGCCAAGACCTTTGTGCTGGATGCCCACGTGGCGGATCTCCTGGTCGTAGCTGTGCGCACCGCTGGCGAGCCCGGCGACAGAACAGGAATATCACTCTGCTTGGTCGACGCCAAGGCTTCAGGCGTCGAAATCGAGCGCACGGTCATGGTGGATGCCCACAACGCCGCTCGTCTCACGCTGCGAAACGTCCGGGTCGACACCTCGACGCTGCTGGGTGTGCTTCACGACGGAGTGTCGATCCTCGACGGCGCGCTCGACGCCGCAAGGGCAGCCGCTGCGGCTGAGTTGCTGGGCGTGGCCGGCGAGGCTTTCAATCGGACGGTCGAGTACTTGAAGCAGCGTCGACAGTTCGGTCGCTTGATCGGAGAGTTCCAGGGCCTCCAGCATCGCGCCGCTCAGCTCTACACCGAGCTTGAAGTCACTCGAGCCGCGGTGATCAAGGCCCAGCAACTCCTCGACCAGGGCGCCAGCAACGCCAGCGACATCGTGGCAGTCGCCAAAGCACGCGCGGGCAGGACAGCAACGCTGGCGGTACAGGAGGCTGTGCAGATGCACGGGGGCATAGGCATGACAGACGAGTTCGAGATTGGCTTCTTCATGAAGCGCGCCCGCGTGCTGCAGGAGCTGTTTGGAGACGCCAACTTCCAGCTCGACCAGGTGGCCCAGCGCAGGGGCTACTGAGCTGGGCCGCCAAGTTCCTGGGCAGCTGACACGCGCCGTCCTTCAAAGCTAGATCGACTGGATTCACCAAACACCATGGCTGTCATTCACTTTGAACTGCAGGAAACCATTGCCGTCATCCGCCTGGATAGCCCGCCCGTCAACGGCCTGGGCCATGCAGTGCGGTCTGGCCTTGTACAGGCCATCAGGCGTGCTGAAAGCGACAAACAGGTCTCGGCCATCGTGATCGTGGGAACAGACAAACTGTTCTCTGCGGGTGCTGATATGCGCGAGTTCGGCACGCCGGACGTCCTCGCCGAGCCGATGCTTCCGGCTGTCATCTCGGTACTGGAGACCTCGACGAAGCCTGTCGTTGCAGCGATCGGCGGCACCTGCATGGGGGGCGGACTTGAACTGGCGCTGGGCTGCCACTTCAGGGTTGCGACATCAGGCGCGCAACTGGCGCTGCCGGAAGTGAAAATCGGGCTGATCCCCGGTGCAGGCGGCACCCAGCGTCTTCCCCGGCTGATCGGTGTCGAGGCGGCGCTGAACATGATCGTCTCTGGCGCGACAGTGCCTTCGGAGCGATTCGCAGGAACCCCGCTGATCGATCAGCTTGTCGATGGCGATCTGCTTGAAGGTGCCCTCGGCTTCGCCAGGCAGGTGGTTGCCGAAGCAAGGCCACTGAAGCGAGCACGCGACATGGACGTGGTCTGCGCAAAACCCGACGCATACCTCCTCTGGGCTCGCAACAGCGTCGGTGCCATGTCCAAGCACTATCCCGCGCCCTTGAAGGCTGTCGATGCGATTGAAGCGGCGATGCGGTTGCCTTTCGAGGACGGCCTGAAGGCCGAGGCCAAACTGTTCGTCGACCTGTACTCGGGCCCCGAAGCCAGATCGCTGCGGCATCTCTTCCTGGCCGAACGCACAGCGGCCCGGATAGAAGGTCTTGCGCAGGACGTACAGGCGCGCAGCATCGCTCACGTAGGCGTGATCGGCGCGGGCACCATGGGCAGCGGCATCGCCATCAACTTCCTCGAGGCGGGCATTCCGACCGTGATGCTCGAAACCAAGCAGGAAGCGCTGGACCGTGGCGTCAAGCACATCAAGGACTACTTCGACACCCGTGTCAAGAAAGGCAAGCTGAAGGCCGAGCGCGCTGCGCAGCTGGCTTCCCTGCTCAAGCCGACGCTGGCCTACGACGACCTCTGCCAGGCTGATCTGGTCATTGAAGCTGTCTTTGAGGACATGGCCGTGAAGCAGTCGGTCTTTGAGACCCTGGACCGGGTCTGCAAGCCCGGCGCAGTCCTTGCGTCAAACACCTCCACACTGGACCTGAACAAGATCGCCGCCTTCACGCGTCGCCCACAGGATGTCGTCGGCGCGCACTTCTTCAGCCCCGCGAACGTCATGAGACTGCTGGAGGTCGTCCGTGGCGCGAAAACAGCCGACGATGTGCTCCTGACCATCATGCAGGTGGCGAAGCGCATCAAGAAGACAGCCGTGATCTCGGGTGTCTGCGATGGTTTCATCGGCAACCGGATGATCGGTGGCTACCAGCGCGAAGCACTCTTCATGCTGGAAGAGGGCGCGTCGGTGCAGGAGATCGACGCCGCCCTTGAAGCCTTCGGCATGGCGATGGGTCCCTTCCGCATGAGCGACCTTGCCGGCAATGACATCGGCTGGGCCATCCGCAAGCGCCTGCGTGCGGAGAACCCGAAGGCGGCTTGGCCCACCGCGGTCAAGCTCGCGGATCGACTCTGCGAGCAGGGACGGTTCGGACAGAAGACCGGCTCAGGCTGGTACCGGTATGCCAAGACTGGGCGCAACGCGCTGGCTGACGAAGCCGTGGATGAATTGGTGCGGCTGCATCGCGAGGCGGAAAACGTGACCCCGCGCCGAATCAGCAGTACCGAGATTGTCCAGCGGTGCATCTTCGCGCTGGTCAACGAGGCCGCGCGCATTCTGGACGAGGGAATCGCCCAGCGAGCATCGGACATCGATGTGGTCTACGTCTTTGGCTACGGCTTCCCGGCTTACCGCGGTGGACCGATGCTGTATGCAGACATGGTCGGCCTGTTGGCAGTGGAGCGGGCCATGGAGGGCTTTGCCCGAACGGTGAAGGAAGGCCCGAACCACTGGAGCGCGGCGCCCCTGCTCACCCGGCTCGCCTCTCAGGGCAAGACCTTCAACTGACTTCTCGCACCCGACCGGACCCCACCTCACATTCGTTCTGAGAGATCCCCGATGACAGACGCCGTGATAGTTTCGACCGCACGCACCCCGCTGGGCAAATCCTGGCGAGGGAGCTTCAACATGACTCATGGCGCCACACTGGCAGGTCATGCCATCGAGCATGCCGTCGCACGTTCGGGTATCGATCCGTCCGAGGTGGAAGACGTCATCATGGGCTGCGCCCTGCAGCAAGGGGCGACGGGACTCAACATCGGTCGCTACGCCGCCTTGCGTGCCGGCCTGCCCGTGAGCGCCGGTGGCACCAGCATCGATCGCCAGTGTGCGTCTGGCCTGCAGGCCATCGCTCTGGCGGCCCAGCGCGTGCTCGTTGATCAGGTGCCGGTGATGGTGGCCGGCGGCGTGGAGTCGATCTCGTGTGTTCAGGGCGTGGTGAACACGACCTTCATAAAGGACGAGTGGGTTGCCGAGCATCGACCCACCTACTTCCTGTCCATGCTGGAGACCGCAGAGATCGTGGCCAACCGCTATGGAATCGACAAGGACTCGCAGGATGAGTACGGCGTACGCAGCCAGGCCCGAGCGGCAGCCGCTCGCGCCGCGGGCCTGTTCCAGGACGAGATCGCGCCCATCAGCGTAACGATGGGCGTGGCGGATCCACGAACTGGCATGGTGACTAGGCAAGTCACGGTCAGCGAAGATGAGGGAATCCGGGCAGACACGAGCATCGAAGGCGTACGCAAGATTCGCTCGGCAGTGCCGGGTGGCGTGATCACCGCGGGCAACGCGAGTCAGTTCGCTGACGGCGCCTCGGCCGTCGTGGTGATGAACTCCAAGTTGGCCGAACAGAGGGGCCTTCGCCCACTCGGCATCTTTCGTGGCTTCGCTACTGCGGGTTGCGAGCCCGACGAGATGGGGATCGGGCCCGTCTTCGCCATCCCGCGATTGCTGCAGCGAGCGGGCCTCACGATGGACGACATCGGTCTGTGGGAATTGAACGAGGCGTTTGCAGTTCAGGTGCTGTACTGCCGGGACAAGCTCGGGATCCCGGACGATCGTCTGAACGTGAATGGCGGCGCCATCGCCATCGGTCATCCGTACGGGATGTCTGGCGCTCGCATGGTGGGACACGCGCTCATCGAAGGCCGGCGCCGCGGGGTGAAGTACGTGGTCATCACCATGTGTGTGGGCGGTGGTATGGGTGCCGCCGGGCTGTTCGAGGTCGTGTGATGGCCGAGTCCGATCCGCGGGCGTTCTGCGACCTGGCGGGCATGGTGGCGGAACATGCCCGCCAACAGCCGGACTCGCCAGCCATCGTCGACCGCGATAGGCGCATTGACTACGGGACGCTGAATCGTCTGGCCGACCGAGTGGCTGCGTCCCTGCAGCGCACGGGCCTGGAGCCGCGCGACAGCATTGCCATCTGCGCAGCGACATGCGCCGAGTATGTGGCTGTCTTCATCGGCGCGTTGCGCGCGGGGATTGCCGTCGCGCCACTTGCACCAAGCTCAACGACGGCACAGTTGATGGACATGGTTCGAGACTGCAGGGCAAGGCTCCTGTTTGTCGATGCAGCAACGGCACACGCCCTTGACGAGGCCCGAGCCGCGTTGCCGCAGGGCGTGGCACGGATTCGTCTGGATGCGGCGGATGGCGAAACCGCACTAGCGCCCTGGCTGCTGGCGCCACTGGCAGTGCCGGAGCCGGTGACGATCGATCGCGCCTGGCCGTTCAACGTCATCTACTCGTCGGGCACCACCGGCACACCCAAGGGCATCGTTCAGTCCCACGGCATGCGGTGGGAACTGATTCGGCACGCACCACTGGCGGCATTTGGCCCACGCTCAGTCACGATGGTGGCCACACCGCTCTACAGCAATACGACCCTGACGGCCCTGCTGCCGACGCTGGCCTATGGCGGCTGCTTGATCCTGATGGCCAAGTTCGACACGCTCGGCTATCTCAGGCTGGCGCAAGTGGAACGCGCCACGCACACCATGCTGGTTCCTGTGCAGTACCAGCGCCTGATGGCCTGTGAAGAGTTCGACCGCTTTGACCTGTCGTCGTTCCAGGTGAAGTTCTGCACCAGCGCACCCTTCCGCGCCGAACTGAAGGCGGATGTGCTGGCGCGCTGGCCAGGTGCGCTTGTCGAGTTCTACGGCATGTCGGAAGGCGGCGGAACTTGCATCCTCGACGCGCACATCTTCCCGAACAAGCTGCACACCGTGGGCAAGCCAGGTGCTGGGCATGACATTCGACTCATCGACGAGGACGGTCGCGAGGTCCCCCGAATGCCAGACGGCGCGAGCCAAGGCATCGGCGAGATCGTCGGCCGGTCCCCGTCCATGATGGACGGCTACCACGGGCGGCCCGAAAAGACCTCAGAAGCCGAGTGGTATGACGCTGAAGGTCGCCGCTACATCCGCACTGGCGATGTCGGCCGCTTTGATGAAGACGGCTTCCTGATTCTGGTGGACCGCCGCAAGGACATGATCATCAGCGGCGGATTCAACATCTATCCGAGCGACCTTGAGGCCGTCATGCTTCAGCACCCCTCCGTCATGGAGGCCGCTGTGGTTGGCGCCCCTTCGACCGAATGGGGTGAAACGCCGGTGGCATTTGTCGTCGCACGCCCAGGTCACGAGATTGAAGTCGAGGCACTGCGAGATTGGTGCAACGCGCAGGTCGGCAAGACCCAGCGCCTGAGCGCGATCCGCCTGGTCCCTGAACTGCCCCGCAGTGCAATCGGCAAAGTGCTCAAGCGCGAACTGCGAGAGCTTTGGCACAACAACGATGCGGAGAAGCTCCAATGAGCATGGACTTCAATGGGCGCGTTGCCATTGTGACGGGAGCCGGTGGTGGACTCGGCCGCGAGCACGCGCTTGCGCTGGCTGCGCATGGCGCAAAGGTGATGGTCAATGACTTCGCACGACCGGCTCCGGGCACCACTGGGGAAAACGCAGCAGAAGCCGTAGCACAAGAGATCCGAGCGGCTGGTGGCGTGGCGATGTCCTGTCATGCGTCGGTGACCGATGAGGTTGCCATGCGGGCCATGGTCGCCGACGTGAAGGCCCAGTGGGGTCGCATTGACATCCTCGTCAACAACGCCGGCATCTTGCGCGACCAGAGCTTCGCCAAGATCAGCCTGTCCGACTTCCGGCTGGTACTGGAGGTCCATCTGATGGGTGCTGTGATCTGCACCCAGGCCGTCTGGGAGATCATGCGCGCGCAGAAGTATGGCCGCGTCGTCATGACGACGTCCTCCTCAGGACTGTTCGGCAACTTTGGTCAGAGCAACTACGGAGCTGCCAAGATGGCGCTCGTCGGCCTGATGCAGACCCTGTCCATTGAAGGTGCCAAGTACGACATCCGCGTCAACTGCCTGGCACCCACAGCGGCCACGCAGATGACGGAAGGTCTCTGGCCCGAAGAAGTACTCAAGGCCTTCAGACCGGAGTTCGTGTCCCCCGCTGTGCTGGCGCTTGCAGCAGAAGACGCACCCAACCGCACGATCCTGTGTGCCGGCGCGGGCAGCTTCGAAGCAGCCCACATCACGATGACGAAGGGCGTCTGGGTTGGTTATGGCGCAGACGCTGCCGAGGAACTGCACAGGCGATTGGCGGAAGTCGTTGACCGTACCGGAAGTGTGGCCCCTCTGAGCGCCGAGGCACAAGGCGTCAATGAAGGAACCAAGGCACTCGCCTCCCTGGGGCACAAGCATGGCTGAGACCACGGGTTCCGCCACTCAGCCCGTCAAGCGTCGCATCTCGGCGATCAGCAAGTACTCCTATGCCATTGGCGCCGTGGCCTTCGGGCTGAAGGGCGTCGCCCTGGCTCAGCTCATGCTGTTCTACAACCAGGTGCTCGGCCTCCCGGCGTCCTGGGTATCGGTCGTCATTGGCATTGCGCTGATAGTCGATGCGATCGTCGATCCGCTCATCGGTCAGGTATCCGACACCTGGCGCTCCCGATGGGGTCGTCGTCACCCCTTCATGTACGCATCAGCCGTGCCCGCCACAGTGGCCGTCTGGGCACTGCTCAATCCTCCGCAGGGGTGGTCCCACGAAGCGCTGGTGGCTTACCTGCTGGGCTGCGTGATAGCGGCCCGGATCTCCATCTCGATGTTTGAGATTCCTTCTGCGTCGCTACTACCTGAACTGGCACACGACTACGATGACCGCACGGTGCTATCGACCTGGCGCAGCCTGATCGGTCTGGTGTTGCCCATCGCCATCGTGATCTTCGCCCTGACGGTGCTCATGACGCCCTTCGTCAATGCGCAGGGTCAGTCGATGCCCGGGCAGCTGAACCCGGCTGGCTATGCAAAGTACGGCGCGCTTCTGGCGGCCGTGATCTTCCTGTCCATCACGATTTCGGCACTGGGAACGCACCGCGAAATCAAAAACCTGAGCGCACCGATTCCTCATGCATCGCTGTCTGAGCTCTACGCCACCGTACGCACAACTCTGCTGGATCGCAATTTCCTTGCGCTGGCAGTGGCAGGGGTCATCGCAGGCATTGGCACCGGGCTGGTTGGCGGCCTCAACGAGTACTTCAATACCTACTTCTGGGAGTTGAGCGCCGCGCAGATCTCATCGATCACCGGCGGGCTCCTGATCAGTCCGATCGCCGGAGCGCTGGCATCACAGTACTTTGCCAAGCGCTTCGGCAAGAAGCGCGTGCTGATGTCTGCCTACTTCCTGGCCATCTTCTTCGGCCTGCTTCCGATCAGCCTGCGCATGTTGGGCCTGTTGCCGCCCAACGGAAGCCCCTTGATCGTCATCCTTCTCGCCGTGGATTCCACCGTGGCGGTGGCCCTGGCGGTGATCGCGATCATCGTTGGCACTTCGATGATGGCCGACGTCGTCGAGCAGGTTCAGGCCAAGACAGGGCAGCGCTCCGAAGGGCTGATCTTCTCTGCAGACACGATGGTCAAGCAGATCGTCACCGGCGTCGGCTCCATGGGCACCGGGATCATCCTCACCCTGATTGCATTTCCCCAGCAGGCCGTCCCAGGGCATGTTCCTGCCGACGTGCTGCACCGGCTCGCACTGGTCTACATGCCCATCACCCTGTTGACCAACTGCCTTGCCATCTTCGCCATCTCCTTCTACTCGATCGATCGCAGTGAGCACGAGAGCAACCTCGCACGCATTGCGGCAGCCGGCACGGCACCCAACTGACGCGGTTGCAGGCCAATCGCATGGCACTCTGGCTGCATTTCCATTGGATTTCAGGCACGCTCACCGCGCTGTCAGCGGCCGCACTGCTGGCCTGTACGGTCTCGGCTGTTCGGTTCGTTAAGTGGCGCAGCGGCATCGCGGCTCGCCTCGTGAGCGAGAGTTTGGTTGTCGACACAGCGCTGGGACCGGTGGAGGTCGCCGATTCCGGACATGGCCCTGTGCTGTTGATGTTGCATGGCACGCCAGGCGGCTATGACCAGGTGTTCAGCCTGGTCATAGCCACCGGCCTCGTTGAACAAGGCATCCGGGTCATTGTTCCGTCGCGCCCCGGTTACCTTCGTACGCCCCTGCTGTCAGGCGCTTCACCGGAGCAGCAGGCTGCCTTGTTCGATGCCCTGCTGGCCACGCTGGGCATCCACAGGGCCGTCGTTCTCGGTGTCTCGGGCGGGGGACCGAGCGCCCTGCAATTCGCCATGCGCTTTCCGACGCGCTGCGCGGGCCTGATCCTAGAAGAAGCCGTGACGCAGCGGATCGTCGAGCGTCCCATCCGATTGCCGGGGCTTCTGGTTGACTACCTCATCTACTTCTTCCGCAATCGCTCCGCTGCAGCGCTGAGGTCAAAGGGCATCACCGATCCCGTTGTTCTGAGAGTGGCTCGTGAGGCGGGCGAGTGCGCGTCGCTCTTCGGCCTTCGCAAGCCGGGGCAGGTCAATGACCTCGCCCACTTTGCGAACATGCCGCCGCTGCCCTTGCATACCGTGTCCTGTCCGACATTGATACTGCACGGGACACTCGACAAGGAAGTGCCGATCGAGCATGCCGAGATGGCGCACGCGCAGATCCCAGGTTCCCGATTGGTGAGGATCGAAGGCGCGGACCATGCGATGCCAGGCCTTCACTACAAGCAACTCAATGCGCTGATCAGGAAGTTCGTCAAGGACAGCTACTTGACCTGAGTGGGATGCCTCTGGGGATGGGCATTTTCTGCGTACCGAATGCTGTGTCTGCGATTGCGCTGCCGCATCAACCAAGGCAGGTTGCAGCATGCCCGCGGGTGGCGTGCGGCAACTGGTCTTGAATCCACCGGCGCACCATCAGCAGCTGAGCGGCCGTCCAACTGCAGTCGGCACGGTCAGTCTGGCCAAAACTGCCAACACGGTATGAACCGCCCCGGAAATCGCGGAGGCCCGTTGGGTTAAGTCAGGCAGCCACCTCGGTGACCTGACTGGCGAGTTGCCGGTAGTAGTTTGCCTCGGCCTCGGCGGGTGGGATGTAGCCGATGGGTTCGAGCAGGCGCTGGCTGTTGAACCAGGACACCCATTCCAGGGTGGCCAGTTCCACAGCTTCCTTGGTTTTCCAGGGTGCGCGGCGATGGATCAGCTCGGCCTTGTAGAGGCCGTTGATGGTCTCAGCCAGCGCGTTGTCATAGCTGTCGCCTTTGCTGCCAACAGAAGGCTCTACGCCTGCTTCTGCAAGTCGCTCGCTATAGCGAATAGAAACGTACTGCGATCCACGATCCGAGTGATGCACCAGGCTGCTGTCGCGTTCGGGCTGTCGGGCGTACAGCGCCTGCTCCAAGGCATCGAGGACGAAGTCCGTGGTCATCGAACTGCTCACGCGCCAGCCAACGATGCGCCTGGCGAACACGTCCACCACGAAGGCCACGTACAGCCAGCCTTGCCAAGTCGAGACATAGGTGAAGTCCGACACCCACAACTGGTTCGGCCGCTCGGCCCGGAACTGCCGGTTGACCTTGTCCATCGGACATGGCGCCTTGCTGTCGCTGACGGTGGTGCGCACCACCTTGCCGCGCCTGACGCCGCGCAGACCCAGGCGGCGCATCAGGCGCTCGACCGTGCAGCGCGCCACCTCGATGCCCTCGCGGTTCATCTGCTTCCAGACCTTGTCGGCACCATAGACCTGCAGGTTGGCGTTCCACACCTGCTCGACCACAGGCATCAACGCCAAGTCGCGTCGCGCCCTGGGGCTCAGCAGGGACTGATCCCGGCACCGGGCGGCGTGCCGGCGATAGGCCGACGGGGCGATCTGCAGTACTGCGCAGATCGGCTCGACCCCATGGACGTTGCGGTGCTCATCGACGAGCCCGTACATCACTTCAGTCGGCGGTCGAGCTCCGCCTGGGCGAAAAACGCGCTCGCCAGCTTCAGGATCTCGTTGGCCCGGCGCAGTTCCTTGACCTCGCGCTCCAAGTCCTTGATGCGCTTGGCCTCGGCCGTACTGACACCTGCCCGGCCACCAGCATCCACCTCAGATTGCTTGACCCATTCCAGCAGCGTCTGCGGCACGCAACCGATCTTCGGTGCGATCGACTCGATCGCTGCCCACAGCGACGGGTACTCCCCACGATGCTCCTGCACCAGCCGCACGGCCCGCTCACGGACCTCAGGTGAGAACTTGTTCGACTTCTTCATGGCTCCATCTTCTCAAGAGTTGGAGCCTCCTCGAAACCCGGGGCGGTTCAGTACCCGCGGCGCCTATAGCCAGAGCGCAACCCTGAAGCGAGATCGGGCATAGTGCCATAGGGTCCTGAGCCATGGAGTTGAAGACTCCAACCCACCTGGTGGTTGGTCCTCAAGACCGCAACGCAAAGACCGCCTGCGCCACAGCACTGAATGCTTGCGTCAACACGGCGTCCTTCCATTCGACCGTATCGACGAAGAAAGCATCGCGCATATCTTGCTGGATGCGCTCGACCATGGATGGATCGGGCGCCGTCTGCACATGCAGCCAATGGTCCGCCGTCAGCGCCAGCATCACCTTTTCGTAGTGCAGCGTGCCGAACTCAAGGGCGATGCCGGTGTACTCGGCCTGGGGGCACTCCTGTCGTACTCCGCACCAAAGGTTTCCGCTGAGTGGCGGGGAGTCAGAGGATCCGTCGTAGTAGGACGTGACCTCAGGCCCCCACCAGCGGCGTGCTCGCTCGAGCGCTGGCGCCTCATCCTCGTTGAAGAAGATTCGCTCACCGTGCCCGCACGGGCCGAGGCCGGTATGGATGTCGATCCACCCCAACTGCTTCACTTCGCTGACATGCTCTCGCAATACCTGACGAAGCCGCAGGTTGCTCCAGCTGGGCTGTTGGCCACCGTACATCTGGCCCCGTGGATGGTGGTACTGCCCGCCAGAAAGGGCTGCGATGAACGCATCAAAGCCACGGTCTGCGATGTAGCGCTGAACTTCGGCAGTGACAGCCTCGCTGAGTGGCCATTCAGGCGGCACTGCCAAATGCGCAATGTCGTCGTAGCCGGTATTGCGAGGCAGCTCGCGATCAAAGTCCATGAAGTTCCGGTTCAGGTCGACGTTCTCGTGCGTGACCCTACGCAGCCAGGAGAAACCGTACGGGTTCAGCGCGTGGATGTAGAGAACCGCCAAGCCGTTGTCATACGCCCCACCCAGCCAGTCTTGGTTCTGCATCAACGCGATCTGGACCGCCGACCCGCAAAAGCCCTCGATGCCGTGACAACCACTGCTGACCACGAGCATCCTGCGGGCATCCGGAGATCCCTGCAAGGCAATATCCATGGCGAGCGTCTCCCCCTCGCGTCCACGCTCAGTATGCTCATACGACCGGACCGACAGCCCCGCTTCAGCGGCTGCACTCAGAAACTTCGCGCGGGCCTCAGCGTAACTTCGGGAGAAGGCCGAGTGCATTTCCTTCATGCCACCTCCGGCCCTGTTGCTAGCGGGCTGAACAATGCGCCGACGCCACGCGCCAAGGCCGATGGATAGACCGACTCATGCGCTTCATCCGGAAAGACCTTGCTCGTCACCTGCAGCCCGGGCATCTGCAGTGCGACCAGCCGCCGCGTGAGTTCTTCGACATGCTCTGCAAGGAGATGCTGCCCTTGAGCGTTCCTGAACGCCTGCAACAGTGGCCTGACCGCCTCTGGCGCGGCGTCAACCCTTGCACGAACCTGCTCGTCGCGCTCGAGGTCTCCCGCCGCGAGGAAGACTCGCGCGTGAACATGTGAGCGGCCAGGCCAGATGGCTGGCTGCCGCATCAGATGGTCGTTGTCCCACCATAGGGACGGACTGCAGATCAGGTAGCGCTCGAACGCCTCGGGCTGGCTGAGGAGAACCCAGGACGCGAAAAGGCCCCCCAGCGACATACCGATCAGCGTTCGGTCCTTGTCATCCACAGGGTAGAGCCCCTCGATGAAGGGCTCGAGTTCATCCTGGATGAAGCGAATGAAGGCCGCAGCGCCGCCCGTGCTGATGCGTTCATCAGGCAAACCGGCCAACGTAGCACCGGAGCGGTCGAACTCCGGCATGGCCGTAGGGGTGTAGTCCCTGGAGCGTTTCAGAAACGCCTCCTGCATCATGCCGTCGCTGCGGTACCCGATGCCCACGACAAACGCATGCGGCAAGCCGGCCAGCGCAGCACCGCGAACGATGTCGCTGACGAGGCCAAAGTTCGAGTTGGCATCCAGGACGTACACCACTGGCGCCTTCTTGCCTTGAGGCAACGCGGCCATGGGGTGTGCGACGAAGATCTTGAATTCGTCGCCCACCGTCGACGACGACAAGTAGTGGACCTCCGTGTTGGCCAAAACGGCCCATGTGTTGTCGATGGCCATCAGGAGCGACGTTGATTCAGAACTCAGCGCGAAGGGTAACCCCGATGGTTCGAGGCTGCGTGATCGTGACGCCGGCCGGCGTCAAGGTTCCGGGTGCTGTGCCCGGGCCGATATAGTTGCCACTGACTGTCGTGATGCCACGCTTGTCGAACACGTTCTTGACCATGAGGGACAACGTCCAGATGTCCTTGGTGAACGCTGCACGCAAGTCGACGAGATCGTATGCGGGCATCTTTCCCACAAAGCTTTGCACGCCGGTTCCCACCTGGGTGTCGTCGAAGTAGGCGTTGCGCTGTCCAACATGGCGCACGGTCGTCCCGAAAACTCCCATCACGCCTGGCATCACCTCTGCGCTGTAGTCTGCGGTCAGGCCGAAGGCCAGCTTCGGCACAAATGGGATCGTGTTGCCCTTCTTTGCGTTGATGCCGGTGATGTTGATGTCTTCGTCGAGCTTCGCATCTGTGAAGGCGGCGTTTCCACCCACTGCCAAGGCGGAGTTCACACGCCAGCGGCCTTCGACTTCAAGCCCTCGGGTATGGGCGCGCCCGCCGTTGCCCTGAAAGGAAGTACCAGTGACAGGGTCCACACCCCTGGCCTGGATGTTCTTCCAATCCGTATTGAAGAGCGCCACCGCATAGTCGAATTGGGCGGCCGGAACTGCTCCCTTGATCCCGACCTCCAGGTTCAGGAGCTTGTCAGTGTCAAAGGTCCTCGGGGACACCGCGCCCGCCACATCGAAGTTGGGGCCTCCTGGCCGGTATCCAGTTGCGGCACGTGCATAGACCATGGTCTGCGCATCCAGGCGCCATCGGGGCGAAATCATCCCTGTGGTGTGCGTCTCGTTGGCATGCACGTCACCGGTGGGTGATGGCGGCGCACCGAGGATGGCCAGTTCGTTTTGCGAGTAGACCTGCCGGATCGAGGTCTGGCGCAGACCGAACTGGATATCGAACGGATCGCTGAGCTTGTAGGTGGCGTTGGCGTAGACCGAGGACTCCTTCAGGCGGGCGCCGTACTTGAAGGTCAAGGCTCCGGGCACCACCGGAGTGAACGGACCCCCTGCCGGCCCCACAAGGAAGTCCATGGTTTGGGTGCCGATGACCTTCTCGTCCGTGAAGAACGCTCCGGTCAACCAGTCCAGCGACTGTCCTCCGGGCGAGGTCAAGCGCAATTCCTGCGTGGCCTTCCGGTTGTCGACTGATATCGGAAAGTTCACTGTGTTGGCGCCGAACAGCGCCGCGAGCCCGCCTGTTGTCGGGGTGAGGTCGACTGCTGTTTCGTTCTTGCCGCGGAAGTAGCTCGTCGATGAGAGCACCGTCGCGAAGCCAGCGTCGTAGTTGAGCGCGAGGTTGGCCCGGTTCTGCTCGGATTTGCTGGGGCTGACGGGCAACTGCCAACCGACATTCAGAAGACTGCCGTATGCCGGCTTGAGCGTCAGCAGATCCGCCTGCGGAGTCGAATTGTCCTGGCCGCTGATCGTCTGTGTGTCCGCTGTCAGGCGTGCATTGAACGCAGCACCAGGCTTCAGAAGTGCACTGATCGTCCCGCCGCTCACAGTCAGCTTGTTGATGTCGGTCTTGCCACTGGCGACGTTGTCCAGGTAGCCCGCCTCTTCCCGCCGGTAAGCCGATGCCCTGACAGCCAGAAGATTGGTTGCCAACGGGACGTTGATCGCCGCGCGCACAGCGTTGCCTGTGCCTCCACCGCTGACCTTGTTGATGCCAAGCTCGGCGCGCCCGTTGAATGACTTGAGGTCCGGCGACACCATGACGTACTTGATCAGGCCGCCCAGTGCGCTGGCTCCGTAGAGCGAACCCTGTGGACCCTTGAGCACTTCGACGCGCTCGATGTCCAGGGGGTCTGGATCAACGGTGAGCGTCGATCCGCCGGAGTAGCCAGAGTTGAAGCTGACCGGCGATTCGTCGATGTACACGCCGACGGTGGCGCTGGTCTGGTCAATGCCCGTGGTGATGCCTCGGATGGCGAGTTGCTGCGACCCTGAACGGGTACCGGACACCACCAGGCCAGGCACGTAGGCTGCCATGTCGGCCACGCCGGTCACGCCAAGCTCGTCGAGCCTCGAACCGCCCAGGACACTGACGGCTCCCGCGACGTCCTTAGCCAACTCCTTGCGGCGGTTGGCAGTGATCGTGATGGTCTGCGCCTGCTGCGCTTCGTCCCTGCTCTTCTTCTCGGTCGCCTCCGGGGCACTGGCCGCTGCAGCCGGCGGTGGCGCAGTCTGGGACCAGGCCGGAATTGCCGCCATCGCCGCCAACAGCGGAAGCGGGCGGAGCTTCACGGAAGCACCTGGCCGGGTTTGAATCTTCTTTGCGTTTCGCAGAGTGAACATGTCGTCTCCTTGAGGGGTCAGCAATGGAAGGTCATGTCCACTCACCGACGCCGTTTGCTGTTGGGGCCTGCCTGCGACAACTTGCTTGACTGCTTCTTTTCCATACGACTTTCTCGGTCTGGCCAAGTCAAAGAGATCGCCATGGAAGTCCTTAGCCGAGAAGGCGCAGGCCACGCACGTTGAAAGGGGCAGGACAACCGCCCGGCAAGGGCAGCTGATGCGAGCGACGAAAGGCCGCTTGGTCTTGCGATGCTCTCGCAGGGCTGCCGCAGCTTGCGTTGACGGAATCATGCCCGATTCTTGAAACGCTGGTATCTTCTCGTTTTCCCTACGTATACAGGCATGAAGCCGCCAACACTGATCCTCTTTGAAAAGACGGTGTGCGTCGAACGAGCTGGTCAAGGTCCGTCACCTCGGGCGCTCAGGGAAGGCGAACTGCTGTCCCGGCAAGGCACTGCGAGGCCATGTTCGACACAGCGCCGCAACGCCGTGTCGCAGTCATCAGGTTCAACGGGATCGATCGCTGACTCGGGCTGATCAGGCATCCTTCCTATTGGGTGAGTTGCCGCAACCTGTTCGAACCCTGGGGGCACGTCCGAAGGGCAGGCGCAGTGGGTGGCGCCGGTCGAGTTCTTCTATCGGCTGATGGCGCTGCGCATCGGCTGCGGTGGCTAGAAGCTGTCTGCTTCTGCGGCAGGTTGCCGATGCTGCGACTCGACAGCGGCTCGGATCGCTAATGTGATGCACGGGTGCCAAGTCCCTGTGGGCCTGGGCGTCTCCCGAAGTGGCGAACCCTCACGTCTTCAGGCCGCGCCCAGGTCCTCGGTCGATCAGGAATCAGCCTCATCAGAGCGTGCTCGGCAGAGCCCATTTCTGGCGATCAGTATTCAGTTGCTTCGGCGTGGCCTCGAAGAGATGAACTGCCAGCAAGCGGCCTCTCGCCATCGGCAGTTGGTGGCCGGCCGCCGTAGGCCGCGAACGGCAGCTTCGTGGATGCGGAACGTGAAGAATCCGGGCTGGTCGTGGGGCAGCTTCGGAGCGCGTCGATGGGCTGGTATGGGTCGGCAGTGTGAGCACGCGATCTGCGGATGCAGACGTTCAGCCGCGATCTCTTGCCTGGCGATGATCGTCGCCCCCGAATGACCGCTGTCGCCGCCTTTGGGTTGCTAGGCGGTGTCGGCCAAAGTCAGGTTCCAGAGTCGACCGGTCGCTCACTCCGAAATCGGCCACGGGCAGCAATGGGTCGGGTCCGGCCGGTCGACCCACGCAGGAGGAGTCGTTCGCGGGCCGCGCTGCGGATGGCCATGCCCGAGTGACCAGTCAAGAAGGTGCAGCGGTCATCCGAGCTGCCGCCCTACCAAAGACCGGTGCCGGTGTTGGCCGTCATTCAACGCAAAAACCTCGCCGACCGCTCCCAGTCTATGGACTAAACCGCTCGCGCGGTAGGCGCTCCGGCGACGGCGCGGTTGTTCGTGTTGATCGTGTTTCTGCGAAGTTGACGGGCGAGGCAATCCGCCTCGCTCATCAACGGAGCAGCAACCATGGACATCTCTACCCCGGCGGTCTCACCGCTTCGCCAACGCATGATCGAGGACATGCGCATGCGCAGGCTGGAGGCCAAGACCCAGCAGGCCTACGTCCGAGCCATCGTCAAGTTCAGCGCCTTCCTCGGGCGATCCCCGGCCACCGCGACTGCCGAGGACCTGCGCAGCTTCCAGCTGCACCTGGCTGACAGCGGCACCTCGCCCATCACCATCAACGCCACGCTGTCGGGGCTGAAGTTCTTCTTCAGCATCACACTTGATCGCGCGCACCTGTTGTCCAAGGTGCAGCCAGTTCACGTCCCGCAGACGCTGCCCGTCGTGCTTAGCCGCGATGAGGTGGCGCGACTGCTGCGCGCAGCGCACAACCTCAAGCACCAGACGGCGCTGGCCGTGGCGTACGCCACTGGACTGCGCGCCAGCGAGGTGATCTCGCTGAAGGTTGGCGACGTGGACAGCCAGCGCATGACGCTGCGGGTGCAGCAGGGCAAGGGAAGCAAGGATCGCTATGCCATGCTGCCGCCGATCCTGCTGGAGCGACTGCGCGAGTGGTGGCGACTCGGGCGCGCCCAGGGCAAGATGCTGCCAGGCGGCTGGCTGTTCCCGGGCCAGAACCCCGTGGACCCGCTGACCGCCCGGCAACTCAACCGTGCCATCCACTTCGCTGCCGACGTGGCCAAGATCGACAAGCGCGTGTCGATGCACACCCTGCGGCACAGCTTTGCCACGCACCTGCTCGAGCAGAAGGTCGACATCCGGTTGATCCAGGTGCTGCTGGGCCACAAGCGGCTTGAGACCACCACGGTCTACACCCATGTGGCCACCGACTTGCTGCGCGAGGTGATGAGCCCGCTGGAGAACCTGCCACCGACATAGGCCGGCCGCCATGGGCAAGCCCGCCCTGGAGGTCGCCGACATCTTCCGTGCACACGGACCCGCCTGGCGCGATGCGCAGCGCGGTCACTTCAGCCTCGGGCAGATGAAGGTGATGTCAGCCATCGAGTTATGCCGCTCGGCCGCGCTCGGTGGACATGTGCTGCGCTGCGGGGGCTGCGGCACAGATCAGCTCGCCTACAACTCCTGCAGGAACCGCCACTGCCCGAAGTGCCAGAGCAGTGCGGCCAAGCGTTGGCTGGATGCACGCCAAGCCGACCTGTTACCCGTGGAGTACTACCACGTGGTCTTCACGCTGCCCGCGCCCATCGCCGACATCGCGTACCAGAACAAGTCCGTGGTCTACGGGCTGCTGTTCGATACGGCCGCCGAGGTCTTGCAGACCATCGCCGCCGACCCCAAGCACTTGGGCGCGCGCATCGCAGCCACACTGGTGCTGCACACCTGGGGCTCGGCACTCACGCATCATCCGCATGTGCATGGGATCGTGCCCGGCGGCGGATTGACCCCCGACGGCAAGCGTTGGGTGGCCTGCAGACCCGGGTTCTTCCTGTCGGTGCGTGTACTGTCAAGGTTGTTCCGGCGTCGCTTTCTTGAAGAGCTGCTACGGGCACATCAGGCCGGGAAGTTGAAGTTCTTTGGCGAGCACACGGCGCTGGCCGGCGCCCACGCCTTCAAGGCCTGGCTGGCGCCCTTGCGCAAGTGCGAGTGGGTGGTCTATGCCAAGCGACCATTCGCCGGGCCGCAGGCGGTGCTGGCCTACCTGTCGCGCTACACGCATCGGGTGGCGATCTCCAACAGCCGGCTGCTTGCGATGGACGAGCGCGGCGTGACCTTCCGCTGGAAGGACTACCGGGTCAAGAACACCACCAGAGGTAAGACTCGCCACAAGACCATGACGCTGACGCCCCAGGAGTTCATGCGGCGCTTCCTGCTGCATGTGCTGCCCGGCGGCTTCCACCGCATCCGGCACTACGGCTTGCTGGCCAACGGAAGTCGTAAGCAAGCACTGGCCAAGGTGCGCGATCTGTTGATGTCACCGGCTCCAGTCCAGGCGGCTGTGACGGCCGATCCCGCCGGCGATGATGCAGCGACGGCTACATCGCCGAAGATGCACCCCTTCGTGTGCCACCACTGCGGCCACCCGTTGACGGTCCTGCTCACCCTGGCGCGCGGACAAGCCATTCGCGCTCCACCACCCTGTGCTGGCGGGCCATGAGCATCAAGCGACCCAGCGTTCGAACACCCACACCGGTCACGCGTCTTCGGCACCCGGTGCGCCGCCGCATGCCCCACCCCTCCTGCCGGTGCAATCCAGTGCCCTCGCACATCGGGCCCAGCAGACGCAGCACCCTTGCGAGTACGGCCGGACCTGCACCGAGCACCCCTTCAGGCACCTGCGCCACCCAAGGCAGCACCAGCACGCACCACCAAATCGCCATAGCCCCGTAGGCTGCGATCACCACCTCGGCACTCGCCGCGGTTTCCTCCCCCGAGCTTTGTGGAACACCTGCCCTCAGTCAGTGGAAGTTCAACGCGCCCGTGCAAGCGACGGGCAGGTGCCCCACAAACCTAAACAAGATCGGTCTCTGGACGGGCTCACCATCGATTCGGCTAGCGAGCTCGATCTCGCTGAGCGGTAGGTGCAGCGCGTACCCGTTTGAGGCGTTCGTCCTCGTGTTGCTGGGCGGATAGGACAGCAAGCCGCGCCGCCTCCTGTCCTCCTGGTGCGACCTCGCTCAGGTATTGAACCGCTTCCATCGCGAGCCGAACATCCTCAGGGTCCTTGGACTTGGCCAGGGCGACCGCGATCTGCTCCCAAGCCTTGATCGCATCGGCCCGAGCCGCCAGCGCGCGCGCACTGGTCCGCTGCGCTGGCCTGTGCCTAACCAACTGTCCCCGGCCTGCCGCTCGCTCTTCCCATAGCTTGCGGTAGTTTCGATTCACTGCCCGAACGGGTTGCCTGCTGGCTACCGCATTCACACCGCGGTCCTGCAGGTTCCGGGCAAACACGGCACGCCAGCGATCCAGGTCCGCCTTGCGCGGCGAGAGGCGCACGCCGTCGTACCGATCGGCCCGTACCGAAAGGTGCACGTGCGGCGCCCCCTGGTCCTCGTGCATCACGAACACGTACTTGTGCCCCTCGAACAGCTCTCGCGCAGCTTCGGCCGTGGCCGCGCGCACCGCCTCCGGCGGCGTGCCGACCGGCATCGAGAAGACGATGTTGAAAGCCTCCCGCCTTGGGCTGTCGTCGTCGATGTAGGCGCCGGCGACGCGCCACTCGTCGGCCAGCTGGACCAGGCCGTCGCGGCCCTGGATCTTCTCGCCGCGCTCGTCCTCGATCTCCAGCGTCTTGCCCTTGCCGCCGACCTCTTCCTTGCCTTGGCGGCCGATGTACCGGAAGTGGGCCGCGATGGCCTTCATGCCCCGGCCACCGCCGGAGATCTTGACCATCACCTGCGTGGCACCCGGCGAGACCGTGCTCCGCACGCGGCTGCGCACCTCGTTGGGGGTCATCACCGCAGTCAACGCGGCCACGGCGGTCAACAGCGGCAACTTGCCGCCGCCCCCGCCCCCCTTGCCCTTGGGGATCGGATAGAACAGCCTGGCACCCCACTCGGACAGCATGCCATCGGTGTCCAGCGTCGATCTGGACGATTCGAGCGTGGGGCCCTGCGGCGCGGCCGGACCCGCCCGGGGCTTCGATCGGTCGTTGCTCAAGACTTCTCCTTGTGCGGTGTCACCAGCGCCCGGATCGTCGCCACGACCCGTGCGGCCTGCTCGACGTGTTCGCGCACCGCCTGCGCGAAGACCTGCAGATTCTTGGTGTCGGTGTTTCGGAACCCGCCCTGCATCGCGTTCAGCGACTTGGCGATCTGGTGGATGTTCTCGCCGATCGGCAGCAGCTCGTGGTTCGAGCGCATGAGCGCAGCCACGCCGTCCTTGAGCGGCGTGGCGTCGACCGACTCGGCCCCCGGTGTTGACCCCTGGCCGATGAAGTGACGCAGCACCAGGCGCAGCGCCGCAGGGCGGGTGCGGAATTGGCCTTGCGTCTGAACCTGCTGCAGCAAGCTGGCCAGCTCGGCGTCGAGCACCAGGCGGCCAGGTGCTGCGGCCGATGCGTCGGGCCCCAACTGCTGCTGGGGCCCAGTGTCTGCCGATGCCGCCGCCTGCGCCGGCTCTGGCCTCAACTCCCGCTGGAGGAGTTCGCGCGTCCATTCAGAAGGGGTGCGACCACCAGCGGCCGCTGCGGCCCGGACACGGGCCGACAGCTCGGGCCCGACATCGACGTGAAGCGTCGCCCGTTGCGAGGCCTGCCTGCCCGTGTTCATCGGGCAGGCCTCGTGACACAAACAAGCCGGCGCAGCCTATCCTGCTCTCCACTCTTTCGCATCTGTGTTTGCGTACTTCCCTGGTTCGGCATCCCCTCATGCATCCCGGCGGTCATACCGACCCCTGGATGAACCAGACGACCTTGACCATCGCCATCACGATCCAGGTCCCGAGGGCGAGCTTGGCCAGACCAAGCGTCATCCAGCGGTAAGCCTCGAATTCGAACAGCGCGCGATAGACACGCCTGGCCCCGATCCAGAGGCAGAACACCCCAAACACGGTTCCTACCAGCCCGCCAGAGGCGGGCAAGGTCCTCATCCAGTACAGCCCCAGCGCCGGCGCCAGGAGGGCGTCCAGCGGTGCCAGGCACCGCAGCGCTGGGGTGCTCGCCCACAGCGCTCGCTCGAAAGTCATGTTCATTGGTTGGTACTCACTCACTACGCCCAAGTTCAGCACAAGGACAGCGCCAGGACCCCAGCTCATACACACGTCGTACGCGCTTTGGACCGTGACACCCTCGAATCACCTCCAAAAGCTTGCTTCCTGAGCACCAAACGTACCTGAGTTGCGCAAGAAAGCCAAGTCGTTCGGATTGAACTTACTTTATACGCACTTTTCTTGCATTGCAATAACCTATAGTGGCTCGATACGCACTTCTCTTGCGCCGTTTGTGCGTTCAAACAGCAGAAAGTACCCAAGATGCACCCCGAGCACCCCTTCCCTGCCTTCAGCCGTCCCTCGTGGACGGCCATCCGATGATTCCAGACGCCTTCTCGGCCAGCCTCGAACGAAGCGCGGCCAAACACCCGCCTTCGAAGGCTCGCCGCATCGCAGCGCTGTTGCCTCAGATCGAGGCAGCCATGGCTCGGGGGAGCCCGCGCGCCCACATCGTCACGGCGCTCCTGGACGTGGGCATCGCGGTCACGCCGCACCAGCTCTCAAACGTCATCGCCCGTCTGCGCAGGCAGCGGGAAGACGCGCCAGGCTTGCCCGCGGCAAGGCCGCCGCAGGGCTCGAACGCCGGCCCAAAGGCCCAGACGGATGGCTCGCCGGGCCTGTCGCCAGGAAGCCCGGTGCCCAGGATCGCCCGCATTCCCACGCTTGCGGGCGCACTTTCGGCTGGATCGGCCGCCAGTCCGGCATCGAGATTCGGTGCGCACGACCCTCGCCTTCTGGACGAGGTCATGCGCAGCACACCCGACATGAAAGCACTCGCCAAGCTGGCGCCGAAACACTCAACCCAAGGGAAACCATGAAAGTCTGCGTCCTGAACTTCAGCGGCAACGTCGGCAAGAGCACGATCGCCGCCCACCTGCTGCAGCCTCGTCTGAACGCCCAGGTCTTCAGCGTCGAGAGCCTGAACGTCGATGCCTCCAGCGACGGTGTCGAGGTCGCCCGGCTGCGAGGCAAGCACTACAACGATCTGCTGCAGCGGCTCATGAAGCTGGACGATGCGATCGTGGACGTGGGTTCGTCCAACGTCGAAGACTTCCTCAAAATGATGCAGCATTACGCCGACAGCCAGGAGGAGTTCGACCTCTTCGTGGTGCCGGTGGTCAAGGACGGCAAACAGCAGGCCGACACGGTCAACACGATCCGGGCACTTCGGGCCATCGGTGTGCCGGCTGCGAAGATCCTGGTGCTCATCAACAAGGTCGAGACCGACGACGACCTGCGCACGGACTTCGCCGGGGTGTTCGGGTTCTGTGCGAGCGGCGAGGCGACGATCCCCGAAGGTGGCGTAATCTTTGCCAACGAGCTGTTCGCCATGCTCAAGACGCAGCAGCTTTCGATCGGCGCGCTGAACGACGACGCGACCGACTACCGGCAACGGTTGCGCGTGGCGGCGAACGAAGACGAACAGGACGCCGCGATCCAGATGATCGCGATGAAGCGACTGGCCAAGACCTGCAACAAGAACCTCGACACCGCGTTTGCGGCCTTGTTCCCGCTGGGTTTGCCGGTTCAGTCCCAGGCCTCGCTCTCGCTGTCCGCCGCAGCGTGACCTTGCGCCTGAAGGCGGCCTGATGGGCAACGCACTGGACGCCCGATCGGCACGCGAGGCGCTGATCGTCGAAGCCCTTCACGGCGTTGACACGGTGCTCGCCGCGGCCGACGCGGTAGGCGAGCGGCTGTCGGCCCGCTCGCAGCGGCTGGAATCCGCCGCGGCAGGCCTGGCCGCGGCCGGCACCGTGTACTCGGCCGAGGTGGCTCAGCTCACCGAGGCGACGAAGAAGGCCCTGGCCGACTACATCGAGCGCCGCGCCTCGGCAGCGACAGCCCAGGCGCTGGCCGAACATCGCAAAGCGATGCAGGAGGCGGCGACACTGGCGTTTGCCGAACAGCTGGCACCGGCCGTCAGGGACATTGCCCGCCAGGTGGAAATCCACGGCCGCCTCGTTCGCACCGGGCCAGCGCCCGTGCTTGCTGCACTCACCTTCGGCGTCGCGCTCGGCATCGGAAGCGCCGTGCTTTGGATGCGATGAACCACACCGACAGCCCTGCCCGCCACGACCGCGCGCTCTGGCATGAGTGCCCCGGGCTATGGAGTGAATCCCGCGCACTTCGCAAGCTCAGCGGGTTGCAGCCCTACCGGGCCGGCTCCTGCCGGGGCACGCCGCAGTCCCCCGGACTGCGGCGCAAGCTCTCAATGCCATCGGGAACCGGTGGTGGCGTGCGACGGCTTTTTGCTTGTCATGAGGGAATCTCGGCATGACCCGCTGCAGGCAGTGGACATGTGGACGATGCGCTGGCGCGCCCCGGCAGCGCAGCATGGACAACCGCGGGTGCACACTGATCCGGCTTACAACCGATCGACGCTCCTTGCGCCACCAAGGTCAGGCCGCTCCAGGCTCATACCTGAATTGGAAAAGTCTCTCCACCGACCTGTCAGACCGCGGTGACGTTGAACCGATCGCAGAGGTCACCCATCTGCTGTGCCTTGAGCTTCTCGGCGCGCAGCTTGCGGAGCCCGCTGCGCTCGAATATGGCGTAGGCGAAGCCCTTGTTCATCTGCCGCGACACGCACCGGATTCCGTCCCATCGCGGGCTTGAACTGTGGATTGCCCGTGCCCAGGCCTGGCTCGTCGTGTAGTTGGCGGACGCACTGATGTCGTTGTTCAGACCCAGGGCCTTGAGCGCCGCCCCGGTCAGGTCAGCCAGCACCAGCGTCTTGCGCCGTTCGCAAGCAAACCACACGACCGAACGTTCGGTCAGTTCGGCGGCCGGCACCTCGTAGCTGGCTTTGGCGAACCGCCCACACTCATGGATGACGCTCTCTGCGAAGGCTACTTCAACGGTGCTGGCGGTGTAGCCGGTGCCGAAGGCGTCGGCACCGCCAGAATCTGGATCATCAAAGCGGTAGACGCCGGCCGACCAGTACGGCTCGGTGGCCGGATGCCGGCTCAAGCGCACGAGCGACGCGACTTCGATCCTGGTCTGTCGAAGCAGATCCTCGAAGGAGCCGGGCTCAGGCAGCCGCAGTGACACGCAAGGCGCCTCTCTCGCGCGCCCATGCCGCGGCCAGGCGCTCCACTTTGGCCAAAGCAGTCCCCGCCTCCAGAGCGGCGGCAACGCTCTTTCCTGCCAGGGCGCCGTGCTCGCGCAGCCAGAACATCAGCTTCTCGCTTGCACCGAGGTCACCGAGCGCGCGGCAGATGACTGCCACGGCTTCGCGGTCCATCCCGAGGAATGCCTGAGGGTAGTACAGCCGATTGCCAACCTTGACGGCGAAAACTTCGCATCGGTCTGCGGCCGGCGCCAAGGCCTGGCGTGTGAGCCCCCAGGCTTGCGCAAGCTGCTCGCCGGGTATGACGAGGCCATCCTTGACCCACTGGACACGCGCTGCCTCTCCGCGCGCGGTCGCACCAGCCAGGCCGCCAGTGGCCTGAGAGTGCTGGTAGTCCGCGGCAGGGGAATGGGCGTGCGCCACTCGGGCTCGAACACCCCGCGTCCTTGGCAGTTGGATACCTTGCTTGCTGACGGCCGAGCGCAAGCTGCCCAGGTCTTCGCTGAGACGCCCAACCGTGGCCTCAAGCTGCGCGATGCGGCGCAGCAGGACGGGAGTGCTGAGATCGGTGCTCATGGGAGGATTCTAAGCAAAGCCCAACAACCGAGCAAATGCAGCAAATGGAGTAAGACGCCGCCGCTGACAGGTGACCGCCGCGGCAGTTCGCTGCTGGTGCTGACAACGGGCGGGCCGAGCCCGAAGCCGGCGGAGCATGCCTTGAACAAGCGGACTCAAGTCGCTGCGATGCCGATAAGTATGCTTAGCGGCATCGCATTGCCCCAGAAGTGAACCGAGCTGCGTGGAAACCGGCATGTCCGTAACCGCAACGGCGCTATCGCTGCCTGATGCGGCCGCGCTTGCGGCGTTGCGGGCGTGGCACGAGGGGCTGTCGTCAAGGGATGCGGTGACGCGGTACCTCGGAGAAATCGGCCGGGGCAGGTCGAAGCGTGTCAATCTGCAGGAAAAATGCGATTACCCCAGTCTTCCGCGTCGGCGGCGCGCTCGTCGAGTTCTGGTGGCCAGGGCTCGCGGTCTGCCTGATGGCCTGGGCCTACTGTCGCAGGCCCAGCCGGTTGAGGCTGGCCCTGTGGATGGGCGCCCTCGCCTCGCTGTACGTCATCAACCGTAACCTGTGGGCTCTCGCCGCGTTGCTGCTCATCTTTGCGGCCGGACAGGTCAAGATCAATGGGCCACGCGGTCGGCTCGCTTCTACGTCTACTACCCGGCGCACCTGGCGGTGCTCTGGCGCGTGGCGCGACTGGTGTAGGAAGGTAGGAGAGGCTTTTTCAAGCTCGCAACTAGATATCTAGTTGCCTCCTTGTTATTGGCTAAAGTAAAGTAGCATCTCGATATGTAGAAGCGACTTTAATTCATGTCCCTGATGATCTACAAACCTGGCGACACCCAGCCGTCGAAACTCCTCAACGCACTCAAACCCCATGTGCGCTGGGTCGACAGCCAGTGGGGCGTCTGGCTAATTGAGATCGCCTCCGGGCCTGGCCTGAGGGACATGCAGGGGAAGCTGATGAACCTGGCGGTGCTGCTCGACCATGAACCGAATGACGCGCAGGCCCTGTGCACCATCGCCAGCGAGAAAGTAACCCAGGAGCGGCTTCAAAGCGAATTGGCGCAGATGCGCAAGGTGATCAGACCCGACCTGGCGAACCGGCTGCACGTCGGTCGGTGTGATGGGTCCGGTGAAAACGTTCTTCTCGATGCCAGCCTTCCAATCCTGCTCAAGGATGTGGTGACGAAGGCCGTACGCAAAGCTGCGAACGCGCGCAGGCGCTCACCAGGCGGCACGCAGCTTGACGTATTTGCCTACCTGGTCAGATCTTGGCTGGCAGGCAAGGGCCCGGTCATGGTGAAGGACATCCAGGAGGCCGTCGGAGCCAGCCACCCCACAGTCGCTGCGGGCCTCGACCAACTGAAGAAGCAAGCGGTACTGCACCGATTGAGCGATCGAAGCGTCGAACTCAAAGGTTTCCCGCGCGATGAGTGGCCACGCTGGTTGGTGGCCACCGTCCAGGCTCGCAAGATCGCAAGGTACGTCGATCCAAGCCGCCAGGCCCGCGGACCCCATGAAATGGCCGATCGCCTGCCAAAAGCAATGAACGCGACGAAGCTGCGAGTCGCAGTTTCGGGTGTGGTCGGCGCCCTCCAGCACTTCCCCGATCTAGACATCACAAGTCCGCCGCGTCTGGACCTGTGCATGGCGACCGAGCCAGGACGAGAGGACCTCGCTTTCGTCCAAAAGCTCGACGCCGGCCTCGTGCGCGACGATGATGCGCCCTACCCTGTGCTTGCAGTACACCTATTGCCGCTGCGATCGGACAAGCAGTTCGCAGAAATCGATGGCCGCCTCTGCGCCGACCCACTCGAATGCCTGGTAGCCATGTACGACATGAAGCTGTACGAGCCGGCCGCTGACATGCTTGAGGAACTCATTCGCCGCCGGCCAAAACCCGTGGGGTGACATGCCAAACCCAGACAACAACGAACTCACACCGGCTCAGGTGATGGAGCAGGTGGCGCAGGCAATACCCGAGGCCTGCCGCTCGAACGTGATCATCATCGGCAGCCTGGCTGCCGGATATCACTTCTTCGGCAACGACCGGAGCAAGGCGATCCGAACGAAGGATGTCGACGCGATGTTCTCGCCTCACGTTGTGGCTGCAGGAGCAGCGCGGGAGGTCACCGAAACGCTGCTGGCCGCCAACTGGGCGGTGCGCCGGGAAGGCGAGTTCGGCGAGCCAGGCGATGCCCATACGCCGGACCACAAGCTGCCCCTCGTGCGGCTGAGGCCCCCGCACCACGCGCAGTGGTTCCTTGAACTGATGAGTGCGCCGAGCGCCGACAACGATGGGGAAATGATCAAGAAACATGACCGAATCGAGATCCAGGCGGGGCACTTCGCGCTGTGCAGCTTCGGCTTCCTCGGCCTCGCCGAGCATGTGCCGTTGATCACCGCGTGGGGCGTGAGGTATGCCCGCCCGGAGATGATGGCACTGGCCAACCTGCTGCACCACCCGACGATCGGGACAGCGACCATGAGTGGTGGCTTCTTCGGGGCAACCCCGGTCAAACGAGCGAACAAGGACCTCGGGCGCGTCTTGGCGTTGGCGTATCTCAGCCTTGAAAGAGATCGCGACGCGATGGAGAAATGGTCGGAGGCCTGGCGGGACGCGCTGATTGCGCGATATCCGTTGCGGGTCGAGGACTTGAGGGCCAGATTGGGGCTCGGCCTGGTGGAACTGATGGAGTCGCGCGATGACTTCTGTGAGGCCGTGCACACCTGCTCCCTGGGATTGCTG
The DNA here is from genome assembly GCA_037127635.1 of Betaproteobacteria bacterium. Taxonomy (GTDB): domain Bacteria; phylum Pseudomonadota; class Gammaproteobacteria; order Burkholderiales; family Burkholderiaceae_C; genus Rubrivivax. The sequence continues at coordinate 57,510 of JBAXYD010000013.1, read as the reverse complement.
CGTTCCATGGACGTCGGGTCCGAAGCGCTGGAGGCCACGGCTCGCCGCCTGATCGCAGAGGCCATCGAGCCGCTCACCAAGTGAGGCTCGATGGTTGCGACGGCCCGCTGCGCATGCTGGCACCGCTCGCCGCATAGTTTCGTGAACGACTGGAGTCCCGAATGCCCGAAAAGACCTCCAACGCGTGCGCGTCCTGCGGCGTTGCACCGCGTCCGTTCGATTCCGTCCACTATGGCAGTGAAGGGGCGCCCTCACGCCTGCTGTGCGGCCGCTGCTTCAATCTCGAAGCTGCCCGCCACGGGGGACTGGTCGACTTCGAGCACATCGATTTCGCACCGTTGACCATGAGCGACGCGCATGGCCGCGAGCATGTTTTCCAGTTCCGCACCCGCTTGTTCGGTACCGCCGTTGCGATCGATGCGATCGAGTTCAACGAGGACCAGTCGCAGGGCTATTGCTTCAAGGTCATCGGGCCCGAGGAAGGAGACCTGTTCGAACTGCTCGCTCGTCTGGTCACCAAGATGCGCCGAGGCCTCGCAATATCTCACCTCGAAGAGGGCAGGCATGGCCTACAAATCAGCGACCCTGGCATCGTTCGCGCCAGGATCGACAGCGACCCCGATGGCGAAACCGACATGCCGGTGGTCGTGATCGACGGGCGCAGCATCTCGTGGGACGAGTTCGGACGCATGGTGGCGACCTACATGGGCTTCCAGTTCAAGCTCGAACTGCGCGACCTCAGCGAGGAGATTTGAGCGTTGCGCGAGGCGGCTCAGCCGTGGCGCGGAAGACTGGGCCTGACCCACCGGCAACAGGCACCCGGGCGCGCTGGCCAACGCCAGGAAGTTCTACTTGCGCTGGGCCAGGTTTTCACGTGATCCATCGGCACGACGATGGTCGCCAGCCCGTCGCGACTGCGCTGGGCGTCAGATGGCCAGGACTGCCGCCCAGGCTCGATCTGCGGACAGTGCGTGTTCGATGATCAGCTGCGCAGCCTGACCTCAGATCGCCGGCGATGACGCAGCGTCGAAACGCGCGGTAGCCCGGGCTTGCCGTCCAGTCTGGCGGCGAAGCCCTCCAGCGCTTCGGGGGCGAGGTCTTGGGAGGCCATCGGTGCGTGCTCCTGTGCGTCGTGGGCTGGGGTCTGAGTACGTGGATCAGTGCTGCACCGACTGTCCTGCCTTCATGATCCGGTCGGCCGCGCCAAAGATCCGCTTGGCGCTCTTCTCGGGCAATGTGCCGCCCTGCAGCCAGCCCTGGATGTAGAAGCGGCTCTCGGCCTGGCCGGGCAGGTCCAGCAGCGCGCACAGCAGGTAGGCCACGCCCTCGGCTTCGGCCTCCACGATCTGGCGCGTCAGGGCTTCGTCGTCGTGCATGTCGACGACGGCGGTATGGCCGAGCACCACATGCGCCATCTCGTGAAACCGGGTCTTGTGCTTCAGCGGGTTCAGCGGGTTGAGGCCGATGGAGCGCGCACGGGCATAGCCCAGGTGGTTGCCCTGCAGGAGCTCGAAGGGTTCTTCGATGATGTCGAGCGCGGCCATGGCGGTGACGGCATCCCAGGCAGGCGTGATGGTCTCGGCGGTGAACGCGTCGCCTTCGGTCTGGTTCAATGAAAACCAGTTCGGGCGCAGCATGAACAGGCTGAAGGTGCCGCCCTCCCCCGCTTCGGCAGAGTCGGCCGGTGCGTCCTTGTCGGCGCGACGCTTCACGCTGATGGGCATGAACAGGCTGATGGCCTTCTCGCCCTTCTTCACGAAGCGGCCCTTCTCGCGCCAGGCGTTGAAGCTGGCGATGGGCGCCAGCGGCAGGCCCTTGTCCAGCAGTTGCAGCGCGGCCAGCAGCTGGTTGCCGATGCTGTAGTTGTGAAACGCGCGGTAGGCCTGATTCATCACGCCGGGTTGGGTCAGCGCGATGTGCAGGATCGTCCGCATGTCGCCCAGCTCATGGGCTTGAACGTCCCGTGCGTTTCCTTCTGCCCTCCCCCCTTTCTTCTCAACTGCCTGCGGGCCAGCCTCGGGGCCGAGGAACTGCGGATCGGTGGTGCGGGTTGTGGAAGGACGGCTGGGGTGGTTGGACTGTGCGTTCATGTTGGTGGCCTCGTGTGGTGGTTGGAAATCTGCCCGTCGGTTTCGCCTCGACGCATGAACAGCGACAAGCCAGGCAGGACACAAGGGCATGGCCGCAAGCCGCAGCTCGAAGCGCAGCAGAGCGAAGCGCCGAGACCGGGTGAGGACCGTGGGCGCCAGCCTTCACCCTTGGGGCCTGACGGGATGCCGCTATGCGTCGGAAAGAGGCGGAACGACAGGCAGATCGGCCACCCCGAGCCCCGGGACGCACAGGCCGTCTTGCCACCCCAGCAACGACCGGCCCGAAGCTTCTCAGCTGAGTGGTCCTCCGCCGCGCAGCGGCGCACTTCAGGACTGGGTTGACCCGGCGGGTGCTGGCCCACCGCCCGAGTCGCAGACGAGAGAAAGAGGGGCGACACCGCGGCCGCCCCAATGCGAACGTGTCAGAGCAGACCACGCTCCGCGAAACTGACCACGACGTTCGCCGTGACCACCAGGTGATCGAGCACACGCACGTCGACCAACTGCAGCGCGGCCTTCAGCGTCTGCGTCAGGTACTCGTCGGCACGGCTCGGCTCGGCTGCGCCCGACGGATGGTTGTGCGCCAGGATGACGGCTGCCGCATTCAGCGCCAGGCTCGTCTTGACGACTTCGCGGGGATAGACCGAGGTCTGCGTCACGGTGCCCCGGAACATCTGCTGCAACTCGATGACACGGTGCTGCGCGTCCAGGAAGACCACGCAGAAGACTTCGTGCTCCAGCATGCCGATCGCCAGGCGCAGGTAGTCCTTCACGTCCTGGGGCGACGACAGCGTCACGCCGGGCTTCACGCGCTCCGCCAGCACGCCCCAAGCCTGCGAGAGAACTTCGTCGGCACTGGCCACGCGGTACTGGCCATCGACGTCACGCACCAGCAGCGCGTTCGTGAACCGGGCTTGCGTGGAAGAAACCGCGAAAGAAAAAGAGGACTGCGACATGTGGAACTCCGGTCTTGATCGGGCGGGATTGCCCGAGACCGAATCCCTCACGTCGCAGCGCAGCGGTCAGGGTTCGAAGACGACCGAAGGGCGCAAGGGAGCGCCCCCGCGCTCACGCAGACCTTGACGGCGAGCACGACGTGATACGGTGGGTCGACACAGCAACCCACACCCCCACCACACCACCGCACCCGGTGTTGCGACAAGCGAAGCGCCGATCTGACCAGCGTTCGGCTAGAGTGGCCTGGAAGGTGACGGCGCGCCGGCAGTCCCTGACCTCGGGTCAGGACCAAGCGCGAAGGCGCGCGCCTGGAAGGGGCATCCCGGTTTCCGCCACAGCGGAAAAGCCCCTTGAGTTCATCTCTGGGATCAACTGAACCAACTGAGCTATGAGCCAAGGACCCGCCAAGGCCTAACGCCCACACCCACCTGGCGGCACAAGACGATGCTGTGTCATGGATCAGCCCCAATATCTCGAGCGCCGAAGGGCTACCGGCCCCCACGTTGTGCGGCGATCGTGAGCAGCTCCTGAGGGGTGGGCTTGTCCCAGTCCGCGCCCTTGAAGAACCGGATCAGTTCGCCGGACACGATCGGGTGCTTCCACCCGTTGGTTTCGAGCCGCTTGCGGATTGACGGGTGAGCGCCGCGCTCATTCAGATGTACCCGCAGCCGCTCGACCCAGTCTGTTTGCGTCTCGGGCGCAAGCGCCTCGAACTCTGCCAGCACCAGTGCTCGCCTGGTACTGACCCATTCAGCGGTCCAACCTTCCAAAGCTGCAGCCACAGCCGCGCTGTTGGCTGGTGGTGGAGCACCGCCCTCCGCGGCTTTCTTGGCGGCCGTTGCAGAGCTGGATTCGAGGAGCGCCCGCAAGTATCGGTACGGGTCGCGGAGAGGCTCCGGAAACTCGTTGGCGATGCGCTTCATGAGTGCATCGAGCCCAGCGGTCATGGCCTCGTTGCCATGCGTCTGAATCAGTGCTTCAGCGTCGTCTGCGCGCAGGCCGGCCGACATCGCACGCGCCACCTGAGACAGGTCAACAGGCACAGGTGGGTGGCGTAGCGGCAGCGCTTCCTGCTGCTTCTTCCCTACCCTGAACTGGATGTCAGCGATGAAGCGCCCGGCCTTGTGCTCGATCAGTTCGACGTCGAGATCTGTGACCGCGTTGACCTCAGCGATGGCGAGCTTCAGTACGTCACGCTTGAAGAAGCGGTACTCCTGTTTGACCGAATCTTCGGTGTCCGGGCTTCCTGTCAGGACGGGCCGCCACCAGGGCCATGGCTGCCGTGCCGTCAGGCCGACATCGCGGTAGCGAGCGCAGATTTCATAGAGCACGACGCCCGAATGGCGCCTGAGCTGCGAGATGACGTCAAGGCGCAGCCTGGCGAACCGCTGCGGTTCAAGCAGTTCATGCTTGATGTTGGGCGCGAAGGACCACTCGACCCAGTTTTCGCCACCCTGCTTGTAGACCTTCGCGTGGGCCAAAAGGCCGGCAACGTTCCATGCCTCGCCCTCCCCTGCCGTCGGCGATTGCCATTCAACTGTCGTGCTGACCATCGCGCGCAGGTGCGCCTTGACGATCTCTCGGGCGTTGGAGTTGAAGTCCACACCCCGCAAGATGCTTTGCAGGGGTGCCCGGAAAACTTCCTGTTCAATCCCCTGCTCTTGCGCGATGTAGAGCAGCACGTTGTAGGCCTTGCGCGCCAGCACGGTGATCTTGCTGGACTTCGTCGGCACGATGGCCAGCGTGTTGACCGGCTTGCGCAACGGGTTCTCGATCAAATCCCGCTGCGCGGCGCCCTGGCTGCTCATGTGAAATCGTCCATTCCGCGATGGTAACGTGAATCCAAGACTTCACGTTCTGTTGCGCAAACCTAAATGTCCTCACGTGACACGGAGTCAGGTCGCCCATGGCGTGGGCTGAGGTACGCAGTTGCTACCCAAAAGTCCTCACGTGGCTCTGGTCGATCAGTCGCCTAGAACTCCTCACGTGCAGGTGGCACCGTAGAGGACGTTCCAGGTGCCCCCAGGGCGCCGGCCTTTTCGGGGTTGCGGCATCGACGTTGAATGCCGACACCCCGCTGGCGTCGGTCGCAAACGCCCAAATGACCTCACGTCAAGCCCGTCAAGCCCGTCACAAGCCCTTCAGGCAGGCCTGCCGGCGGAGCGCAGCGTGCGAAGAGGCACCAACCCATATCCACTCACGAGTCCGCCTACTGGCCCTCACGCGATGACCCGTGTCCACTCACCTTGCCTCCTACAAAGGCTCACGTCAGCTCCTATATCCCCTCACATGGAATGAGCTAAGTCTTTGATTCAAATAGAAATTCTTGAGCCTAAAGGTCTTATAGGGTTTCGAAGATGGTGTATCTATTGAACCCCGAGTGCGGATTTTGGATCTGGAAACCAAGCGCAATACCGGCTATGCAACGAGCAAGCTTCTGCCTCACGTTCCGTTGACGAAAAGCGCATTGATAGGCGGCTGAGCGTAAAGCGAGCTGTAAACTCAGGGCTGGAGGATCTCATGTCAAAGCTTAGCATCAAGGCACCAGCACCCATCGGCCTTGCCGACATCGCAGAACAGGCTGCGCACTCGGTGGAGATGATGTCCCAGATCCGCTCGGCCATGTTGGCGCCGACGACGCGCAAGGCGGCACCCATCTGGAACCTGAGCCAGCTTGCGCAGCTGCTCGGCATCGAGAAGGGTTCGCTTGCGCACCGGATGAGCCGCGGTGACCTGCCGCCTGGCACGCTGAACGAGGTCGGCAATCGGCGCCAGTTCACACTGCCCGAGGTCAGGGCGTGGGTGCGCGAATACCGCAAGGAAAGCCTGCGGCCGATGGACGCGGAGGCTGTGACCATCAGCATCGCGAATTTCAAGGGCGGTGTAGGCAAGACGACGACGGCGATCACGCTGGCACAAGGGATGTCTCTACTGGGACACAAGGTGCTGGTCATCGACACTGACCCGCAAGGCTCGTTGACCACGCTCTTCGGGATCTTGCCCGACGCCGAGGTGGAGGAAGAGGACACCATCCTGCCATTGGTCATGGGGGCGGAGACATCGATTCGGTATGCAATTCGCCCGACGTACTGGGACGGCATCGACCTGGTCCCGGCCTCGCCGTTGCTCTTCGGTGCTGAGTTTGCGCTGCCAGCTCGCCAGACCAAGGAAGAAGGCTTCGAGTTCTGGAACGTCTTGCACTACGGCATAGATGACGTGCGTGCCGATTACGACGTCATCGTGATAGACACCCCCCCTGCCCTGTCGTACACAACGATCAATGCCCTTCTGGCCAGCAACGGGATCATCATGCCGCTGCCTCCCAGCACGCTGGACTTTGCTTCGGCCGCGCAGTTCTGGTCCTTGTTTTCCGACCTGACCACGCAACTGCTCACCAATCGCGGGCACGACAAGCAGTTCGATTTCATGAACATCCTGCTCAGTCGGGTCGACAGTTCGGATGCAACCGGCGCGATCGTCAAGCAGTGGATCCAGAGCACCTACGCCAGCCGGGTCTCTGTGCTTCCGATGGAGATTCCGAAGTCAGCGGTCACCGCCGCGGCCACTGTCGAGTTCGGAACCGTTTTTGACATCACCAAGTACGACGGCAACGCGAGGACCTTCAAGCGCGCCAGGGATGCCTACGATCTGATGGTCGGCTACATCGAGACATCGGTTCAATCGGTTTGGCGCCGGCAGGTGGAATCCATCCCGGCCTCGGCGGCTCGCTCCGCCAAGGTGTTGAACCGTTCAACACTCGCTGAGAAGGGGGCTGAATAATGGCCAGGAAGATCTTCGAGAAAGCAGGCCTGATCCCGGGCCTGCAGGCTTCACCGAAGCCGGCTGGCGGTAACACGGCGCCGGCAGAGCCGTCCAAGGCCAAGACTGCGCCAGGAACCATGATGGGTTTTCTGACCGCCCAGTCCGGCGCAGTTCAGGAGGCTGAGGCGCTCAGAACTCGCGTCAAGGCGCTTGAACAAGAGGCGCCTCTGCGCAAGATCGACCCCTCCATGATCCGGCCATCCAAGTGGGCCAACCGGCACGAGGCCTCCTTTCTCACCGCTGAGTTTCAGGCGTTGAAGGCGGAGATTGCTGCTGCAGGGGGCAACGTGCAGCCCATCAAGGTTCGCCCTGTGCTGGTGTTGAACGGTTCAACACCCCCAGGCGCGCCAAGCTTTGAGTTGATTTTCGGACACCGAAGGCATCGCGCTTGTGCTGAGCTTGGAGTTCCAGTGCTTGCTGCCATCGAAGAGGCGTCTGACGTCAGCCTGTTCGAACAGATGGAGCGAGAGAACCGTGGGCGCAAGAACTTGTCTGCCTGGGAGCAAGGGACGATGTACCGCAAGGCCCTGGATGAGGGCCTGTATGGCTCGCTGCGCCGTCTAGCTGAAGGCGTAGGGGTGGACGTGTCCCTGGTGTCCAAAAGTGTGTCCCTGGCCCGTTTGCCTGAAGCGGTGGTCGCCGCATTTCAGAGCCCGCTGGACATTCAGTTTCGATGGGCTGCGCCGCTGGCTGAAGCGATGCAGAAAGACCCGGACGGAACACTGACACGTGCTCGGGCGATTGCTGATGCGCGCGACGGTCTTAGCGCTGCAACGATCTTGTCCAAGCTGGTGGGCCAATTGAACCCAGCGCCAGCCCGTTCAGCGCCTCAAACACTGACGGTCTCGAAGGCGGGGAAAGTGGCCGCAACACTGACGGCCGATACCAAGGGGAGGGCGGTTGTCCGATTCGAGGCTGGCGCGCTGCCTGAGTCCAAACGCAAGGCTCTGATGAAGGCCATAGAGGACTTCCTCAAAGGCTAGAGACTTACCAGCGCGTCGGCCGTAGCGATGGGAAACAGCACGCACGCATCAAGTACGGCGGTGAAGCGTGCGTGGCCTGCCACTTCAGTAGTCCATGTCCAACTCAGCCGTGTCGTCAGCCAACCGCTTCAACGCATCCTCTTGGCCAACGTGCATCGTCTGGCGATAGGCCATCAGGTCTTCAGCGGTCACGCGTCGGTGTGAGCCCACCAGGCGATAGGCAAGCCTATGGGCTTCCATCTGCTTGATCAGGAAGGGGCGAGAAACGTTGAGCAAATTCACTGCTGCCAGCGTAGACAGCTCCCGCTCGGCCGGAACGACGGTCACCGCCTTGCCTTCGCTCAGAGCTCCGAGGACTTGCGCGATCAGTCGCAGCGAGTTCGGCGGAAGCGCCACCGCTGGCAACTCGCCGTCATCACTCGTCAACACGATCTCTGCGGCCTTGGAGCGGTCCAGTGACTCCATGATGCAGCGCTGCGCAATGCGAGCCATCTCCTGCTCGTGCTCGCTCGAGCACGGCCCGCTCGAACAAGCCGGTGTCGATCTGGCGCGCGACTTCACGCACTTGCCAGCGCTGCTGCGCGGCCACGCGCAGTAGAACTTGAGCGGTGACCGGCACCTGGCCGTGTTGAAGTCCATCGCGGCGGCACTGAAGGCATCGTGCCGGCGGGTCTGGCAACCTGATTGCCAGTCTCCATATGGGGTCGTGCCAATGTCAAGGCACGCACGGCCGCCGCCAAACCTGCAAGCTCAGTGGTAATCGTCTTCGAGCAGATGGCGCACGGCCAGGACCGTCACGTGAGTTGGATCTTCGATCTCGTACAGCGCTACATAGCCGGCGCCACGGAAAGGAATCAGCAACTCGCGCAGGAAAGGGCTGGCACCAGCTTTGCGGAAGACGAACGGCATGCGGCTGAGGCTTCGCTCGACGGTGTCCCTGATCGCGTCAACCGCCAGTTGCGCTGAATCGAAGTCTTCAGCCGTCTGAGCTCGCTCAAGCAAGAAGTCGAACAGCCGGAGCAGGTCCTCTCGCGCCGCGTCCGAATACCGTACTTCGAACGCCGCGCTCACCTCAGGACCGACTTCCGCCGCGCATCGAGGCGTCGCTGCAGTTCCGAATGAACGGATTCAGCAGAGTGGTAGAGGCCTGTCCGCTGCGCGTCTTCGCGCGAACGTAGTCCGCGGGCAATGAATTCCTCCTGAACGCGGCGGCGCTGGATCGTCTCCCGGACCGAGGTCTCGATCAGGTTGGTGAGGGTCTCGCCATCGCGAAGGACGCTCTCGGCAGCCTCGCGCAACTCGGGCTCGACGCGCAGGGAAGGGAAAGATGAAGACTTCATGGAATGCGTTGCAAGTGCGACGCGATATCATAACGCGTCGGCCGCCGCCTCACATCGGAGTGAGCAGGGAAGGGCTCTCGCCGCGGCTCACACTCGGCCAAGGCATGGACTTTGATTTATCCCACCTGATGGGATAGGCTCTGAGAGTTGTCACCGGAACCACACCTGACCCAAACCGCCAAGCTCTTCACCAACGGCCGCAGCCAGGCCGTGCGACTGCCTGCGGCCTTTCGGTTCGATACCGAGGAAGTGTTTATCCGCCAGGATCCGAAGACCGGCGACGTGATCCTGTCACGCAAGCCAACCAATTGGGATGGGTTCTTCACCGCGCTGCAGGCCGCCGATGCCCCTGCGGACTTCCTGAGCGAAGCGCAGCGTGCCCAGGGCGCCCATGACAGGGATCCGCTGGAGGGCGGGGTCAGGCCAGCCATCCCTTGCTGCGCATGAGCTCAACCAGGCCTTGATCTTCTAGGGCGTACTCCCCGTGGGCCGCCCGCCAAGCCAGCGACTTGCCCTGCAGCGCCTCCAGCGCACTTTGCACGTTCGGGACGTCCACCTTCACAGTGCTGCCCGGATCGAGCTGGCCCAACTGCTCGGTGTATGCGGCGAGTGACGCCGCCGCATAGGGCGTGTAGCTCTCCGCCTGCATCGCCATTACGCGCAACACAGCACCCTGCAGGGGCGTGAGTGCTCGCACGACCTTCAACATGGCCTCATCAGATTCCTCGATCGCAGCTTCGACAGCGGCCTCGAATGCGTCATCCAGGCGATCCGCAGCAGGCAGGGCACCATGCTCGTCAGCGAGCTCGCCGAGCGCCTGCACGAGGACTTCGGGGCGACAAGCGGCGCGTTCGAAGCAGCGCTCGGTGCGGGCAACATCGAGCGGGTGCGCCAAGCCTGTGTTGGCCACGAACCAAGTCACAAAATCCCTGCCCAGCGCCGGGAAATTGCGCATCATCGCCTTGAAAAACGCCTGGTCCTTGCTGGCACGCAGCAGCGCGAGCTTGGGGCGGCTGGATCCCGTGGCCACGATTCGCAGCCCGTGGTACGCGCTGCTGTTGAGCTCGTCCCGAGCCGCCTTGAGCGCGAACAGGGCGTTGTTGCCGCTCTCGGTGGTGGCAGCGTGCTGAGCCTCATCGATCATCAACACAATGGGCGCTTTGAGGCGGTCAGACAGCGTGGCTAGCGCCGCCGACAGCGTCACGCCGGTGCCCAGGCCCACCTTGGCCACATCGAAGCCCAAGGCGCCGACGTTGACCTTGTCCAGGCCTGCTTTGCGGAACATTTGCAGCAGCGCGCCGTCCTCCTGCGCAAGTGCGGCCCGTATAAGCGAGACGATGGCCAGGCCGGGCTCGAGGGCCTTGTCAGCCCACAGGTCGACGTAGAGCACGGCCGCACCTCGGCTTTCGAGCGCGGGCATCAGGTCTTCGCGCAGAAAGGTCGATTTGCCAGTGCGCCGCGGCGCGGCGAGAAACAGTCCCGAGCGCGCAGGCGCGAGAGCGCCGTCCGACAAGATCAGGTTTGCCAGATCATTGGCCAAATCAGGGCGATGGAAGACAGGATCGTCCATGGAGGCTCCAGGCGAAGTGGGGCAGGGTGTTCTATACCAATATATACCAATCTATGGCTGGCTATGGTGCGGTCGTGAACCCATTTCTCATAGCCGAAGCACGCCGACTAGGATGTTCTATAGCGTTCTATACCAACTCTGCTGGGTCGGCTCGAAGGCTCACTTCAATACATGATAAGTATCCTTATCACCATGCGTAAAAACGGGTGACAAAACGGCCTTTGCCGGGCGACAATGCGCCAAGTGGTTGATCCACAAGGGGTTTGATCCAGGACAGCACAGCACTGCATCTGCTCCCGGCGTGCGGCGCCCATCCTCTTGTGAAAAGACCTTTGTACGGTACTCAGACGTACACTATCGCGCTCTACCAAGGAACGCCATGCCCAGCCAGGAATCCATTCGTACAGCACGCGTTGAAGCACGCATCGCACCCGAGTCGTTGGCTGTTGTCCGACGCGCCGCCGAACTCCAGGGCCGCAGCATCAGCGATTTCCTGGTGGCCGCAGCCTTGAAGGACGCCCACAAGACCATCGAGGATGCCCAGATCATTCGGCTCTCGGTGGACGATCAGCACCGGTTCGCCGACATGCTGTTGAATCCGCCAGATCTCGCGCCCGCCATGCAACGCGCACTCAAGGCCCGCAAGCGCCTGATCGAAGACGCGAAGTGACATCCGCCTTGCGTTTGGATGTGCTGGGGCCAAGTCACCACCGCGAGGGCTTTGCCTGCGGCGTCGATGCCCTCGATACCTACTTGGCTCGCCAGGCAACGCAGGATGTTCGTCGCCGCGCCAGCACCTGCTACGTGGCTGTTGAAATCAAGACCAACCAGATTGCTGGCTACTACACCCTGGCAGCGGGGGGCGTACCTTTGACGGACCTTCCGGAGTCGCTTTCCAAGCGGCTCCCGCGATACCCCTCCGTGCCCGTTGCCAGGATCGGGCGGCTTGCGGTGGACAAAGCTTTTCAGGGCCACAAACTGGGAGGCGCCTTGATCGCTGACGCCGCCATTCGGGCCCTGCGCTCCGAGCTTGCGGTGTTTGCACTGGTGGTGGATGCCAAGGACGAGGCCGCCGTGGCGTTCTACGCGCATCACGGGTTTGAACGGTTCGGATCCGAAGCCCGGCAGTTGATCGTGTCCTTGAAACACTTTGCGCGTGAAGGCGCATAGCGGCCAGCCATCCGGCTTCGGGCTGCTCCAAATTCCCCGCGCGCCAGGAGACAGCAAGTTGACCCACGACAGCAATTTTGAAGGCGGATCGACCGTGCGAGCACAGGGCGCACAGCCAAACGGCAAGCCGCAGCCCAGCGAACCATCCGAAGGTACGACGTTGCCCAATACCGCCACGCAGTCGGCCCGAGTGAACGTGTTGGTCATGCAGATCCGCAACAGCCGCCGCAACGAGCAACAACTTGGTCATGTGCCTTCCCTCCGAGACCTGATCGACGAGGGACGGCGTTGACACGAAAACCCCTTTCAAGTGATCCGCTTCCCGACGACGCCGCGCTCGGCGCGACGTGGGCCTCGGCCTGGTCGGCGCTCGGCTGGCCGGCACCGGCAGGCCTGCAGGCCGAACTGATGACAGCCTGGTCCGAACCGCATCGGCACTTTCACGACCAGCGGCACCTGCGCGAGTGCCTCGCGTTGTGGTCGCGCTGGCGCGGAAACAGCCCGCGCGCGGGTGAGGTTGCGATCGCGCTGTGGTTCCACGGTGCCATCTACGACCCGCAGGCCCCCGGGGCGGGCAGCAATGAACTGAACAGCGCCGCATGGGCCGCCCGGTCGCTCATGCGCGCCGGCGCCGACAGCGACATGGCGCAGCGTGTGCACGATCTGGTGATGTCTACAAAGCCGGCCACGCAACCTGGGTTTACGCAAGAGACGGCGCCGGCCGTGCTCGGTTCGGGCCTGGACGCGCAGCTGCTCGTTGACATCGACCTGTCCATCCTCGGCAGTCCGGCCGAGCGCTTCGAGCGCTACGACCAGGACGTGCGCAAAGAGTACGCGTGGATGCCCGGCTTGCGCTACCAGGAGGCCAGGGCGCAGGTCCTGCAGGGCTTCCTAGACCGGCCGCGGCTGTACCTCGGCGAGCACGCGGTCGCACTGCTCGAAGCACAGGCCCGCATCAACCTGGCCGCAGCAGTGCTGCGGCTCGCTCAATGAACGCGCGCGACGACAAGGCGCTAGCCAGCCCGAGCCCGGAGCGGCCTGAGGCTGCGCGCGCAGGGCAGGGCGCTGGTGCGCCGGCGCCGCGCCTCGCAACCTCCGCCCGAACACCGCCCCGCAGCCTCGCGCCCGTCAGTGCCGCCCGGCAGCGCAAGCTGCACGTCGGCCACTTCGCGTTCATGCGCTCGGTGGTCCAGGGCCTGGATCCCCGCGAGAGCTGGGAGCGCTACTTCCGCGTCGAGGGCGACGCCACCGACCAGCGCACCGTGCGCGCCACCATCGCCTGGATCCGTGACGAGTTCGCCGCCGCGGCGAAGCGCGAGGACCGGTTCGGCACGGCGCGCCTGGTGCGCATCGACGCCACACGCATCGCCGACCCCGCATTTCAAACCCCCGTCGAACGGCCCAGCCTCGAAGCCTTCGCCGAAGCGCACGGCTTGGAGGACGAGCGCCAGGCCGAACAGATTGCCGCCTACGAAGCCCATTACGGCAACGATCGCGGCCGCGCGACGCAGCGCCTGCGCCAGCGCGCCCGCCTGATCGCACGCCAGCTCGAAGCGTTGCGCTGGCTCGAAAGCCTGGTGGCCCAGTCGCCAAGGGCCGGGGACTCGGTTGCCGCCTGGCTGACCCCGACGCTGGCCAGCCACCTCGAAGCCGCCGACATCTTCACGCTCGCCCAGTTGGTGGAGCGCATCAACGGTGTGGGCCGGCGGTGGCACGCCGGCATCAAGGCGATGGGGGAGGGCAAGGCCCTGCGCATCGTCGAGTGGCTGCGCGAGCATCAGGCCAGCATCGCGCTACAGCTTGGGCGCCATGTGGCGCTGCCACGCAGCAAGCTCTACGCGCACGAGCTGCAGGCCGTGGTCGCACCGGCCACCGACATCCGCCCGCTGGAGAAGTTCATTGTGCCGGCCGAGCTCGATGGCACGCGCGGCCTGTACCGGCGCCCGCAGGCGCAGTGCCTGCTGAAGGCCAGCAACGACTACCAGGCCATCCTCGCCTGGCTGCGCTCCAAGCACGGCCTGACGCCCGAACAGAAGGCGCACCTCAAGGCGCGCCGGCGCCAGCGCGATGGCATGGGCAACCACGGCGTCGAGCTGGGCATGGACTGGCTGCAAGCGCTGTCGAACACCCAGCGCGCCTACCGCAAGGAAGCCGAGCGCTTCCTGCTGTGGGCGATCACGCACAAGGGCAAGGCTCTGTCCTCGATGAGCAATGAGGACTGCATCGAGTACCGGGACTTCCTGGCGGATCCGCAGCCGCGCAGCCGCTGGTGCGGTGACCGCGGGCGCGAGCGCTGGTCGCCGCTGTGGCGACCGTTCGAGGGGCCGCTGTCGGCCTCGGCGCAGCGGCATGCGGTGACGATCCTGAAGAACCTCTATGGCTTCCTCGTCGACCAGAACTACCTGATGGGCAACCCGTGGTCGGCGGTCGGCGTGCCGCGAACCTCAGGGCCGAAGGTGAACGCGGGGCGCAGCTTCAGCCTGGCGCAGTGGCAGTTCATCGAGGCGCGGCTGAAGCTGCTGCCGGCGACTTCGGCCAACCAGCGGCTGACCTTTGGGCTGCACCTGCTCTACGCGACCGGGCTGCGGTTGTCGGAAGTGGTGGCGGCCACGGTCGATGACCTGCAGTGGGTCGAGTACCCGGCGGATGCGTCAGACGATCAGCCCATGGAAGGCTGGTTGCTGCGGGTGATCGGCAAGGGCCAGAAGGAGCGCGAGGTGCCGCTGCCCACCGATGTCGTGGGCGAGCTGGCCAGATACCTGGTGTCGCGAGGGCTCGATCCCGATCCGGAGGACATGGGCAACCAGGGGGCGTTTGTGCTGGGCAAGGCCAGCGACGCCGCCGAGCGCGCGCCGGGGCTGAACACGGGGCAAGCCCACGACCCTCGCCAAGGAATCGCTGCGACCACGTTCTACGACCAGATCAAAGCGTTCTTTGAAGACTGCGCCGGCGTGCTGCGAGGGCAGGGCGATGCAAAGGGGGCAGAGCGGTTTGCAAAGGCGAGCACGCATTGGATGCGGCACTCGCATGCGAGCCATGCGATCGCCAGCGGGATGCCCATCGAGATCGCCCAGCAGAACCTGGGGCATGCGTCGCTGGCCACCACGACGGTCTATGTCACCACCGAGCAGCGTCGGCGGATGAAGGCTGTGGACGCGTTCTGGAAGAGATAGCGCAAGCTATCCGACGGTTCAGTGTGTGACCGCTGTCCGGCAGCCCGGCGCGAACTCTGGCCGGCCGGAATCGACCCAAACCTGCCCGCCGGGTTGCTCCAAAGTAGCCGGACGGCGATCCATCGCTGTGCTTGTTTGGCTTCTACGAAGCCGAAGCGGCCGTTCATGATCTCACAGTCCCGGCCAGGAGCGGTCCTTCCCGACCCGCTCTCAAGTCCTGTCAAGGAGCACCTGCGAGCGACAGGTTTCAGGCGACGAATCTGAAGCCTTCGTTGGCTCGTCCCGCCAGCAGCAGCCGAAGCCAGCAGTCAGCTTTTGGCGTGTCTATCGAACGCTTTAACCGAATAGGGTGCGCGTGAGCGACCGATTCACCAACCGGGGCTGCCTCCAGGGGGATCGATACGCGTACGCTGGTCTGTCGCATCGTCTGACGTCTCATCGACACACAGACTGGCCCGCTGCAGCACAGCGGTAGGGATCGTTAGACCGATGCGCCGGGCGCGATCCATGCGCACTACGAGCCGTTGGTGACGCACGATTCGCATCGGCACGGCACCGACGGGCGTGCCTCGGCTGACGAGTGCAACAGACTCAGCCAGCGGATCAAGTGCGTCATGCAGCGACGTACCTTCCATGACCAAGCCGCTGGCACGCCACCCATACGGCGAAAGCGTTGGCAGGCGATGGCGGTCAGCAAGCGTCATGATGTCAGGCAGTCGCGCCAACACGGTGGGAACCTCGAGTGCCACCAAGGCCTGCGATCCGGTCAGCTTCAGCGTGTCGAAAGGCTGCTCGAGATTCCCTTCGACACTAGACAGCGCCACGCCATGAAGGTCGAGGTCCAACTGCGATGCCGCCTGCAGCAAATGGGTGACCAACGGGCTGCGCCCATCACAGCCTTGTGGCGCTTCGACATCCGCCAGGAACGCGACCTTGCGCAGGCCCGGTAGCAGCTGCTGCAGCAAGCTGAGATGCCGCGCCGGCTGCTCGGGGTCGAAGCTGCTGACCCCGGTGACGTTGGGCGCTGCAAGGCCGATGTCCACAGGATCGAGCACGATGGCATGCAGGATCGGAATACTCGATGTCGCGCGCTGGGCCGACAGCGCGGCGAGCGCCCCGATCGCCACCAGCACGTCTGGCTTGCGTTGCAGCAGTTGCGCAGTCAGCGCTGGCAGCCGGTGCCAGCGACCCTCCGCCCCCAAGGCGTCGACAAGGCAGTTGGCGCCATCCACGAGAGCGTGCCTCAGCAGGCCGGTCCGAAAACGAGCCAGGGCCGGGCTGCTCGACGAGCCGTGGTGGAGCAGGCCGATCCGAAACACGGCGCTCGATCAGTCCAGCTTGATGCCCGCGCTGCGGACCACCCGAGTCCACTTCTCACCTTCTGACCGAAAGCGCGCGGCGCTGGCCGCTGGTGAACTCAGCACCGGCTCGAAGCCGAGGCCGGGCAGCCGCGCGCGCACTGCGCTGCTCTCAAGTGCGTACACCACCTCCCGGTGCAGCGACGCAACGATGTCGCGGGGCGTTGCCGACGGCACCACGAACGCGAACCAGCCCTCCCCATCGACTGCTGCCTGTCCCGCTTCCGACATCGTCGGCGTGCCAGGTAGTTCACCGACCCGGACAGCACCCGTCACCGCCAGACCGCGCAACTTGCCCGCCGCGATGTGGGCCAAGGCCGGCGGCGTGGTGCTGAAGACGATGGGAACCTGGCCACTCAGCGCCGCTGCCACGGCTTGGCCGGCGCTGCTGTAGGGAATGTGCGCAAGGTCCAACCCCAGGCCGAGCCGCAACTGCTCTGCCACCAGGTGTGGCGGCGTGCCGTTGCCCGGCGACGCGTAGGCGTGGCGGCCGGGTTGCGACTTCACCAGTGCAATCAGCTCCGCCAGCGTGTTCGCAGGCACCGAAGGATGCACGCTGGCGACCACAGCCGAACGAACGGCCACGGTCACCGGTGCAAAGTCGGCGTAGGGCTCATAGCCGGTGCTGGCGTACAGGACCGGATTGATGACGATGTTGGGCGCTACGACGGTCAGCGTGTGACCGTCCGGTGCCGCCTTGGCGCCCTGGGCCATGCCGATGTTGCCGCCCGCTCCAGGAACGTTCTCGACGACGACAGGCTGACCCAGACGCTCGCTCAGCAACGGCGCGACCAGTCGGGCCAGGATGTCGGTCGGGCCACCCGGCCCATACGGCACGAGTAGCCGCATTGGGCGGGTGGGCCAGGCCTGGGCCAGCGATTGCAGCGGATACGCGAGTCCGGCGGCCGCAAGACTGACGCATACACGACGGTTGATGTTCATGAAAATCTCCGCTCGGGCAGTTGTTCATTCAGGTTAATGGCGGTGGCTCGATGCGTCCGGCTCGCCTGCTGGGCGACATCCACACCGCAAGGCACATCACGCCTCGAACAGAATCTATGCGGGCCTGTCCATTCAAGCCATACAGTCCAACTCTCTGAATTCATATCTCATTCGATATGGAAATTCTCGACTGGCACGCACTGCGATCTTTCGTCGTCGTCGCGGAAGAAGGGCACATCACGCGGGCAGCGGAGCGCCTGAACACCCAGCAGCCACCGCTCAGCCTGCGGATCGCGGCGTTGGAGAAGCGGCTTGGCGCCAAGCTGTTTCGGCGCAAGCCGCGCGGGGTGGAGTTGACGGCCGCCGGTGAGGTGCTGCTGGTCCACGCACGGCAACTGCTCGGGCAGCACGCCAAGGCGCTGGATGCGGTTCAACGCGCGGGGCGGGGCGAACTGGGTCGCTTGAGCATTGGAACGGTGCCCACCGGTCCGATGCATCCGCTAATGCCGTTGAGCGTGCGGTTGTTCAGAGAGCGCTTCCCTGATGCGGCGGTCACGCTGGACGAGCGCCTCGCCGACGAATTGCTGCAGCGGTTGCGCGACGGGCAGATCGACGTGGCCTTCCTGAGATCGGTGCCGCCGGACACGGTGGGCCTGGTGGTCGAGGTGCTGCTGACCGAACCGATGGTGGTGGCCGTTCCCCGAGGCCATGGGTTGGGCAAACACGGGGCGGACGCGACCGTCGCCATGCGCGACTTGCAGAACGAGCCGTTCATCCTGTTCGCGCGGCAGCAAGGCCCCGCCTTTTACGACAGCACGCTGGCCGCCTGCCAACGCGCCGGCTTCAGCCCCCGCATTGCGCAAGAAGCGCCGCGCGTGACGACTGCGCTCGGCCTTGTTGCTGCAGGTTTGGGGGTTTGCGTGATGCCGGCATCGATGCGGCGCATCGCGCTGGACGGCGTGACCTTCCGCGCGATCGATACCCGTGCGGGATTGACTGCCGTGCTGGCGCTGGGCTGGCGCAAGAGTGACGCTTCCGCAGCGCTGGCCAACTACTTGGCGTTGGTTCGCAAGTTGGCGGCCGTTCGAGCCTAACCGTTTACGTTTGGTGTCGGAGTCCATTGGAGCGGCCGGACCCCCACGACCGCGCCAGTGCGTGACGCAGCTTCGCGATGACTGCGTGGGCCGGCGGTCTGAATTGAGGAAACAGGATGTGGAAATTGGCCGTCTGGCATGGGCCGGGACATTTGGTCTAGACGAACGTCAGCTATATGGCAGCCCAATTCGACCAGCAGGTTTCGGGCAGCGAGTTCAGCGGATTAGCTGTCCGGACCCGACCCTCAGCCGTCCTTCCCGCGCCGACCTGTGCGGCAGCACTGCAGCGGTTGTTACCGCTGACAGCCTGTCTAAGAACTCACGGCTTGGTGCACCTTGCTGCCGTTCGTTGGCGCAGGCGACAGCGCCGTCATCGACAGGTTTCAGGGTACCGCTGACGTTGCAGCGAACAGGCAGAGATTGCGGCGCATTTGCGATACATTTCATCGATGAAGACCGCCGCCATCCCGTCTGTTCGCGTAGAGCCTGGCTTCCGCGCCGAGGTCGAGGCCGTGCTGGCGGATGGCGAGACCCTGTCCCAGTTTGTCGAAGCGTCTGTTCGTGCGAGCGTCGAGCGGCGCCGCGTCCAGGCAGAGTTCGCCGCGCGCGGTCTGCGCTCCCGCGACGAAGCGCGGCGAACCGGCGACTACGTAGATGCCGACGTCGTGCTTGAAGGCCTACAACGCAAGCTCGACGCCGCGCGTGTCCGCTTGGCGACGAAGGGCAAGTGACATTCAAGGTCCGGCTGACGCGAGATGCCGAGTCGGATCTCGAACGGTTATTCGACTTCCTCGTCGAAAGAGAGTTAGCCCGTGACGGCGGTGACCTGTATCTTCCAGAGCAGGCCATGGTCGCATTGCGCGCTGGCATTGCCACGCTGAAGTCGTCGCCCTTCACCTGCCGCAAGGCGGGCGACAGTCCCTTCCTCAGAGAATTGATCATTCCGTTCGGACGATCGGGCTACGTAGCGCTGTTCGAAATCGAAAACGACTCGACAGTTACCGTAGTCGCCGTACGCCACCAGCTCGAAGACGACTACCACTGAGCTGACCGTTCGTGCCCCCTAAGCGCCTTCGAGCGACTGCTGCCTTTCTGCTCGGCAGTTCGCTACCGAGCCATAGCGGACAGCCGCCAGAGGAGGCTTGACCGGCGAATGTCGGCGGTCGCGGATACCTGACGTTGGTCGAATGACCGGCTGTAATCAGTCTAGTTCTGTCGTTCACCCCGCCAGCCTGAACTGCAGCAACTGGCCGGCTGCAGGTAGCCGCCTCTGGCCAGCAAGCGCTTGGCCAGCATGGCGTGCACGCCCTTGAGGCCGTTGACTGTCTGCGTCACGCGGCAGTCCACCGCCAGGCTGCACAGGGTGCAGGCGTCTTCGCCGGAAAAGCCGCCCAGCTGGCCCAGCGACAGGATCATGTCGCGCAGCGCCATCTCCACGCAGCGGTCCAGGTCCGGGTCCATGCCCATGGTGATCCACAGAGCGTGAGGGTTTCGGCGCGGTGCCGAGAGCTGCTGGCGGGCTACAAGGTGCCACGCAGCATCGAGTACCGCGACAACCTGCCGCGCACCGAAACCGGCAAGTTGAAAGAACACCTGCTTCGCGACGCGTACTGGCAGGGCACAGGCCGGCTCATCTGATAGGCTGGGAGTCGTTCGTCCAGGCCCGCCGTGCACGCCAAGACCCCTTCGCTCATCGTTTCAAGTGCTCTCCATGGCTTGAGCCATGGCTGGGCCTTGCGCCTTGGTCGCAGGCGATTTGACGCGTCTGTTGGCCTTGGCCAGGCCGAGCAGAAAGGATGATGCAGATGGCCGGGCCCGCGGTACCGATAGAGGTTGATGCAGAAACCGGGATCTGGCGCACCGATGGGCTGCCGATGATCTACCTGCCGCGCCATTTCCTGGTGAATATCCAGAAGAGCGTGGAGGAAGCGATCGGCGCTGATCGCTTCCGCGGCATCATGTATGGCTCGGCTGATCTCTCCGCGCTGCAATGGTGCCGCGCGGAGGGCAAGACGCATGGGCTGACACCCATTGACACATTTCGCCACTACCTGAAGCGCCTGTCTCAGCGCGGCTATGGGTTGTTGGAGATCACGGCACTGGACGAGGCCGCCGGCACTGCCGCAGTCACGGTGCACCATTCGGCCTATGCGCTGGCCTATGGGCAGGTGGGGCGCCCGGTCTGCTACATGTTCGAAGGCAGTTTTGGCGGTGCCATGCGTTACGTGATGGAACAGGCGGGCCGGCCGGCTGAGCCCGCTTGCCGGGAAGTTGCCTGCGCTGCGCATGGCGCCAGCGAATGCCGCTTCGAACTGCACTGCGATCCGGTGTGACCCATCACACGCTGCACCAACCGCGCCTAAACCGCGGTTACGAGTCCGGCGCGTCGGAGTCCACCACCCAAGCGGCGGGATCACGCTGCACCTGCCGTGCTACATGGCTATCCGCGGTTTCCTGATCTAGCCGCGCCAGCGCTGGATATCCCGTAAGACAGCGACCTGAAACCGCCGGATCTGGGTTGGCCGAAGCGCAACGCGCCCTGCCATCCCGGGGGCGTTGGTGACCGGCTTCGTGGGTGCCGGATCATCAAGGCCCCCCTTGCTGGCATGGCTCGGGGAGCAGAAGCGTCGCTGAGGCGTCACCGCGGAGGCGAACGCAGGTCCGTTCGGCAGTCCTGATCCGCAGCGGCTGCTGTGGATGGCGGAATTGGGCTTGAGCGTCCATGCCACGCGCATCTCCGCGAGCTCAGCACGCATGGCGGCAAGTTCACGTTGAACGTCGATGGGTGGCAGATCGACGATGAGGAGCACGGTCGAAGCACGGTAACGGCAAGTGGGTAGGCGCTGCGGCTCGAATCACAGAAACCCCTGAGGTGGCCGGGACGAACAGAACACGATAAATGAGGCGCCGAGCAGACCGCACTGAGCGTCATCACCACCCTCGACCGAGGCAATAGGATCCCCGCTCGCGTTCAAGATCTGACCACTTCGAACCTCGAGGAGGTGCGCTCCCCCACCGCGATACACCTTGCCATTCCGAACCTCCGCCAGCACCTGCCCCTGCAAGTTCAGCAACTGCTGATCTCGCGTCGTGCCGATGGTCTGTCCAATTAGGTTCTTGACTTCGTTTCCTTCGAGCCGGAGCAGCGTCTGAGCGGATGAGTTCTTGAGTTCAACCATGCGCGGAATGGTAACTGCCATGTTTCAGCGCGCCAGTTTCGTGCGCGCCTCTTGAAGTAGTCCTGAGCCGACGCCGTTCGCACCCCCGGAGGGGCCGCCCGCCAGAGAACGCCCCCGCTTCCTTCGACGGACCTAACCCGATCGCGGGCTCTCAAGCGTCTCTCCTGAAGCTACTTGGGGTGCCGTCAGCGGGGCTTGCGGAAAGTCTCGGGAGTGGTGCCGGCGTGTGCTGGGCATCAACCCGCACGCCTGACCCGGTGTACGGCCTGGGTCAACCAGGCCATCACACGTTCGACATGGTCCTCCTGCACCTCAATCACGCCGTCCTGAGCGCTGCGGTCACCTCAGCCGAGCGGTGTCACACATGCTTGGTAAAGTCTTTAGGAATGGCGCATGCCCTATAAATGAGCCGAGTGAACCCCAACAGGACGCCCATGCAAAAAGAAGACAACAGCTTGATTGCCAGACTTGAGGAGTTTGTGGAGAAGCTCATTTTTGCCAGCCGCTGGATTCTGGCGCCCTTCTACATTGGCTTGGTACTGGCCTTGGTGCTGCTGGCCTTCAAGTTCGTGCAAGAGTTTCTGCATTTCAGTGCCGGCATCGTCGGCATGTCTGAAACCGACACCCTGCTGGGCATCCTGGCCCTGATCGACAAGACCCTGCTGGGCAACCTGCTGATTTTGGTGATCTTCAGCGGCTACGAAAACTTTGTGTCTCTGATCGGTGTCGCGCAGGGCAGCCCCGACCGTCCCCGCTGGATGGGCGACGTCGATTTTGCCGGTCTCAAGCTCAAGCTCATCGGTTCCATCGTGGCCCTGTCGGGCATCAATCTGCTGGGCGCTTTTTTGAATCTGAAAAACTGGAGCTCCCAGGAACTGGGCTGGATGGTGGGCCTGCACCTCACCTTCGTCATCACCGGCGTGCTGTTCGCAGTGTCCGAAAAAATCGGACACAAGGCCGAACATTGAGCAGAGCGGCCCTGGCGCTCATTCCATTTTGATTGGAAACCTGGTCGGCCTTGGCTGAGGCTTCTGTCAAGGTGATGGTAGCGACCTGAAGAGGTCTTCAGCCGCATAAAGCGTACACCCTCAAGCCAGCACCGGTGACCGAAGCGAACGTCGGCTTGATGGCGCATGCCGTGAGTACGTTCGCCGGAAACGAGGAACTCCTGGTGCCGCAAGGCGGGCGGCTGCAAGCACAAACTCGCGGCCATCGTCTGCCGACATTGCTCGTGGGTCATTTGACCGAAATGCGACTGCTGAGCAGCGGGGGTACTTCCTCCATGCCGGGCAAGACCCGCGTCTTGTTAGACCGATCGAGAGTTGCCGGTATCTCCTGATTGACTGACGCTCGGCGGCCGACGCTACGATAGAAGGATGCGAACAGCCAAGTCGCGGTCTCAGGAGCCTCGCCCTGCAACAAAGGCTTTCGAGTCAGCCGCTGGCGTGTCCCCGTGGGCGGGTCCGCAGCAGCGCTCGGCGGAGACTCGGGAGGCGAAGCGTGAGGGGGTGATCCGAGCAGCTGCACGTGCATTCGCGTCAAGCGGAATCGACGGCACATCGATGGACGACATCGCTGCTGCGCTGTCGGTGGCCAAACCCACGCTGTACCGAGCGGTAGGGGGTAAAGAGGCGATCGTGCACGCCTGTGAAGAGCGCATGAACGCCTGCTTCATGAGCGCGCTTCATCAGGCGGAAGCTGCGGGCGGCACGGGCCTGGCCCGTGCCCTGCGGTATCTGCGACTGAGCCTGGACCTCATCGATCACAACGACTTTGGGCGACTGGTCCTGGTGATCGGCGGCAAGGCAGACCTGTTCGCCGCGATGTCGGAAGAGACGCGCGCCATGCGTGAACAAGTGCAGTCGAAGATCCGGGGCTGGCTTGCAGTCGATCTGAAAGCCGGGCTGCTGCGGCCCTCGGTCGAACCCAAGGTTGCGACGCTCGCGATGTTTGCGGTCTTCAACTTCATCCCGCGGTGGTACCGCGCAGGAGGCCCGTCGACGTTGGCCGAGATCTGCGATTCGAACACCCGTCTTTTCGTCTGGGCGCTAACAGACCAGCCGCAGGCCCACGGTCTGGAACTCTGATGCCCTGAGTTGAATACCCGTCCCTGGGTGGGGATATCCCTGACGAAAACAAGCGTACCGGTCGGTACTATTGCTCGAATGAAGTTTCACACGCGCTGTTTAGCATAGCAACGGGAAGGACGAGATGAGCTTGACGATGCATGCGGCTGTCCTGCATGAGCATGGCGAACTGGATCGAATCGTCCTGGAGAAGAGCTGGCCACGACCACAGCCTGCGCCGGGTTGGGTGCAATTGCGGGTTCGCGCCTGCTCGCTGAATTTCCACGACATCTTCACTCGCCGCAGCATGCCCGGCATCAAGGTGCCGTTGCCCATCGTGATCGGCTCGGACATTGCTGGCGAGGTGACTGCCCTGGGCGACGGTGTGGAGGGCTGGCGTGCCGGGGATCGTGTGCTCGTCGACCCGCTGCCAACGCCCGATGGCCCGAAGGGCATGATCGGCGAGATGTACGACGGTGGCCGGGCCGAGTACTGCTGTGTGTGGGCAGCCAGTCTGATTCGCATTCCCGATGGCGTCACCTTCGAGGATGCGGCCGCGCTGCCCTTGGCCTATGCGACCGCTCATCGCATGATGGTCACGCGCGGACGCGTCAGCGCAAGCGACACGGTGCTCGTTCTGGGTGCCAGTGGAGGCGTCGGCACGGCTTGCGTGATGCTCGCCAAGCTGGCTGGGGCGCGAGTGATCGCCTGTGCCGGGTCCGATGAGAAGGCCGATCGCTTACGCGCGATCGGCGCGGACGACGTCATCAACTACCGCACCCAGAACATGTTGGAGGCGGTGCATGCACGAGTCGGCAAGCCCCGCATCAGCGGTAGCGGTGGCGTCACCTTGGCTGTCAACTACACCGGCGGGCAGACCTGGCAAGAAACGATCCGCTGCCTGCGCGTTGGCGGCAGGTTGCTGACTTGCGGGGCGACGGCGGGCTTCGAGGAGAAGATCGATGTGCGCTACGTCTGGACCTTCGAGCTGGACCTGATGGGCAGCAACGGATGGCGTCGTGACGACATCGAGACCTTGCTCGAGATGGCGTGCAGCGGCCGCATGCGGCCGGTCATCGATGAAGTGCTCCCTCTGGACAGGATCCATGATGCTGAGCGGCGAATGGAGCAGCGCGAGGTCTTCGGCAAGCTCGTCGTGGCACCTTGATCGAGCAATCTCCATGACTGTGATCCTTACTGCTCCGATGTCGCTGGATGCATTGCAGTCCTTGTGCGACTCCTCCCCTTTCATCCGATTCGCCGGAATTCGCCCGGTGACGGTCGACGCACATGCGCAGACAAGCACTTGGCACATGCCGTGGCGGTCTGAGTTCGAACGCGCCGATGGCACGGGCCAGTGGCAGGGCGGTCCGATTGCCTCGCTGATCGACACGGCCGGCTGCATGGGCCTTATCGCGATCATCGGTCGCTACGCCGGAACGGTGGACTTTCGCACCGACTACCTCCGTCCCGCCGCCGGGCCGCACCTGAGGGCCGTGGCCAAGGTTCGCCGCGCCGGTCGCACGACAGGTGTCGTTGACATTGATGTGCTTGACGACCAGGAGCGGCTGGTGGCTGCAGGACGCGGCAACTTCTTCGTCGAGCAGCCGCGATGATTCCGACGACATGGCCCGTCAACCTGGGCTGCGCCTTCGCGCCTGAAGCGGGACCGGACGCCGTCGCGATCATCGATCTCTCTGACCCCGCAGCAGAGCGCGTCTGGACTTATGGCGAACTGCAGGCGCGCTGCAACGCAGTCGCCCGCGGGCTGCTTCGCCAAGGCCTCCAGCGCGGTGATCGCGTGGGCCTCATGTGCGCCAACTCTACGGATGCACTGACCGTCATGCTCGGCGCCATGCGCGCCGGTTGCGTGGCGGTGCCATTGAATCCGCGCGCGGGGCCGCAGACCCTGGCCTACATGTGCCAGGACGCCTCGTTGACGCATCTCTTCGTCGACCCCGCCTTTGCCGCAGCGGTGCCGCCCGGTGTGCCCGCCATCGAACTCAAGGGAGCTGCCTTCGAGGCATTCCTCGACCCAGGGCTCTTCGAGCCCGTGGTGCCGGACGACGGCGAAACCGGGCTGATCCTCTACACCTCGGGATCCACCGGGCAGCCCAAGGGCGTACTGCTGTCGCACGCTAGTCAGGTGCTCATCGCGCGCGGCTACTGCACCCCCTCCATGGACGACTGCCTGGCCAGCGGGCCGAACATCGTTGCGGCACCTCTGTTCCACATGAATGCCACGGTCAACGTGACGATGACGCTCCTGCTCGGTGGAGCCTTCGTGCTGATGGCGCGCTTTGACGCCTTGCGCTTTATCGACGCAATCCACCGCTGGCGGGTCAGCGTGATCTCAGGCGTGCCGACCATGGCGGCAATGATCGCCCTCGAAAGTGAAGCGCTGAGCAGCGCAGACCTGTCGTGCGTGCGCCTGGCCGTCATCGGCTCCGCGCCACTGTCGCAGACGGTACTGTCACAGGTCCAGCGCCTGCTGCCGGGCGCTGCGGTGATCAACAGCTACGGCACCACTGAGACCGGCGCGGGCTACTTCGGCGCACACCCTGGGGCCCTGCCGCGCCCGCCGATGGCGGTCGGTCACCCGCAGCCCCACGCGCAGTTGCGCTTGGTTGGTGACGGTGCGCCCGACGAGGGAGTCCTGCAGGTGTATTGCGCAACCCGCATGACGGGCTACCTCAATCGCCCGGAGCTGACGGCCGACAAGCTGCGCGACGGCTGGATCGACACCGGCGACATCATGCGGCGCGACGCAGATGGCTGGTATTACTTCATCGGCCGCACCGACGACATGTTCGTTTGTGCGGGCGAGAACGTCTACCCGGGACAGGTCGAGCGCTTGCTGGAGCGGCATCCCGACGTTCTCGAAGTCTGCGTGCTGCCACTGGCGGACGAACTGCGTGGGCAGGTGCCCGTAGCCTTCGTCGTGGCAAGGCCCGGTGCGCAGCCAACGGCGCAGGCACTCAAGGACCACGTGCTGGCCCACGCTGCGCCGCACCTGTACCCACGACGGGTGTGGTTCATCGAGCGCATGCCGCTGGCCGGCACGAACAAGATCGACCGCCACGCCTTGAAGCATCAGCTAAATCAACTTGTGTCCGGAGAAGGCGAATGACCCTGCCCCTCGATCATCTCGTCGTTGCCGTACCCGACGTTGCCGCAGCGCAACGTGCAGTGGCCGACGCGCTCGGCGTTTCGCCAGAGATCGGCGGCTCCCACCCTGATATCGGCACCTGTAATGCCCTGCTGTCCCTGGGTGGCGATCAGTACCTCGAACTGATCGGCCCTGACCCCAAGGCCGTTACTCCTGGAGAACTCGCTCGACGCGTGGCGTCGTTGGAGTCGGCCGAAATCTGGGGCTTTGCAGTGGCCAGCCAAGACCTGGACAGCCTTGCAGAGCGCGCGCGGGGCCTTGGTCTGCGAACCGTCGGTCCGACAGCAGGCTCTCGCCGAACTCCAGCGGGTGAGCTGCTGCGCTGGCGCGCTCTGGGCTTGTCGTCGCTCGAGTTTGGCGGTCTAGTCCCCTTTGCGATCGATTGGTTGGACACACCGCACCCGGCTCGTACATCGCCGCAGGGCCCGCATCTTGAAGCCTGGCATGTGGCCCACCCGCGCCCTGACGACTTGCGAGCCCTGTATGCGGAGCTGGGCGTGGCACTGAATGTGCATGCCGGTCTGAGAAGTGCCATCGTGGCCACCATCGTGCACGGTGATCGCCGGCTGACGCTGACCGGCCCCGCCCCAGGTCTGTTTTGACCGCATCGACTGTCCCAATGTCCACAAAAACCCATCCCACCCGGAGGTCTCACATGACTAAGTTCCGCCCGACCAGTGTCCTCGCCGCGGCCGCCATCGCGTTGTCCGCGCTGACCGGCGCCAGCTCCGCCGTCGCACAAGAAAAGGCAGTGTTCGGCTTCCCGTCGCCGCCCAACGTGCAGTTCGCCTACCTGTGGTTCGGCGACAAGCTCGGATTCTTCAAGGAAGAGGGGCTGCAGCTTGACGTGATCTCGGTCACCGGATCAGCTGTCCTGTTGCCCCAAGTTGCAAGCGGACAGGTGCACATCGGCTATGCAAATCCCGACCTCGCGGTGATTGCGTTGGCCAAGGGCGAGCCGCTGCCGGTGCGATTCGTTGCCAACTGGTTGCGCAGCCAGACCTTCGAATTCGTTGTTCTCGAGAACAGTCCAGTAAAGACCTTGGCCGATCTCAAGGGCAAGAAAATGGGCGTCGGTGCCCTGACCTGGGGCAACCTGCCCCTGTCCAAGGCGATGCTGTCGACCGTCGGAGTCGCCTGGAACAAGGATGTTCAGGTCCTCCCAGTGGGGCTGGGAGCCGCCGCGTGGCGCCGGCTCCAATCGGGCGAGGTCGACGCTCTGAACCTCTTCGTCGGCGAGCACGGCCGTATGGAACTGGCCGGCGTTCCAATCCGTCGGGTGCCGATGCCTGAGGAATTCCGAACCATTTTCAGCAACGGTTTCGTGGCATCCGAGAAGATGATCAACGAGAAGCCGAAGCTGGTGTCGGGCATGGTGCGTGCGATCAACAAGAGCTGGGCTGCCTGCAAGGTCAACACCGAGGCATGCGTTCGCGCCTACTGGGAGGCGGTGCCCACCTCGCGCCCTCCGGCGGGCAAGGAAGCCGAGCAGTTGAAGACCGATATGCGGCAGGCAATGTTCGATCGCAACCAGCTCGATGACTTCAGTGGCACGTCCGTTCGCAAGTACGGCCACTTTCCCGAAGACGCTTGGCGCCGGCTGGTCAAGGTCATGGGCGACGAAGGCCTGATCTCTCGCACTGATCTCGACCTGACGAAGCTCTACTCCGGGCGCTTCGTCGATGAATTCAACGCCTTCGATCCCTTGATTGTCGAACGCATCGCCCGAGCGGCGAAGTAGGGGGGGCGGATGCAACTCGAGGTCGAACGCGTCGCCCTGACGTACGAGACCTCGCGCGGCCCGCTCCCGGCGCTGCGCGACCTTTCGTTTGCGCTGGAGGAAGGAGAATTCGTCTCCGTGCTCGGGCCCTCGGGCTGCGGCAAGTCCAGCCTGCTGCGGCTCGTCACTGGATTGCTTCGGCCAACGGCAGGCCGGATCGCGCTTGCAGGTGTGCCGGTGAGCGGCCCTCGCGATGATGTCGGCATCGTCTTCCAAAGCGCCACGTTGCTGCCCTGGAAGAGCGTGTTGGACAACGTGCTGGTCCCTGTGCGTGCGCGCGGGCGTGTCACGACGGCAGACACCGAGCGAGCGATGGAAGGGCTGCGCACTGTCGGGTTGGAGCGCTTCTCGAAGCACTATCCCGATGAGCTTTCCGGCGGCATGCAGCAGCGTGTCGGTATCGCACGGGCGATGCTGACCGACCCGCGGCTGCTGCTGATGGACGAACCCTTTGCGGCGCTCGATGCGATGACCCGCGAGACGATGATGGACGAGTTGCTTCGCGTGTGGAGCGGAACCGGCAAGTCGGTCCTGTTCATCACCCATTCGATACCGGAGGCGGTCTACCTGTCGGACCGGGTGCTCGTCATGGGGCCGCGACCGGGGCACATCGTCGAGGAGCTGCGCATCGATCTGCCGCGACCTCGCAATCCGGCGACGATGGCGGACGCACGATTCGGCGAACTCGGTGCGCGATTGCGCGACCGCTTCCGATTGATGGCCGACACGGCTACGGCTTTGGCCAGCTAAGGCATAGGCGTGAGTCGCGGGACGGACCGATTTAACTGGGCCTGGCCGGTCGGAACGGTTCTGGTGTTGGTCGGGGTCTGGCAGGCCCTGTCGGCCGCCGGTCTGGTCGCCGACTACCTGCTGCCCGGCCCTGGCAAGGTTGTCTCGGCGCTCTGGCGCATATCGTTGGACGGTACGCTGTTGACGCATCTGGGCCCCACTCTTTTTGCCAGCGCCGTGGGCTGGGCCTGCGGCGGCCTGCTGGCGACGTTGCTGGCAGCCCTGGTGGCGGAGTTCCGTTGGGTCGAGCGTTCAATGCTGGTGCACTTGTTGGCGCTCCAGGCGATCCCAAAGGTCTCGCTGGCGCCGTTGGTCTTCCTTTGGGCGGGATTCGACATTGGCGGCAAGGTCATCCTGGTGACGCTGATCTGCTTTTTTCCTGTGTTTGCCAACGCACTGGCAGGGTTCCGTTCGATCGACGCGGGTCTGCTAGACCTGATGCGCGCCAGCGGCGCGAGCCGCTGGCACACCTGGCTTCATGTCAAGCTGCCAGCGACTCTTCCATCGCTGTTCGCCGGGTTGGAGGTGTCGGTCGCCTTTGCATTGATCGGCTGCGTCGTCATGGAGTTCGTCGGCGCCACACGGGGCCTGGGCTTCGTTATCCAGGACGCTTCAAGTACTTATGACCTGCCGTTGTCGTTCGCGGCCATCATCGTGCTCGGCATCATCGGAGTGGCGGGCAATGCGCTGCTGAGGCGGGCCCGAAGTGGGCTGTTGCCGTGGGAAGCCCGCGGGCGGCGCGCGACGTCTCAAGGAACTGCAGGTGGCTAGCCACTCGGGAACTGCAGAGGCTGCCCGCACTGTCGCAGCCTCGACCGTAACGCTGCTATTCATGCTGGCCGGCTGGGAAGCACTTGTCCGAGGCCTGTGCCTGTCGGAGCAGGTCCTGCCTGGCCCGCTGCTTGTGGCGCAGGCAATGTGGCAAGGCTGGGTCGGCGGGGCGTTCTGGCCGCACGCGTCGGCCACCTTGCAGGGAGCGCTGGGTGGCTGCGTGATTGGTGGCGCGGCTGGTGTTGCACTCGGCATAGCGGTGGCCTTGAACGAACGCTTGCGGCTGGCGCTATATCCGGTGGTGATTGCGATCCAGTCGATGCCCACCGTGGCGGTCGCACCGCTGATCGTTGTGTATTTCGGTGTTGGGCTGCCCAGCAAGCTGGTGACGGTGTCGCTGCTGTGCTTCTTTCCGCTGTTCGTCAACACGGTCGCCGGTGTGCTGGCAGCAGATCCGCGTTTGCTCGATCTCTACCGTGCTGCGTCGGCGTCTCGCTGGCGCATGTTGGTGGACGTGCAACTGCCGGGCTGCATGCCGTCTCTCCTTGCCGGGCTTCAGGTCGCTGTGGTGCTGTCCTTCATTGGCTGTGTGGTGTCGGAGTTCGTCGCATCACGTGCTGGCTTGGGCCACCTCATCAAGGTCTATGCGAACGACCTGAACGTGGCGGTGATGTTCGCCTGCATCTTGTCGTTGGCTGTTCTCGGGGGCGCGACCGGCTATGGGCTCAGCCGGCTTCGAGATGCGTTGCGCGTGCGCTGGCGACTCTGACGGCTGTGTCACGAGATAATCTGGGCAATCTCTTGACGGGCTGCGAAAGAGTGCCATGAGTGATAGCTGGGCTAAACCACCTTACCGAGCCCGGGTGCGGTACGCGGAGTGCGATGCCTGGGGCGAACTTCAACCCTTTGCCCTGTACGCGCTGTTCGATGCTGCCGTGGCGCATGCCTTCGGCCAGCTTGGAGTTGACTGGCGGGAGACGACCAAGCCCGGCCAGGCACTGCGAGCGGGCGGCGTCCGGATGGACGTGACCATGCCACTGACGTACGACAACGAGGTCGTCTTCACCGTCACCGACGTTCGCATCGACCGATCGGTGCTTGACATCGACGTCCACGCACAACATGCAGGCAGATCTGTCCAGGCGGCGTCGGCTGTGTTGTCGTTCGTGCCTCGCAGCGAGGGCGGAAAGTTGCAAACGTTGCCCCCTGAACTGACGGCGGCGCTCGCCCGGATCCGGGCGGCGGCTGTAGCTCGCTGAAAGCGCTGCTTGGCACCATAGCAGGCATCGGATCACTCCTTCTTGGAAACCCGGCCCGGCTGCCGACGATCCAGTCTGCGGGGACAGAGGTCCGATCCTCTGGGCCCTGGCCGGTTCAGACTGAACCCGGTCGTTCGTGCTCAACAGTCCGAGTGGCGGCGTCGACAGTCAGCAGTCTGTTGTCCTGCACCAACTCTGGCATTGGCAAGCCTGCAGTCCCTGGGGGTAGTCTGGGCGCATCGCACCCAAGCGTGCAAGTGGTAGCGGAACGATTCGAAGCTCGCGAAGGCCTGGCTTGAACACCACTGCACACCGTGCCTAGCTCCAACACCAGCGGGAATGTGGCCCAGCCCGTGGACCGTCTGGATGGCCTGTTCGGCCCCACATCTGAACCATGGCGCCCGCAAAAAGAAGCCGATGGCCCCTATCGCATGCAGCACGACGTCGTTGACATCCTGTTCTCTCACGAATTGCTGATGTAGCAGCCCGCCCATGCCTGCCTGCCTGCCCGACGACGTCGGCGGCATCCCCGCGGACAGTGCGCACCCTTGATTCCCTGATATTCTTCCTACTTGATATTCCCTTGAGAAATAGGCATGGAAACCGTCAATGTCAGCAGCCTCAAGAACAACCCGAGCGAAGCGCTACGGATGGCTCGTCATGACGTCGTGGTTGTGATGAACCGGGACCGCCCGGACGCGCTGATGGTGGGCATCGAGGCGGCGGGTGTGCTGAGTGCCGCCGGTGTGCGGCCTGCGCTGGCCACGGCACTGTTTCGCGACGGCCAACTCTCGCTGGTGCGCGCCGCCCGGCTGGCACAGATGCCCGTGGCGGTCTTTGTCCGGCACATCTCGCGCCTGGGCATCCCCGTGATCCGGCTCGATGCGCAGGAGACGTCCCAGGATCTGGACACCCTGGACGAATGGCTCGCCTCGTCCTGACGGATGCCAGCCCGCTCATCGGTCTGGCTCGGGTCGACGGCATCGGCTGGCTGCGGGACCTTTTCGGGACGGTCTGGTGTCCGCCTGAAGTACGCGCCGAGGTGCTCACCGGAAAGGGGCTGCCCGGCGAAGCCGCCATCGCACAAGCAGAGTCGGCTGGGTGGCTTCGCTCAACTGAGCCCGCACCAGCCGAGCCCGACTTGCCCGACCTGGACGAAGGCGAAGCCGCCTGCATCCGGGTTGCATTGGAGCAGCGAACCCGGGTGGAGGGCGCTGCACCGGCTCTGCTGCTGATGGACGAGCGGGCCGGCCGCAGAATCGCCATCGAACACGGCCTGAGCGTGGCGGGCACAGCTGCCGTGATCGGAATGGCCAAGTCGCGTGGCTTGATCGTCTCGGCACGCGACGTGTTTTCCCGGCTGCACGCCACGGACTTCCGCATCGCCCCGGAGGTCATCTCCACCGTGCTGAAGCGTGTCGGCGAAGGGTAGCTTGCCCAAGCTGGGTGGCATCCACACGCATCCGCACCCGCCATCCACCTGTTCCCCTCCAGCACCTTCCGCGCCTTTGGCGAGAAGCCGGACTTGCTGGTCGAGTGGGAGTTCCCAGCTCTACGCCCCCTGCCGTTCGATGACTACTCGGCCCCGATCCCGTGGGAGGACCTTGTACGCTACGGCGTGATCCTGGCGCACCGTCAGGACCAGCAACGCCTGAACAACAGGCGCTGGGGTCCGTTGTGGACAATCTATCCTCGCGACCAGATTCCGGCCGCGCTGAAGGGTCCCATCGCGGAGTCGCGCAGTCGCGCAGTCGCAGAATCGCGGAATCGAGGTTCATCTGGCAAGTCGACAGGATCGAAGCGGGCGGTTGAGTGAAGTGACGGAGCGCTGCAATCCGGCGCAGACTCCCGTCAAGCCGAGAGCAGGCGCTCGCCGCTCGGGCGATGGGCCCTCGTCGAACGGCTATGGCTGGTGGCCGGCAATGGTGCTGGTGCTGTTGACTGCGGTGGCGGCCACGACCGCCCTGGTCAGCCAGCAGCTGACGGTCACCAGGGCGGCCAACGCAGTCCCCAACGAAGGCTTCTACTGGTCCGTTGCCCAGTACGAGATAGCGCACCACCGGCTCAAGCAGGAACTGCGGGCCGTTGCTGCCGGCGAACCCGTCAACGCGCCGGAGCTGAGCCGCCGCGCTGCGGAGCTCGCCGCCAGGGTCCGCATCCTTACCGAGCCCTCCGAGGTCAAGAGCCTGCTGAACGCCGTGCCGGGCTATGGGGAGGCCACGCGCCGGGTGGTGGAGCTTCAAGGCCGGGTCGGCCCGATCCTGGAGAAGGGCGCTTTGACCCGGGCAGACGCGACCCAGGTCCTGGCACTGTTCCAGGCGGCCGGTGACGACGAACTGTTGAGCCAGCTGGCGGACGATGTTCGCATGGCCGAGACCAACGCCAAGGAGGCCATGGCGCACAGCGTGTCCCGACGCATCGGGTGGATCTGGGGTGGCTTCGCATTTTGCTGGGGTGTACTGGCGCTCTGGCTGCTGTATGCGATCCGGTCTCGGCGCCGCTACAGAGCGGCAGCGCACGATCGGCAGCGTGCGGTCGAGGCAATGGAGAAAGCCCTCGTCGCGAAGCGCAGGTTCCTCAGCACGGTGAACCACGAAGTACGTTCGCCCTTGCAGAACATCGTCGCGTCTGCGGAACTGCTGGCGATGAAGGACAACCGGCCAGACAGCGTCTCAGCGATCCGCCGTATCCGATATGCCGTGACGGTGCTTCAGGGGCAACTGCGCGATCTGCTCACCATCGCGCGCGGTGACGCAGCGCAGTTGCCCACCCAGGTCGAGACCTTCGAGCTTGGCGAGCTGGTTCAAGATGTCTGCGCCGGCCTGGAAGAAGCGGCCCTTGCCAAGGGGCTCGAGTTTCAGGTCGAGTTTCCGCCGTCGCCGGTCACGATCAGCGCCGATCCGATCCGTATGGCGCAGGTGTTGCGAAACCTCGTTGAGAACTCCGTGCGTTACACCAGCGCAGGCCGTGTTCGAGTTCGCGTTGAACCCTTCGTCAGTCAGGCAGGTGCAGCTGTCGATGCAGCCTCGACGCCAGAGACTTCGCCCGCGGGCGTCTCTGACCCCACTTCATCAGAGGGCGTGGTCCGCTTTGTCGTTCATGACACCGGGCCGGGTCTGCCTGCGGCCGCGCTGGAGCGGCTGAGAAGCGCAACGGTGCCGTTTGCGTCCAGTGACGACGGCACCGGGATCGGACTCTTCGTGATCCGGGACGTTCTGCAACAGCTGGGTGGTCGCCTTGAAGTCCAAGCCCGCGACGCCGCAGACCCTGAAGGGCAGGGCACCACGGCCACCGTGAGCATCCCGGCGCTGCAGGTGAAGGGCATTTCGTCGGAAGCCGACCTCTTCGAGGGTAGCGAAGCACTCAGTGTGTTGGTCGTGGATGACCTGTCCGATGTGCGAGATTCGCTCGTCGACGTGGCACGCAGGCTGGGGCACGCTTGCCGTTCGGTGGGGTCTGCGGCTGAAGCACGACCTCTGCTGGCCAGCATGCACTTCGATGTGGCCCTGATCGACCTGGAGATGCCGGATACGGATGGTCTGGCCCTGGCCACGGAAATCCGTGAAAGCGGCGGACCGAATACCTCTGCGATGCTGATCCTCATCAGCGCCGCAGAGAACCAGGCCACTGGGCAGGAATGG
The DNA here is from genome assembly GCA_037127635.1 of Betaproteobacteria bacterium. GTDB lineage: Bacteria > Pseudomonadota > Gammaproteobacteria > Burkholderiales > Burkholderiaceae_C > Rubrivivax. The sequence continues at coordinate 22,357 of JBAXYD010000013.1, read as the reverse complement.
CCATTCGATGGGTTTCTCCAGAAGCCGATTGGTGGTCAGGCGCTGGCCCGACTGATCGGCGCGTGCTGTGCGCCGCAGTCAGCTTGAGGCCAGGCCCAGGGGCCGCTTTCCTTGAGGTCGGCTAGCTGAACTCGCTCACAACCGGTCCTTCCCGACGCGCCCTCAGGTTTCGTCTATGAGCGCCTACGAACGACAGGTTTACGGCGACGAATCTGAGCCCTTCGCTGGCTCGACTCGGCCAGGAGCAGGCCATCACGACTGACCGCTACCGGGCGGCAGACACGCACTAGACGTCGACTCATAAGCTACCGCTCGTGCGTAACATACCCCAAACTTGGCGGGCCGACGTCAGTGGCTGACAACGGCTAGTCTCAGGCTCGTGCAGATACGGATGTGCCAAGGCCTACGCGAGGGCATCATTGAGAGTCGGGAGTCAATGCTCACATGCCACCTAAACGTCAACCACGGTCCGCACAGGCGGATGTCCCTGTTGAAGAAGAGCCGATGCTGAGCATCGGCAACACCGCGAAGTGGCTGGTACCTTCAGTGGCCGGGCTGTTCGCAGTGGTTGGTTATGTGGTGCGCAGTGCCCACACGAGCCTGCTTGGAAATGGTATCGAGCTAGCAGACGGCAGCAACTATGCCGCCGCCGCGGCCGACTTCTTCTACGACATGCCAGCGCTGGCGGCGAACCTGGTGTTGGACGGTGCGGGTTCAACTTGGTCTGATGGCGGTGCTGCAACTCTTGGTGGTCACGGGATTGCGCTAGGCGTATCAGCGCTGGTGGTTTCATCGGTCTGGTGGCTGCCGCGTTTGTCGGCGAGGCTGGGCAGGCCGTTGCCGAAGATCGCGCGGCTGTTTGCCCCGGCGATGTTGATGCTTGCGCTAGTCAGCCGGTTTGTCTGGTTCGATTTGCCTTTGGCGCGCATTGAGAACGTGCTGCTTGCCGGCAACGATGGCGAACGCGCGTCGCCCGGCTGGCAGCCGGTCTGCATCGGCACCAGCAGCGTCGACCGCTTGATCTGCCGGCGCACACAGACTCTTTGGCTGCACATCGCTTGTAGCCGTGACCCCGCCCAGTTGGCAGGCACCAAGTCAACAGTGGACTGCAAAGGGTTTACCAACCGCGACAGGCGGCTGGTAGAAGGAGAATTCGCTGCCCGCATACTGGCCTGTGCGGGCATCGCTTTTCTGGCTTGGCGGGTCGGTCGCAGCGGTTCGAGAAGGCAGTCAGCGCTCGCACTGCTGGCTGGCTTGTCGATGCTTTCGCTTCCGTATGCCTACGGCAAACTTCTCCGGCCGACGACCTTCGAGTACGGTCGCATTGAACTATCCACCACACTCGCCCAAGCCATTAGTCCGGGTTCGTCCGCACCGCTCGGCATAAATGCCATTGTGCTGGCTAAAAAGCCTAGCGCCATAGACTTGTTGGTGGAAGGCAAAGGTAAATGTGTGGGCTCGACTTCGACTTACGTTGTGACTCAGGTGTGGACGGTCCCGAATGCTCAGGTGCTATCTGTGCGCGAAATTTTCCGCCTTGACGCGATCGGGTGGAAGTTGAGTTTGGATCAGGCTTCTGACTGCCCGCCGCTGGATCCTCACAAAATGACAGGTATTCGTTAGGAGGACGAGATGTCATTTCTCGGTAAGTACAGAGGGCTCCTGGTTTCAGGCGTGGCCGCGGTTTTGTTGATGTTCAATACCAGCGCTGATGCGGAGGCAGCCAAGTTCCGAATGATTACCACGAAGTTTCTAGACTTGAGATCGGTGATCGAGCCGGTTAGATGGCAATCGCTGACCCTCGGCGGTGAGCTAAAAATCGTGCCGAAACCGAACGCCGCAGCGCAGGCGCATTTCCGCAACGGCTTCCAACTGCGCATCTACAGGGTTGGGGGGAAAGACGAAACGCCGCTTGCGTTGGAAACATTTGAACCCTGCCTGGTCTTCGTTGGGAATCGTTATCCGGTAGGTGGTAGCGAGGTGTTGCAGTACGGACTGAAATTCGATGACCCCGGGTGGTTAACGCTCCTCAGCGGCAAAGCTCCGGAAAGTGGTCGGTACTTAATGGTGGCCGAGGTTATGGGCGACGAGAATCCTATCGTACGCATACGAAGCGATAAGGAAAAGAAGGCACTGCAGAAATACTTTGCGTCTGGTATTTATTTTGAGGTGAAACCACCCGAGAAGCTGCCGGATAAATCAAGAATAGAAGAGGCATTGAAGAGTGGCCGCGATTTTTGGGACAAGGTCAAGAAAGCGGCCAAGATCAACGCGAATGATCGGGACTGCATCAGCTTGGTAGCCCAAGATGCCTCTGACGGGGATCATGTTTTCTCAGATGCCCTTGCATGCGCCGGGCAGATCGATCCACACGAGGTCAATGAGTCTGCAAGCCCCATGGAAACCAGCATCTGACTTGCCCCCGAATATTTCTAACGTGGGTTAGCAGGCTGTTGAAGAACCGATTTCGGGAACCCGGTGCGATACGGTGGACCTATTAAGTGGCGTTTTCAGTGTACGCCACCTGGAAATCGCTCGTGGGCTCAGCGTCGCGGGCCTGCTTTCGATAGTGAATTTGCATCGCGTGGCACCCGTCAGAACGGTTCTTCAACAGCCTGGTAGAGACGTCCACCATCCTGATCTCCTGCTGACTGCGCCGTAGGCGTGCCGTTGAATTGGGGCTTTCCAATCGGTGTCAACCGGCACTATCGATCGGCGGCTTTGCGGCAACGAGATCAGAAGGGCGGATAACACATTCGGGTCGGGACCGGGTCTTGACGAACGTCGGCTCTACGGCAGCCCAGCTCGCCCGGCAGGTTTCGGGCAGCGAGTTGAGCGGATTGGTTGGCCGGACCCGACCCTAAGGAGTCACTCGGCTGGTACCCTACAGAGGACTCTTCTGCGACAGATTGCGCATCGCAACAGGAACTGTCTCAGGGGGCAATCACATCAATCGTCGGAAAGTAAGTCTTGAAGCGGTTAGCGTCCCTGGTCAGCAAGGGCCATCCCTCGACGGCGGCATGGGCTCCGATGAAGAAGTCGGGAAGCACCTGCCCCTTGCTGCCGCCGCGCCGGCGGTATTGCGCGTAGGCCCTGGCTGCCAGGAACAGGGCGGGTCTAGGGATCTCGCGCAGTTCCAGTTCCATGGTGCTCACCACGTCGTCTAGAGCTTTAAGCGTCGAGAACGACAACGACATCTCGGCGTAGATGACCGGATTGATGACCAAAGCATGCAGTTTGGCCTGGGCTCGCAACTGTGCGATGGACCAGTCAGCCCATTGCGGATCGTTCTGCAGGACGTCCACCAGGACGTTGGTGTCGACCAGCAACATCAATCGTCGGCGCGCAGCAGCTTCATCAATTCATCGGTCCGCCATTGCACATCAGCTCGACCCCGAACCGCATCGAAGCGGTCGCGGGCCGGTTTGCTCGCGCGTCCGGCGGGCCGTGCTGGGTGAAGAACCACTTCGCCGGCCGCGTTGATCGAGAACTCGACGGGTGCCCCTGGCAGCAAATGCATCTCATCGCGGATGCGCTTGGGGATCGTGACCTGCCCCTTACTGGTCAGCGTCGTCGTCATGCACGCTCTCCATGAGTGTTACCAAGTGATCACATGGTAATACATCCGAGGTTGAGCGGAGTTCCCACCGACTTGCCGCACAGCTGCTGTCGCTCTGACCGACTGTCTCCTGATGGCCGGGTCCGTGAGATCACGAACGGCCGCTTCGTAGAAGCCAATCAAGAAAAGCGATGGCTCGCCGTCCGGCTGCTTTGGAGCAACCCGACGGGCAGGTTTGGGTCGGGACCGGGTCTTGACGAACGTCGGCTCTACGGCAGCCCAGCTCGACCGGCAGGTTTCGGGCAGCGAGTTGAGCGGATTGGTTGGCCGGACCCGACCCGTTGCTGCGATTCATGTCATCGAATTGCCCACCGCAAAGCTGACACCGACGACGGGCCAATCCCGAAGGCTGCGGCGTCGACTTCGAACAGGTGGCGTGTCTGCCGAATGGCCGATGAACGGGCAGAACAAGAGTCAGCGCGCCGATGCTCTGGCTGCCGCCATGGCCTGAATCAGCCGATCGCGCCAAACGCGATAGCCCGCCTCGCTCGGGTGCAGGCCGTCCACGAAGAGCCGCGAGTCCTGCTTTCCTTGCGCGTCAAGGAAGGCCGGATAGAGATCCAACCAGCTTGTGAAGCCGGCGAACTCGGCGCTCCTGGCCAGTGCGGCGAGTCGCTTGTTCACGGGCTTCACGACCGTGTCGTCCCTGGACGGCTCCGATGTGGGCAGGATCGATTGGAGCAACAGCCGCGTGCCTGGCTTGCGTGCGTGAAGGGAGCGCATCACTTCGAGCACGCCTTCGTACACGCTGTCGGCGGCAGGCATCTCGGCTGCGTAGGAGTTGTTGATGCCGACCATCAGCACGAAGAACTCGGGCGCAAGCGCTTCGGCGTCCAATTGGCCGAGGCCGCCCTGAGCCTTCGGCAGGATCCGGAACAGCAAGTGCTCCGTGCGGTCGCCCGAGATGCCGATGTTCAGCGCGAGGTTCTGCGGCACGGCGCCGCCGAAGGACTCGTCCCAGACACTGCGGCCGTGCAGCCGGCCTGGGATCCACGGGTCATCGCCCAGCAGCCAGAAGTCGGTGATCGAGTCGCCGACGAACACGAGCTTCACCGCGCGCAGGCTCGCGGCGTCTGCGACTTGCGCGTCGATCGCGGCCTGACGTTGCTGCCAATACTCGACCCGGGGCGCGGGCCGCGTCGAGGCGAAGTCACGCGCCAAGGCGCTTGACGCGCAGAGACTCGCGAAGGCGACAAGCAGTGCGGCCAACCGGTTCGCGATCGGGGTCGAAGTCATGGGCTGTCTCCATCGAAGAGGTCGGTTGGGTCACGCCACTGAACACCAGGCTCGGCACACAGGCGCGCGAGTGACGCCTCGAACGCCGACCACATCGCCTCGTCGACGAGTTCGTAGGAGTGCCCCCAGAACCAGAAGACGCCGGACGGCCGGGACCGCTCGAGGCGCTGCCAGAAGTCGGGCGTCAGGAAGTGGCAGCTCGGCGCGACGGCCATGGCATCGACCGTGTCGACGCCCGACTCCGCAGCCCGCGTGGTGCGGGCATAGACGTGGCCGGCATCGCGCACAGCTTGTGCGACCGCTTCATCGAACGTGCCGAACGGATAGACGAAGCCGCTCACGGGCTGGTCGAACAGGGCCTGCAGGCGTGCGCGGCCTTCGCCGATCTCGCGCCTGGCGGCATCGATAGGCAACTGCTCGAGGGGGGGGTGCGTGAGCGTGTGGTTGGCAATGCTGAAGCCGTCGTAGACCTCGCGGAGCTCGCCGCGGCCGAGCCGCCAGACTTCGGTGTCGCCGTGTCGCCAGCCGAGCTGCCGCTCCTGCCGATGCAGGCCGGCGTTGAGGTTGAAGGTGGCCCTAGCGCCGTGACGGCGCAACAGCGTCACGAGACGGACATCGGTGGTCACCCCGTCGTCCCAGCACTGCACCAGCTTCATGGCGGAGCGGCGGCTACGGGCGTGGTGCGCTGCTGCCTGCAGCGGGCGGCACGTCCAGCCGATAGCCCACGCCGTAGACGCTGGCAATGCAGTCGGGGCCCGCCATGGCGGCCTGCAGCTTGCGGCGCAGGTTCTTCACGTGGCTGTCCACGGCGCGGTCGCTCACGTCGCGGAAGTCGGCATGGATGGCGTCCAGCAGCTGCGCACGCGCGAACACGCGGCCCGGCTGCTGCAGCAGCGTGCGCAGCAGCCGCCATTCGATTGGCGTCAGCGGCAACACCTGGCCGCGCCACCAGGCGCGCTGGCCGGCATCGTCCATGGCAAAGCCGCCCAGCTCCAGGCTCGGCGCCGCGGCCACGCCCGCCAACCGACCCTGTGAACGCCGCAGCAGCGCACGCACCCGGGCCACCACCTCGCGCGGGCTGTAGGGCTTGCAGAGGTAGTCGTCGGCGCCGATCTCCAGGCCCACGATGCGGTCGATCTCGTCGGCCCGGGCCGTGAGCATCAGGATGGGCACGGCCGAGTCCCGACGGATCTGGCGGCACACCTCCATGCCGTCCAGGCCCGGCAGGTTCAAGTCCAGCAGCACGGCCGCCGGTGGCTCGGCGGCAAAGGCCAGCAGCGCTGCAGGGCCGTCCTCCGCCACGCGGGGTTCGTAGCCCGCGGCGCGCAGGTAGTCACACAGCAGCGCCGCCAGCTTGGCCTCGTCTTCCACCACCAGCACCCGCCGCTCGGCATTCATGCGCTGCCCTCCGGTTGCAGCGGCAGCGTGACCACCACGCGCAGGCCACCCAGCACCGAAGCGCCAGCCTCGATGTGCCCGCCGTGGCTGCGCGCGATGGCTCGGCAGATGGCCAGGCCCAGCCCGCTGCCGCCCAGGCGCCGGCTGCGCGATGCGTCTGCGCGGTACAGCGGCTCGAACAGGCGCGCATGGTCGGCGGCCGGCACGCCGGGGGCGCTGTCGTCCACGCTCAGCACCGCTTCGTCAGGGTCGCCTGCGCGCAGCTGCAACGTGATGCGGCCCGGCGCGTCGGTGTAGCGCAGGCTGTTTTCCAGCAGGTTGGACAGCAGCTGGCCGATGCGCTGCGTGTCCCAGTGCGCCTGCGGCGGTGCCTTGCCCGTGTCCACGTCCAGTCGCAGACCCGCGGCCAGCGCTCGCGGCTCCACGCGTGCCACCGCGTCGCGCAGCAGGGCGGCGGGCTGCACCGGTGCGAAGCTGCAGGGCAAGGCGCGCAGGTCGGACAGCGCCAGCTGGTGGAAGTCTTCCACCAGCCGCGTCACACGCGCCACCTCTTCCTGCAGCGACAGCATGGCCGCTGTCGTGAGCGGGCGCACGCCGTCCACCAGCGCTTCCACTTCGCCACGCAGCACCGCCAGCGGCGTGCGCATTTCGTGCGACAGCTCGGCCATCCAGCGGCGGCGGCTGGCATCCAGTTGCTGCAGCGACGCAGCCATGGCGTTGATGTCGCGCGACAGGTCGGCCAGTTCATCGTTGCCATGCGGCGCCAGGCGCACGTCGAAAGCGCCCTGCGCGATGCGGCGCGCGGCCTGCTGCGCGTCGCGCACGGGGCGCAGCCAGCGCCGGCCGGCCCACACCGCGCCGGCCACGGCCAGCAGCGTGAGCAGCACCGCTGTCAGCACGATGCCGCGGTACTGCCGCGCCAGGAAGGCCGCGTCCACGCCCGCCGTGGCAAACGCCACGCGCGACAACTGCGCCCGCGCCACCGTGCGGCCACCCACGACGATGGGTCGCTCTGCCGACACGTCCTGCGGCGCCAGCGGGCGCCCTGCCAAGGGTCGGCCTTCGGCGTCGGTCAGGCTCAGGCGCTCGGGCGTGCGCCCTGCGCCGGGTGGCGGGCGGCCGCCGGGGCCCTGGCGGGGGGGTGGGCCGCGTGGGCCGTCCATGCCATTTGGGCCGTTCATGCCGCCGGGCCCGGGTCGCGGCGCCGAGCCGTCGGACGGCGCCACGGCCTCGAAGAGCGGACGCAAGGACCCTGGCGGCCCCGACAAGGCGGCCAGGCCGCGCTCGGCCACGGCCGCGGCAGCCACATCGGCAAAACGGTCCAGCCAATGCTCGTCCTGGGCGCGCAGGTAGTCGGTGAAGCCGGCGCGCAGGTTCCAGGCCACGGCTGCACCCAGCACCGTCACGGCCAGCAACACGGCGCCCACCAACAGCAGCACCAGCTGGTGGACGAGCGACAGGCGCAGGCGGCGCGGTTCAGCGAGAGGCATGGCGCGGTGATCGTAGCCGTGGGCTCGCGTGCGATTGCGGAGGCCGTCTCCACAGTTCCTCCACGCCGGATGCACGCTCGGGGGCCATCGTGGCGTCCATCGCAGCAGCCACCAGGTCCCTATCATGAAGCTCCACATCCGTGTTCGATCCTTCCCGGCGCTGAGCGCAGCCGCGCTGCTGGCGGCCCTGCTGACCGGCTGCGGCGGGGGCGGCGGTTCAACCGACAGCGCGGCCAGAGCGGAAATCGCCTCCACCCCGCAAGCCCCCGGCAGCGCAGCCACCGAAGCCGCCCGCGTGGCCGTGGGCGACCTGCTCTTTCACGACACGCGCCTGTCCGCGGCAGGCAACCTAGCCTGCGCCAGCTGTCACGTGAAGGAGCGTGGCCATGCCGATGCCGACGGCGTCTTCCTGCCGCTGGGCGGCCCGAGGCTGGACCAGCAGGGCCTGCGCAGTTCGCCTACGCTGAACTACCTGAACGACAACCGCGCCTTCGCCTTCGACGGCCAGGGCAGCCCCTCCGGCGGCTTCACCTGGGACGGCAGGGCCGACACGCGCGCCGCGCAGTCGCTGGGTCCGTTGCTGGCCCCCAGCGAGATGGCGCACGCCGACAGCGCCGCCGTGGTGGCCCGGGTGCGCACGCTGCCTTACTTCGCGCAGCTGCTGTCCGCATCGGCCCTGGACACCACGGCCAGCGACGCCCAGGTGCTGCAGGCGTTGCAAGGGGCGCTGCAGTCCTACCAGGCCGGCGACGTGGACTACCAGCCCTTCACCAGCAAGTTCGACGCCGTGCAGGACGGCCGCGCCACGTTCGCCGCACAGGAAGCCCGCGGACTGGCGCTCTTCAACAGCCCGCAGCAAGGCAATTGCGCCAGCTGCCACAGCAGCACGCCGCCGGCGGGGCAGGCGCGTGCGCTGTTCACCAACTTCGGCTACTTCGCCCTGGGCGTGCCGCGCAACCAGAGCACAGCCACGGCCGACCCGGCCTTCTTTGACATGGGGCTGTGCGGCCCTGTGCGCACCGACCTGGCCAACCGCACCGACCTGTGCGGCCAGTTCAAGGTGCCGACGCTGCGCAACGTGGCGCTGACCGCGCCCTACTATCACAACGGAGCGGTGGCGACCTTGCAGGACGCGGTGTCGTTCTACGCCACGAGGGACATCGACCCGGCGCGCTGGTACCCGGTTGTCAATGGCGTGGTGGACAAGTTCAACGACCTGCCCGCGGCCTACCGCGGCAACGTCAACCAGCAGCCGCCTTTCGGCCTGCAGCCCGGCCAGCCGCCGCGGCTGAATGCACAGGAAGTGCAGGACCTGGTGGCCTTCCTGCGCACCTTGACGGACGGCTTCGTGCCGTAGCCATCCAAGTCCAATCAGTGCGCCTGCTGCAGCACCGCCATCAGCTGCGAGTGCGTGTGCATACCGATCTTCCGGTAAGTCCCGCCCACATGGGTGCGCACGGTGGAGATCTTCAGGCCCAGCCTTTCAGCCGCCCTCGCGGGCGCATGCCTTGGCAAGGCATCTCGGCCAAGCGGGCCTGCGTGCGGGCGAAGCGCAAGCGCTTTTGAATGGCGTCTGGTCGGGTGGGCGCTCCAACAATCTTCGGGGCGTTCCGCAGCTATCTCGTTGCCGGCCTGTCGGTGCCGCGCCAGCAAGATCGGTCACTTCAGCTTCATGTCGAGGACTGCAATTCGGATGGTCTGGGGCCAGTACACCAATGCCGCGTCTCGATTCCTGCGAGCAGAGACGACCGCCATGGGCTCAGCTCCATGGGGCTATCCTTCGCAGTCGACTCGACGAGCCGCCAGGAAGCAGCCCGTCGCCACCGTCAGCTTATGGCCGACTGCCGGTGGCCACCAACGGCTGCTTCATAGATGCGGAACGTGAAGGAACCGGGTCGGTCATCCGACAGCTTCGGAGCGCGTCGATCGGCTGGTATGGGTCGCAACCTGCTCTCCGGCAAGTCGCCCAAAACCCGCCGTCCGAGATAGGCGTCGCCAGTCTCACCGGTTCGCGAAGGCCGCAGTGAACTGACTCGCGGCGATTGAGGCGGTGACCGGCTTCTGCAGGAACAGCAGCCCATGCTGTTCTATGGCCGCCACGAGGTCTCTTTCGTCGACATCCTTGGTGCCCGCCTTGCCGGTCAGCAGCGCGATCGGACAACTGGTGCTCTGGCTTCGCAGCTTGGCGACAAGCGCCTGCGCCGTTCCGGTTGGCAGAACCCAGTCGATCACGTAGGCGTCGAAGCTGTCGAACTGCAGGGCCGCCTCCAGCTGCGCCTCGGTTGCAAACGCCGTGGCCTCGAAGCCCAGTTCAACCAGGCCGGCCGCAAGGCTTCGGGCAACGTCGATGTCGTCGTCGAGGATGGCAAAGCGACGCGCCCTGTCTGGCTTCGGCTCGATGATGAGCCGACGCACGGTGCAGGCCTGCGGGGTCGGCGTGTCGCCGGCCACCATCACCACCCACTCCGACCCGCCCTTGATGGCGATGAGGTCGCCTGGCCGATGCTGCGCCAGGGGCTGACCCGGCCAGAGCCGGCAGGTCACGCGCAGCGGCCCGGCGATGAGCAGCGCGGTTTCGTAGTCCGCTGACTTCTGTTCGCCGAACAGGTCCACCAGGGTCTCGCCGTGGTGTGTGGCAACCGTCTGCAGCTCCTCCAGCGACCACGGGGCGATCCCCGTCATCCGCCGGTGGGCCTGGTGGTACGACAGGCTGAGCAGGCCGGCGATGTGGGCCGATTGCCTGTGTCTTGGCAGGCCGGCCCTGTCGAGCAACGCCCGTATGCAGGTGGCGGCAAGGGAGCCCTGGGCTTCGGCCTTTGCTGGCTCCGGCGGTGCTGGGGGGGCGGCAGAACGAGTGTTCACCATACACCTCGCGGCCATTCATTGCGTATTACGCAACTTTTGATCTTCATGAGTTTGTCCATTTCGTGCAATAGATGAGAGTTGCCTATGGAGCACGTTTTACTCTGCTTTATTGTCTTTACAAGCTACTGTATGGCGTCAGGTCTTCACACCAGCGAAAGGTTGGCAATGAAAGCACATTTCAGCACCGCAAGCCCGTCCCTGGTGAGACTTGCTGCTCCTTTCGGCCTGGTTCTCGGTCTCGGCCTGGGGCTCAGCGGACCTGCGCACGCGGTCGACGGCTGCAAGCTTTTGCTGTGCATGGCGGGCAACTGGCAAAACATCACCCAGTGCACGCCCACGGTGCGCGAGGCGCTGCGCGACGTGGCGCGCGGTCGCGCCTGGCCGAGCTGCAGCATGGGTGGCGACAGCGCCAGTGCCAACCAGTACGTGGCGCCCGAGCAGTGCCCGCAGCAGTACATCACCCACGCCGGGACCGACCAGAGCGGCCAACCCATCTACAGCTGCCCCTTCAGCGGCGTGATCCATGTCGCCGTCCAGGCGCAGCCGTGGTCGCGCACCTGGTGGTCCCCTTCGGGTGACTCGGTGGTCCAGTGGCTGCCGGCCGCAAAGGCGGCGTTCGCCAACTGGCCGGATGCGATGGACGAGCGGTTCGACCGCGACCACGCAGCGTGGGTCATCAGTGAACAGGTCCGGCTGGCTGCCGAAGCGGCTGCTGCAGCGGCAGCCGCCGCCGCCGCCCAAGGCGGCGGCGGATGATTGACCTGGCCGCCCTCGTGCTGACCTGCGCGCCGCTGGTAGCGCAAGACACGGCACGCGCCCTGATTCAGGTCGAGAGCGGCGGCAACCCATTCGCCATCGGCGTGGTGGGCGGCGCACTCATGCGCCAACCCGTCAATCTTCCCGAGGCCCTGGCCACGGTCGCCGCGCTGGAAGCCGCCGGTTGGAACTACAGCGTCGGGCTCAGCCAGATCAACAAGCGCAACTTCGAGCGCTACGGCCTGAGCCCCTCGACCGCGTTCGAGCCCTGCGCGAACCTCACCGCCATGCAGGGCATCTTGGGCGACTGCTTCTCGCGCGCGCGCCGCCGCGCCGACCGTCAGCTGACCACGCAAGCGGCGCTGCGCGATGCCTTCAGCTGCTACTACTCCGGCAACTTTCTGACCGGACACGTTCACGGCTACGTGGGCAAGGTCCTCGCCGCGTGGTCGTCCAAGCCCCTCTCGTTCGCCCCCGTCCCCCCGCCCGCCAATCCAGGAGCCTCGCAATGATCCTCACACGCCGTCAACCTTCGGTGCGCCCCCGTCAAGCCCGCACTGGGGTCGTCGAGTACAGCGTCACACCACTGAACAACAAGGCCGTGCTCAGGACAGCCAAGGACAACATCATGGTGTCGCTCCTTCAGCTGGATAGATAACCGGGGGCCGGCCACTCGGGCCCTCAGCCCCGCTTGCGGAACACCACCACGTGCTGCCAGGGCAGCGTGCTCACGGTGCGCTCCCATTCCAGCGCGAAGACGGCGGCCTCGCGCTTGATCTGAGCCTCGCTCATCTTGTGCAGCGGCTTGATGGGAACGCGTGGGTCCTCGGCCTTGTACTCGACGAAGACGACACGGCCGCCGGGCTTGAGGGCCTTCAGTACGCTGGTCATCACCTCGTACGGATAGGCCAGCTCGTGATAGACGTCGACCATGACCGCCAGGTCCACCGAAGCAGCGGGTAGCCTGACGTCGTCGACCGCGCCAAGCCGCGCCTCGATCTGCGTCAACCCGCTGCGCTTGGCGCCGGCCTGCAGCAGGCTGATCATTTCGGGCTGCACATCCACAGCCCAGACCTTGCCGCCCGGCATCACCGATGGCGCCATTCGCCGCGACAGATAGCCGGTACCGGCGCCGATGTCGGCCACCACCATGCCAGGCTGCAGCGCCAGGGCGGCCAGCAGCAAGTCGGTGCGCTCTTCGCGGTCACGTTCTTCGCGCTCGAGCCATGCCGCGCCCTGCCAGCCCATCACCGCCGAGATCTCGCGCCCCATGTAGCGCTTGCCGATGCCGTCGGCGCTGGCCGGCACGGGGCTGTAGCGCTCGGCGAATGCGGCGGGCTGTGCCAGCGCTGTGCTAGCTGCCGGCAGCAAGGCAACCCAGGTGCACCGCCGGAGAATTGCAGTGTTCATCGCAAGCGCGGGTCCATGAAGATGCGGCCCGCCCTCAATGCAGCGCGGCCAACGCCGCCTCAGGCGCTTTGTCCAACACCTTCAGCAGCGCTTTGGCCGCCCCCGTAGGGCTGCGCTTGCCTTGCTCCCAATTGCGGATGGTGTCCAGGGAAACGTCTATACGCTGGGCGAATTCAGCCTGGCTGAATCCCAGGCGGCGGCGCACACGGCGAGCGAACTTGGCGGCGTCCGCCATGGCTTCGGCATAGTCCTGCGCCTGCTGCCGGGCCAGGTCTTCCTCAGTGGTGGCATCCACTCGGCGCGCGTCGATACGGCCTACCGGTTTGGCTGCTGGGTCACTCACGTCAATCGTCATGCGAACGGTCTTCATAGCGCCTCACCATAGCTGCGTCGCGTGTCCTGTCGAACCACTCGATTCGGATCACCGAACGCGGCGGCCGCATAGGCGAAGTCGAAGCCACGCTCACGAAAACAGGCGTCGCTCTTGCCTTGGTCCCACTGGAACTTCACGGTTGAAGTGTAGTTCATTGAACTACTTTCTGAAGGACCCTAACGGCTCTGGTGTTCTTGGTCACCAAGTTGATGACGTGCGTGGCGGCAGCGGGGATAGCAACCCGGCATCATCGATTCAAAGCCAGCAAGCTCACCTCCGCTCGAAGTCGCGCGCCGCCTTGACGATTGGCTTGGCCCAGCCGGGCGTGCGCTGTAAGTCCTGCAGCGCCAGCGGATAGGCCACCTGGCCCGAGCGGATGTGCAAGACCAGCGTGGGGTCTGGCACCGGGCTGCCCACCGCAGCTTCGACGCTGTTGTCGTACAGCTTCAGCTCGCTCAGATGCGGTATCAGCGAGATCAGGTTCAGCGGCGCTTGCACCCAGCGCTCGCGGATCTTGGCCTCGGGGATGTCGTGGCCACCGGCGGCCACGCGCACTGCCACGCGTGCGATGTGTTGCTCGGCCGAGGCCAGGCCGCAGAACCACATCAGCACGTCGTGGGTGCGTGCGGCCGCGGCGATTTTCTGCGGCATGGTCCTGCCGCCCAGCGTGGTCTCGAAGGCGTGGCTGTGGCCGGCGGCCAGGGCCCGGTCGAGCAGGTCCACGCCGTGCTGCCAGGCCCGTGCGTTGGCTTCGGCAGGCGCCAGTGGCAAGCCGCTGTCGATCAGAAGGCGGGCGTAGGCGTCGGGGTTGAACCAGCTCAGGCCCGCCCTGCGCAACATGACGTTGCCGCCGATGGAGCTCTTGCCGGCGCCGTTGATGCCGGCCAGCACCATCAACACGGGGCGGCGCTTGGAGCCTGGTTGTACGGCGGAAGGCGCAGCTGGGGATGCTGCAGTCGCTGGTGCGGCAGCTGATGCGGCAGGGCGTGTCGCCCGCTTTGACGCCGGCATCGGGGTCAGTCGCTGCGGCCTGCGACGACCTCGCCGTTCAAACCCAAGGGTGCATCAAAGACGCTGCGCAGGCGGTCGCCCGCGTCGGGCTTCTGCAGCACGGCCAGTTCGGCGTCGAAAGCGCGGCTCAGGCTGTCGAGCTTGTCCTGGCTGTCGCGCTGCGCACGGGCGGCCTGTTCGGTGAGCAGGCGGTACTCCTGCAGCGACAGGATGACCGCTTCCGGCTGGTCGTGGTTGGTCATCAGCAAGCGGCCTGCGCTGCCTACGCTGCGCATGACGCCACGCCAACCCTCGCGCTTGACGTCAGACACCGGTTTGCGGGGCAACTGCTGCAGGCCGGCTTCGGGGCTGGGCTGGACGTGAATGGCGGCGGTCATCTGGGCCCTCCTGCTGCGGTGACGGTGAAGAACGGGGCCAGTATCTCCTAAAAGTCAATTTTGGGTAAATGGGATAAATTGGCCGATCGTGCACAGTCGACCTGGCTTACCGACGGAGCAAGGTCTGTCGGGAGTGCCAGCCACCGGTTTCACAGGCTGCGGCCCGCATTCCTACCCCGATGGCCACCGCAAACTCCCCCACCTGAAGCGAGGCCCCGATGAAGTCAGTCCTCAGCGACGCCCCAACCAGATCCAGACAGCAGTGAAGTCCTCAATGGGCACCCTTGGTGTGCAAAGCGAGCATCAGCGTCATGGGGTTGACTGGCGAAGCCACGAAACCATAGTGGATGTAGAACTGTCGGGCGTGTTCGTTCAGGGCGTGCACCAGCAGAGCGCGCACACCGACGTTCTGCGCCACTGCCGCGGCGCGTCGTAGCGCGTCTTTCAACAGAGCCCCGCCCACTTGTCGACCCTGCAGACGCTGATCGACGGCAAGGCGGGCCAGCACCATGACCGGTATCGGTTCAGGCATGTTGCGTCGAATGCTTCCGGGCGACTCTTGATGTGAGACTGCGCCGGCAGCCAGAGCGTAGTAGGCCAGCACCTGGCCCTGGTCATCAGTCACCACAAAAGTTCGGCTTGCCCCTGTGGTCTGGTTGACCAGCGCCCTGCGGCGCAGCCATTCATCCAGCGACGCCTCTCCACAGGAGAAACCTTCAGTTCGGTGGTCAGCCGCTAGCGGCTGGGGCGCCGATAGACGCCCACTCATGTGGGATGTACATCCCACGGTGCCTTGACGGCAAGCAGCCGTTCCAGACCGGCATTCGGTGCGGGCGGCGCATCTACCAAAGCCACGAACTGCTCAAACTTGTCTGCATCCAAGCTGAAAAACACCTGGTCAAGCAGCACCGAGCGGGCTCGGTCACAGGCCGCCTCCAGCATGAAGTCCGACCGGTTCTTCCCCAACGCTGCGGCCGCCTGATCGATCAGATCACGCTGCTCCGGCAAGGCTCTCAGATTGATGGCTGCATCACGCACGGCGCAAACCCCGTATAGCTAACGAATACACAAAGTCTCGCGTATCGTGTAGCTATTGTCAATACAACACGAAGCCCATCAAGCGTTCGACCGGTTCAGGCGGGCTTGACCAACACCTCAACGGCCGGCGGCGCCGCCTCGCCCTGCTCCGACGGTGCCGAGCGGGGGACATGCAGCACCCGGGTATCGGGGTGGAGCACGAACTCGATCTGCAGCCCGGTCAGCATGAGGTCCACCTTGGCCGTGAGGGTGACCGGGCCATCGATGATGGGGCGCGCCCGCAACTCTTCGGCCGCCAGCGCAAGCATGTCTCGCATCTTCACCACCGCTTCGCGGGTGGCTGCGTTGCCCGCCTTATCGCCCAGCTCAGCGGCCTTGCGGCGGGTGGCCTGCAACGCATCCCCGGCCTGTGTGGCCACAGTGTCGGCGCCGTCTTTCACCGAGCCCGCCACGTTGGCCGCCGATGTGGAGATCTGCCCGCCAATTTTCTTGATTCGATTCAGCATGGTGTGGCACCTGCGTGGGCAGGCCCTCGTCGATGAGCTGGCGAGCATAGGAAGATCGAACGCCCTCCGCAAGCCCGCCGGGCCGCGCACAGAGGTGGTCGCGTGGAAAGTTGTAAGGGCTAGCCGCGATCGATGTGCGCTCAGCCAGCCCGACCTTCCCCGCCGTCCCGCCGCGCAACCTGCTCCAGCACCTCCCGAAGCACTTCCACCGCCCGGGTCAGGCCAGGCTCCTCCACAGGAAAGTGGCCGCAGCCCTCCAGCGGCGCATGGCGCGTGGGCGCGGCGATGTGCCGCAGGAAGGCCAGGCTCATTTCGGGTGGCGTCCAGCGGTCATCCGTGGGGTGGATCAGCGTGACGGGTACCTCGCGGAACTCCTGCGGCGGCACTTCGGGCTTTGAGAAGAGGTAGCTCGCCAGAAACCCCAGGGGCACCCGGCTGCCGCCGCCTCGGGCGTCCTGCGCGCACAAGCGCGCCAGGGCGGGGTCGTGGGCGATGGCGTGCATGGGCGCCACCCAGCGCATCGGCACCCGCAGCCGTGCCAGCCCTCGGCCCCTTGCCAGCCCCGCCATGATCGGGCGCAGCAGCCTCACGCTGGCAGCCCCACCCCAGCGGGACAACGCGGGCCAGCACACCGGGTTGGAAGGGTCCAGCAGACAGGTCACCACCAGGTGCGACATGGCACTGGGCACACGCGCGCACGCTGAGTAGCCGAGCAGCCCGCCCATGCTGCCGCCCAGCACCACCAGGGGCCGCGGGTCGGCTGCAGATTGCGCGCGCAGCAGATCGCTGACGCAGTCCACCCAGTCCGGGTAGGTAAGGTCCGCGGGGTCCGGCACCTCGGTCAGGCCGTAGCCTGGAAGGTCAGGGGCAAAGGCCTCATAGCCGGCGGCGTCAGCCAGGGCGGCCAGGGGCCACAGGGCGCCAGAGTGGCCACCCGCCCCATGCAGCACCAGCAGCCGGGCCCGCGCCTGGGGCCGCGGCAGGCTGAGGATGTGCACGCGCATGTCACGCCAGCGCCACCAGGTGGACTGGGGCTCACCCACGGCCCGGGCGCGCTCACGCCAGTGGGCTGGCAGGAACGCCAGGTATTCGGCGGTGTCGACGGGTCTGGGCACGGTGGGCAGCTCAGGGGGCTCTGGCCTGTCTGATGTGGTGAGCCGGCAGGGCAGACGCCAGAGGAGCAGCTCTGCTACCAGGACCAGCGTAAGCAATGGGGTGGACGCCCCTTCCGGTTCGAGTGGTTGCTGACACTTCCACTCTGGCACATAGATGCGGTCAACGATGGGGGCGTCCATCCCATTGCTTACACACGGCCAGCGCCTGGTGGGCCTCATCCGCCGTGGTCTCACCTGCCGCAATCTGGGAGACGAGTGAGATCGCAAGCTCGTAGAGTTCGCGTCGCTCGCTGAGGAGCTGCTTGTATGCCTCGAAGGGGACGTAGTCCCCATCGCTCGAATCGACCATCCCCGCTACCGCCCGATACCTGTTCACCATCTCGATCTCCCTGGCGTTTGAGCGCAGCTTCCCAGCTCAGTGGCTCATTGCGTGGCCTGGCTGGACCTACAGTTTCCGAGTACGGTGGCGGCAACTGCAGCGGGGCCATCAAGGCCACTGGAATCTCATGAGGGGCGAGTAGTACTCCCTCTTCAGCCACACGAGGTCGGCCTCCCACTCTTTGACCGCGATCTCGTAGTTGAGCAGCCTGGCACGCGCTACGACGAGCATCGCCAGGTGCCACGCCATGCGCCGCAAGCGCGTGCGCGACCGCGGTTGGCCCCAGGAAGCCATGTACTCTCGCTGCTTGGCGGGAGATACCCCTGAATGGAAGTCAGCCAGCGGGAGTTGAGCGGCAAGGAAAGCGGCGCACAAGTGGTTGCGGCGGGTGCTGGCTGGCAGCGCCTTGGTCTTTCCGACGTGGTAGTCCATCTTGTCGAGAGGCGAGTGCTTGACCTTTCCGTCGAAAGGCTGAGGCGGTGGGCCTACTTCGTCTTGCCATTCTGGCCAAGGAAACTCCTGGCTCCGCAGCCACGCGATCACGGGATGCCCCTCGCCGAATGTCTCGACCGCCGCCCTGCAAGTCTTGTCTTCCAGGTACCGGAAGGGGTTGTAACGGACCAGCAGCGCAGCTACCCAGAGCTCTTGGGGAAAGATGAAGAGTTCCGTGTCGTCGCCTAGCGCCCCTACATAGGCCTCGATGGCCGCCTGATTCCACCCCTCGCGGCCCACGACAAGTATCGGCGCCGCTTGCCTCGCACCAAGCTGGCCCACCTGCAGCCCCAACTCGCGCGCTGAAGCCTCGAGGTCGGATCGCTTGAACGGCCCTTCCCCTGTGAAGGCGACCTTGTTGGCAAACTGCTCGAAGTCGACTTCCACCTCGCTGAACATCCACTGCGCCACGTCCCAGCTTGGGATGTGAAGGGCTGACAGCTTCAGTGCGCCAGCCTCGTCCAACTCCCCCTGAAGGAGGTCTCGCTCGGCGGCGGCCGTGGACAACTCTGCCTCGAGCGAGGTGATTTGAGCGTGTGCCTCGGCGAGTTCCACCCTGCGCGCCCGGTGCCTGGTCTCCGCCGCCGCCACCTTCACCTCCCGCGCGGTGACCTTCTTCTCCCTAGCGGTGACCTTGACCCCCCGCGCGGTGAGCTTGCGCTGGGTAGCCAACTGCTGTTCCGCTTGGTCCTCGAGGAGCTTGGCCTGCGCCCGGTTCTCGCGAGCGTCCGAATCCACCTTCTCCTTGCGGCTTGCCAGCCTAGCCTCTCGATTGAAGAGCTTCGCTTCGAACGCGGAAAGTTGCTTCTGCAGGGTATCGAGTTCGAGCTTGCGGTCGGCGAGCTTCTGCTCCGCCTGCAGCCTCTCCCGTGCCAGTTCTTTTACGGCGTTGTGGTATCCGAGCCAGTCCCACTCGAGCGAGTCAACCCTCTCAATGTGCTGCCTCTCGCGCTCGTTGAGATCACTCTCCAGGGCGATGAGCACATCGAGGTCGCGAGATTCCTCTGGCTTGGATTGTTCAGGAGACTTGCTATCGGGCTCTGGTACCACTGCCGCAGTGGGGCGTCCTGGGTACTGTGAGACCTCGTCAGCAGGACGTTGTGGGCGCCGGTGCGAACCTGCTGAGTTTTGGCCGGTTTCAAAATGTTGACGGGATTGGGGCGGGTTTGGGGTGGTTCCAGCGCTGACCTGAGCGATGCTTGCGGGGTTCAGATCTCGGCGTGGGACTGACCGCGGTAGCTCTTGCCCTCGATCACGACGGTCTCGACGTGGTCCAGCAACCGGTCCAGGAGTGCCGAGGTCAGGGTGGCGTCGTTGTTGAAGATCCCGGCCCATTGCTTGTACGGACGGTTCGTGGTCAACAGCGTGGCGCCGCGCTCGTAGCGGTGGCTGACGATCTGGAACAGGCAGTCGGCGCCGAACTTGTCGATGGGCAGGTAGCCCAGCTCGTCGATGCACAGGACCTCGGGCTTGACATAGGCTGCCAGCGCCCGCTTGAGGCCACCGGCGGCGTGCGCGGCGGCCAGCGTGTTGATGATGTCGATGGCGCCGGTGAACAGCACCGAGTGCCCGCGCTGGCACGCGGCATAGCCCAGGGCCGTCATCAGATGACTCTTGCCCAGGCCCACGCCCGAGATGAACACCACGTTGGCGTGCTTGGCCACGAAGTCCAGGTGGAAGAGGTTCTGAACCTGCGGCCGGTTGAGCTTGGTGGGCCAGTTCCAGTCGAACGTGTCGATGGTCTTGAGCACGGGGAAGCGGGCCTGGCGGATGCAGCGCTGCACGCGCCGGTCCTCGCGCTGGGCAGCCTCGCCGTTGAGCAGTTCGCTGAAGTAGTCCAGGTGCGACCAGTGCTTGTCGGCGGCGGTCTTGGCCAGGGGCTGGTAGTGCTCGCGCATGAACGGCAGGTTCAGCGCGGTGAGCTTGGCCTGCGCGCACAGGGTATCGGGGTGGGCATGGCGTGCTCGCATGGTTCTGGCTCCTTCAGGGACGGTCGTAGATGGACAGGTCGGGCTCGGGGATCTCGAGTTCCAGCAAGTCAGCACTGCGGGTGAGCTGCAGGGCGGCGGGCTCTGCGCCGATGCGCTGTCGAGCGGCCAGGATGTGGGCGATGTACTCGGCGCTGAAGGCCGCCAGCTCCAGCCCGTCGTCCATGGCGCGGGCCACGGCCTCGCGGCCGTGCATCTCGGCCAGCGCGAGGATCTGACGCAGATGCACCCGCACGTTCACGCGCCGGGCCTCGAGCCCCTCGCGGTAGGCCTGGGCGCGGGGCGACAAGGCCAGGAACTGCACCAGCAGGCGTTGCTCGCGGGCGCTCTTGCGCTGTTGGGTGAGTTGCTGGGCATGCTCGGCAAGCTCGATGTCCGTGTTGCGCTGCATGCTGCGCACGTGGCGCGCGACGAGTTGGTCGCCGGCATACAGGCACACGCGATCGGCCCAGGCCTTCATGGTCAGGCGCTGCCCGACGTGGCGCGAGGGCACGGAGTAGGTGTTGGAGTCCAGCGCGACGCGGAACTGCTTGTTGACGCTGACCGTGCGCACGCGCGCGAGATCGAAGCCGACGGGGTTGAGCCGCTTGAGGTGGGCGCGTTCTTCCTCGAACATGTCCACCGGGCGGCGGTTGGTGGCGCCGTGCACGCGCACGTCGGCCACCGTGTCCACCCACAGCTGCGCGGCGGGCTGCACTGCCGAGAAGTCGATGAACTCCTGCCCGGCCAGGAAGTTCTTCTTGACGTAGCCCACGCCGTTCTCTACCCGCCCCTTCTCCCAGCCTGAGGCCACGTTGCAGGGGGTGATCTCGAAGCCCCAGTGGCGCGAGAAGTCCAGGTACTTGGGGTTGAACACCGGCGCCTGCCCGACCAGGCGCTTGAGCACGGCGGACTTCAGGTTGTCGACCATCAGCCGCGCAGGCACCGCGCCGAAGGCGGCGAAGGCGTTCTCGTGGCAGGCCAGGAAGAACTCCATCTCCTGCGAGACGGTGAATTCCAGGTACATACGCCGGCTGTAGCACAGCACCATCAAGAAGAAGCTCAGGCGCCGGCGCGTGTTGCCCACAGCGACGGTGCCGAGCTCACCCCAATCGACCTGCGCGCACTCGCCGGGCTCGAAGTCCAGCTTGAGGAAGGCCGGCTGGCGGCGCGGGCGGATGCGGTGGACGTAGTCCTTGACGATGGTGATGCCGCCGTCGAAGCCGGCCTCGGCCAGGCGCTGGTAGATCTGCTGGGCGCTATAGGGGTGGGCATCGAGCCAGCGCACGATCTGGCCCTTGAAGGCATCGAGCTTGCTGGGGCGCGGGCGGGGCTGGCGGGCGCGGAACTGTTCGACCTCGGCCCACTTGGCCACCGTGCGCGTATCCAGGCCCAGCGCGCGAGCGGTCTGCGCCGGCGTGAGTTGCTGGCGCACCAGGTGGTCGCGGATGCGGCAGTAGGTCTCGTAGTCAACCACGGCGCGCCTGCGCCTGCTGCAGCAGCGTGGCCAGGCTCACGGGCTGGCCGCCGGCGGTGGTGCTGTTGGCGCCGGTGACGTCGCGGGTGGCGCCCGGCGCACGCGGTGCCGGGCGCTGCGCCGCCACGGTCCCCGGCAGGGCCAGCACCTGGTACAGCGGCGAGCTGTAGGCGATCAAATCCAGATCGATGAGCTGCTGGCGCGCCGCGCCGAACTGCTCATCGCTCAGACGCAGCCGCCGCGCCAGCGTGGACGCGCCGTAGTAGCTCAGGCCCTGGGCGTCCGACACCGTGACCAGGAACAGGTACAGCGCAGCCGATCGCGCCTCGCAGCGGTCGATGAAGTGCTGCTGCACGAGCGCCTGGTCAACCCAGCTGAACTGCTCAGGGACCTGCCGCAGCCGCTCGGGCCGAAGTAGTTGCTTGATTGCCTTCACCGCACCTCCCGTTGATCACATCGCGCCCAAGTTGTACGAGGCGCCGGGTGGTGCTGGCCATGTCATCTTGTAACGCCGGCTGGAACAGATGGGCCACAAGCCCCGCCAGCAAAGGCGATTCGGCGTTCAAGAGATCTTGTAACGCCACGGCCGCGGGGGCCGCGGGAGCCTGGGCACGATTGGCACATTCCTCAATCACATCAGGCACTTGCGGCGGCAAGGGATCTTGTAACGCCCTGGACGGCCGAACCCTGCCAAGGCTGTAGCCCGGGTGCGCGGCGCGCCAGGCCTGCACGCGCGCGACGTGTACGGCACCGCTGAAGTAGTCGTTGTTGGGCGGCCGGGCCAGCCAGGCGGCCTGGCTGGCGGCCTTGCTCGCACGCCGGCAATCGGCGGCGCAGCAGTACCGCTG
>JBAXYD010000012.1:0-96638 GCA_037127635.1 Betaproteobacteria bacterium | reverse complement strand
CAACGCCGGGGCCGACGCCATCACCGGCCCGCAGTGCGCGCCCAACATCTTCCGCAGCAGCTTCAGCAACTGGCAACCCGGCTACGCCACGGGCGTGATTGCCGCGCAAAAGGGCTACAAGCGCGCCATGACCATCACCTGGAACTACGCCGCCGGCTCAGAGACCGTGAAGGGTTTCACCGAGGCCTTCGAGAAGGGCGGCGGCAAGGTCATGAAGGACCTGAACCTGCCCTTCCCCAACGTGGAGTTCCAGGCCCTGCTGACCGAGATCGCGGCGCAGAAGCCCGACGTCGTTTTCGCCTTCTTCGCCGGCGGCGGCGCGGTCAAGTTCGTCAAGGACTACGACGCGGCCGGCCTGCGCCGCACCATCCCGCTGATGGGCTCGGGCTTCCTGACCGACGGCACACTGGAAGCCCAGGGCGCATCCGCCCAGGGCCTGATCACGGCGCTGCATTACGGCGACAACATCGAAACCCCGCGCAACAACGCCTTCCGCAACAAGTTCGCCGTCACCTACAAGGCCAACCCCGACGTCTACGCCCTGCAAGGCTACGACGCCGCGCAGATGCTGGCCGCCGGCCTGAAGGCCGTGAATGGCGACGACAAGAAACGCGACGCCCTGATCGCCGCCATGAAGAAGGCCCAGATCGACAGCCCGCGCGGCAAGTTCACCTTGAGCGCCCAACACAACCCCACCCAGGACTTCTACATCCGCGAGGTCAAGGGCAACTACAACGTCGTCACGGGCGTGGCCGTCAAGGCCCTGGCCGATCCGGGGCGTGGTTGCAAGATGTGAGCTTGCGCTTACCTCAGGGGGTTTCAGGCCTATCTGGCTGGAAGCTGGCTTTAGGATGAGCTATGGACTGGCACGGCAAGATCATCACCACGCCCGACACGCTGTTCGGCCGGCCACGCATAGCCGGCACGCGAATCGGCGTGGACTTCATCCTCGAGCTGAAGTCCTCTGGCTGGTCGGACGAACGCATCCTGGAGGAATACCCTCATCTGAAGGCGCAAGACCTGCAGGCGGTTTACGCTTTCGTTCAGGAGTGCATGGCTGACGAGTTGTTCATCCTTAAGGCCAAGGCCGCCGAATTCAGTCGCTGATCGATGCGCCTGCTGTTCGACGAGAACCTGTCCGCGCGCGGTGCGCGGGAGGTGGCGGAGGCCGGGCATGACGTCGCTTCGATCGCAACACTGGCGCCCAGTCTGGACGACCGCGGGGTGCTCGCTCTGGCAAGAGAGGCGCAGCGCGTCTTGGTCACCTTCGACTCGGACTTCGGTGATCTGGTGTTCAGGTTCGGGGTGCCGCCACCCATCGGCATCGTGTACTTACGGATGCATCCCATCGATGTCAGCCTCGTGGCCACCTGGATCTTGCGTGCCCTGGAAGACTGGTCCGACAACGCCATGGTGGTGGTGAGCCAAGACGTTGTCCGCAAACGACCTTTCGTGCCAAGCCCCAGCCCGGTCCCCGGCTCGCAAGGAGCGGCAGAGTGACAGCGGCCGCCACCGCAGCCAGCGGTACCATCATGTCAAAAGCCTGGAATTGCCCCACCGCGCCATGACCCCTACCCCTGCGCCGACGCTGCAATGGAGCGACGCCCTTCTGCTCGGCTACCCCGAGATGGACGCCGAGCACCGTGAATTCGCCGAGCTCGTGGGGCAGCTGCATACCGCCCCCGACGCGGAACTGGGCCAGCACCTGGCTGCCTTCGAGGCCCATGCCCGTCGGCACTTCGGCACCGAGGACGCCTGGATGGAGGAGACCGGCTTTCCACCGCGCGACTGCCACCAGAAGGAACATGCGGCGGTGCTGCAGTCTCTGGAGGAGGTGCAGGCACTGCACGCCGCCTTCGGGCGTTGCGACGTGGTGCGCTCCTTCGCCGACGAACTGGCGCGCTGGTTCCCCGGCCATGCCGACTACCTGGATTCCGCGCTGGCCGCCTGGATGAGCAAGCGCCGCCACGGCGGCCGGCCCGTGGTGCTGAAGCGGCACGCCGCCACGCCGCACGCCCACCCGCTCTGACCCCTCTTCTGAAACCCCTCACCCCCGAGAGCCCCCATGATCCTTGAACTTGCCGACATCCGCATCCACCCCGGCCAGCAGGCCGCCTTCGACGAGGCCATCCAGCGCGGCCTGACCACCGTCGCCAACCGCGCCAAGGGCTTTCAGGGCTGGAAGGTGAACAAGGGCATCGAGAGCCCCGAGCGCTACGTGCTGATGATCTTCTGGGACACCCTGGAAGACCACACCGTGGGCTTTCGGGGCGGCCCGCTGTTCCCCGAGTGGCGCGCCATCGTCGGGCCGTTCTTCGCCGCGCCGCCGTCCGTGGAGCACTTCGAGCTGCTGGGCAAGTCCGAAGATTGAACCTGCATCCCTGTGCTTGGACCCCGCTAACGCCGCCGGACCGCTTTGGACCCCGTTCGGGCTGAGCCCTTCGACTTCGCTCAGGACAGGCCTGTCGAAGCCCTTCGACAGGCTCAGGGCGAACGGTTTCGCTTGAGCCAGTCGAAGCCCTTCGACAGGCTCAGGGCGAACGGTTCGGCTTGAACGCTGCCCGCCCATGAGCCCCCGCTGATGAATACAACTGCCTCCATACCGGCCGCCGGCCGGGCCGCCGCCGTCGCTGCCGCCCAGCAGCACTTCGACAGCGGCGACTTCGTGCGCGACCTGGCCCGCCGCGTGGCCATCCGCACCGAAAGCCAGGACCCGGCCTCGGGCCCGGCGCTGCACGCCTACCTCCAGGACGAGATCGCGCCCAGCCTGGCGGCTCTGGGCTTCACCAGCCAGGTGCACCCCAACCCCGAGCCGCCCTACGGCCCGTTGCTGGTGGCGCAGCGCATGGAATCGCAGGCGCTGCCCACCGTGCTGGTGTACGGCCACGGGGATGTGATCCGCGGGCAGGACAAGTCCTGGACAAAAGGCGGCGGCCCCTGGGCGCTGACAGCCGACGGTGAGCGCCTGTACGGACGCGGCACGGCCGACAACAAGGGCCAGCACAGCATCAACCTCGCGGCCCTGGCCCAGGTGCTGGCCGTGCGGCAGGCCGCCGGCCAGGCACTGGGCTTCAACGTCAAATGGCTCATCGAGACGGGGGAGGAGACGGGCTCGCCCGGCCTGGCCACCTTCTGCGCCGCGCAGCGGACCGCCCTGGCGGCTGACGTGCTGATCGCCAGCGACGGCCCGCGCATGAAGCGCGACCGGCCCACGCTCTTCCTGGGCTCGCGTGGGGTGGCCAACTTCGATCTGAGCCTCACCTGCCGTGAGGGCGGCCACCACTCTGGCAACTGGGGCGGCCTGCTGCGCAACCCCGGCGTGGTGCTGGCCAACGCCATCGCCAGTCTGGTGGACGGGCGCGGCCGGATTCTGGTGGAGGCCCTGCGCCCGCCGTCCATCCCCGAGAACGTGCGGTCCGCCCTGAAGGGCCTGGTCTTCGGCGGCGACCCCGGGGACCCGGAGGTGGACCCGGACTGGGGCGAGCCCGGGCTGACGCCGGCCGAGCGCGTGATTGCCTGGAACACGCTGGAGGTTCTGGCCTACCGCACCGGCAACCCGGACTTCCCCGTCAACGCCATCCCGCACACGGCCAAGGCCACCATGCACATGCGATTTGTGGTGGGCACCGACACTGCGCGACTGCGCGAACACGTGCAGGCGCACCTGGCGGCCCACGGCTTTGGCGATATCGAGATGGGCGAGCCCACCGTGATGCATGCCACGCGGCTGGACCCGGACGACCCCTGGGTGCGCTTTGCCCAGCGCAGCATCGAGCGCACCACGGGCACGCCCCCGGTGCTGCTGCCCAACCTGGGCGGTTCTCTGCCCAATGACGTGTTTGCCGAACTGCTGGGCCTGCCCACGGTGTGGGTGCCGCACAGCTACGCCGCGTGCTCGCAGCACGCGCCAGACGAGCACCTCCTGGCGCCGGTGGTACGCCAGGCGCTGGAACTCATGGCCGGTCTGTACTGGGACCTGGGCGAGGAAGCTTCCACACTGCCCCGCCGCACACCGGCCTGAACTGTGCATTCCTGACCGGCGGCAGCGCCGTCGAGATCGTGGAAAACTGCCTGACGGGCCAGCAGCCCCCCACAATCAAGCAACCGGGCAGCGGCGCCCTCCGGCGCAACGCCCGCATGCAAGGACCCGACCCCCATGCCCAGCGTGCAAATCGATATCAATGGCAAACCCACCCTGACCGAGGTGGCGGCCACCACCTTGCTGGTGGACCTGATCCGCGGCCCCCTGCAACTCACCGGCACCCACGTGGGCTGCGACACCGCCCAATGCGGCGCCTGCACCGTGCTGGTGGACGGCCAGCCGGTGAAGAGTTGCAGCGTGCTGGCGCTTCAGGTGCAAGGCCGACAGGTGACCACGGTGGAGGGCTTGCCGGCCCTGGCCTCAGGCGCCTATGCCAGCGCCGCGGCTCCAGCACCCGGCGCCACCGCAGGTGCGGGCAGCCCGCTGCACCCCCTGCAGGAAGCCTTCATGAACTGCCACGGCCTGCAGTGCGGCTTCTGCACTCCCGGCATGCTGATGGCTGCTGCTGGCCTGCTGGCGGTGACGCCCGACCCGACGGACGCGCAGATCGTCCACGCGCTGGAAGGCAACCTGTGCCGCTGCACGGGCTACGTCAACATCGTGGCCGCTGTGCGGGAGGCCGCGCAAGCGATGAGGGCCTCAGCCGGCGCCCCCGACACCACCGCCCAGGAGGTACGCGCATGAACGCCCCCGCCTCCACCCCTTCCACCGCCGGCCTGGATGCCCTGCGCTTTGGCAGCGGCCACACCGTGCGCCGCATCGAAGACCCGACGCTGGTGGCCGGCCAGGGCCGCTACACCGACGACCTGCAGCGCGAAGGCCTGGCCCACCTGGTCTTCGTGCGCTCGCCCCACGCCCACGCCCGCATCCTGTCGGTGGACACCACCGAGGCTCTGGCCCTGCCCGGCGTGCTGGCGGTGTACACCGGGGCGGAACTGGCTGCAGCGGGCGTCAAGCCCATGCCGGCGCCGCCGCCCAACTTCAAGCGACCGGATGGCACGCCGGCCGCCAGCGCGCCGCGCCGCGCCCTGGCCCACGAGGTAGTGCGCTTCGTAGGGGAGGCCGTGGTGGCCGTGGTGGCGCTGACGCGCGAAGCCGCGGTGGAAGCCAGCGAGGCCGTGCTGATCGACTACGACGTGCTGCCGGCCGTGACGGACGTGCACGCCGCCACGTCCGCAGGCGCGCCGCAGGTGTGCGCACAGGCCCCTGACAACGTGGCCGCCGAGATGCGGCACGGTGACGCCGCCGCGTGCGCCGCCGCCTTCGACGCCGCCGCCCACACCGTGAAGCTGGATCTTCTGAACCAGCGCCTGGCACCGGCCTCCATCGAGCCGCGCGTGGTGATGGCCGAACCGGAAGCAGACACCGGCCGGCTGCTGGTCACGCTGTCCAGCCAGATGCCCACCGCCGTGCGCGACGGCATCGCCGGCCACCTGCCGGGCCTGACCAAGGAGCAGGTGCGCGTGCAGGTGGGTGATGTGGGGGGCGGCTTCGGCATGAAGACCGGCCTGTACCCGGAAGACCTGGTGGTGGCCCACGCCGCGCGCGCCCTGCAGCGCCCGGTGCGCTGGCGCGGGCAGCGGCTGGAGGAGTTCACCGCCTCGGTGCATGGGCGCGACATGTTCACTCGGGCCGAGCTGGCCCTGGACGCCCAAGGCCGCGTGTTGGCCATGCGCCACCGTTCCTGGGCGAACGTCGGCGGCTACGCCACTCCTACGGGCTGCGCCATCCCCATGGTGCTGGGGCCGTTTGTCGCCACCAGCGTCTATGACATCCCCGTCATCGACTTCCACATCAGCGCGGTGATGACGAACACCACGCCCGCGGGCGCCTACCGCGGCGCCGGCCGCCCGGAGGCCATCTACATCGTGGAGCGCCTGATGGACGCTGCGGCCCAACAGATGGGGATGTGCCCCGCCGAGCTGCGCCGGCGCAACCTGGTACGGCCGCAGCAGATGCCCTACACCAACGCCGCCAGGCAGGTGTACGACAGCGGCGAGTTCGAGAAGATCCTGGATCAGGGGTTGGCGCTGGGCGACTGGGCCGGCTACGCCGCGCGGGCCGTGCAATCGGGGGCTGGCGGCCGGCTGCGCGGGCGCAGCGTCACCACCTTCCTGGAGTGGACCGGCGGCAACGCGCTGTCCGAGACCGTGAAGGTGGACGTGCGCGCCGACGGCATCATCGAACTGACCTCGGCCACCATGCCCATGGGTCAGGGCATCGCCACCAGCTACGCGCAGCTGGCGGTGGACACCTTCGGCGTGCCCATCGACCGCATCCGCATCCTGCAGGGTGACACCGACCGCGCCACCGGCTTCGGCAGCGCGGGCAGCCGCTCGCTGTTCACCGGCGGCGGGGCCGTGCGCGTGGCCAGCGAACGCACCGTGGACCACGCCAAGGACCTGGCCGCGCACGCCATGGAGGTGCCCGCGACTGACCTGATCTACGAGGCCGGGCAGTTCCGCGTGGTGGGCACCGACCTGGAGATGGGCCTGTTCGACCTGGCCGCGCGCCAGGAGGCCGGGCGTATCACCGTCTCTGGCGACGCCACCGCAGGCGCGCCCAGCTGGCCCAACGCCTGCCACGTGTGCGAAGTGGAGGTGGACGCCGACACCGGCGAGGTGGCCGTGGTGGCTTACGCCGGCGTGAACGACATCGGCCGCGTCGTCAGCCCGCAGATCGTGCAGGGCCAGGTGGAGGGCGGCGCGGTGCAGGGCATCGGCCAGGCACTGTGCGAGCAGATCGTGTACGACGAATCGGGCCAGCTGCTCACCGCCAGCTTCATGGACTACGCCTTGCCGCACGCCGATGGCTTCCTCGGCTTCAAGACCGCCTTTGACACCAGCGTGCCCTGCACGACCAACCTGCTGGGGGCCAAGGGCGTGGGTGAACTCGGCACCATCGGCGCCACGCCCGCGGTGGTGAACGCGGTGCTGGACGCGCTGATCAGCGCCGGCGTGCCGCGCGAGGTGGCGCTGGGTCTGCAGATGCCGCTGACCAGCGAGCGCGTCTGGGGCGCGCTGCAGGCCCGGGGATGAACCGAAGCGCTGCAGATGCCGACGACGGCACCTGCGCCTGACATCACCTGCGCCTTCGGCACCGGCAGCCGCTAGGGGGTGTGCGAGCGCGCCGCCCTGCGGCCTTGACCCGCGCCAGGCAGTCCAGCGCGGGTGGAGGCAGCCAAGACCTCGGACACCGCAGCGGTGTCGTGTTCGTTCAGGCCCTGCGCCATGGCCGCGGTGTAGACCGCAGAACAGGCGTTGAGCAGCGGCGTGGGGCATCGGGCCGCGCGCGCCATGTCGCCGATGACCTGCATGTCCTTCTGCCAAAGCTCGATCTTCATCGTCGCAGGCAGGTACTCGCGCTGGATCATCATGGGCATGCGCAGACGCATCAGACCGGTGCCGATGTAGGGGCTGGAACCCATGTGCTGCAGGGCGACCTGGGGGTCCAGGCCCATGGCCTGACACAGCGCGACCATCTCCGCGCAGGCCACGTTGTACACGGCCACCAGGTGATTGGCCGCGATCTTGAGTTTGATGCCGCTGCCCAGGGGCCCCACCCTTGGAGCGCTCAGCGTGAAGGCCCGGGCCAGCCTCGCGGCCTGCCGGCAGGCCGCCACGGGGCCGCTGAGGTACATGATCCAGGTGGTCTCGGGGCTGGGGGTGGCCGTGCCGCTGATGGGGGCGTCCAGCATCACCCGGCCTTGCCGCCTGAGTTCGCGGGCGGCCCAGAGCTTGTCAGCCAGCGGCAGGGTGCTGGTTTCCATCACGATCTGCCCCCGCTGGGCGGGCGCGACCAGCGCACATTCCTGCACCACCGAACGCAGGGCGTCTGCACTGGGCAGGGACAGGATCAGCACCTGCGCGTGGCGCGCCACCTCGCCATTGGATCCTGGCGTGCGCACGCCGGCCCGCGCCCAGCGCTGGCGCAGCCGCGCCACCGGATCGTGTCCCCAGACCTCGTGGCCCTGGGCGAGCAGCGCGCGCGCCATGATGCTGCCCATGGTGCCCAGGCCGATGAGGCCCACGCGCACCGGCGGCGCGCTCATGTCGCGCCCGCCGCGGCGGCGGCGCTCACGTGCGCGCACACCGCGCCCGGGGTGGTCAGCCACACGCGGTCCGCACCGGCTTCACGCGCACGCTGGATGTGCTGCAGGGCCCGGCGCAGATGCCGCAGCCGGTAGGGCTGGCCCACGATGTACGGGTGCAGCGCGATGCCCATGACCAGGGGCTGGCGGCGCGACTGCTCCAGCATCTCGTCGAACTGGTCGATGATCATCTGCGCGAAGTCCTTGGCGTCCATCTGGCGCGCCACGATCATGGGTATGTCGTTGAGCTCCTGGGGATAGGGCACGGACCACAGCGTGCGGCCACTGCGCGTGCGCATGGGCACGGGCTGGTCGTCGTGGCACCAGTTCAGCGTGTAGGCGTAGCCGGCCTCGGCCAGCAGGTCGGGGGTGAGCAGGCTCTCGCTGATCCAGGGTGAGAGCCAGCCCGACGGCGTGCGCCCACTGCGGGCCTGCATCAGGCTGCGGCAGCGCTCCAGCAGGCCGCGTTCTTCATCTTCGTTCCAGCCACCCTGACGCTCGGCGTTGGTGTGGCCATGGCCGACGAGTTCGTCGCCCCGGTCCACGCAGGCCTGCACGAGTTCGGGGCAATGGTCATACAGGGCCGTGTTGATCAGGGCGGCGGCCGGCATCTCCAGCTCGTCAAGCAGCTCCAGGCATCGCCAGGCCCCCACCCGGTTGCCGTACTCGCGCCAGCTGTAGTTCAGCACGTCGGGTTGCGGAGAGGCCGGGCCGATCATCGCCCCCATGCCCTGACCGAAGGCGAAGTGCTCGTGGTTGACCGCCAGGTACACCGCCAGGCTCGCGCCACCGGGCCAAGGATCCTGGGCGCGCTGGGTGATGGCCTGGTAGGGGAAGCGCCCGTGGTCCGGCAGCGCGGCCGGATAGGCGGGTGAGGTGGTCGTCATGAGGGCTTCCTGTGGGAGGTTTGGGGTCAGAGGTACCGCAGCGAGCGGTGGACCGCACCGTTATGGGGGAAAGCGCAGCCGCTCCCAAGCGGTGCATGCACCGTTGCGGGGCCGGTGGGCGCGTCGCCGGAGTCAGCAAGTCGCGTTCCAGCTTGGCACATTTTGTGCAGCCTGACCGCCCTGCATCTCAGAGAGGTCGTCCCCTTTCCGCCACCCGGCCCAAATCACCTGGGCCATCAAGGAGTCATCATGAAGCGTCGTCAAGTGCTCGCAGCAGGAGCTGCTGCCCTGTCCAGCCCGGCTTGGGTGAGCGCCCAACCAGCCACCTGGCCCACCCGAGGCCCGGTGCGCCTGATCGCCCAGTTCCCGCCCGGAGGCCTGGTGGACACCGTCTCGCGACTGATGGCCCCGCACCTGTCGCAGGCGCTGGGCCAGACCGTGGTGGTGGAGAACCGCCCCGGCGCGGGCGGCCTCATCGGCACCGACTACGTGTCCAAGCAGCCTGCGGACGGCTACACGCTGCTGGTCAGCCACGCCTCGGTGCACATCTATGCGACGGCCACCAGGTCCACGATGCCTTTCGACCCGGTGGCCGACTTCACGCACATGGCCATGCTGGTGGAAGCCCCCATGGTGCTGCTGGTGCGCGCGCAGTCGCCCTTCCAGACGCTTGGGCAGTACGTGGCCGCGGCCAAGACCAAGCCGGTGCGCTATGGCACCTCGGGCATCGGCTCGGCCAACCACCTGTTTGGTGAGATGCTCAAGCTCGAGGGCCAGGCGCCCGAGCACGACCACGTGCCCTACCAGGGCAGCGCGCCGGCCATGCAAGACCTGCTCAGCGGACAGATTGACGGCCTGTTCGACCCGGTCACCACCAACGTGGCCCAACTCAAGGCGGGCTCGTTGCGTGCCCTGGCCATCTCCACTCCGGCCCGCCTGCCGGCGCTGGGCAGCATCCCCACCTTCGCGGAAGCCGGCTTCCCCTCGATGACGGGTTCGCAGTGGCTGGGACTGTCGGGGCCAAAGAACCTGCCTGCGCCGATCGTCCAGCGCCTGACCGCCCTGGTACCCGAGATCCTGCGCAAGCCGGACATCGCCGCCCGCCTGGAGGAACTGCAGACCCTGCCAAGGCGCACACCTGTGGTGGGTGACGAATTCGTCAAGGTCGTGCGTTCACAGATCGACACCTGGACGGGGGTGGCCAAGAAGGCCAAGGTGGAGGTTGCGGTCTGACCGAAGTCGATTTCCAGGCAATCACGGCCTATCAGCGCTACAAGCTGATGGCCAGTCTGATCATCCCCAGGCCCATTGCGCTGGTGACCACGGTGGGCGCGGGCGGTGTGGTCAACGCCGCGCCGTTCTCCATGTTCAACATGGTCGGCGAAGACCCGCCGCTGGTGATGATCAGCATCAACCGTCTGAAGGACGGCCAACTCAAGGACACCGCAGCCAACATCCTGGACAGTGGCGAGTTCGTGGTGCACCTGCCGGACGAGGCGATGGGCCAGCAGATGCACGATTGCGGGCAGGCATTCCCCCGCACCGTGAGCGAACTCACCGAAGTGGGGCTCACTGCCGTGGCCTCGCATACCGTCAGGCCCCCGCGAATCGAACAGGCGCCGGTGGCCTTCGAATGCGTGCTGCACGAGAAGATGGAGACCGACAGCCGCTATGTTTTCTTCGGCCGGGTGCAGTGGATGGCCGCGCGTGCCGGGCTCATCGATACGCAGGCCTGGCGCGTGAACCTGCGCGACTACGCGCCCGTGGCGCGCTTTGGTGCGAGCTTCTACATCCGCTGCGGGGACCGGTTCGCAATGGCCGATGCGCAGGCAGGCACGGCGATCACGGAAACACCCATCGACCGGATTTGAGGTCGCGCCAGCGGGCAAGGCGTCTGGCGCAGAACGTTTCAAGGCGCTGGCTTGGCGGGCGCCCAGGTAAACGTGCTGGCATCTGGCCCTTGCATGGCTCCGGACTGGACCATGGCATGACACTCTTGTTCACTCAGGCCTGCCGAGCGCAGTACCGCCCACGAGTCCTCACCCAGTTCCCGGGGCGGCGAGGCTCCTGAAGGCTCAGCTGATGCGGCAACGCCGGGAAACTCAGGGACATCAAACGCCAGGCCGCGAAAGCTCACCTGCCTGAGCTTGCCTGGCTGCCGTGCCTGTGGCGCATCCAGCACCTCTTCAAGCGGCACGACCTCGGTGTAACCGAATCCCACTGCACCGAAGCACGAGCGAGCTTGGGCGAAGGTCAGTCCGCCCACGGCCTGTCGAACAATCTCCTCGACCTTTTCTCGGTTCTTCTTTCGGTCTCGGAGGCGGTCCAAGGAGGCGTCCGTCGCCTGCGGCAAACCCAGCGCCTGGCAGAACTTCAACCAGTGTCCATCGTTGAGCATCAACAGGTACAACCAGCGCCCATCGGATGTCTGATAGGCGCCGTATCCCGGCATGCTGAACTCGCCGTTGGGCTCACGCTCAGGCTTGCCCAGCAGCTGGGTCTTCAACTGCACCCCCACGAGGTCTCGCGCCGCCACATGCAACCCCGTCTCATACAAGCCCACCTCGATGCAATGGGTCTGACGGCTGGCTTGCGTGCGGGTCAACGCAGCGAGGATGCCAATGACCGCGTAGGCACCAGCAAACTGATCGTGATACGAAGGACCCAAGCGGCTCGGCCGCCCATTGATGCGGTTGGCCTCCATCACACCTGTGGAAGCTTCGGCCACAGGGTTGGACGCCAATTCGTCGGCCAGCGGGCCCTTCGCGTAGCCACGTATGTGGCAGTACACCAATCGAGGCTGTACCTTGATGCAGTCCTCATAGGTCACGCCCAGACGCCGTGCCGACCTGGGTGCCAGGTTGTGCACCACGATGTCCGCGGTGGCCAAGAGCTTGCGAAACGCGTCAGCGCCCTCCGGGAGCCCCAGGTCCAAAGCGAGGCTTTGCTTGTCGTGGCTGTAGGCGATGAAGGTCCCGCTCGGCCCCCCCCTGACCAGACTGCGGGTGGGGTCACCCGCCGGGGGTTCGATCTTGATGACCTCGGCGCCCAATTGGGACAGGATGTGCGAGGCGAAGGGGGCGGCCAGCATCGTTCCCAGTTCGAGCACCCGCCTGCCCGCCAGCGGCCCGTGACTCATGGCGCGCTTCCGAGGGTCGCCTTGGCCTGCATGATCACCGCACCTTGCTCGTCGCGAACCCACAAGTCCACCTGCCGGCCAGCGTCATCGGGTTGGCCACAGCAAAAGAGCGCCCGGTTGGCGAAGGTCGGCCGCATCGCACGGAATTCAAAGGCCTCCACCCGGGCCTGAGGCGCGCACTGCGCCACCAATTCCAGCAGCAACGTGGCCATCAAGGGTCCGTGCACCACCAGGCCGGGGTAGCCCTCCACCTGCGTCACGTAGGGGTGGTCGTAATGGATTCGGTGGCCGTTGAAGGTGAGCGCCGAATATCGAAATAGCATCACCTCGTCGGGCACCCATTGGTGCTGCCAGGCCAAAGCCTGCGGGGCGGCTTGCGGCGCAGGCGCAGGGGCTTGGGATACGGCTGGCTCACGGTAGACGATGTCTTGCCACTCCCGGATCACCACTTCGCCATCCAACAGGCGCGACGTTTCATGGCGCACCTTGACAAACACAAGCGTGCCAGACTTGCCGCTCTTCTGCGTCACGTCCTCGATCGTGGACAGGCGCTGCACTTGCTCGCCGACCTTCAGTTCGCTCAGGAACTCGAGTTGGCTGCCAGCCCACATGCGCCTGGGCAGGGCCACCGGCGGCAGAAATCCGCCCCGCTGCGCATGCCCGTCAGGGCCGACCAGAGCCTTGGGGTACAGCGGCAGGAAATACAACCAATGCCACAGCGGCGGCAACACCGCCCCATCGGCCGGTCGGACCACGTCGGGCCGCCCCAGCGTGGCTGACAACGCAGCAAACGGCGTGGGCGCGATGACATCAGCCAGCGCTTCGGTTCGGCCGATCCAGTCAGTGAGATTCATCGCCGGGCCCTCAAGCGGCAAAGTCGAACTCATCGACCTTCACAAAGCGTGCAAAGCGCCCCATGGTCTTGACCGCGGACTCGTGCTCTTCTGCCGACATCGCGCAACACGCATCTTCCAGAACCACCATCTCGTAGTCACGGTCATGGCCTTCTCGTACGGTGGCTTGAACCACGGCATTGGTGGAGATGCCGGAGCACACCACCCGGCGCGTGCCTTGGGCACGCAACACCGCCTCAAGCGAGGTGCTGTAAAACGGGCTGACGCGGTGCTTGACGATGTCGAAGTCGTTGGGCGCGGGCGCGATGTCCGGGTGGACTTCGCAGCCCCAGGTACCCAGCTTGAACAAGCCAGCCTTGCGGGCACCCCCGAAGATGGGGGACTGCCTTGGGCACTCCCGGTAGTCCGGCGAGAACCCGATGCGGACAAATCCCAGGGGGACGCCCGCTGCGCGCGCCTTGAGTACGGCAACCGCTGTCTTCTGAACAATCTGCCGCTCCCGACATTGCACGCCGTAGGGGGAGTTCCCATTGGGGCCCTGCGGGTGGACCAGGTCGTTGATCATGTCCAGCACCAGGTACAAGGTGTCACTCATGGCTCGGTCCTCATCACCAAATCACCTTCTCATCGATCAGGGCCTGAAGGCTCTTTTCATCGTGGCCCAGCAAGCCCACAAACACCTCTTGGGTGTGCTCACCCAGTGCAGGGGTGGTGCCGCTCAGTTGGGCCGGAGTTCCGTGAAACCGCCAAGGTGCGCCCACCACCTTGCGGCCTTTCAATCCTGGCAGTTCCATGACCACGCCGCGCGCATTCAAATGGGCGCTCGCAGCCACATCTTCAGAGGACCACGAGGCAAAGGCCGACACGCCCACGCCCTGCAGGCGGCGCACCAGGTCATCCCGATCCTGCAACGCTGTCCAACGGGCCATCAGCGTATCCAGTTCTTCGCGCCGGTTCCAACGGTCCTGAAAACTGGCGAAGCGCTCTGGCGAGCCCCACCGATGGGCTTGCTCGACCACCTCAAGCAAAGCCTGCCACTGCGCGTCGGTCTGCACCGCGATGGCAACCCACTGATCGTCTCCCTTGCATGGGTAGACGTTGTGGGGTGCGTAGCCCGGCATCTCGTTGCCTTTGCGCGACGGGGCGGCGCCTTTGAACGCCGCCTCGAGAAGCGCATCCCCAATGAATGACATGGCCACATCCGATGCCGCCACGTCGACATGCTGCCCTTGCCCCGTTCGTTTCTTGCGGTAGCAAGCAGCCAGCACACCCGCAGTTGCTGCCAAACCGGTGCTGTGGTCCATCACATGCCGCACCTCCACGGGGGGACCATCGCGATACCCCGTCAGGTGCCCCAGCCCCCCCCCCGATCCAAACAAGGGGGCATAGCCAGCATGCCGCGAATCGGGACCGGATTGGCCTGCCGCCGAGACGGACACCATGACCAGATCAGGCTTGATGGCCTTCAAGGAGTCATAGTCCAATCCCAAGCGCTTCATGACGCCAGGTCGAAAGCTCTCTGCCACGATGTCGCTGATGGCCACCAGCTTCTTGGCCAGTTCAACGCCTCGCGGATCCTTGAGATTCAGACGGATGGACTTCTTCCCGGCATTGACCTGGTCAAAGGTGGCGGACTCCATGCGTCCGTACACAGGATGGGGCTTGCGAAAGATGTCAGGCCTTGCTGCCGTTTCAATCTTGATGCATTGCGCGCCGAGCATGGTCAGGAGGTGGGTACAAAAAGGACCTGCCGCGTGCAAGGTGAAGTCAAGTACTCGCATGCCAGCCAAGGGGCCTCGGGGCGCCTGCGCAGCGCCGCTGCTCATGGTGCCTCCTGCGAAAAGACGACCGCGTTGTGCGCGCCTGCGGCGGGCGCCGGCGAGTTCGCCTTCAAGGGCTGTGCCGGGAACCTGAAGGGCGCAACCATCATCGCCTCTCGTGCCATGCCTTCGAAAGTGGCCTGCGTGAACACGCCGCGCTCCAGGTTCTGGGGGGAATTCAGCACCCCGGGGGCGTCGTTGTAAGGGGCGATCGGCACCTTGGCCGCTTGCCCGCTACGAACCAGATCGGCCACAGTCCACTGCAATGCCCAGGCGCGAAGGTACCGGTTGATTTCAGACCCTCGCCTGCCCCGCTCCATGGGGTCGATGAACTCAGCAGCCCAGGCCGGATGGCCCATCAGTGCCATCAGGCCCAGCCACTGATGCTGCTCCAGAACCAGGAGCTCCACATGTCCGTCCTGGCATTCCAAGACGCCGCCGTACTTGAAGGATCTCGCATGGCGGTTTTCCACCACACCGTCGCCAAGCCGCTGAAGGGCAAAGCACCCGATGGCAACATTGGCATCCTGCACCGAGACGTCCACGAACTGCCCTTTGCCATCGAGTTGCGCCAAGGCGGCGACGATGGCTGCACCCGCTGCCGAGGTGCCCCCCACAATCTCTGCAAAGTGCCCATAGATCTTGACGGGGGGGCGATCGGGAAACTTCTCCAGGGCCAAGCCGTTGGGCATCAGATACCCCTCGCCGGCACTGTGGAACAACGCGATCTCGCTGCCCACAAAGTCTCGCAACGGACCATACGCCCCAAAGGGCAGAACGGACAAATACACCAAGTGCGGGTATCGCGAGCAGACCGCGTCTGGATCCAGCCCCTGCGCCTCTCGTCGGGGAACCGGAGTGTCGTCCACGAACACATCTGCGCGCTCCAGAAGCGTCGCAAGACCACGCTGACCCTGCTCATCGTCGTCACGCAATGTCACGGAGCGCTTCTCAACGTTCAAGTACTCGAACAGCACGCTGGAGTGCCGTTGATCCGCGGTGTGCAGCAGGGGTGGCACCCGCCTTGACACGCACCCACCGGGCGGCTCCACCTTGGTGACTTCAGCCCCCAGCACCGCAAGCAGCCGCCCACAGTACTGAGCGGCCACGCCTGTGGCCCGCTCCAGCACCCGAAGGCCGTGCAGCGGTCTGTCAAGGGCGGCGCCCGAGGTCACACCACAGCCCGGTGAAGGCCACCGTCCACACAAATGCGCTGGCCCGTGATGTAGCGGGCACGCTCACTGCACAGAAAGACCACCAGATGGGCCACGTCTTGTGGGTCACCGAAGTAGCCAAGGGGAATGTTTTCTCTCGCAAAGGCTTCTTGCGACTCCCGAGTGGGAAACAGCTTCTGGTCGATCTGCTCGCTGTGAATGCGCCCCGGCGTGATGGAGTTGATGGTGATCTGGTGTTCACCGATCTTTCTGGACAGCCCCTTGGCCCAGGCATGCACCGCAGCTTTGGCGGCGTTGGCGGCGTTCACGCCAGACGGTTCCGTCGACCCGGTGATGTTGATGATTCGCCCCCAGCGCCGGCTCATCATTGGGGGCATCAAGCCTTGCGCCAACTTGCGCAAGGCGGTGAAGTTGATGGCAAACGACTCATCCCAGGCCTCATCGCTCGCATCCACCGGCAATGGCCGTGACCCGCCCGCGTCATTGATGAGGATGTCAGCCGGCCCCAGGCTCGCCAGACAGTCGACCACGCGCTGCGCACTGCCCCTGTCATAGAGGTCCAGCGGCAGCACCCGCGGCACCGGGTGCCCCGCCGCGCAGATTTCCTCGGCCAGGCGTTGCAACAGGGGCTCGCGCCGCGCCACGAGCACCGTGCGCACGCCCTCAGCGGCCAGGGCGCGCGCCACCTCGCGGCCGATGCCTGCACTGGCCCCGGTCACAACGGCCAGCCGGCCTTCAAGCCCCAGCTTCATGAGGAGGAGGGCACGTGCCTGGCAAAACCAAGGTCCACCCCGGAGCCATCGCGCGTCACCCGGGTGTTGACATCCCGTGAGGGCAGGATGACCGTGGCCGCGCCGTGGGGAGCGGTCAGCTCCTGCCGTTGGTTCTGGCCCCATACCTCCAAATCCACCAACGCATGCCCGTCCTGGATGTACTTGCGCTTGACACGGCCTTGGCAAAATGTGGTGTCACCCATGGTGTTGAAGCGCCGCAGCTCGGTCCGTACGCGCTTGAGCACGGCCGCATCGCCCATCCAGTTGGTGACCAAGGTGGCCAACCACGACGAGCGCTGCGGGCCATAGTCGTACACGCCGGGAACCCCGACGTCCCGGGCCACCGACTCTCTGTGGTGGCCAATGCCGGTGTACTCCACGCCACCACCGGCTTCCGGGTTACGGAAGAAGTGGCCCGGGTGGCGCACAGCATCCTTGAGCAAGACGCCATGCGCGTGGCCGCGTCCGCAGCCCACCAGGAAACCCATGGTATCCATCATGGACAGCGGACCCCTTGCGATGCGCGGCAAGAGATCTCCTTCGTTGACGTCTTCCCAGTACCGAATGTTGCGGCCACAGATCACCTTGTCCTCGTTCAGGACGAGATGGTCGATCTCCTCGCGTTCAGCGTCCGTGTATTCGTGCTTCTGGATGTCCTTGTACTTGCCCTTTTCCTTGGCAGCCGCCCGCTCATGCCGCGTGCACCAACCCAGCACCCGCGCCACCAGGTCATCACGCTGGTTGAAGAACTGAGCTTCCACAAACTGGA
Source organism: Betaproteobacteria bacterium (assembly GCA_037127635.1). Classification (GTDB taxonomy): domain Bacteria; phylum Pseudomonadota; class Gammaproteobacteria; order Burkholderiales; family Burkholderiaceae_C; genus Rubrivivax. The sequence goes on along the minus strand of JBAXYD010000012.1, from coordinate 79,089 downwards.
TGACCAGACGACCCGAGAACTCGCTGTTGCGCTCCTCCACACCCACCACCCTCTCGTCGCAGGTGATGCGATCACCCGGACGCAGATGTCGGAACAGTTCCCAGTCGTTGCCGGCGTAGAACCCGTGGACGCCCGGCAGTCCCCACCGGGTGCGGCCGATCCAGCCGTAGGCCATGGGGAACATCGGGGGCGCGATCACCGAACCGTAGCGGCTGTTGCGGCCGTATTCGGCGTCACGGTAGAGGGGGTTGAGGTCACCCACCCCGTTGCAGAAATTGCGGATCGTGTCCTCGGTCACGTCCTGCAGGTAGGGACCTTCAGGGCGCAGACGCTGCCCGATCATCTTCCTGGCGGCCTCCACGGCGGCATCGGTGATACGCCCTTGAACGGGCGCGTTGTCCAGTTGGCCTTGATCGCTGCTCACGGAAATCCTCACTCGGGGGGGGGATGTTGACAGTTGTATGATGCAAATTGCACAATGCATTCTACAGAAGGCAAGCCGTCCCACGCAAGTCCATGCGGTACCGCACCAAAGAGGATTTCGTCGCCGACTACCTGCGCGAAGCCATCATCAGTGGGCGCTTCGAGCGAGGTCAGCGCCTGAAGCAAGCCGAGATCGCAGCGTATCTGTCGCTGAGCATCACCCCCGTGCGCGAAGCGATGAAGTTGCTGGAGGCGGAGGGCTATGTCACCCGCGAGTCACACCACGGCGCGCAGGTCTCGGCGTTCGACATTGACACCTCAGACGACGTGGTGGGTTTGCGCGTCTTGCTTGAGGAGCGCCTGGTTCGAGCCGCCATACTTCGATTGACCGACGGCGATATCGCCGAACTCAACGCTCTGGAAGATGAATTTGAAAGTGCCATTTCCAGCGGTGACCGAATGCTCATGCGCGGCATCAACTACCGCTTTCACCGGCACCTGTACGAACTGGCCCAACAACCCCAGACCCTTCACTTCGTGCAAGTGCTGTGGGCCAAGTACCCATTTGATGTGATCAACACCTTGCAAGGCCGCGCTCAGCGGGCCGGTCTGGAGCACCGGCAGCTGCTCACCTATCTGGTCAGCGGCGATGTCGACAGCGCGGCGCAGGCCGTGCGCGCGCACATCGAAGAGGGCTGGGCCGAGTTGCGAGAGCACCTGCGTAGCGACTCGGCCCAGCAAACACCATCCGGCGCCCGGAACCCCTGACCCCTCCATCACCCCATGAGGTCCCCCATGTCTACCCCTGCGATGCCGCGCAAGACCTTCTTGAAGATCGCTGCCTGCCTCGGTCTCATGGCCAGCGGCGGGTCGGTCTGGTCGCAAGCCAGTGCGCCCATCCGCATCATCGTGCCCCTGGCTGCTGGCGGCGGGGGCGACATCGTGGCGCGCATGGTCGGCGCCAAGCTGCAGCAGGTGCTCAATCAATCGGTGGTCGTGGAAAACAGGCCCGGCGGCGCCACCACCATCGGTACCGACATGGTGGCCAAGGCCGCTCCAGATGGCAGGACCCTGGTCCTGGCCACGAGCAGCCATGTGGTCAACCCGGGCCTCGTCAAACTGCCGTACCACTCGGTCAAGGACTTTTCCGGGGTCTCGCTCATCGCCACCTCGCCTCTGATGCTGGTGGTCAACGCCAAGACACCCGTCAGGAATGTCCCGGAGTTCCTGGCCTACGCCAAGGCTCAGCCCAAGGGCCTGACCTATGCCTCCAGCGGCCTGGGCGGGCTGCCGCATCTGAGCGGCGAATTGCTGGCGCGCTTGGCCAATCTGAACCTGATCCACGTCCCTTACAAGGGCAGCGGCCCTGCCGAGGTGGACTTGATCGGCGGCCAGGTCGACCTCTACTTCGCCAGCCCTTCCTCGGTGATGCCCCACGTCAAGAGCGGCAAGTTGCGCGCGCTGGCCGTGACCACCTCCACGCGTTCCCCGGCCTTTCCCGACCTGCCGACCATGTCCGAGTTCCTGCCCAAGTTCGAGTCCGGCACCCTCTATTCCCTGCTCGCGCCTGCCGGTACCCCGCAAGCCACGCTGGACAGCTTGAGCAACGCTGTCCGCAAGGTGTGCGAGATGCCAGAGATCAAGGAAAAGATGGCCGAGATTGGTGCGACCATCGTCGCCTCATCACCCGCGGACACGATGAAGTTCATCGAAGACCAGATTGCCTTGTGGGAGCGGGTCATCAAGGACGCCAACATCAAGGCCAACTGAGCCCAACCGCACCTTCCATCAGGCCCCGACCATGCCCCTGCCCCAGCCGGTCGAACGAGAGGAACTTCACTTGCGTCGCATCGAGATGCGGGCGTTCAAGCGCGGGGACGGGTTGCTGGACATCGAGGGCCGTGTGGTGGACACCAAGTCCCATGACGTGGTCAGACCGCTGCAGACCGAGGCCACACCTGCCGGTGAACATCTGCATGACCTGTCCGTACGCCTGGTCATCGACGACCGGCTGATGGTGCACGATGCCCAGGCGTCATCTGACACCACGCCGTTTGCCGTTTGCAAGGAAGCATCAGCCACGCTGACAGGCCTGCGGGGCGCCACCATCGGGCCCGGCTGGTCACGCGTGGTCAAGGAAAGGCTCGGCGGCGCCGCAAGCTGCACCCACCTGGCCGAACTGCTGATCCCCATGGCCACCACGGCGATGCAGGCGCTGTCGCCGGTTCTTCGCTCACGCCCGCCGAAACTCAACGGACAAGGGGTGCCTGTCAAGGTCAACAGCTGCTACGCCTATGCCGGCCACCGTGGGGTGGTCCAGGTGCTCTTTCCGCAACATTACCAGGCCATGCCCGGCTCAGGCGCCAGCTGTGACCACGTGCTGTAGCGACTGTGAAGGAACCCCTCGTTCCCGCTCAACTCTGGCCATTCATGAACGCAGCGCAAACCTCTCATTCCCTTGCTTGCATCTGCCACCGGCCACGCCGCGGGTTTCTCACCGCGGCGCTGGGTCTCGGAATGGGCATTGCGTTAACGGCCTCCGAGGGTCAGGCGGCAGACGAAACCTCCGCAATAAAGGATCGGATCGACACTCCACCACCTGTTCTCTCCCGCATACGTGGCAGAACTGGCCAAGGTGGGGCAGGATGCACCCCTCATCCGCAACTGGTCCGTGGCGCGCACCCTCGACGACATGGACAAGGCGGGCGTGAAGACCTCGATCCTGTCGGTGACACAACCTCAGGTGAGCTTTGCCAGCCCCACGGACGCGACACGTATTGCCCGCGAAAGCAACGAGTGGGCGGCACGTCTGGGCGCCGATCATCCCGGACGTTTCGGCTCCTTTGCCATGCTTCCGCTGCAAAGCATCGATGCCAGTCTGCGAGAACTCGAATACGCCCTGGACGTCCTCAAGGCTGACGGGATCGGGTTGCTCACGAGTTACGGCGACAAGTGGCTCGGCCACCCGCAGTTCGCGCCAGTGCTGGACGAGTTGAACCGCCGCAGCGCGATCCTCTACACGCACCCCACCCTGGCCAACTGCTGTGCAAACCTGCTCAAGGACATCGCCCCCACCGTGATCGAGTTCGGCACCGACACCACCCGCACCATCACCGACCTGGTGTTCTCAGGAGCGGCGGCCCGTTGTCCGAACGTGCGCTTCATCTTCTCCCATGCGGGAGGTACCCTGCCTTTCCTCACCGAACGCTTGATGAAGGTGCCGGTACTCGACCCCAGGATGGCCACGCGCGTGCCGCTGGGGGTGATGCACGAACTGCAACGCTTTTATTACGACACAGCGTGGTCAGCCCACCCAGGGGCGCTGGCCGCGCTGACGCAATTGGTCAAGCCCTCGCAGATCCTGCTGGGTTCGGATTACCCGTATCGCACCGGCGCAGACCACGTCAAAGGCCTGCGGTTGTTCGGCTTCTCGCCCACAGATCTGCGTGCCATCGAGCGGGGTAATGCCGTGCGCCTGATGCCCCGCTGGGGCGTCTGAGCCCTGGGGGCAACTGCACGCCGGGAAACCAGGACAAATCGGACGCCTGCCCCGCCTTACCTGAACGCCACCTCCGCGAAGCTGCGCAGCTTGCGGCTGTGCAGTTGCTCCAGCCCCTGGCGGCGCAGCAGAGCCACGGTGCGCAGGCCGATGCGCAGGTGCTGGTCCACGCGCTCGCGGTAGAAGCTGTTGGCCATGCCCGGCAGCTTGATCTCGCCGTGCAGCGGCTTGTCGCTCACACACAGCAGCGTGCCGTAGGGCACGCGGAAGCGAAAGCCGTTGGCCGCGATGGTGGCGCTTTCCATGTCCAGCGCCACGGCCCGGCTCTGGCTGAAGCGGCGCTCAGGGCCCGGGTGCGGCAGCAGCTCCCAGTTGCGGTTGTCGGTGGAGGCCACGGTGCCCGTGCGCAGCACCCGCTTCAGATCGAAGCCCGACAGCTGCGTCACCTCGGCCACCGCCTGCTCCAGCGCGACCTGGATCTCGGCCAGCGCGGGAATCGGCACCCAGGGCGGCAGTTCCTCGTCCAGCACGTGGTCTTCGCGCACATAGCCGTGGGCCAGCACGTAGTCGCCGAGCTGCTGCGTGTTGCGCAGGCCCGCGCAGTGCCCCAGCATGATCCAGGCGTGCGGGCGCAGCACGGCGATGTGGTCGGTGATGGTCTTGGCGTTGGCCGGCCCCACGCCGATGTTGACCATGGTCACGCCCAGTCCATCCGGGCGTACCAGGTGGTAAGCCGGCATCTGCGGCAGGCGCGGGGGCGGCGTGCCCTGCGAGGCGGGGGCCAGTCCGTCGGTGCCGCGGCGGTAAGTCACCACATTGCCGGGCTCGACAAAGGCGGCGAAGCCGGTGTCCGGCAGATCCGCATGCTCAGCCTCCTGACCCGGCGCCACCTCCATCAGCGAGCGCCCCAGCTTCACGAACTCGTCAATGTAGAACTGGTAGTTGGTGAACAGCACGAAGTGCTGGAAGTGCTCGGGTGCGGTGCCGGTGTAATGGCGCAGGCGGTGCAGCGAGTAGTCCACCCGGGGCGCGGTGAACAGCGACAAGGGCTGCGCTTCGCCCGGCGCGCTCTCGTGCGTGCCGTTGGCGATACCGTCGTCCATGGCCGCCAGGTCCGGCAGGTCGAACAGATCGCGCAGTTGCTGCCGCCGCTGCGGGCCGAGTTCGCCTTCCAGGTGATCGGCCTCGCTGAGAGAAAAGTGCACCGGGATGGGCTGCGCACTGGTGCCCACCTCCAGGGCGACGCCGTGGTGGGACAGCAGCAGGCGGAACTGCTCGCGCAGGTAGCCGGCAAACAGGTCCGGGCGCGTGATCGTGGTCTCGAAGATGCCCGCACCGGCCACGAAGCCGTAGGCGATGCGCGAGTCGGTGCGTGCCACGGTCTGCGTACGCACCCTCACCACCGGGTAGAAAGCCCGTACGCGCCCGGGCAGCGGCTCGCCTGACACAAAGCGCTGCAGCCATTGCCTCAGGTGGGCAGTACTGCCCTGGTAGATCGCCAACACGCGCTCCAGCGCGGCGTCAGCATCATCGAAGCCGGCGGGGGCGAAGAAGGGGGGCAGGGTCAGCATGGCGCATTGTGGCGCCGAGCTCAGAGCCTGTGAGTCATTTCGGCGCGCCCGAGCAGGTGTGCGGGTGTGCGGGTACGCGGGAACATTTCAAGGGCTCTCAGCCTTTGGGGGGCGCTGCAAACAGCGCAGCGGCGCGCTTCTTGATCTCCAGCAGTTCGTCCGCGCTGACGGCGTACTGACCCGTCGCCCTGTTGACCTGCACCTGGAACTCCAGATCCCGTCCGCGATTGCTCAACGTGCCACTGGTGAATTCGTAGTCTGGCAGGTGCACGGGCACTCCGCGCGCCTGCACATCGTAGTTCTCGTAAGCGATGCGCCGTATCTCGCCGCTGGACAGGTCAAGCAAGCCGGTGGAAGCGATGACATCGTCCGACAGCTCGTCGGCCAGGGTGATGGGAACGTGAAGGTCCAAGGCAGTCCTTGTACGCAGGTCATCTGCAAAGCGAGCCAGTGTATGTGCGCCGCCAGACGAGGTACTCAGGCGGGGTACTCAGAGCCTGTGAAGATTTTCGGGGCGCCCGAGGAGGTGTGCGGGAGTGCTTCACAGGCTCCCAGCGCTGCTGCACGAACGGCCGCACTGCACAATCCTGCCCTTCTTCATTTGCCCCTCGTCCGCATCATGACTTCCCGCACGACTGAACACGCCGTCAACCCGCAGTTCATCCAGCGCTGGTCGCCCCGCGCCTTCACGGGCAAGGCCCTGTCCACCGCCGAGCTGATGCGCCTGTTCGAGGCCGCCCGCTGGGCGCCCTCCACCTCCAACACCCAACCCTGGCGCTTCGTCTACGGCCTGGCCGGAAGCCCGGGCTTCGACGCCATCTTCCAGACCCTGATGCCCTTCAACCAGGCTTGGGCGCACCGGGCTTCGGCCCTGATAGCCGTGCTGTCGGCCACCGCCTCAGTGGCACCCGGCAGCACCGAAGCCAAGCCCTCCCCCAACCATGCCTTCGATACCGGTGCCGCGTGGATGAGCCTGGCCCTGCAGGCCGATTCACTGGGTTGGTGCACCCACGCCATGGGCGGCTTCGACAAGCAGTCCCTGCGCCAGGCGCTGGGCGTACCGGAGGCGTTTGCCGTGCAATGCGTGGTCGCCGTGGGCGAGCGGGGCGACAAGGCGGTGCTCGATGAATCCCTCCAGGCCCGCGAAACACCCAACGCCCGCCAGCCCTTGAGCGCCATGGTGTGCGAGGGCCGGTTCGGCTTCGAGCGCTGAGGCCGGCACCGCCCGGGCCACGCGCCCCGGCAATGGTGCCTGTCAGGTCGAGGCCGCCAGCACGACGTCGAAACGGATCAGTTCCAGGCCGCCGGGCGTGCCGGCGCCCGCCAAGGCCGCGCTGCCTGTGGCTGCAGCCAGTCGGCGCATCGCCGCGGACTGCATCAACCCGGCGTGGTCCCCGTACGCTGTGAAGGCGCGCTGCGCCACTACCTTGTCCAGGTCGGCCTGCGTGACGAGGACGTCGCGTTCTCCGGAGCGCACCGCCACATGGATGTGGGGCACGAAGGTCCAGGGCACAACACCAAACAGCGTGCGCCTGTAGCCACCGGGGCGGATGGTGCGGAAGGCAAACCAGCCCTCCGTGTCGACCTCCGACTGCCCGTGGCCGCGGAACGCTGGATCAGGTCGCCCGTGGCCGGGGGTTTCGCCCGGGTGGTAGTCGTAGCGGCCCGTGGAATTCGCCTGCCAGACCTGCAGGTTCAACCCTGCCTGGGGCCGGCCCGCCGTGTCGATGAGGCGGCCTACGAGGATCACTTGCTTGCCAGCAGACACGGCGTCGCGCGAGCTCATCAGGTCGACTCCGCCCCAGGCCGTGCCCTTGAGAGGACGGTACGGGCCCTCGAAGTCGGTGGGGGTCGGGCGCAGTTGCTGTGCCCCCGAGGGCGTCGAGGTCAACAGGCCGCCCACACCAACGGCCGAGGCGGCCGCTGCCAGCAGGGCGGTGTGCACGCGGCGGCGCGGGGGCGAGGGCAAAGAGCGTGGATCGGAAGCGTTCATCTGGATCTCCTTGGCATGCGGGTTGGATTCGGTTCAGGCCGCATCAGCAGCCGGACTCCATCATGCGAGCCATTGCTCATAATTCAAACTCGCATTCCACGCCCAGGAGCACACCATGCAGCGCATCGATCTGCACCCCAGGAAATCGCCACGCCAGGTCCGTTCAGCCGACACGGTGGAGACGATCCTCGCGGCGGCCACTCGCGTTCTGGAGCGCGAATCACTGGCCGGCTTCAACACCAACCGCGTGGCCGAGGTGGCTGGCGTCAGCGTCGGCTCGCTGTATCAGTATTTCCCCAACAAGTCGGCGCTGATCGCGGCCTTGATCGACCGTCAGCAGTCGGCACTCGCGCAAGCGATCGAGGACTGCGTGGCCGCACACGAGGGGGACTCGCTGCTCGACGCGTTGTTTGCGCTGGCCGATCTGGGCGTCGAGCAGCAGTACCGGCGCCCGCTGCTGTCCGCCGCGCTGGACCACGAGGAAACGCGATTGCCGCTGGAAAAGCGACTGCGCGAATCAGAACAGCGCATCGGCGCGGCCGTGATGTCGCTGCTGCACCGGCATGAGAAGGAGCTGGCCACCCCGCCGAAGCCCAGCGACGTGCAGGACATCTTCGCCATCGCCAAGGCGCTGATCGAAGCCGACGCGATGGCCGGACGAACGCCCCCGCCAGACCTGCGTGAACGCGTCGTGCGAGCCCTGTGGGGCTATCTGACGGCTAAGGTTCCGCCAGCCTGAGGCGGCGCTGCCGGCGCGCAGACATCCTGCCAGCCCATGCGACCCTGCAAGGCCGACGTGGCGTCTACGCCGTGCCTTTGCGGATTTCGGCTTCGAGCTTCGGCGAAGCAATGTCGCTGAGGTCTCGGAACGCACGGGTGAGTTGATCAATGAGTTGGCCGGTGGCTCCGTGCTCCTCGAAGCACGTCTTCCACTGCCGCACCTCGCCCCAGACCCGGCGCATGATGCCCACCGCCATCGGGCGCTCTGGCACGAAGCCGGCGTAGTGGCTCAAGGCGTTGTCCAGGGTGGCGAGCTTGCCCTGTTCCCCCACCCCCAGGTGGAGCAGGCGCTCGCTGGCCAAGACGGGTCGCGGCACCACGTCGTACAGCGGACTGAGCACCCACCCACCCAGCCGCGAGTCGCGCACGAAGCCGTGGTTGCGCAGGTGGTCGTCGTCGTTGTTGACAAAAATGTTGAGCACCATGCGCGCAAACAGCTCCTCGGCGTTGGGCCTCACTGCCAAGGGATGGACGTACCGGCGGATGGCGCGGCCCAGGTCCGCATAGGCCTTGTCGGGCGATTCGAGCTCGCTGCAAGCCACCAGCGTGAGACCGCTGACGAAAGGCAGACGCCCCTCGACCCGACCGTCACCGGGTCGGGTGTCGTGAAGCGCAACTTCCGGCAAGGGCTCGCCCGCAGGGGCCCAGTAGCGGTCGAACCGGCGGATGAGCATGACCGGACGACCACCCAGGTCCAGGTAGCGCACCTCGGGCACGGCCAGGCCGCAGCGGCGAGCCAGCTCCAAGGTGCAGGTTTCAGCCCGCGCGACGTCGAACGTGTCGCCCTTGGCCGGAAATTTGGCCAGCCACAGCGCACCCTCGCCGTCACGCACAGCGGCCTTGGGCCGAGCACCGCCAGCCGCTGGCCCTGAGCCCAGGAAACTTTCGAGATTCGCCGGCACCGGGGCGCCGTGCTCGACGGCCTCTGCCGCCTGCAGCACGTACTGCAGCGAGTGCATGTCGCTGGCGGACGGCGAATCGGGGCTGGTGCGCGCCTCCCGCACGTCCAGTGCGCCCACGCGGTCGCCTCCGGCGTGCAGCAGGTACTGCACCTCCAGCAGGCTGTTGGCCGGCGCCTTCAGGCGCGCCTCGATGACCCGGCGCCCCCATGCGTCGGGGGCGGCGTCGCGAATGCCACCGAACTCACCCAGCCCGTTGACCGGAAAGAGCACCTTGCCCTTGATGCCCTGTCGGTCTCCGAAGGCCAAGCTCACCGGGTCTGGTTCAAAGGACTCTTTGCGCTCAAGGTAGCCCGTGCCGTAGGCGAACTCGCTGGCAAGCTCGCGGTTCTGAACGTTCGCGCCGCTGGTTTCCGTCAGGCCCAGGATGCCGGAGGGCACGAACCGATGCCCGTCGGCTTGCCCGATATGGCTGAAGACGTAGACCTCGGACTTCTTGCGTGCCATCAGAAGTCCAGACGCTCAAGCTCGGTCTTGCTCAGGGTGCGGACACGCTGGGTGGTCTCGCGCGCGGCCAGCGCTTGCAGCGAGGGGTCGTCCTCCTTCAGCAGCGACAGCAGGCTGACGCCGGGCGCAATGGCTTCCAGGTACCGCAGGATTTGCGCCTGGGTGCGGCTGAGGTCCCCCTTCTCGAGCAGCACGGCCGTGGAGCGGGAGAGCCCGGCCCGCGTGGCGGCGTCGGCTTGCCGAATCCGCCGGGCCATGCGCAGGCGCGCCAGCTTCTCACCGAGCTGACGCGCCTCGTCCAGACGCTCGGGGGTCATCAGGGGGTGTTCGTTGCGCTTCATGGCTTCAATCTCAGTCCCAAAAAGTTTAGAGACCGCGATTGCAGACATTTTGATGTCCGAATGTCGGGGCGTCAAGTATGCAATCACAATCACAAATCTGTTTATGTCTGGGATTGCGGACATGAGCCGCCGGCCAGCTGCCTTGTGCCTCGCGGCGCTCACCGAGACCTCGCTACCTCTGGCGGACACCGAAGCCAGGCGGCCAAGGACCGACCCGATGAGCGCTCACCACCGATAGACCACCAGTTCGCCATCGCGGAGTGAAACGCTGTGCGGCGGTGCTGAACGAAGTGCTGTGAGCCTGTGGTGGGAGACCAGTGACAGCACTGCGGCGGAGTTGCTATCCGCGTGTCGGTCAGTGTGCTCCACCGTGTGCTGCGGCGTGACTGCGGATGTCATTCAGCAGCCCTCAGTCTGTGCTGTCAGCGGCAGCCCGGTCGCAAAGTGGCAGCAGCGTATGTGACGTCCAAAACGCCACCCGCACAATGAAAAACACCGTAGAAGCCGGTTGCCGCTACGGTGTTTGTATGGTGGTGGTGCAGTGCGCCACCAAACCGACCCTAGACTATTTGGCTGTATGGCAATGGCGGGTAATGGAGGCAACGCAACGCAATCCCAATTCCACCCTGTTGGCAGTCCACCCCGGCGTCGCGGGCGTACATCGCGATCTCGCTGATAGTGGTCTTGCTGACGCCAAGGACGGCCGCGACCTGCCGCATGCTCAGGCCGGCGTCGCCGGCTAGCAGTTGAAGTGCTTGTCTGATCTTGCTCATGAGGACCCTTGGTGTGGGCATCTGCCCGGCGTCAACTATCCTGAGCTGCGTGTACCTATTGACTTCTAGGCGAGGGCGCCGCGAGCAACATGCGAACCGCCGTTGCGATGAAAGCCTCATCCACCGGGTTGGCCGCCGGGTTGCCGGCGCGATGACCCCAGATCGACGGAATCGGTCGCAGCTCGGCGTCGCGCAGATGCGCCAGATCCAGCCGGTTGTCCTCGACCTGGAAATAGAGGTCGTGATCACCCGGCATCAGCAGCACCTTGGCACGGATCGAGCGCAGCGCCGCAGCCAAGTCGCTGTTGAAGTCTGGATGCGCCGAGATGTCGCCATGCTGCCAGGTCCAGAGCTGCGCCAGGAGATCGCAGGGGTCGCGACGCGAGAACGTGTGTTCCCAGCTACGGACCAAGAAGTCCTCCTGCGAGCTGAAGCCCAGCGAGCGCCAGGCTTGCTCGCGATAAAAGGTCTGCGACAGCGCCCAGCCGGCGTAGATGCGGCCCATTGCTCGGAAACCGCGCACAGGTCGCCCAGTGAATGCGCCGTCGATGAACGTGGGATCGGCCTGCAACGCCGCGCGTACGCCCTCGATGAACACCGTGTTGTGCGGCGCGCATCGCGACGAGCCACAGACCACCGCGATACGTTCGACCAGTTCCGGAAAGGCCACAGCCCAGTGATAAGCCTGCATGCCGCCCATCGACCAGCCGTAAACCATCTTCACGCGCTGGATGCCGAACACCTCGGCAAGCAGTCGCTGCTGCACGCGCACCGCGTCGTGATAGGTGACATCGGGATACCGGTTGCCGGTCAACGGCCAAGGTGTATTCGATGGCGAGGACGACAGACCGTTGCCGAACAGGTTCGGAACAATGATGAAGTAACGGGACGAATCGAGGATGCCGTCGGGTCGGATGAGCCACTCGGTGTCGTAGTGCTGCGCCGCGAACGAGGTTGGATAGACGATCACGTTGTCGCGATCGGACGCCAGCGTGCCATAGGTCTTGTAGGCGATCCGCATCGCGGGGAACGTGCGGCCGCTTTGCAGCACGACGTCGCCGGCATTGAATATTGAGTAGTCTGGGGTGCTCATGGGTGCCTCTCGTTCAGCGCTTGCCTGCCGACGAATCCAAAAATGGGGGCGGACCCCAACACTTTATGGGACAGAGCTATGTAACCGCTCGCGATCCATCATCCTTGGGCTTTAGACAAGGACGGTCGACGCTACCTGTACTACATCTGTGGCACCAGCAGCCGCTTCGGCGCCTCCGGCCAGAGCCTGTCGCGGGTGCCGGCGGTTGCTGTGGAGCAGGCCGTGGTGGACCAGACCCGCACGGTGCTGACGAGCCCGGAGGCTTTGTCTGCGGTGGTGCGCCATGCGCGCCAGGACCCGACCCTACGGCGAAGTCGCATCAATGAGGCGCAGGTGGCGGTCGCCCTCGGGCGGATGAGCCAGATCTGGGAGCAGTTGTTTGCAGTGGAGCGCTACCGCATCGCCCACCTCATGATCGAGCGGGTAGATCTGGTGGATGACGGGGTTCAGCGCGGGATCCGGGTGCGCTGGCGTGAGCTCGGCTGGGACCAGTTGATCGGTGAGTTTGCGCCGCAGGAGATTGGGGCGGAGTTGCTCGAGGTGGAGGCCTGATGGCGGTGCTGCCTGACACCTTCACGCCCATCCATGCACAGCGAAGAAAGCAGCAGGTGCTGGTGCAGTCCGGGGCCCCGGCGCCGGATTCACTGATCGTGGTGGCCGTGGCCCGGGCTCTGTTCTGGGCCGGATTGCTGGAGACCGGGGCGTTTGCGCGGGTGAGTGACCTGGCGCGCGCCGAGGGGCTCAAGCCCACCACGGTAGGGCGGATGCTGCGTCTGGCGCGGCTGGCACCGGACATCGTGGAAGACCTGGTACACGGCCGCCAGCCGGCCCGCCTCACGCTGTACTGGCTGATGCGGCATGACATTCCGTCCTCGTGGGCTGAGCAGCGGCGGGTGTTGGAACAGTTCAAGTAGGGGAAGTGATGTCCAGACAGCACGGCAGGCCTGTAGGCCAGCAGACCGGGATGGCCACAACCCACTCGCTGCCCACTCCCGCAGGCGGGGTGAGGCTGGAGACTTTTGTACCGTGGGAACTGGTGCGGCGCGGGGTACGCAGGCAGGTTGTCACACCATCGGGCGAGCCGCTGGAGATCGCGGTTCCGGCTGCAAAGGGCCAGGACGCCAAGGCCGAGGCTCCCGACACGCCGCTGCTGCGGGCGCTGGGGCTAGCGCATCACTGGCAGCGGTTGCTGGACGAAGGCCGCTGTGCAGGGCTGCGAGAGATCGCCGAGGCCGAGGGCATGGATCCTGGGCAGGCCAGCCGGATTTTGCGGCTGACGCTTCTGTCACCGTTGGTCATCGAGATCGCGTTGCGGCAGGGCGCACTCAAGGCAGGTCTGTCTGAACTGCTGCGGGGGACTCCCCCGCGGTGGGATGCGCAGGAGCGCCAGTTCGTGGGGCGGCCGTGAGGCGCTATTGATGCGGGCCCGCGGTTGACCTCGCAGCAGCCTTGCCAACCCTACGGGTCCAGCGACTGAACCTTGGCGAGACCCTCGAACTCCCCCAGGATCACGTGCTTGGTAAGCTTCCGGAGCTGAAACTCGCCCACAGATTCTTCTGACGAGGCGAATTCCCTATGCTCCAGCCGGAACAATCGAACTGGTCATCAACCGCTACACGGCCAGGTCCCTGGGTCTGAGCATTCCGCGGTCGTTGCTGGTGCGCACAGACCGCGTGATTGAGTGAAGGGGCGGTGATCGATGCGACCCGCGCCGCCCCGGCCACCAACCCTCAGCGCTGCGCCCGCACCTTCAGCGCCGCCTCCAGCAGCGAGCGCGGCGCCAACAGCTCCTGCGGGTTGGCCGGGTACTGCTTGATCGCCTCGGCCTCCACCGCGATGCGGGCTTGCTGTTCTACCTGAGCCAGCAGACCCGTCTTGCTGACGAACGACAGCGGCGAGTCGCTGGAAAGCAGCGCCTGCAGCGTGGCCGGCGGCTGTGCCTTGAGCAACTGCTCGGCCGCGGCGCGGTCGATGCCGTTGGCCTTACTGATGGCGGCGTAAACCACCTCGGCATCGGCCCCGCCCTTGGCCAGTGCGTCGCGCATCTCGACGTTGGCCTGGTTGAGCGCGGCCACGTAGCGCGCCGCCACCTCGGGCTTGCTGGCCAGGAATTCCTTGGTCATCGTCCAGATCGAGCTGGAGGCGAATCCCACGTCCACGGCACGCTGCACGAGCTTGGCACCCGAGGCCTCCAGCCGCGCGCCCCAGACGTCCCAGACGTAATAACCGTCGATCTGACCGCGCTGGTACGCCGGCACGGCCACCGGCGGCGCCAGCACCACCACGTTCACGTCGCTCACCTTCATGCCGGCCTTCTGTAGGCTCCAGCGCAGCGCGTAGTCGGCCTGCGAGTTCTTCGCGATGCCGATGTTCTTGCCCTTCCAGGTCTTGGGGTCGGCCGTCATGCCCGACGCCGGGTTCGCATACAGGCCCAGCTTCGTCGTGCTGGCGTCGGCGTAGATGACACGCAAATTGATGCCAATGGAGTTGGCCACGATCATCGCCGAGGGCGCCATCGTCGCCGTCTGCACCTCGCCGCTACCCAGCATGGGCAGCAGCGCCGCACCGTTGGCGCCTTCGATCATGTTGATCTTCAGGTTGAAGCGCCGCCACAAGTCCACATGCTGCGCGTAGGCAAAGTCCCAGGAGGCGCCCGGGCCCCAGGCGAGCTTGACTTCATCGGGGTCGGCAGCCAGTGCCGGCGCGGCGCAGCACAGAGTGGCCAGTGCGGCGATAGCCGCGGCGGCCAGGCGCCGTGTGAGCGCCAGTGCGGGGATGTTCAGCGACATGAGGGTCTCCGTTTCTGCGTGGGGTTGGGGACTTCAGGTTGGGACGAGTCGTTCCAGCTGATCGATGAGCTCGTGCTTGAGCTCGGTGAAATCCGGACGCAGCACGACGTCGCGGTAGTTCTCGCGGCTTCCAAAGGGCACTTCGACATGCCGCACGATGCGGCCCGGCGAGGCCGACATGAGGAACACGTGGTCGGAGATGAGCAGCGCCTCTTCCACGTCGTGCGTGATGAACAGCACCGTGCGCTGCCCCTCGGCCTTGACCACGCGCCTGAGCAGCTGCTGCATGGACAGCCGCGTCTGCGCGTCCAGCGCGGCGAAGGGCTCGTCCATCAGCAAAGCGGAACTTTCGGCGATGAGCAGCCGCGCCAGCGCGGCGCGCGACTGCATGCCGCCTGACATTTGGTGCGGGTGCAGCTCGCGCGCGTCGCGTAAGCCCACGGCGTCCAGGTAGTGCAACACGGCCTCGTGCAGCTCGGCCTTGGAACGATGCCGGGTCAGGCCATGGCCATGGCGGCAGGGGAAGGCGACGTTGTCGAACACCGTCATCCACGGCAACAGCGTCGGGCGCTGGAACATGAAGCCACGGTCGGGCCCCGGCTCGGTGACGCGCTGGCCATTGACCAGCACCTGCCCGCTGCTGGGCTGCGTGAAGCCGGCCACCAAGTTGAGGATGGTCGTCTTGCCGCAGCCCGTGGGGCCGATCACCGTGGCCGTCTCGCCGGCCTTCACCACGAAGGACACCTGCTCCAGCGCCAGGCGGCTGCCGGCGCGCGTGTCGAACGCCTTGCACACGCCCTGCAACTCGATCTGCGCGCTGCGCGACAGGGTCTCGCCGCTCATCGCCCAACCCAATGCAGCATGCGCCGCTCGATCATCAGGAACACCACGTCGATGCTCACACCCACCAGGCCGATGAGCGCCACACCCACGTACACCTTGTTGATGGCGTAGACCTGTGAGGCGCTCTGGATGAGGTAGCCCAGCCCCACCTGAGCGGCGATCAGCTCGGAGGCCACCACCACCGCCCAGCTCAACGCCATAGCTGTGCGCAGGCTGACGAAGATCTCGGGCATGGCGCCGGGCAGCACCACGCGAAACAGCGTGGTGAAGGTCGACAGGTGGTAGTTGCGGCTCAAGCGAAAGTAGTCGTGCGGCACCGAGCGCACGCCGCTCACCGAGCCCAGGAGCACGTACAGGAACGCCGTCATGAAGATGACGAAGACCTTGGCGAACTCGCCGATGCCGAACCAGATCACCACGATGGGAATGAAGGCGAGCGCCGGAATGGGCCGCAGGAAGCCAAAGATCGGCAGCAGGAAGGCGCCAGCACGCGGGTGGTAGCCCAGCACGATGCCCAGCGGCACGCCGATGCACGCCGCCACCGCAAAGCCTGTGGCCGTGCGAAACAGGCTGGCGCGCACATGCGCGAACAACTCGTGGCCGCCGTAGCCCTTTTGCCAGAGCTCGACCGCCGCCGCGGCGATTCCTGAGGGCGTGCCCAGGTACTCGGCGCGCACACCGGGCACGATGCCCAGCGGGATGAGGTACTCCCACACCAGCAGCGCCAGCGCCACCACCGACAGCGGCGACAAGGCCCGCCAGGCCAGTGCGCGCATCGCGCTCACACGCAGGCCCTGCGCGGCCCCGCACAGGACCACCCAGGCCTGTACGACACAGGTACGGAAAGTGCGCGTGGAAACGGGGACTGCATCCATTCCAATGTACCATACATAGGATGTTTGACCTTCGATGCCAACTCTGCGGGCATGGCCAGGGGCGCGGGTGAACGCGTCGCCGCCGCGCAGCCCCGTGCCGCGCTATGCCCAGCTGGCTGACCTGCTGCGCCAGCGCATCGCACGCGGCGTCTGGAACACCGGCGACAAGCTGCCGTCGCTGGAAGAACTGGTACGCGAGTTCGAAGTCGCGCGCGTCACCGTGCGTCGCGCCGTGGAGATGCTCGCGCATGACGGCATGCTTTCGCCACAGCCCGGCCGCGGCACTTTCGTCACCGCCACGCCCGCGCCCGACCGCCGGCTGAAACTGGAGACCTCGCTGCGCGCGCTGGCCGACGTCTACCGCAACGACAAACCCAAGCTCACGCTCATCGAAGAGGCCTCGACCATCGCGCCGCTGCAGGCCGCTGAAGGCACGGCCGCGCCGCGCTACCACTTCATGCGCCGCGTGCACTTCACCAGCGACGAGGCCTACTGCCTGATCTCGCTGTACCTGGACGAGCGCGTGTTCCGCATGGCGCCGGCACGCTTTCGCCGCGAGACGGCGATACCCGTGCTGCTGGAACTGCCGGGCGTGAAGATCGCCCGCGCGCGGCAGACGGTGACCATCTCGACCGCCGACGTCGAGGCCGCCGAACACCTGGGCGTGCCGCTCTACACGCCCGTGGCGCTGGTGCGCCGCATCTTCACCGACGCCAAAGGCCTCGTGCTGTACCTGGCCGAGGCGACCTACCGCGGTGACTACATCCGCTTCGAGATGGACTTGCGTCCCTAAAGGAGAACGACATGCCCGCACTGACTGCCGAAGAAGTGGCCCGTTATCAGCAAGACGGCATCGTAATCCCCAAAGTGGGGCTGGCCGCGACAACCGTGGCCGAGCTGCGCACCAAGCTCGACTCCTTCCTGGCAGAGCAGAAGATCACCGACGCCGACTACGTGCCCGACATCATCGAGCGTGACCCGAGCTGGTTGCGCTATGGCGTGATGCCCGAGATTCTGGACGCCGTGGCGCAGTTGATCGGCGAGGACATCATCATCTGGGGCTCGGCCTTGTTCTGCAAGGCGGGCAAGGGCGGCAAGGCCACGCCCTGGCACCAGGACGGGCATTACTGGCCGATCCACCCACTGGCCACGGTCACCGTCTGGGTCGCCATCGACGACGTGAACGTCGAGAACAGCTGCCTGCGCGTGATTCCCGGCTCGCACCGTGACCGCGTGAGCTACGCCCACGACGTGGACAACAGCGACACCATCATCCTGAACCAGGTGCTCAAGCCCGAGCACCTGCAAAGCGCACCGCCGCGCGACATCGAACTCTCGCCCGGCCGGTTTTCCATCCACGACGTATACCTGATCCACGGCGCCAACCCCAACAACTCGGGTAAGCGCCGCGCCGGGATGGTGTTTCGCTACATGCCCGCCAGCTCGCACTTCGACCGCGAAATGGCCGCGCGGCAGGTGCGCGACATGGGCGTGCTCGACCTGTCGCGGCGCAAGCTGCATCTGGTGCGCGGCGTGGACCGCTCGGGCCGCAACGACATCGCGCGCTGAAGCGCCGTAACCACATTCGGCGGCCAGGAGTCAGCATGGCAAGCGTCGCGTTCTTCGGCCTGGGTGCGATGGGGCAGCCCATCGCGAAGAACCTGCTGGCCGATGGCCACCAGCTGTCGGTGTTCGACATCTCGCAGCCGGCCTGCGCCCGCCTGGCCGGCGCCGGAGCGCGCGTGGGCACAAGCCCAGCCGACACCGTGCGCGGCTGCGAGTTCGTCATCACCTTGCTGCCCACTTCGGTAGAAGTGGCGCAAACGCTCACCGGCCCCAACGGCGCGCTGGCCTCGGGGCGCCTCGACGCCGTGTTCATCGACATGAGCACTGGCGCGCTGGACGACTTCATGCGCCTGCATGCCGCGGTGGCCGCACGCGGACTCACGCTGATCGACTCGCCCATTGCTCGCGGCTCGGACTTCGCCGCGGCTCGGCAGAACCTGTTCCTGGTGGGTGGCGAGGCTGCGGCGATCGAGCGCATCCGCCCGGTGCTGGCCCCGGTGTGCGAAGAGATCGTGCACTGCGGCCCGGCGGGCAGCGCGCTGAAGACCAAGATCATCAACAACTACTTGGCCGCGGTCAGCGTGGTGGCCAATGCTGAGGCGCTGGCGCTGGCGCGCGCCGCCGGACTGGACCGCGACTTCCTGCGCCAGCTGTGGAAGCGCACTGTCGCCGGGCGCGGCGCGCTGGAGACGGTTTATCCGGGCAAGGCCTTCGCAGGCGACCACACGCCGGGCTTTTCAGCCCGTCTGGCCGACAAGGACCTTGCGCTGGCGCAGCGCCTGGGCGAGTCGCATGGCGCGCACTTGGCAACAGGCGCGGCCGCGCGCGCCATGTTCGCGCTGCAGGCTGCACAGGGCCGTATCGACGAGGACTGGACGGCGCTGCTGGATGTGCTGCAGCAAGGGGTGCCGCGTTCTGGCGCGCTGTCATGATCGTAGCCTGCGTCTTGAGCTGCGACCATGATCAAACTGCACCAGTTCGCCACAGCCTTCGGGCTGCCCAACACCAGCCCGTTTTGCGTAAAGCTGGAAAACTACCTGCGCATGACGGGACTGCCTTAGGAACTCGTCAACAGCGGTGACGTGCTGGAGGCGGCGCTCACGCCGGCCGAGCGCGCCGTCGCCACGGCTTTTCAACGCCTGTTTGAAGAGAACCTGTACTGGGCCGTGGTGCACACGCGTTGGGTGCAGCCCGCAGGTTGGACTCTGACGCAGCCAGCCTTCTTCGGCGCGATGCCCATCTCGCTGCGCTGGATCGTCCCGCCGCTGGCGCGCCGCGGGCTGCGCGCCGAGTTGCACGGCCACGGCATGGGCCGCCACAGCGCGGCGGAGATCCACGCCATCGGCTGCCGAGACATCACCGCGGTGGCCGACCTCCTTGCCGACAAGCCCTTCATGCTCGGCGCGCAGCCCACCTCGCTGGACGCCACGGCCTACGCCTTCCTGGCCAATGTGCTGTGGGCGCCGTTGGACTCCCCCATTTGCGATACCGCCCGCGCGCGGCCCGCGCTGCAGGCCTTTTTGCGAGCGCATCAAGGCACGTTACTACGCTTGAAGCGCTGCGCAGGCGGCAGCCCGCCGCATACACTCATCCTCGGATGTAGCGCAACGTCTCGTCGTCCAGGTCGGCACGCGGCAGCTCGTCCTTGTCCGCCCAGTAGTCGTTGCCGATCCTGGAGCGGTAGGTGATCGGGAAGATCCTGATGCACCTGGGGTTGGATCCTCAGTCGCCCCCCCGGGTCCGGGTGCTCGAGACGGGCAAGGCCTGGGCGCACGGAGCCCGACTGACCCGGATCTGGTGGAGCGGGGCTTCAGGCGCCTGCGCAAGCACACCGCATCCACCGATGGCTATCCGTTCCGGCCGCGACGCTCGACCCGGCAGGGGTCGCGCTGCTCGGGGCATGTGTCACCCTGCGATCTGGTCGCCTCAGGACCCGTGTGAACCCGGGCGCGCGACCGTGCGAAGCGGCCGAAGCGACTCGCGACCTGTCAGGCCGGGCTATGAAGCGCATCCTTGGGCCGTGGGGGATGGGCCAGGCCTTGGATCAGGGGGTGGTGACGGGTTTACCCGGGGCCTGTCGGGCTTGCAGAGGGTGTTTGAATTTCCTATCCTCCGCGAGCAGACAGGCCGGCTGTCTCAGGTGGTCAGCCGTTTCGATCTTGCTGACGGGATGCCTGCTGCTTCGGGCTTGTCCACCTCGCGGGCGACCCGTCATGCGCCCTCTGCGAGGCTACCAGCCCGGACCGCTCCTCGGCTGCGGTGAAGTGCGTCGCGACGGGCCCTCTTTGGGCCGCGGCGCTCAGCCTGAGGTCCCGCCTGGTGGCAGCGCCTGGCCTTACAGGAGTTGCGACAGGAACGCGCGCGTGCGCTCCCTCTGCGGGCGGTCGAATACGTCCGCTGGCGCGCCGGATTCGACGATCACGCCGGCATCGGTGAAGTACACCGTGTCGGCGATCTCGCGTGCAAAGCGCATTTCATGCGTCACCAGAATGCAGGTCATGCCGTCGCTGGCCAGGGCGCGGATCGTGTTCAGCACCTCCTTGACGGTCTCGGGGTCGAGCGCGGCGGTGATCTCGTCGAACAGCATCACGTCCGGATGCATCGCCAGGGACCGGGCGATCGCCACGCGCTGCTGCTGGCCGCCTGAGAGCTCGCCGGGGTAGGCGTCGGCCTTCGCCGACAGACCCACCTTTTCGAGCAGGGCCAGGGCGCGAACGCGGACCTCGGCCTTGTCCTCCTTCAGCACATGGATCGGCGCCATCATCACGTTCTGCAGCGCGGTCTTGTGCGGGAAGAGGTTGTACTGCTGGAACACCATCGACACGACCTTGCGCAGCGCGATCTTCTCCGCGTCGGTCTTCAATGCCTGCACGTCGAACGGGCCCACACGGATGCTCCCGCGCTGAATGGGCACCAGGCCGTTGATGCAACGCAGCAGCGTCGACTTGCCGGAGCCCGACGGGCCGATGACGCAGACCACGTCGCCCTTGGCGATGTCCATCGACACGCCCTTGAGCACCTCGACGCTGCCGAAGGATTTGTGCAGGTCGCGGATGCCGACGATGGGTTCCATGGCGCTCACTTGCGGGCTCGGTGGCTTGTCTGATCAACGCTCGACGGCGTACTTCGCTTCCAGACGCACTGTCCAGCGGGCGATCGGATAACAGTACGCAAAGAACAGAAGCAACACGCAGCTGTAGAAGGGCAGCAGCAGCCCCTGTCGATTTTCGGCGCTCAGTGCTCGGGCCGTGAGCGTCATGACCTCGGCGACACCGACGATCGAGGTGAGCACCGTGGCCATGGTGAGGATCGCGTAGAGGTTCATCCACGGCGGCAACATGCGCTTGATGCATTGCGGCAGGATGATCTGCCACATCGTCTGGCGCCGCGTGAACGCCAGCGATGCGGCGGACTCCCATTGCGCCGTGGGGATCGACTGCAGGGCTCCGCGCAGGATTTCCGAGACGTTGGCCATCACCGGGAGCGACAGGCCGAAGGTCGCCTTGAGCCAGTCGGGTATCGGGATCCGGACACCGAACACGGTGACTTGAAACGGCAGCAGGAACATGCAGTAGAACAGGAGCACAAGCCACGGCGCGTTACGGAAGAAGTGCGTCGTCAGCCACGCGCCCTTGCGCACTGGCAGGTGCAAGGAGATCTGTGCGAAGCCGAGAAACATGCCAGCGATCGTGCCGATGAGCATCGCCGAGGCGCTGATCGCCAGGTTGAACGCGAAGCCACCCAGCAACAGCGGCGTCCACTTCCAGATCGTCTCGAAGATCGATGGGACGCCAGCCGCACTTTGGGCCTGCGCCGCCCCGCACGCAATCAGGAACACGACGAACAGCACCACGCCATGCTCGGCACGCAGGCTCAACATGAAGTGGCCTGCGTTGCGCTCGGCGCGCGCGGCCTGCGCAAGGCGCGCGGCGGATGGCAGCAGCACCGGCAGGTCGGTGCTGCCTGCGGGGATTTCGCGCCAGCCGGAGGAGCGGCTCATGCACCAAACCCCGGCACGTGAATCGCGCGTTCCCAGCGGTGCATCAGCCAGACTAGCGAGCCCACGAGAAAGAAGTACATGAGCAGCAGAACGTTCATCATCTCGGGAACGTTCAGGCTGTCGGACCAGATCTGGCTCGACACATAGAGAAGCTCCGGCACCGCGATAGCGTAGGCGAGAGTCGTCGTCTTCACCAGATTCACGAGGTTGTTGTTCAGCGCCGGCAGGCTGATCCGAAACGCCAGGGGCAGCACGATGAGCAAGTAGGTGCGCAGTCGCGTGAAGCCGAGCGACTCGGCTGCCTCGATCGTCGTTCGCGGGACGGCCTCGACGCCCGCGCGAAAGATCTCCACATTGAACGCCCCGGCGAAGAACGACAAGGACACGATGGCCCAGGTGACGTTGCTGACGATCGGAACGGGCTGGCCCGTGCCACTGGTCACCGACAGCAGGCTGCCAATGCCGAAGTAAAAGAAGTAGATCTGGACGAGCGGTGGCGTGTTGCGGAAGAACTGGATGTACCAGTGCACGAGGCTTCGCGTGAGCCGCAGGCGCGAACCCTGCAGCCACGCCCCGACCACGCCAATCAGCACGCTCGCGACGATGGAAATCGCTGCGAGCCGCAGGGTCATCAAGACACCGCTGACGAAGCGGTTCCGATCGAACGAATCGTAAAAGATGGTGAGATTGATCCCGCTGGCATCGTTCAATGCCCTGAACCAGTCCCAGAGGCTTTGCATGGTCCGTTCGATGTGCTGCCGCGCGCCGGCCTGGTTACTTGTACTTGGCGTTCATCTCTTCGGCGAACTTCGTCTTCTTGATGCCCCACTTCTTCTCGAGCTGGAGCAGGAAGCCGGTCTTGTGCCAATCGATCGTCGCCGCCGACACCAGATCGACCAGGCTCTTTTCGCCCTTCTTCACGGCAATGCCCCAGGGGGCGAACAGGATCGAGTCCAGCGGCATGTCAAAGCCACTCCACTCGGGCTTGAGCATCTCGCCCACGATGGCCGTGTCGTCGTAGGCAAAGGCCACGCAGTTGCCGTTGCGCAGCGCGCCGTAGGCTTCCGACGTGCCGGGGAAGGCAACGCCTTCGACGCCGTATTTCTCCTGCAACTCCTTGTTGTAGAAGGCGCCCTGGATCAGGCACACCTTCTTGCCCTTGAGGTCAGTCCAGCTCTTCAGTCCAGCCGACTTGGCCGCGAGCACGTTCGTGCCCGAGCCGTAGTAGTTGGGGTCGACGAAGTCGACGATCTTGCGGCGGTCGACCGTGTCGCTGGTCGTCGCGATCATCAGGTCGATCTTGCCTTGCTGCAGGAACTGGATGCGATTGGATGCCACCACCGGAACGAGTTCCAGCTTCACGCCCAGGCGCCTGGCGATGTCGGCAGCCAGATCGGGCTCGAAGCCGACGATCTTCCCCGCCGGATCGAGAAAACCGAACGGTCGGTAGTCGGCCTTGCTGCCCACCACGAGCACGCCCTTTTGCTTGATGTCGGCCAGCGTGTCGGCCTGGGCGGTGCCCAGCAGAAGCAGCGCAGCGATACCGGCGGCTGCCAGCCGCAGAGTCTTCTTGATCATGGTTGTCGTCCTCTTTTCAGGTTGAGTTGCCGTTGGAAAACGGATACGCGCTGGCCCTGCCTTCAGTTCAGGCGGCGGGCTGTCTGGCGAGTTCGGCCTTGGCTTCGTTGAGCGCCTGGTCAAAGATCGTCATCGCCAGATCGATGTCGGCACGGGTCACCGTCAGCGGCGGTGCAATCCGCCACACCGAGCCGCGCTCGGGCCGGCGTCGGATGTTCATGCTCAGGCCCAATTCCAGGCAGCGCCGCGTCGTGAGTCCGCCCAGCGCGTGATTCGGTTCACGTGTCTCGCGGTTCTTGACAAGCTCGATGCCGCGCAGCAGTCCCATGCCGCGCACCTCGCCAATTTCTTCATGGCGGCTCTGCAACTGCGCCAGACCGGCGGCCAGGTATTCGCCCATATCGTGGCTGCGCTGCAGCAGGCTCTCCTGCTCGATCGTTTCCAGCACCGCCACGCCGATCGTCGCGGGCAGCGGGTCGGACACGTGCGAGGTGTAGAAGGCGAAGCCCCGCTCGTGGCAGCGCTGCTCGATCGCGTCGCTCGTGATCACGCCGGCCAGTGGCATGCCGCCGCCCAGCGTCTTGGACACCGTCATGATGTCGGGCGTGACGCCCAGGTGCGACGCCGCGAACCAGTGGCCGAGCCGGCCGAAAGCGGTTTGCGCCTCGTCGAAGATCAGCAGCATCCCGCGCTTCTTGGCCTCGCTTTGCAGCGCATTGAAGTAGCCCTCGGGCGGCACGATCACGCCGCCGGCGCTGATCACCGGCTCGGCGATCACCGCCGCGGGCGCGCCGCTGGACTGCATGTCGTACATCTCGAAGCCGACCTTCATGCAGGTGCGGTCGCACTTGTCGCGGCAGTGCCGCACCGGGCAGCGGTAGGCGTTCGGCTCGGGGAGCACGAAGGCGCCGGGCATGCCAGGACCGTAGCCCTTGCGGTCGCTCGCGTAGGACACCGATCCCGCGTTGCCGGTGACGCCGTGCCACGAACCGCCCAGCCCGATCACCTCGTAGCCGCCGGTGTAGAGCTTGGCCATCTTGATCGCCGCGTCGTTGCTCTCGCTGCCGGTGTTGAGAAACAGCGACTTTCGCAGCGGCCTGGGAACGATCTTCGCGATGGCGTCGGCGAGTTGCACCACGCTGCGCGGGATCATCCCCGAGAAGAGATGCAGCGCGGTGTCGCAGCTCTTCTTGATAGCTGCAACGACGTTGGGGTGACTGTGCCCGACGGTGGCGCACATCTGGCCCGATGTGAAGTCGAGGATCTTCTTGCCTGCGGCATCCCAGACATAGCAGCCTTGCGACTTCTCGACGATCTCCGGATAGAAGTCGCTGCCGTAGCGAATGAGCTTGTCGCGAAAGTCGTCGGACGCGGGGGTTGCAGTCGTCACGGGTTGATCTTCCTTTGGCTGCCGTCAGTATCCGTCGGCGGGGGACTGTCCGCAAAGCCTTCCGGCAAACGGGCGCACTGGGGCGTGAGGCAGGAGGTGATCAGCACCTGAGGCGTGACGATAATCAGCCCACCATGAACGCCGCCGCCTTGATTGAATTCCTGGACCGCCACCACATCGCTTATCAGCGCTGTGACCACCCCGCCGTCTTCACCGTGGCCGAGGCCGCGGAGCTGGTGCCGCAGATGCCTGGCGCGAAGGCGAAGAACCTGTTTCTGCGCGACGCCCACAGCTCGCGGCTCTTTCTCGTGGTGGTGCCCTACGAGAAGCGGGTGGACCTTGCCCGACTGGCCGCGACGCTGGGTTTGCGCAAGCTGCGCTTTGCATCGGCCGAGGAGTTGCTGGCCTGCCTGGGGGTCACGGCCGGCGCAGTCAGCATGCTGGCCCTGGTGACCGACACCGAGCGGCGCGCCGAATTGGTGGTGGACGAGGCGGTCTGGCAAGCCGACGCCGTGCAGTGCCACCCGATGGTCAACACGGCCACCGTTTCGATCGGGCGTGAGGGGCTTCAGCGGTTCTTCGCAGCCACCGGGCATGTGCCCCGAGTGCTGGAGGTGCCGGCCCGCCCTGACGTGGCCTGAGCGCGGCAGGGCTGCGCGGGCCTGCGTGACCCCTGCGCGGTGGGTTTGTGCACCAGGCACCTTCAGCCCCATCGTCTCGATCATCGATCAGCCCAAGTCCGCCTGGAGCCCGAATTCGCCGGCTGAGGCCTCCAGCCAGTGCCAGACATTGCCTGCCGAGGCGCGGGAAGCGATCAGGTCAAAGGTGCTGTCGGTGCCCACCCTCGTGAGCTGCACGTTCAGGTGCGCGAGCATCGTCAAGGCGGTCTCGCCTACCGCGAAGGCCCGGGGGTGCAGGTCGAGCGTCAGGCCCTTGGCGAGGGTGCGCCGAACGGCCGGGCCTGACAGACGCAGCGCGAAGCGGCCATCGGACTGGTCGATGACGGCGGCGGTGGGGCCGCAGGCAGCCTGCAGCCGCGCTTCCAGGTCGGTGTCTTCTGCGACGCCCGCGAGGTACCGGTCGGGTCCCGACCAGAGCAGTTCCAGGTCCGGGCCCATGGCGGCTCTGCGCGGTCCAAGAGTTGCCACCGGGGTCCCGAAGGCCTGCTCGAGACGCTGAAGGCAGGCGCTGGCCTGGCCGGGCGCGGGCAGCAGCAGCGCCAGTGACAAGGGCGCGCGCAACTGCACATGCACCCCGGCAGGGCCGCTGGCATCGCCGTGACGGCCGCTGCTTGCGACACCGTCCAACGCCGAACGGGGAGCGACTTGTGTTGGCACCGGTGCGGGGGGGCGGCGATCAGCCACGGAGGCGCTCTCCTGCAGGGTCGATGAAGCAGGGCTCGCACACCGTCAGCACGGTGTCGCGGCCCCGCACGGGGTCATGGGCCACCACGCGCTGGCCGATGCGCTCGCGCCCGCGCGCCAGCAGCCCCAGGGCCACCCACTGGCCGAGGGCGGGCGAGTAGGTGGCCGAGGTGATGTGGCCCAGGTCGTTCGCCATGTCGGTGACCGCGCCGACCTCGAACAGGTGGGCCCCGCCGCCCACGCGCGCATCCGCGCCCTCGGGCCGCAGGCCGACCAACGTGGGCCGTGCCGGGTCGGTGAAGGCCGGCCTCTGGCCCAGGGTGCGGCCGATGAAATCCTTCTGGGGCGACAGCATGCGCGACAGGCCGAGGTCGCCTGCGGTGACCTGGCCGTTGAGTTCGCCACCGGCCACGTGCCCCTTCTCGACGCGCAGCATGGTCAGCGCCTCGGTGCCATAGGGGGTGATGCCCTCGGGCGCGCCGGCCTCGGCCAGGGCCTGCGCCAGGGCATGGCCCCAGCGCGCCGGCACGGCGATCTCGTAGCCGCGTTCACCTGAGAACGAGATGCGGAACAGCCGCGCTGTCATGCCTGCGCGCAGGCGCGCCGTGCAAGCGCCCATGTAGGGCAGGACGGCTTCGGAGACATCGACGCTCGGCTCCACGAGCCGCTGCAGCACCGCGCGCGCCTGCGGGCCGGCCAGGGCCACCTGGGCCCACTGGTCGGTCACGCTGGCCAGGCGCACGTCCAATTCGGGCCACAGCACGGACAGCGCGTGCTCCAGGTGCTGCAGCACCTTGCCGGCGTTCGCGGTGGTGGTGGTCATGAGCCAGCGGTCCTCGGTCAGGCGCGCCGTGGTGCCGTCGTCCATCACGATGCCGTCCTCGCGCAGCATCAGGCCGTAGCGCACCTTGCCCACTGCGAGACTGGAGAACCGGTTGGCGTAGATGCGGTCGAGGAAGGCGCCCACGTCCGCGCCCTGCAGGTCGATCTTGCCCAGCGTGGAGACATCGCAGAAGCCCACCCGCTCGCGCACCGTGCGCGCCTCCCGCGTGGCCGCGGCCAGCCAGTCGGCCTCGCCGGGCTGGGGGTAGTACTGCGCACGCATCCAGGGGCCGGCCTCGACGAACACCGCGCCCTGCGCCGCCGACCACGCGTGCGTGGGGGCCAGCCGGGTGGGCCTGAACTGCAGGCCGCGAGAGTGGCCGCCCAAAACCCCGATGGCCACGGGCGTGAACGGCGGCCGGAAGGTGGTGGTGCCTATCTGGGGCAGGTCGGTGCCTCGCAGCTCGGCCATGATGCCGATGCCGTTGAGGTTGGAAGTCTTGCCCTGGTCGGTGGCCATGCCCAGGGTGGTGTAGCGCTTGAGGTGCTCGACCCGGCGGTAGCCCTCGCGCTCCGCCAGGGCGATGTCGCCCACCGTGACGTCATGCTGGAAGTCGACGAAGGCGGTGTTGCCCGCGCCCTGGACGCGCCACAGCGGCTGCGCTGCCACGGGCTGGTCGTCAGCCTGCACGGCTGGCAGCGGGGCGGGGGTATACCCCAGGGCCAGAGCAGCCGAAGCCCCCGCGGCCGCGCCGCTTCGCAGAGCCTGGGCCAAGGTGCAGTGCCCCTGGACGGCCCCGGCTACCTGCATGCCGGCGGGCAACTGCGAGGGAACGAAGGTGCTGAATTCGGCGTGCCAGGCCGGCTTGTGGCCCTGATGGGACGTGAGGTGCAGGGCCGGATCCCAGCCACCCGAGACGGCCAGTAGGTCGCAATCGATGCGCTGTGCTCCGCCCGCTCCGTCCACCTGCACGGCCCGCACGCCCCACCGGCCGCCCAGCGCGCGCCGGACCACCGAGCCGGCCAGCAGCGGCGCGCCGGCCGCCTGGGCTGCGGCCCGCAGCGCCGGCCCCGACTGGGCGCGGGGGTCCACCACCGCCGCCACGGTACAGCCGGTGGCGTGCAGGCTGTGCACGGTGCGGGCGGCGTCATCGGTGCTGGCAAAGACCACCGAACGCCGCCCCGGCAGCACGCCGTAGCGCTGCACATAGGTGCGTACCGCGCCGGCCAGCATCACGCCAGGAAGGTCGTTGTCATCGAAGACGAGGGGGCGCTCGAAGGCGCCCGTGGCGATCACGCTGGCCCGGGCAAAGAGGCGCCACAGCCGCTGCCGCGGCTGGAAGGGCGGCGGCATGGCCACGTGGTCGTTCACCCGCTCCACCGCCGCAAAGCTGCCGTGGTCGTAGGCTGCGAACACGGTGGTGCGCGGCAGCAGCGTGACCTCCGGGTGCGCGGCGAGTGCCACCACGGTGGCCTGCAGCCACTGGGCGGCAGGTTGGCCGTCGATCTCGCCGCCATCCGCCAGCAGGCGGCCCCCCAGTTCGAAGTCTTGCTCGCACACCACCACCCGGGCGCCACTGCGGGCGGCGCAGAGCGCAGCGCTCAGCCCCGCCGGGCCGGCGCCCACCACCAGCAGGTCGGCGTGCAGGGTGCACTTCTCGTAGGTGTCGGGATCTTCGACGCCAGCGGCCCGGCCCAGGCCCGCCGCGCGCCGGATCAGTGGTTCGTACACCCGCTCCCAGAAGCTCGCCGGCCACATGAAGGTCTTGTAGTAGAAGCCTGCCTGGATGAGCGGCTTGAACAGACCATGGGCCGCGCGCAGGTCAAAGGCCAGCGAGGGCCAGCGGTTCTGGCTGAAGGCCTCCAGGCCCTCATACAGCTCCACCTGCGTGGCCCGCGTGTTGGGCTCGCGACGTGCGCCCGAGCGCAGTTCCACCAACGCGTTGGGCTCCTCCGGGCCGGCGGTCAGGATGCCGCGGGGCCGGTGCACCTTGAAAGAACGCCCCACCAGCTTCACGCCCTCGGCCAGCAGGGCCGAGGCCAGCGTGTCGCCCGCGTGGCCGCTGTAGCGGCGCCCATCAAAGGTGAAGTGCAGCCGTTGGGAGCGGTCGATGCGCCCGCCCGTGGGCAGACGCAGGGGCTGCGGCGCTGGGCGGGTCATGAGGCGTTCTGGTCGGCAGTGTCGACGGTCTCGACCGCCTGCACGGCGTGGGTGCGGGTGTCGCGCCGCACACTCAGCAGCGCCCTGCAGCCACCCACGTGCTGGAAGAGTTCGAGGTGCGGCCCAGCCGGGTTCTCGCGTTCGTAGACGTAGGTCACGTAGGCGTTCAGGCCGGCCTGCGGCTCTGGGCGCACCAGTCCGGCCGCACCGAGTTGCATGAACTCGTCGACCGATCGTTCTCCACAGTGGGGGCAGTGCAGTCGCATGGTGTGGATAGGAGCCGGTTCAGTGCAGGTTGGGCTGTGCGCCCACACCCTTTTCGTCGATGAGGTGGCCGGTGGCAAAGCGGTCGAGCCGATAGGCCGCGTTCAGCGCATGGGCTTGGTCGTGTGCGATGGTGTGGGCGAAGCACCAGCCCGAAGCAGGCGTGGCCTTGAAGCCCCCATAGCACCATCCGCAGTTCAGGTACAGGTTCTGCACGGGGGTGCGGTCGATGATGGGCGAGCCGTCCATCGACATGTCCATCACGCCGCCCCAGCTGCGCAGCATGCGCAGCCGCCCGAGCATGGGCATGAGGGCCATGCCTTCCTCCAGGACATGCTCCACCAGCGGCAGGTTGCCGCGCTGGGCGTAGGAGTTGTAGCCATCGAGGTCGCCCCCGAACACCAGGCCTCCCTTGTCGGACTGGCTGATGTAGAAGTGCCCGGCACCAAAGGTCACCACGGTGTCCACCAGAGGCTTGATGCCTTCGCTGACGAAGGCCTGGAGGACATGGGTCTCGATCGGCAGCCGCAGCCCGGCCATGGCCGCCACGCGGGAGGAATGGCCCGCAGCCGCCAGGCCGATCTTGCCGGCACCGATGTAGCCCCGGTTGGTTTCCACGCCTACGGCGCGGCCGTGCTCCACCCGGATGCCGGTTACCTCGCACTCCTGCAGGATGTCCACTCCGAGGGCATCGGCCGCGCGGGCGTAGCCCCAGGCCACGGCGTCATGCCGCACCGTGCCGCCCCGCCGCTGCAGCAGGCCGCCACGCACCGGGTAGCGCGCGTTGTCGAAATCCAGGTTCGGCACCATGGCCATCACGTCGCGGCGGTCCAGCAGCTCTGCATCGACGCCCGCGATGCGCATGGCATTGCCGCGCCGCGCATAGGCGTCGCGCTGGGCGTCGGAGTGGTACAGGTTGAGCACCCCGCGCTGGCTCACCATGGCGTTGAAATTGATCTCTTGCTCCAGACCTTCCCACAGCTTGAGCGACCAGTCGTAGAACGGCGTGTTGCCCGGCAGCCCGTAGTTGGAGCGGATGATGGTGGTGTTGCGTCCCACGTTGCCGGAGCCCACATAGCCCTTCTCCACCACCGCCACGCTCCTGAGCCCGTGCAGCTTGGCCAGGTAGTAGGCCGTGGCCAGGCCGTGGCCGCCGCCGCCGACGATGACCGCGTCGTACCGGGGTTGGGGTTGCGGGTCCCGCCAGGCCGGCGTCCAGTCGGCCTGCTGCCGAAACGCCTGTTGCAGCAGCGAGAAGAACGAGTAGCGCATCAGCCGGGCCTCTCCAGGTTCAAGGTCCGCAGCCCGGCGTACAGGGCGTCGAGGTGTTTGCAGGTGTCGATGTGGCGCCAGGCGGCAAAGCCCGCTGCGACCTCTGCAGGCTGGCCGCGGGCGCAGTCGGCGAATTTCCTCGCCAGGTCGGCTTCGCTCAGCGGGCGGTCGGGGTAGCCGCGGGGGTCGACCACGCGGCGCTCGAAAGTCCGTCCGTCCCGGGTGGCCACCTTGGTGGTCGCCCAACTCTTCGTGGTGGAAGGCATATCGGCCGGTTGGGCCGGGTCGGTGTGCATGCGCACCCTCGGCATGAACGCGGCGATATCGGCGCGGCCGAGGGAGGTATGGCCGAAGGTGTCGAGGCGCAGGTCGCCGTCGAGGGCAGCCGCTGCGATGCAGTAGGGCATGCTGAAGCGGGCCTGCATCTCGTTGGCGGGCCGGTCGTACATGAGGTTGCGCACGGCCGCTTCCGACACCTCGGTCTGCACGCTGGCAATGTCGCCGGCGCCCAGGCGCTCTTCGTCCATGAGGTCCAGCAGCCCATCCACGGCCCGGTGCGTGCTGGCGCAGCAGGGGTAACGCTTGAGCCACACGCCGGGTGCGACCACCGCCGGCTGGCGTGTCAGGCGATCCAGGACGCCTTCGAAACCCGCTGCCCCCGGCCCCGCCAGCAACGCCAGGAAACCCCGCTCTCCCTCGAAGGGCGCCGGGTCGGCCGTGAGGCCGGCGGCGGCCATGCGCGCGCAGACGATGCCGTGCTTGGCGGCCAGGCCGGCATGCAAGGGCTTGGCGTTGGTGCCGAACTGGCGCTTGAAGCCTGCGGCGTGGCTGGTGGCCAGGCTCAGCGCCGCCAGGCTGGAGGCCGCGTCCAGGCGCAGCAGGCGCGCACAGGCTGCGGCGGCGGCCGGGGCGCCCAGCGTGAGCGTGGTGTGCCAGCCCCGCGTGTAGTGGTCCATGTTCAGGCCTTCGGCCAGGCACTCCTGCACCTCCACGCCGACGATGTAGGCGTCCACGAGTTCGGCGCCACTGGCGCCTACCTCCTCACCCAGGGCCAGCAAGGCCGGCACGAGCACGGCGCTTACATGGGAGGCCGCCGGGTCCAGCACATCGTCATAGTCCAGGGCGTGGGCAGCCGTACCGTTGACCAGGGCTGCCCAGGGGGCGTCGAGGCCGTCCGACCGGCCGATGACGGTGGACCGGCCCCCGCTCCCCCAGCCGCCCAGGCCCTGCCTCACACGGCTCACCGCGGCATCTCCTGCGCCGGCGATCATGCAGGCCACGGTGTCGGCCACGGCCCGCTCGGCCTGCGCCACGGCCTCGGGGCTCCAGCGCCGGGACGCATCGCTGACCCACCGGGCCAGCAATGCCGAGAAGGGCATGGAGTTCATT
The DNA here is from genome assembly GCA_037127635.1 of Betaproteobacteria bacterium. Taxonomy (GTDB): domain Bacteria; phylum Pseudomonadota; class Gammaproteobacteria; order Burkholderiales; family Burkholderiaceae_C; genus Rubrivivax. Next base: position 46,897 of record JBAXYD010000012.1, on the reverse strand, counting down.
CCTTCTCGATGCCGGCCTGGCTGATCAGCTTCTCCCACTTGGCCAGTTCGCTCTGCACGAAACTGCTGAGGGCCGGGCCGCTGGCCGTCAGCCGCTCGAAACCGTTGGGCGAGAGCACTTTCAGCACATCGGGTGACTCCGTGGCGGCCAGGATGGCCGGGGCGAGCTGCTGGAGGATGTCCGGGGGCGTGCCCTTGGGCGCGAACACGCCCACCCAGGAGCGGATCTCCGGGAAGGCGGGCAGGGTCTCAGCCAGGGTAGGCAGGTCGGGCAACGCCGCATTGCGCTTGGCGGTGGTGACGGCCAGCGGTCGCAGCTGCTTGTTGCGGATGGGGCCCATGGCAGTGTTGGCGTCGGAACACATCATGACGATGCGCCCGCCCATGAGGTCGGTGATGGCCTGCGGGCTGCTCTTGTAGGGCACCTGCACCAGATCCAGGCCGAGTCCGCGTTTGAGCGTCTCCGAGCAGACTGTGGCCGCGCCAAAGGCGGTGCCGTAGGCCAGCTTCCCGGGCTGCGCCGCCACCGCCTTGCGCAGCTCATCGAGCGTCTTGATGGGCGAGTCGTGACCCACCACGATCATCAGCGGCACGCCACCGATGCCGGCCACCGGCTCGAAGTCGCGCAGCGGGTCGTAGGGCATGGTCTTCATCATCCAGGGGGCCTGGGTGTGGGTGGTGCCCGTGCCCACGAGCAGCGTGTAGCCATCGGGGCGCGACTTGGCCACGAAGTCGCTGCCGATGACGCCGTTGGCGCCCGCCTTGTTGTCCACGATGAAGTGGCTGGTCTTGAAGCGGTCGTTGAGCTGCTTGGCCACCAGCCGCGTCATGATGTCGGTGGAGCTGCCCACCGCAAACGGAACGATGAGCGTCACGGTGCGGGAGGGGTAGGCCTGAGCCCAAGCGGTGCCCGCGGTCGCCGCGGCCAGCCCCAGCGCGAGCAGGGCGGTTCGTGCCGCCCGCAGAGGGTTCGGCAGGCCTCCGCGTCGCGAGAGGCCGAGGGCCTTCAGGGTCCAAGCCGATGGCATCCATCCAGACAGGGTTCGGTGCATGGTCGTCTCCTTCAGGCGGGTGTGGCGATCCTAGGGCGGTGCGCCTGAAGCGGACCCCGGAAACACCCTAGCATCAAGTTTCCTAATAGTGAGAGACGGCGCGGCTGATACTGTCCAAAGGCAGTCGACAGAACGTCCACTGCTCTTCATCATGGCGGCTGATAAGAGGAACGCACCATGCCCATGGCTCTGATCACCGGCGCCCGCATCCATTACGACCTGATCGGTCAAGGTCCGCCCGTGGTGCTCACCATGGGCCAGGGCGTGGGGATGGCAGCCCGGGCGGAACTCCTGGAGGGCCTGGCTCGGCATCACCAGGTGTTGACCTACGACCCGCGCGGCACCGGCCGCAGCGAACGTGTGCCGCAGGGGCACAGCGTGGAGGCCTTGGCCGACGACGTGGCCGCGCTCATGGACGCCGCCGGCATCGAGGCCGCGCCCGTGATCGGCACCTCCACCGGGACCGGCAAGGCCACGGCGCTGGCGGTGCGGCATGCCCGACGGGTCAGCCGCTTGGTGCTCGCGGCCCCATGGACCCATGGTGATGCGGATCTGCAGGTCCTGCAGGGCCTCCGCAAGGCGGCCGCGCGAACGATGCCGCCCGATCACTATGCCCAGCTCAACGCCTTACTGATCTACCCGCCGGAGTACCGGCGAGCCCATCACGCGCGGATGGCCGATCTGGCACAGGCGGCCCTGGCCGCGCCCCAGGACGCGCCGGGCATCGCCGCGCGTCTGGACGCCATCCTGGCCTTCGACGCCCGGCCCCTGTACCCGTGCATTGCCTGCCCCACCCTGGTGATGGGCGCTCGGGACGACCTGGTCATGCCCCTGTGGCACGCCCAGGCTGCCGCCCAGGCCATCCCCGGGGCGCGCTTGATCACCCTCGACGGCGGGGGCCACCTGTTCGCCGAGACCCGCACCGCCGAATTCCTGCAGCATGTGCTGCCTTTCCTGCAAGACACCGGAGCTGCCCATGTCTGACGACACCCTGCACCGTTCGGCCATCGTCATCGATGGGCTGGTCGTCTCCCGCTGGAGCCGCGAGGTCTTCGAGGCCATGCACCGTGGAGGCCTCACGGCGGCCAACTGCACTTGCTCGATCTGGGAGGGCCTGCGCGACACGATGATCAACATCGCACGCTGGAAGCAGGCCTTTGTTGACCACGCCGACCTCATCATGCAGGTGCGCAGCGCCGACGACATCCGGCGCGCCAAGGCGGCCAACCGCGTCGGCATCCTGCTGGGCTGGCAGAACACCAGCGGCCTGGAAGACCGCCTGGATCTTTTACCTCTGTACAAGGACATCGGGGTCGGCGTGATCCAGATCACCTACAACACCCAGAACCTCGTGGGTTCGGGGTGCTGGGAAGAGCGCGACGGCGGGCTCTCGGGTTTCGGCCGCGAGGTCATCGACGCCATGAACCGCCTGGGTATCCTGGTGGACCTCTCACACGTCGGACCGCGGACCTCCTCGGAGGCCATCGCCTGGTCCAAGCGGCCCTGCGCCTACACCCACGTGGCGCCCCGTGGCGCCTTCGACAACCCCCGCAACAAGACCGATGCGCAGCTGCGCGAGATCGTCGAGCGGGGTGGCTTCGTCGGGGTGGCGACCTACCCCCCCTTCATGAAGACCGGTGCGGCCACGACGCTGGACGATTGCGTAGAACTCTTCGAATACATGATCGATGTCTGCGGCGAGGGCAACGTGGGCATCGGCACCGATTTCACCCAGGGGCATGACGACGCCTTCTTCGACTGGCTTCGGCAGGACAAGGGCTATGCGCGGCGAGCCAACCCCGGCCGCGGCCGCGCACCCTTCGTCAAGGGCCTGGAGACCCTGGCCGACTACCCTCGCTTGACCCAGGCCATGATCCGCCGCGGCTGGCCCGAGGGGCGCATCCGCGCCATCCTGGGCGAGAACTGGCTGCGCTTTCTCGGCGAAAGCCTCTGAAGGCTGGGGCCCGTGCGGTGAGCAAACGCCTGCTCGACCTGCAGCTGCTGCAGATGTTCGTGGTGACCGCTGAAGAGCGCAGCATGTCGGCGGCCGCCCAGCGCCTGGGCACCACGCAGTCGGCCATCTCCCAGGGCGTGCGCAAGCTGGAGGAGCAACTGGGCGTGGTGCTGTTCAACCGCCAGCACAGGCCGCTGAGCCTGACCCCGCCCGCGCAGGCGCTCCTGAACCGCGGCCGGGCCCTGTTGGCCGACAGCGCGCAGATTCGCTCCGAGGTGCTTGAGGCCGAATCGGGCATCGCGCCAGAGGTCACGATCGGCCTGGTGGATTCCTTTGCCGCCACCTGCGGCCCCTCGTTCATCAAGCGCATGCTGGGGCAGACCGTGCGGCTGGCAGTGCGCACCGGGCTCACGCCCCACCAGCGCGAGCAGTTTCTTGCGCGCGAACTCGACATCGTGGTCACCACCGACCCCTTCGAGAGTCTGGAGCGAAAGGTGAACCGGCGCCTGTTCAGCGAGTCCTTCATCGTGCTGAACCATCGCCAGTCGCGCGCGCAGTTGTACAGCCGCGACGCCCTGCACGAACTGGCTGCCGCCTCGCCCTTGATCCGGTTCAACGCGCAGTCCCATCTGGGCCAGCAGGTGGAGGCCCTGGTCCGCAGCCTTGGTCTGCGCGCCGCACGCCGCCTGGAGGTGGACACGGCCGATACCCAGGTGGCCATGGTGGCGGCGGGCCTAGGCTGGGCCATCACCACGCCCAGTTGCCTGGTGCAGGGCCAGCAGCATGCGGGCGGGGTCAGCGTGGGTGCGCTTCACGGTGTGCGGGGCGGCCGCTCGGTCTATGTGGTCGGGCGCGAAGGCGAGCACGACAAGCTCTTCCGCAGCTGCTTCGACGCCGCACTGCATGCGGTGCACCATACGCTGGTGCCCGCCTGGCGCGCGGTGGCACCGCAGGCGGGCCCCTGTATCGAGGCGGCTGAGCCCGCCGAGCCGGCTGAGCCCGACTGAGCGGGTCTTCACGGTCTTTCCTGCGTGTTGACCCTGGTCAAGGCGAATTCCCCTGCTTCATTGACGCCGCGCAGGGCCGCGTCGGTGCCCGTTCCTGTTCCGGATAGTGGGGCTCACCCGCGTGCCGCCGAGCTGCGCCCTTGGGTCCTTGATCCGCCCACCCAGGAGTGCACCTTTGAAATCGCCAAGTCTGTCCCAATCGATCCAGGTGCGCGGTAGCCCCGCATGAGGGCGCCGCAGTGACCGCGCCCGCCCAACGGGCCGCCGCCCTGGCGCTCTCCCAGGCCTGCCGGGTGGCGTCGTGGGTGCGCCGGAACGCTGCTTCGAGCATAGCGGCCCGGCAGGAGAGCCGCGCCTTACAGCTTTTTAGGGGGGGCGCCCTCCGGCCGCGCTTCGCCAGCGTGCAGAAGCAGATCAACCAGGGCGAGCATCTGCTCGACGCCACTTCGGACCGGTGCGGCACGACGGGACCACGCACCTGGTGATGAGTCCGCTGGAGTTCATCCAGCGGCTGGCCGCGCTGGTGCCGCGGCCGAGGTTGCATCTGATCAGTTTGGTGTCCACGTAACTTCGCGGCGCGAAGTGAGTGGACCCCCGCTGCGCGAACCATGGCGTGCTGCCACCCAACGCCAGGCTGCGCCCACTGGTGGTGCCGCAGCCCCCGCCCGCACAAGCACAGACCTCTGCTGAGGCGGCAGATGCGGCCGGCTGCGAGACCGAGACGGTTCAGTCCCGGCCGCACCGCATCAACTGGGCCCGGCTGTTGAAGCGCGTCTTCGACATCGACATGCAGCACAGTCTGAACTGCGGCGCCGGGGAGCTGAAGATCATCGCGGCCATCCTCGAGCGGCCGGTGATCGAGAAGATCCTCAGTGTGAACCCGGGCGCGCGACCGTGCGAAGCAGCGCGCGACCTGACGGGCCGAGCCTCGAGGTACCTTGACTGGTCGTGGATGGATGGGCGAGACCTCGGATCAGGAGGTGGTATCGCCGTGTCAGGCTGCGAAGGACAGCCGCGAAGTATTGCTTTCGCGCTGCGTTGCCTAGGACGGCAATTGGCCGAAGCAGCCTGAAAGGCCAGTGTTCGATTCCGAACCGCCGTCCTTTCTCCAACTCCAACCTACCGCCCGCAAACCCGCATGGATGCTGGGCCTCGTCTGTTGATACTCAACAGACTTGCAGAGAATGGAGAGAGAAAACGGCCCGGTCAGCAGCCACCAGGGGCGCTTTAGGGGTGGCCGTACTCAACAGGCTAAGCGCGGCTTTCCCTCGGGGAAGGCACAAAAGAAACGGGCCCAGAGAAAATCTTGGGCCCGTGAGATTGGTGGCCAAGGGCGGAATCGAACCACCGACACGCGGATTTTCAATCCGCTGCTCTACCAACTGAGCTACTTGGCCGTACTGCTTTCAGTATAGCCCGAGCCATCAGCCCTGCCCGTTGCGCTTGGTGCGCGTGAGGTCCACACCGAGTTGCTTGAGCTTGCGGTACAGGTGGGTGCGCTCCAGGCCGGTCTTGTCAGCCACTCGGGTCATGGAGCCGCCTTCGTTGGCCAGGTGGAACTCGAAGTAGCTCTTCTCGAAGGCGTCTCGTGCCTCGCGCAGCGGACGGTCAAGGTCGAAGACCTGACGGGGGGGGGGCAGTGCCGAGGCCACCACGGTCACCACGCCAGCAGACGCCCCCGCACTCGCAGCAGGGCCGGCCGCAGAGGCACGGGCCAGGCCCGCAGCCGAGGATTGCCCCGCCGTGCGCGCGGATGTCTGGCCCGCGACATCGCCGGAAGCTCCCTGGGCGCGCGGGCCGGTGGGGCGTGACAGGGCCTGGTCCACGGCCTTGAGCAACTTCTGCAGCGTGATGGGCTTTTCCAGAAAGGCCGAGGCGCCAAACCGCGAAGCCTCCGCGGCCGTGTCGATGGTGCCGTGGCCGCTCATCATGATCACGGGCATGGTCAGCAGGCCGGCGCTGCCCCACTCCTTGAGCAGGGTGATGCCGTCCACGTCAGGCATCCAGATGTCCAGCAGCACGAGGTCGGGACAAGCGCGCTCACGCGCCGCACGGGCCTGGCCGGCGTTCTCCGCCAACGCCACCGTGTGCCCCTCGTCGGTCAGGATCTCCGACAGGAGTGCCCGGATGCCGAGTTCGTCATCCACTACAAGAATTGTTGACATGGGCGTTGCTGAAAAGCGGGCCTCAGGAGGGGCGCACGGGAGGAGTTCCCAAGGCCGATTGTGCCAATGCGAAAAATGATAGCGAAACACGGGCGCCCGTCACCGGGCCGTCGGGCAAATCACCCTCGTGACGGTTGCGGATGCGGACGCGGGCGCGGTGTTCGTCGGCGATCTTCTTCACCACGGCCAGCCCCAGGCCCGTGCCGCGGGGCTTGGTGGTGACATAGGGCTCGAAGGCACGGCGCAGAACTTGTTCTGCGAAGCCCGGGCCATTGTCCACGACCGACAGCCGTACCGCCGTGACAGCGCCATCGGCCTCGCCGCGCACGGCCTCGGTGACCAGCAGCACCTGGCCACCCTCGCGCTGCGATACCGCATCCAGCGCGTTCTGCACCAGGTTGTGGATCACCTGACGCAGTTGGGCCCCATCGCCCAGGATATCGGGCAGATCGGCGCCCAGGGTCAGGCTGAGCTGCCCTTGCTCCTGCGCCTGACCATACAGCAAGGCCACGTCCTGGACCAGGCCGTTGAGTGCCAAGGGGTGCAGTTGGGCCGAGGGCAGGCGGGCGTAATCGCGGAACTCGTTGACCAACTGCTTCATCGCCTCGACCTGGTCGACGATGACACCCACGCCGCGCACCAGCATGGCCTGGTCGGCCCCTTCCAGGCGCGAAGCCAGCTTGTGCTGAAGACGCTCGGCCGACAACTGGATGGGCGTGAGCGGGTTCTTGATCTCGTGCGCCAGACGGCGCGCCACCTCGGCCCAGGCCTGCGCCCGCTGGGCCGAGACGACCTCGGTGATGTCGTCGAACACCAGCAACCGGGCGTCACCGGGCAACATGGCGCCGCGCGCCAGCAACGTGATGGCGCCGGGCTGGGCGGTGCGCAGCTCAAAGGAGTCCTGCCACTGCTCGCGCTCGCCCGGCTCCGAACCGGCCACCAGGGTCGCGAAGCGCTGGTCCACGCCGTCGGCAAAGGCCGCCAGCTCCGGCACGTCCTGCATCGGTCGCCCGGCATAGGCTTGCAGCGGCTGGCGCAGGATGCGCGTGGCACCGGGGTTGACGGTGTCGATGCGGCCCTCACGGTTGAACAGGATGACGCCCGCGGTGAGGTTGTCCAGAATCGTCTGCAGCCGCGTGCGGGCCGACTCCAGCTGGTCCACACCACGCTGAACCTGCGCCCGGGCGTCGGCCACCTGCTGCGTCATGTCGGCAAACGAGCGAGTCAACCCACCGAGTTCGTCACCGGAGGCAAACACCGGGCGGGCGGCGAGGTTGCCCGCGGCCACCTCGCGCACGCCCTCGGCCAGCAGGATGAGCGGTCGGGTGAGCTGGTTGCCCAGCACGATGGCCAGCAGCACCGCGCCGAACACGGCCAGCACCAGCGCCAGCGTGAGCGTGCCGATGTACATGCGGCGCAGCGCCTCGCGTGCAAGAGCACGCTGCTGGTACTCGCTGTAGGCCGACTGCACCGCCAGGGCGTTGGTCGTCAGCGCCCTGGGCAGGGGCTGCACGACCAGCAGGAAGCGAACCTCGGTGGCGTTCAGCGAGATGGCGTTGCTGGGCACGGGCACCAGCAGTCGGATGCGGGCGCCCGAGGTGTCATCTTCCAACCCTTCAATCTGACTGGCCGGCGCACCGGTGCGCGCCTGGCGCAGGAGGGCAGACGGAGGCCGCTCCGCGCCCCCCAGGACCCCCAGGCTGGCCGTCCCGCCGGCGCCAACGACAGCCCCTGCGCCACCCAATCCGCCAGCGCCCGCAGTGCCTCCCGTGTTCCCCGCGCCAGTGCGTGACGCCACTGCGCTCACCAGCACCTGACCCGAAGCGGCGACGACCGACACCTCGAGGGCACCCAGCTGCTCGCGCAGGCGTTCCAGCGTCAGCGGACCGATCACGGCCGGGGGCTCGGCCAGGCGCGCAGCGGCCACCGACGCCTTCTCAGCCAGGTCTGCTTGCAGCGATTCCAGCGTGCTGCGGCCCAGCGCCAGGCCGGCGTCCAGCGCACCGGCCACGCGCACGTCGAACCAGCTCTCGATGCTGCGCGAGGCGAACTGCCAGCTCACCGTGTAGATGACCAACCCCGGCAGAACGCCCACGATGGCGAAGATGCCCGCCAGCTTCAGCAGCAGGCGGCTGCCGAACTTGCCGCTGCGCAAGCGCAGCACCATGCGCACGGCCACCACGCCGATAACCAGGCTCAGCAACGCGGCCACAGCAACGTTGATCCAGAACAGCCAGGCGAACTGCTGCTCGTAAAGCGGGTTCTCGGGCCCGCTGATGGACAACACGAAGGCCAGCACCAAGACCGCGCCCGTAGTGGCCAGCGCGGCCACCGTCCAACCCCAACGGGCGGCCTTGGTCATTCCAGGCGCAGGGTCCGCTCGACGCCCAGCATCCAGTCGGCCTGCGTGGTCAGGCCGAACTGCATGGGCCCAGGCAACTGCGACGTGTCCAGCCGGAAGGAGAACTCGACGTAATGTCGGGAGTCCGGGTCCACCTGGGCCAGGTCGGCCACCTTCCATTCGCTCAAGCGGGTAATGGAGGACAGGGCTTCGTCCAGCGTGGCGTGGGTCTGGTTCAGGCCGCCAAAGCCCACCCGCCAGGCGGAGGTCAGCGGCTGGAAGGCCAGACGCCATGTGCGCTGCACGCGCGCCACGCGCTCATCACGCCAGTACCAGCGGTTGCGCAGGAGTTGGGCCTGCGCGGTGAAGTACACCGGAACCCCGTGCTGCAGCGCATCTTCCACGGTGCGTGAAAGCTGGATGCGCGCGGCGAAGTCCAGGCTCAGCACCCCATCGGCCCGCCTCAGGCGCAAGGCCTGCAGCTCGATGGCCTGGGCCGATGCGAGCGCTGGGGTGGCGCAAGCCACCACAACCAGGGGCCAGGCCAGCAGGCGACGACGGGTGACCGGCAGGCACGGCGGCATGGGCTAGGAGCAGGCGGTGGCTCAGGGCAGACGGTGAAGAAGGGCGTAGTAGAACCCGTCGCCCGGCAACGCGGCCGGTGCGCCAGGCAACACCCGAGTATTGTCGAGCAGGGGCGGCAGATGTCCGGGGGAGGCCGCGTCCAACAGGGCATTGGCGGCCTGGGGACGTTGCAAAAACGCGTCGATCCGGTCTCGCCCCTCGGCCATGAACACCGAGCAGGTGGCGTAGACCAGCCGGCCACCGGGCTTGAGCAGCGGCCACAGGGCCTGCAGCAGTTCGTCCTGGGTGCGGGCCATCTGGGTGATGTCCTGGGGCCGGCGCAGCCAGCGGACGTCCGGGTGGCGCCGCACGATGCCCGAGGCGCTGCAGGGTGCGTCCAGCAAGATGGCATCGAAGGGCTTGCCGTCCCACCAGCGCGCCGTCTGGCGGGCATCGGCCACCTGCAAGCGCGCACTCAGACCCAGACGGTCCAGGCTTTCCTTCACGCGCACCAGGCGCTGGGGGTCACTGTCCAGGGCGGTGAGGTCCAGGTCGGCGGCCTCCAGCAAATGCGCGGTCTTGCCCCCGGGTGCTGCGCAGGCATCGAGAACGCGCGCGCGAGCGGGCAGCGGCTGGCCGATGGCGCCGCCCGACAGCAGCAGGGGCGCCGCCCGCTGGGCTGCGGCGTCCTGCACCGAGACCCAGCCCTGGGCAAAGCCCGGCAGGCGGTTGACGGGGCAAGGCAGGTTCAGCTGCACCGCATGGCCGCCGAACTCCGGTGCCGGCAGCAGATGGGCTTGCTGGCCCTGGCCTTGCAGCAGGCGCAGGTAGGCGTCGGCGTTCTGGCGGCGTGCGTTCACCCGCAGCGTCATGGGGGGGTGCAGATTGGCCAGGGTCAGGTGGGTCTGCCAGTGGCTGGGCCAATCCTTGCGCAGGCGATCGACCCACCAGGCGGGGTGGTTCCAGGCGCCGGTCAGGTCCTGCTGGGCCGTGGCCACCAGGGCCGCACGTTCGCGCAGGAAGCGGCGCAGCACGGCGTTGACGAAAGCCGCAGCGGCCGGCGTGCGCTCACGTGCCGCGGTGACAGCCTGGTCCACCAGGGTGTGATCGGGATAGGGGGGGTCGGCATCAGGCCACAAAAGGGCAATGGCCGTGATCAACAGCGACTCCACACGCGGCGGCGGGGAGCGGGGAGCGAGCACGCCGCGCACCGCCTCGGCACCACCCATCCAGCGCATCACGTGGAAGGCCAGGGCCTGCACGCCCGGCCGCGCTCCCGGAGACACGCCAGCCAGCACCTCGGTCAGGGAGCGGCCGGCGCGCACGGCCGCCACCGCGTCGGCACACTCGCCCAGCAGGCGGTTCAAGGCAGGGGAGGCGTACACTGAATCCACTGGGGGCAGTCTATGCCACGCCCCTTGCCAGGAGCCTCCGATGTCCGACAAGCCCCGCAGCAGGATAGACGCTCCGGCCAGGATCTTCCGCACCGAGGAAGAACTCGGCTCGATGAGCGCCTCCGAGCGCATCCGCTACCGGCTGGTCACGGCCGACCGGCGATTCCATGCCAACGACAACATTGCCGAATTCATCCGCGAAGGGGAACTTGAGGAACTCAAGGCCGAGGTGCAGGCGAAGCTGGGCGAGGTGTTGCGCGCCCTGGTGATTGACACCGACAGTGACCACAACACCCAGGAAACCGCCAAGCGCGTGGCCAAGATGTACCTGGAGGAGGTGTTCCACGGCCGCTACCGCCGCATGCCCTCGGTCACCGAGTTCCCCAACGCCGAGCGGCTGAACGAACTCATCATCGTCGGGCCCATCACCGTGCGCAGCGCCTGCTCGCACCACCTGTGCCCCATCGTTGGCCGCGTCTGGATCGGCCTCATGCCCAACGAGCATTCCAACCTGATCGGGCTGTCGAAGTACGCCCGCATCTGCGACTGGATCATGAGCCGACCGCAGATCCAGGAGGAGGCCGTGACCATGCTGGCCAACGAACTGCAGGACCGCGTCAAGCCCGACGGCCTGGCCATCGTCATGGAGGCCGACCACTTCTGCATGCACTGGCGAGGCGTCAAGGACAACGAGTCCGCCATGGTCAACAGCGTGATGCGCGGGGCCTTCCTGAAGGACCCGAACCTGCGTCGCGAGTTCTTGTCGTTGCTGCCCAAGCACAGGGGGAACTGAGGCCATGCTCGTCCGATTGATGTATGCCAGCCGGGCGGTGCCGGCACTCGACCAGGAAGAACTGGTCACCATCCTGCGCCAGAGCAAGACCAACAACCCCTCCACGGGCGTGACCGGTGTGCTGTGCTACTCCAGCGGCATCTTCCTGCAGGTGCTCGAAGGTGGGCGCAGCGCGGTCAACCGCCTGTACAACCGCATCGGCGCGGACCCCCGGCACACCGACGTCGAGTTGCTGCTGTACGAAGAGATTGGCGAGCGGCGCTTTGCCAGCTGGTCCATGGGCCAGGTCAACATGTCGCGCTTGAACCCCTCACTGCTGCTGAAGTACTCGGCCACCGCCTCGCTGGACCCGTTCGCGGTGTCCGGCAAGGTGTCAATGGCGCTCTTCGAGGAACTGGTGGCTACCGCGTCGGTGATCGGCCACGCCTGAGCTCTGGCGCCTGATCTCTGGCGCCTGACGCCGGGGTGACAGGCCCGCCCGCACGGGCGGGCCGGAACTCCGCAAGGGCGCTGACGCTGCGTTGCCTCAGCAGGCCTGCATAGGACCGTGTTTACCCTGATGGGCAGGGTGATTCTTTATATTCATACTTGCTGATATTCAGAATAACTTCCTCACACGAGCTGGAAGGAGCGCCGTGGTCGACCACGCAGCTGCAGCAGGGCGCCTGCTCAAGGCGCCAGAGAACTTCGTCTCGCCGGAGGGCGTGCGGACGGTGTTCGCGCAGGCCCGGGCCGGACGACGCGACTTCATCCGCGCCGCATTCGCCGCGGCGGCTGCGGGCGCCGCCGCTGGGGCGCAGGCCCAGTCCAACCCGGTGCCGGCCGAGGGCGGCGACCCCCACATCCTGAACCACCCGGCCCACACCACGGGCCTGGGCCAGCCGGTGGTGACCGACGGCTACGGCAAACCATCGAAGTACGAGGCCAACGTGCAGCGCCGGCAAAGCCCGGGGCTGACGCAGACCACGCAGGCCTCGGTGTCGTTTGCGCCGCTGCAGAGCCTGTTCGGCATCGTCACGCCCAGCGGCCTGCATTTCGAGCGCCACCACCAGGGTTGGTGGGATGTAGACCCGTCCAAGCACCGTCTCATGGTCAACGGCTCGGACGAGAAGATGGTCAAGACCCCCAAGGTCTTCACCATGGACGAGCTCATGCGGCTGCCCTCGGTCAGCCGATTCCACTTCATCGAGTGCGGCGCCAACACCGGCATGGAGTGGGGCAACGTGGCCGTGCCCACCTGCCAGTACAGCCACGGCATGCTCAGCTGCTGCGAGTTCACCGGCGTGCCGCTGAAGCTGGTGCTGGACCTGTGCGGCGTGGATTACAAGCGCGGGCGCTACCTGTTGGCCGAAGGCGCCGACGGCTCATCGATGACCCGCACCATCCCCATGGAGATGGTGGAAAGCGGCGAGGTCCTGCTGGCCTACGGCCAGAACGGCGAGATGCTGCGGCCCGAAAACGGCTACCCGCTGCGCTTGGTGGTGCCCGGTGTGCAAGGCGTGAGCTGGGTGAAGTACCTGCGGCGCATCGAGGTGGGCGACCAGCCCTACGCCGCCAAGGACGAGGCCATCCACTACATGGACCTGATGCCCTCGGGCCTGCACCGCCAGTACTCCAGCATCCAGGAGTGCAAGAGCGTGGTCACCACGCCCTCGGGCGGCCAGGTGCTGCTGGACAAGGGGTTCTACAACATCAGCGGCCTGGCCTGGTCGGGCCGCGGCAAGGTCAAGCGGGTGGACATCTCCGTGGACGGCGGGGCGAACTGGCGCACGGCGCGGCTGGAGACCCCCGTCCTGTCCAAGTGCCTGACCCGCTTCAACCTCGACTGGGTGTGGGACGGCAAACCGGCGCTGATCCAGAGCCGCGCCATGGACGAGACCGGCTATGTACAGCCCACCTACCGGCAGGCCCGCGCCGTGCGCGGCACGCGCTCGATCTATCACAACAACAGCATCCAGACCTGGCTCGTGCAAGACAGCGGGGAGGTGAAGAATGTCCAGCTCTCTTGAGCCCCGCAGCGCGAAGACGAGGTCCTTCGACGCAAACCGACGCCTCATCCAGCGCGCCGCAGCAGCCCTGGTGCTGGGCACCCTGGCCCTTGGCGTGGCGGCCCAGTCGCCCAGTCCCTACGCCGGCATCGGCCGGCCGGCCACGGCCAAGGAGGTTGCCGCCTGGGACATCGACGTGCGCCCGGACTTCAAGGGCCTGCCCAAGGGGGGCGGCAGCGTGGCCCAGGGCATGGAGATCTGGGAAGCCAAGTGCGCCTCCTGCCACGGGGTGTTCGGCGAGAGCAACGAGGTGTTCTCGCCGCTGATCGGCGGCACCACCAAGGACGACATCAAGACCGGGCGCGTCAAGCGCCTGACCGACGACTCCTTCCCCGGCCGCACCACCTTGATGAAGGTGCCCACGCTGTCCACGCTGTGGGACTACATCAACCGCGCCATGCCGTGGAACGCGCCGAAATCGCTCAAGGCTGACGAGGTCTACGCGGTGACGGCCTACATGCTGAACATGGCCGAGCTGCTGCCGGAGAACTTCACGCTGTCTGACCGCAACATGGCCGAGGTGCAGAAGCTCATGCCCAACCGCAACGGCATGACCACCGACCACGGCATGTGGCCGGGCAAGGGGCTGGGCAATGGCGGCAAGCCGGACGTCAAGGCCGTGGCCTGCATGAAGGACTGCACCACCGAAGCCAAGGTGGCCTCGTTCCTGCCCGACCACGCCCGCAACGCCCACGGAAACCTGGCCGAACAGAACCGCTTGGTGGGCGCCCAGCTGGGCGCCGACACGACGCGACCGGCCGCGCCGGCGGGCATTGCCAGCCCCCGGCCCGCTGCGCCGGCCGAGACCAAGGCTGCAGCTGCCCAGCCCGCCTCCGGCGGCGCGGAAGCGGCCGCGGCACTGGCCCTGTTCAGCAAGCACAACTGCAGCGCCTGCCACGCGGTGGACAAGAAGGTGCTGGGGCCCTCCATGCAGGAGGTCGCCAGGAGGTACACCACCCGCGCAGACCGTGTGGAATATCTGAGTGGCAAGATACTGGGCGGTGCGGCCGGCGCATGGGGCGCAATTCCCATGCCGGCACAGAACATCCCCAAGGCCGACGCCCTGGCCATGGCTCGTTGGGTGGCCAGCGGGGCGGGCAAATAATCTCCTCACCTCATCCGTGAAGCCAAACCACACCCGAAAAACTGGGATCCATCACAAGGAGTACCGAATGAAGACGAACCGTCGCGACATGCTCGCGCACAGCGCCGCCCTGATGGGCTTGCTGGCCACCGCCGGGCTGCTGCCCCAGGCCGCCCATGCCGCCTGGACGCAGGCGGCTTTCGACGCCAAGACCTTGGCCGACAGCGTGAAGGCCCTGGGCGGCGGCACGCCCACCGAAAGCAAGGACATCACCTTGACGGGCCCGGACATCGCCGAGAACGGCGCCGTGGTGCCGGTGGGCTGCTCCACGAACCTGCCTGGCGTGAAGCGCATGGCCCTGCTGGTGGAGAAGAACCCCAGCGTACTGGCCGCCGTGTTTGACGTCACTGACGCGGTGGACGCCAACTTCAGCACCCGCGTGAAGATGGGCCAGTCCTCCAACGTCTTCGCCGTGGCCATCATGAACGACGGCAAGGTGCTTTATGGCGTCAAGGAAATCAAGGTCACGCTGGGCGGCTGCGGTGGGTGAGTCGGGACATGAAGGCGTGCCTGCGCACGGCTTCATGCTCGACGAACCGACCGAGCTCTGCGAGCTCGCGGACACCACCCCGCTCTGATTCTTCCCACAGCAACAATTTTTGATCTAGGAGAGACACCATGGGAGACCCGATGCGCATTCGCGCCCAGGCCGCCGGTGACAAGGCCACCGTGCGCGTGCTGATGAGCCACGAGATGGAGACCGGCCAGCGCCGGGACTCCGCCGGCAAGACCATTCCCGCCTGGTTCATCCAGGAGGTCACGGCACTGCACAACGGCAAGCCCGTGATGCGCACCGAGTGGGGCCCCTCGGTGTCCAAGAACCCGTTCCTGCAATTCAGCGTCAAGGGCGCGAAGGCCGGCGACAAGATCACGATCAACTGGATCGACAACAAGGGCGACAAGCGCACCGACGAGGCCACGGTCAGCTGAGCACTCCAGCGCCGGCTGAACTTCGTGTGCGGCCCATGGCGCCGCACCATGGGCCGCAAGACGCCTGCACACCGCACCGAGCAGACACATGAATCACTTCAAGATCCCCGCCGCGTCCCTCGCCGTGCTGGCCGCGCTGGCCGCGGCTGGTGCGGCCTGGTCGCAGACCAAGTCTGCCGCCGAAGGCATTGCCGAATACCGCAAGCTGCTGGAAGACGGCAACCCGGCCGAGCTCTTCGAAGCCAAGGGCGAGGGGCTGTGGACCCAGAAGCGCGGGCCGAAGAACGCCACGCTGCAGGCCTGCGACCTGGGCAAGGGCCCGGGCGTGGTCAAGGGGGCCTTCGTCGAGTTGCCCCGCTACTTTGCCGACACAGGCAAGGTGATGGATCTGGAAACCCGACTCGTGCACTGCATGCAGACCTTGCAGGGCTTCGATGCTGCGGAGATCGCCAAGACGCCATTCGGCCGCGGCGAGATGGCCAACGTCACGGCGCTGGCCACCTGGGTGGCGGCCGAGTCGCGCGGGCTGCGCTTCAACCTGTCGCAAGGCCACCCCGAGGAACGCCGCAGCTACGAGATCGGCAAGCGCACCTTCTTCTTCCGCGGGGGTACGCATGACTTTTCCTGCGCCGCCTGCCACTCGGTGGACGGCCAGCGCATCCGCCTGCAGGACCTGCCCAACCTGACCAAGAACCCGGGCGACGGCGTGGGCTTCGCGGCCTGGCCGGCCTACCGCGTCAGCAATGGCGAGATGTGGGGCATGCAGTTGCGCCTGAACGACTGCTACCGCCAGCAGCGCTTCCCCTACCCCGGCTTCGGCTCGGAGGTCACGATCGCCCTGGGCACCTACATGGGCGTGAACGCCAAGGGTGCGGCCTCGATCGCCCCGGCCATCAAGCGCTGAAGCGAAGGACTCGACCATGACCAAGTTCAAGACCCCTGCGGCTGCCTGGGCGGCTTGTGCCGCCGTGGCGGCCCTGACCAGCTGCGCCGCCTCCGGCCCCGCCGGCCTCGACATGGACCAACAGGCCCGCGCCGTCATCGGCTCATCCTTCCGCGATCAAGGCATCGCCAAAGTCGATCGGCTGCAACAAGACCTGGGCCAGGCCGCCTGCTCGGCGGACAAGCCGCCGGCCGACGAAGTGGCCGAGCAGGTGCAGGCCGAAGCCCTGGCCAGCGTGAAGTGGCCCACCGGTGGGCAGTACTTCGGCCACTGGATCGAGGGTGAGCGCATCGCCCAGAGCGGGCGCGGCATGACCTGGACCGATGCCTCGGCCGACCCCAAGGCCAACGGCGGCAACTGCTACAACTGCCACCAGATCGACAACAAGGAACTGTCCTACGGCACGATCGGGCCCTCGCTGTGGAACTACGGCAAGAACCGCGGCATCACCGATGTGACCGCTGAAGCGGTGGCACCCATCATCCACTACACCTGGGCCAAGCTGTGGAACAGCAAGGCCTACGCCGCCTGCTCCAACATGCCGCGTTTCGGGCACAAGAACCTGCTCAACGAGGAGCAACTGCGCCACGTGATGTCGCTGCTGCTGGACCCGCGCTCACCGGTCAACCGCTGACGGCGCCGCGGCGCGTTCCCCCCTCAGCCCGGCCCCGCCGGGCTCTCTTCGGCCCCAAACATAAGCGAACACTGATTGTGAGCCTCAGCAAACGCGAATTCCTCCAGATCCTCGGGGCCGCCTCGGTGGCGGGCATGGCGCTGGGCCGCCACGAACAGGCCGACGCCACCACGGCCGAGCAAGCGCTGTACGACCTGCCGCCGCTGGGCCGCGGCGCGGGCTTCGTCAGCTTCCTGCACATGACCGACTGCCACGCGCAGCTCATGCCCCTCCACTTCCGCGAGCCCAGCGTGAACCTGGGCCTGGGCACGATGCAGGGGCAGATGCCGCACCTGGTGGGCGAGCACCTGCTGAAAGCCGCCGGGGTGCCGGCCGGCTCGGCGCTGGCCCATGCCTACACCTGCCTGGACTTCGAGGCCGCAGCCCGGCGTTACGGCAAGGTGGGCGGCTTTGCGCACCTGGCCACGCTGGTCAAGCGGCTGAAGGCCTCGCGTCCGGGCGCGCTGCTGCTGGACGGTGGCGACACCTGGCAGGGCTCGGCCACCTCGCTGTGGACGAACGCGCAGGACATGGTGGACGCCTGCAAGGCGCTCACCGTGGACGTGATGACCGGCCACTGGGAGTTCACCTACGGCATGAAGCGGGTCAAGGAGATTGTCGACAAGGACTTCAAGGGCGGAACCGGGAGCGGTGCGGCGGCGCACCGCGTGGACTTCGTGGCCCAGAACGTCAAGACCGCCGACTTCGGCGACCCGGTCTTCGCACCCTACGTGATGAAAGAGATGAACGGCGTCAAGGTGGCCATCGTGGGCCAGGCCTTCCCGTACACGCCGATTGCCAACCCCCGCTACCTGGTGGCCGACTGGGAGTTCGGCATCCGCGACGACGAGATGCAGAAGACCGTGGACGAGGCGCGCGGCAAGGGCGCACAGGTGGTGGTCGTGCTGTCTCACAACGGCATGGACGTGGACCTGAAGATGGCCCGCCGCGTGCGCGGCATCGACGCCATCTTCGGCGGCCACACGCACGACGGCGTGCCCGTGGCCGTGCCGGTGAAGAACGCCGGCGGCACCACCCTGGTCACCAACGCCGGCAGCAACGGCAAGTTCTTGGGCGTGATGGACTTCGAGGTCAAGGCGGGCCAGGTGGCGAACTTCCGCTACCGACTGCTACCCATCTTCGCCAACGTGCTGACCGCCGACCCGGAAATGGCTGCCCTGATCAGCAAGATCCGCGCGCCGTACGAGTCCAAGCTCAACGAGACGCTGGCCGTCACCGACGGCCTGCTGTATCGCCGGGGCAACTTCAACGGCAGCTGGGACCAACTGGTGTGCGACGCGCTGATGGACACGCAGGGTGCAGAGATCGCCTTCAGCCCGGGCTTCCGCTGGGGCACCAGCCTGTTGCCCGGCCAGGCCATCACGCGCGAGCTGATGATGGACCAGCTGGCCATCACCTACCCTTACGCCACCGTCACGCCCATGACCGGTGAGACCATCAAGACCGTGCTGGAAGACGTGGCCGACAACCTCTTCAACCCCGACCCCTACTACCAGCAAGGCGGCGACATGGTGCGTGTGGGCGGGCTTGAATACACCATGACGCCTGGCGAAAAGATGGGGACGCGCATCTCGGACATGCGCTTGGCCGGCAGGTCTATCGAGGCCGGCAAGACCTACAAGGTGGCAGGCTGGGCACCCGTGGCCGAAGAAGCGGCGCAGGCCGGGAACAAGCCCGTGTGGGACTTGGTGGAGACCTGGCTCAAGGCCCGCCCGGGCCAGCGCGTGAGCACACGCAAGATCAACACGCCCAGGCTGGTGGGCGTGCAGGGCAATCCCGGCATGGCCTGAACGAACCCACGGCCCCTGACGCCCCCGCCTCGCCTCCTCAGGCGTTGAGCATGTCGTTCCAGATGTTGTCGGCCCAGCTCAGCGCGTAGCGGCCCTCGATCTGGCTCGCCGCGGCAGACACGCCACCGGAGCCTGGCACCGTCTTGAAGGTCTTGTCCTTGGCGTCGTACTGGTGCACCGAGGCCACATGCACCACGTCGCGCGCGGTGACGAAGCTGTAGCAGGTGTTCATCACCACCGGCGTGTCGTTCACCGCCTCGCCCTTGAGCAGGTTGATGATGGCTGCAGCCGCCACCTTGGCATGCTGATTGGCCATGTGGCCGGACTTGGGCATGGCCGGCGCCGAGAAGGTGGCGTCACCCAGCACATGAACGCCCTTGACGGCGGTGGACTCCATGGTCAGCCAGTCCACGCCCACCCAGCGGCTGTTGACGTTGATCAGACCGGCCGAGCGCGCCAGGTCACCCGCACGCTGCGGCGGAATGACGTTGAGCACGTCGGCCTTGACGTCCTCGAACTCGAGCTTGGCCGTCAGGCCGGAGACCTCCTTCAACTCGGCATTGGCGCGGTACTCGATGATGCCGGTGTAGTGATCCTTGAAGGCTTTCTCGAACAGCGCCTTCTTCGACTGGATCTCGGGGTTGGCGTCCAGCACCAGCACCTTGGACCTGGGCTTGGCGGTCTTGAGGTAACTGGCGACCATGCAGGCGCGCTCGTACGGCCCTGGCGGGCAGCGGTAGGGCACCTTCGGGATGGACATGGCGAAGACGCCGCCGTCGGCCATGGCCTCGAGCTGCCGGCGCAGCGCCACCGTCTGCGGGCCGGCCTTCCAGCTGTGGGTGATGCGCCCACTGTCCACGCCCGCCTGCAGGCCACCCACCTGCTCGTACATGAAATCAACGCCGGGCGAGACGATGAGGCGGTCATAGGCCAGTTCGCCACCACCGGCCAGGCGCACTTTCTTGGCTGCCGCGTCGATGGCCGTGACATCACCCTGCACGACCTTGACGCCCATCTTCCTGAGGCCGTCGTAGCCGCGGGAGATGTCAGCCATCTGCTTGTGCCCGCCCACCACCAGGTTGCTGATGGGGCAGGAGACGAAGCTGGTGTTGCGCTCCACCAGGGTCACGTCGACATTGCCGCCCCACATCTTCAGGTAACGGGCTGCCGTAGCACCGCCGAAACCACCGCCGACCACGACCACGCGGCCGATGGACGGGCCGCTGTCAGTGGTGGCGCAGCCAGCGAGCGCCAGCCCGCCGAGAGAGGCACCAGCCAGCAGCAGCCGGCGGCGTGAGAGATCTTGCGAATGAATCGTTTGCATGATGTGTTCCCTCACTTCTTGACCGGCTGGGACGCGAAGTAGCCCGCGATCAGCTTGATCTGGTCATCGGTATAGCCCTTGGCGATCTGATGCATGATCGTGATCCCCTCCGGCTGCGCGGTCGTCTTGAAGTAGGTCATCAGCGCGATGGTGCGTTCAGCCGGGGTGCCTGCCAGCGACTTCATCTCGCCCAGCGCCTGTCCGTTGGCTCCGTGGCAGTTGGCGCAGGTGGCCGCCAGGTTGCGGGTCAGGTGTGGGTTGGGGGCGGGCGACGGCGTCTGGGCCTGCACCGCGACGGACAGGGCCAACAACCCGGCCCAGACGGACAGCTGGGCCGCGTGGCGGACTGCGATCTGCATCATGCTTCTCCTCGTTGGTAGGGCTGACGGGAGGTCGCTGTCTGCTGGCAGCAGCCTTCCCAACTCTTCGATTCTCGGACAGGACTTGATTGGACGCGAACCGGCCCAGCGCGTCATCAGCATGATCGAGAAGCCCCATCGTCGTGCAGGCCGCCTGCTGCGGACTTGCTCAACGACATCACGATTTCAATATCGCAGCGGCTGGCCGTGTAGTTGCCGCAGCAGCAGCAGCGCGCCGATCTGGAACTGACGCGCGACCACCTGCTGCACCTGAGCGGCGTACCATGGGAGAGACCGCACGCAACATCGCCCCTTCGACGAAGCCTATGCGCGCACCGATGGGTCCCGCTTCGACACACAGCCGCTGATCCAATGTGGCCAACCGAATGAATGCCTGCAACACCTGCCTGCTGATGGAGCAAGCGCCATGAGGGCCCTGCAAAGGCCACCGGCACACTCGCTGGCACAGCGCCGGGCCCAAGCCCAGGTCAGCCCTCCGGGCAGACGCTGCATGCTCAGCGCCCTGGCCCTGGGGACGCTGTACGCCACCTCGCCGGCCGCCCTGTGCCAAGCACTGCTCGGGCAGCCTGGGCCGACGGCACAGAAAACGACTGGAAGACCGGTGAACTGGCCCGAGGTCAAGCTGCTGGACGGCACCCGCTGGGGCCTGGCGCAGGCCCAAGGCAAGATGGTGATCGTGGTGTTCTGGTCCACCACCTGCCCGTTCTGCCTGCGCCACAACGCCCACATCGAAAAGCTGCGCGTCGCCGCGGCAGGCCGCCCGCTGGAAATCCTGACAGTGGCGCGCGACAAGGATCCGGCCGCCGTCAAGGCCTACCTGGCGCGCCATGGCTACGGCTTCCAGGTGACGATGGAACAAGGCCCGATGGGAACGGCCCTGTCCACCCGCAAAGTGATCCCGTTGACACTGCTGGTCGACCGCCAGGGCCGCCTGGGGCAGGAGATCCCGGGCGAGATGTTCGAGGAAGACGTGATGGACTGGTTGCGCCTGGTCTGAGAACGCGCAGGAGGGCTGTGCGGAAGCGCCCTTTTCATGCATCATTCAAAGCGGATATTGCGATTGCGCAAGCCTTCCTTCAAGTCACCCGCATGAACGAGAACCTTCAGGCCGAATCCGACGCTGTCTTCAGCACAGCCGCGGAACTCTTCGGCTTGCTGTCCACACCGATTCGCCTGCGCATTCTGAGTTCGCTGTGCCACGGCGAGAAGAACGTCTCGCAGCTGCTGGCGGAGATCGACACCACCCAGCCCAACATGAGCCAGCACCTGTCCACGCTGTACCGCGCCGGCGTGCTGGGCAAGCGGCGCGATGCCACGCAGATCTACTACCGCATCGAGAACCAGCAGGCCGTGGCCGTGTGCCGCTCGGTGTGCACGCAGATTGCACTGGACATGGCGGCGTCGGACGAGCAGACCGCCTGAGGCGCCCGCCCAGGCGCGCCGCCAAGCTTCACAGGCGCCGAGCGCCGGCGCTCAGCCACGCACCTCGCCCTGGCCCAGCACGATCCACTTCAGCGAGGTCAGCCCTTCCAGGCCCACCGGCCCGCGGGCGTGGAACTTGTCGGTGCTGATGCCGATCTCGGCGCCCAGGCCGTACTCGAAGCCGTCGGCAAAGCGCGTACTGGCGTTGACCATGACGCTGGCCGAATCCACCTCGCGCAGGAAGCGCATGGCGCTGGGATGGTGCGTGGTGAGGATGGCGTCGGTATGGTGCGAACCGTAGCGGTTGATGTGGGCGATGGCCTCGTCCAGGCTCGCCACCACCTTGACGCTGATGATCGGGGCCAGGTACTCCTCGGACCAGTCGGCCTCGG
Organism: Betaproteobacteria bacterium; assembly: GCA_037127635.1. Taxonomy (GTDB): domain Bacteria; phylum Pseudomonadota; class Gammaproteobacteria; order Burkholderiales; family Burkholderiaceae_C; genus Rubrivivax. The sequence continues at coordinate 24,561 of JBAXYD010000012.1, read as the reverse complement.
TGGCGTCGGCCAGATCGGCCCCGGGCACCGCTGCCAGCAGCGCGCGCGCGGCCGGGCAGCAGCGCATCTCCACCCCCTTGGCCGCGAAGACCGCGCCGAGGCGCGGCAGGAAGGCCGAGGCCTGCGCCGCATGCACCAGCAGCGATTCGGCGGCGTTGCAGGGGCTGTACTTCTGCGTCTTGGCGTTGTCGGTGACGCGCACCGCCAGCGCCAGGTCGACCTCGGCATCCACGTAGACATGGCAGTTGCCGTCCAGGTGCTTGATGACGGGCACGCGAGCCTCGGCGCTGACGCGCTCGATCAGGCCCTTGCCGCCGCGCGGGATGATCACATCCACCGATTCCGGCATGGCGATCAGCCGGCCCACAGCGGCGCGGTCGGTGGTTTCCACCAGTTGTACAGCCGCGGGCGGCAGGCCGGCCTCGGCAAGCGCGGCCTGCACGCAGCGCCACAGCGCCAGGTTCGAGTGCAATGCCTCGGAGCCGCCGCGCAGGATGCAGGCATTGCCGCTCTTGATTGCCAGCGAGGCCGCCTCGATGGTGACGTTGGGCCGGCTCTCGTAGATCATGCCGAACACGCCCAGGGGCACGCGCATGCGCCCCACGTTGATGCCGCTGGGCCGGCGCTTGACCTCGGAGATCTCGCCCACCGGGTCGGGCATGGCGGCCAGTTGCTCGCAGCCCAGGGCCACGGTCTCGATCACGGCGGCGCTGAGCTTCAAGCGGTCCACCATCGGCTCGGCCAGGCCGGCGGTGCGCGCGGCGTCCAGGTCGCGGGCGTTGTGCTGCTGCAGTTCGGGCACGGCCTCGCGCAGGCGCCGGGCCAGGGCCCGCAGGGCGTGGTCCTTGGCCGCAGTGGAGGCTGCCGCCATGGCGGTGGAGGCGGCGCGGGCCTGCGCGCCCAGGTGCGCCATGTAGGCGGGGATGTCGATCGCGTTCATCGCCCGGATTGTCGGCCCATGCGCGACGAAGCGGGCAGACCGTGCATCACCAGAGCATCACCAGCGGATCACCATCCCAGCAGAGACAGCACCGTCACCCACCCCGAGGAGGTGAACACGAAGGCCACGGTGGAAAGCACGATGGCCGCCGTGGCCTCGGCCTCGTGGGTGCGGTAGCGCTGGGCGAAGATCAGCGCGTTGCTGCCCACGGGGGCGGCCGCCAGCATGACCAGCACGGCCAGGGGCAACCCTCCCAGGCCGAAGATGAAGTGTGCGCACAGCAGCACCACGGTGGGCATCACGAGAAGCTTGAGCAGGCTGATGCCCAGCGCGCCCTTGACCCGCCCCTGCAAGCCGTATTGCGCCAGGCTGGAGCCGATGAGGAACAGGCACACCGGCGCCACGGCGGTGGCCAGCAAGGACAGCAGGGCGTCGACCACCGAATGCAGGCCGAGGCCCGTGACGTTCCAGACCAGGCCCAGCAGGATGGGCAGCGTCACCGGGTGCAGCACCGCCCCGCGTGCAGCCGCCTTGACGGTAGCCCCCAGCGAAGACGCTCCGCCCGTGCGTGCAATGCCCACTTCGGCCAGAGCAGTCAACAGCGTCAGCACCACCAGCCCGTGCAGGCTCACCAGTGACAGGTGCAGCCCCAATCCCGGCTCGCCAAAAAGCGCTGCAGCCATGGGGATGCCCATCTGAACCGAGTTGCCATAGGTGGCCGCCACCCCCATCGTGGCCATAGCCGCACCCGACCGGGCGGCGGCGCGGAACCGGCGCTGCCAGGCCATGAAGAGCAGCAGGTACGCGAGCACGGGCGCGAAATAGGCCACCAGGGTGGCCCAGGGCATGGTGGAGAAGTCCATGCGGGTCATGGTGCGGAACAACAGCGCCGGCACGAAGACCGTGAACGCGATGTCGGACAGCACCCGGTTGGCGACGGCCAGCGAGTAGGGGGCCGAAGACCGGGCACTGAGGGGCTCGTCCAGCCCTGCGGCAGAGCCCGCACCGCCCAACCACCCCAGCCTTGCAGCCACCCACCCTACCGCCACGGTGGCGAAGATCGCAAGCAGCTTGAAGAACAGAGCCTGGGTCATGCACAGACCCGAAGGGCTTCGGCCTTGTGCTGCAGCCAGGCCGCGCCGTCAGCGGCCGAAGCGACCCCTGTGGCCACCACGCCCACGGTCAGCCAGCCGTCTTCCTGGCGGGCGCCTTCTTCGCCGCTGCCTTGGCTGGGAACTTGGCGGTGCGGGGCTCGAACTCGAAGACCACACGGCCTTCCTTGCGGTCGTAGGCCAGGAAGGCCTTGAACTTGCGCCGCGTCTTGTTGGACACGAAATTCTCCAGCAGGACCGTCTTGCCGGTGGTCAGCAGGCGTGTCATCTCCTCGGGCGGCACGGGCTGCTGCAGGATGATTTTCCCGCTCTTGAAGTCGCAGGTCACAGGGGCGCCCACGCTGCGTTCGCACACGTACGACGCGCCGTGATCGAAGACCCGGCCCTGGCACTTGGGGCAGGCACCCAGCGAAGCATGGCCCGAGAAGTCCACCGGCTCGCCCGAGCCCTCTGCCTGCTTGGCATCGTCGCCGAAGTCGAACTCGAGCTTCCAGTTGGCGATCTCGGCGTCGTGCACCAGCTTCATCTCGGCAGTGAAGGGCCAACCGGCCTTGGAGCGGAAGCCCTCCAGCGGGCCGATCTGGCGGTCGCGCAGGAAAGCCTCGGCTTCTGCGATCTCGAAGGCGCGCCCAGCGGGGATTTTGGTGATGGAAAAGCCGCAGCCTTCCGTCTGCGCCATGCCGGCCCCCTGGGCTGCGGGCCCCGTGCAGGTGAAACGGCGGTAGTTCTCCTTCACCACACCACCGCAATTGGGGCAGGGCGCCTGGAGCGTGGCGTAGTCGCCCGGGATGCTGTCGCGGTCGTACTCCTTGGCCTTGCGCACGATGCGCTCTGCCATCTTGGCGATCTCGGCCATGAAGGCGTCGCGCTTCAGGCGTCCGTGCTCCATCTCCGCGAGCTGGTGCTCCCAGTTGCCGGTGAGCTCGGGCTTGGTCAGGTCCTCCACGCCCAGGCCGCGCAGCAGGGTCATGAGCTGGAAGGCCTTGGCCGTGGGTACCAGGTCGCGGCCGTCGCGCAGCATGTACTTCTCGGCCAGCAGGCCCTCGATGATGGCTGCGCGGGTGGCCGGCGTGCCCAGGCCCTTCTCGGCCATGGCCTCGCGCAGCTCGTCGTCCTCGATCAGCTTGCCAGCGCCCTCCATGGCCGACAGCAGCGTGCCCTCGTTGTAGCGAGCAGGCGGCCGCGTCTGCAGCGCCTTGACGTCCAGGCTCTCGGTGCGCACCACCTCACCGGCCTTGACGGGAACCAGGTTGGCGTCTTCGTCCTGCGCCTCCTTGCCGTACACCGCCAGCCAGCCCGGGTTCACCAACACCTTGCCGTTGGTCTGGAAGCGGTGTTCTGCACCGGCGGCCTTGACGGTGGAGATGCGCGTGGTGACCATGAACTCCGCCGAGGGGTAGAACACGGCCAGGAAGCGCTTGACCACCATGTCGTACAACTTGGCCTCGATCTCGCTGAGCGACCTGGGCGCCTCCAGCGTGGGGATGATGGCGAAGTGGTCCGACACCTTGGCGTTGTCGAAGACGCGCTTGGTGGGCTTGACGTAGCCGTCATTCAGCGCCTTGCGGGCATGCATGGACAACTCCCGCAGCGGCCCGGGCAACGAGCTGTCGGCCAGCATCTCGAAGGTGCTGCGCACGGTGCCGAGATAGTCCTCGGGCAGGGCGCGAGAGTCCGTCCGTGGGTAGGTCAGCACCTTGTGCTTCTCGTACAGCGCCTGGGCCAGGGACAAGGTGGTCTTGGCCGAGAAGCCGAAGCGTGAATTGGCCTCGCGCTGCAGCGTGGTCAGGTCGTACAGCAGCGGGCTGGCCTGCGTGCTGGGCTTGGACTCCTCGGTCACCCGCGCGGGCTCGCCGCGGCAGGCCTGCGCGATGGCTTGCGCATCAGCAGCGTTCCACAGCCGGTCAGACCGAGCATCCGGATCTTCCGGGTTCTTCTTCCAGGCCGGGTCGAACCACTTGCCCTCGTAGGTGCCGGCCGCGGCGTCGAAGGAGGCGCGCACCTCCCAGTAGTCGCGCGCCACGTGCTTGCGAATCTTCTCCTCGCGCTCCACCACGATGGACAGCGTGGGCGTCTGCACTCGGCCCACGGTGGTGAGGAAGAAGCCGCCGTCGCGCGAATTGAAGGCCGTGAAGGCGCGCGTGCCGTTGATGCCCACCAGCCAATCGGCCTCGGAGCGGCTGCGCGCCGCGTCGGCCAGGCCACGCATCTGCTCGTCGCTGCGCAAGCGCTCGAAGCCGTCGCGTATGGCCTGGGGCGTCATGCTCTGCAGCCACAAGCGCTTGACCGGCTTGTTCAGCGTGCCCTTGGCGCCGGCCGCGTACTGCTCGATCAGGCGGAAGATCAACTCGCCCTCGCGCCCGGCGTCGCAGGCGTTGATCATCTCGGTGACGTCCTTGCGCTTGCAAAGCTTGACCACGGCATTCAGCCGGGTCTTGGCCTTGTCGATGGGTGCCAGGTCGAAATGCGGTGGCACCACGGGCAGGTGGGCAAAGCTCCACTTGCCACGCTTGACGTCGAACTCCTCGGGCGCCTTGATCTCCACCAGGTGCCCCACGGCCGAGGTGACGACATAGCGCTCGTTCTCGAAATGCTCGGCGTGCTTCTCGAACTTGCCCGCCACGGGGGTCAGCGCGCGCACGATGTCCTGCGCCACGCTGGGCTTCTCCGCAATGATGATGGCCTTGCTCATCGGTCCTTCTTCGGGTGGTCGGCCGCAGCGTACCGCGCCGCAACCCCGTTCCCTACAATTGTGTGTCCTCGCGCGCGCTCACGTGCATGCATGTGAGCAGGCGCACCCTGGCGCACGCACCCACGCTCTCGCATGTACGCGCGCGCACCCATGAGTTCAATGTAACGAATGCCAAAGAAGCCGCAAGCCGACCCAGTGGGAGGCACCGTCAAGCCGAGGGGCGAACCCCGCGCCCGCGCCAGCACCGGGCGCCGCATCCAGGTGCGCCGCAGCGGGGTGCATGGCAAGGGGGTGTACGCGTTGCAGGCCATCGCCGCGGACCAGACCCTCATCGAATACACGGGCGAGGTCATCAGCTGGAAGGAGGCCCTGCGCCGCCACCCGCACGACCCCCGCGACCCGCACCACACCTTCTATTTCCACATCGACGAGCAGCATGTCATCGATGCCAAGTACGGCGGCAATGCCTCGCGCTGGATCAACCACGCCTGCGACCCCAATTGCAAGGCCGACGAGGTAGACGGCCGCATCTTCATCAAGGCGCTGCGCGACCTGATGCCGGGCGAGGAGTTGTTCTACGACTACGGCCTGGTCATCGACGAGCGCTACACGCCCAAGCTGAAGAAGGAGTACGAGTGCCGCTGCGGCAGCCCGAACTGCCGGCGCACCATGCTCTCGCCCAAGCGGTGACCCGCACAGGCGCTGAGCGCACCGCTGCTGGACGCCGCGCATGAGCGACACGCTGGCTGACCCCTGGGGCCTGCAGGCCCTGCAGCAACGCCTGCAGACCGTCGAGCCCGACCTGCGCCTGGAGATGGTGGCGTCCATCGCTTCCACGAACTCGGCACTGCTGGAACGGGCCACCGCCCTGCGCGCACGCGGCCACAGCAGCGCCGCACCACCCTTCCCGGCCTGCATCCTGGTGGCGCAGGCCCAGACCCAGGGGCGCGGCCGGCAGGGCCGGACCTGGCACGCCCAACCCGGAGCGTCGCTGACCTTCTCGCTGGCCCTGACGCTGGCGCCGCGCAACTGGTCCGGCCTGTCACTCGCCGTGGGGGTGGCGCTGGCTGAGGCGCTGGACCCAGCGCCGGCCGCGACGGCGCCGCTGCAGGCCCCGCGCATCGGCCTGAAGTGGCCCAACGACCTGTGGCTGCGTGATGCCAACGCCCCCGGCGGCGGCCGCAAGCTGGGCGGGGTGCTGATCGAGTCCTGTGGCTGGGCCATGGCAGAAGCCGCCGCTGCCGCGCCCGCAGCTGAAGCGGCCCGCCCTGTCCCGCGTGTCTGCGTCATCGGGGTGGGCCTGAACGTGGGGCCGCAAGGGGTGGAGGGCGCCTCCAGCGGCGTGGCCTGGCTGCAGGAGCTGCGCCCGCAGGCCACGGCGCCACGGGCGCTGGCCAGCCTGGCGCTGCCCCTGCTGCAGGCCGTGCGCCGCTTCGAACAGACGGGGTTTGCAGAAGTGGCTGGCGCCTTCGCCAGACGCGATCTGCTGCAAGGTCACGCCGTGTCCACAACCTTGGCGGGCCTGTGCGTCGGCATTGCGCAGGGCGTGGACGCCGCCGGAGCCCTGCAGGTGCGCGCGTCCGACGGGACGCTGCGCGCCGTGGTGGGTGGCGAGGTCACCGTTCGGCCGCTGGTGGGGAGCACCCCGTGATCAAGTGGCTGGCCGTGCTGCTCATCGTTGCCAACCTGGGCTTTTGCGTCTGGACGCAGGGCGGGCTGGGCGAGTCGCTGCCCCCACCCGGGGCCGCCCAGCGCGAGCCCGAACGCATGAAACAGCAGGTCCGGCCGGAGTCCCTCATCGTGCTGTCGCCCAAGGCCGCTTCAGCCGCGTTGGCGCAGATCGCGGCTGCAGAAGCCGCTGCCTCGGCAGCGGCCTCCATGGCCACAGGCGCTTCCGCCTCTGGCATGGTGGACAACCTGCCCGGCTCGGGCCGCCCAGGCCCGCCGGGGGGCTCAGGCGCCGACCGGGCGGCGCCTGGCCGGCCGCGCTGACAGCAGCGCCGCAGCGGCCACCAGGGCCAGCAGCCACGGCCAGGACATGGCGCCACCCCCACCCCCGCCGCCGGCAGGCGGGGTAACGGGAACCGCCGGGCGCGGCAGGGCCTCGGCCGCGGCCAGCGCCCTTTCCGCATCCAGCATGCCCGCCCCGCACAGGCCGGTGACGCAGTAGCACTGCAACTGATCCTGTGCCGAGGGTGGCTGGCAGACGCCCACAGGCGCAGGATCCGCGCCGTTGTCGGCCCCGGTGGTGGGAAAGGCCCGGGCGCTGGACTGCAGGGCGGCCTTCACCTGCGCGGGCGACAGGTCGGGCCGCGATGACAGGATCAGGGCGGCCGTGGCGGCCACCATCGGCGTGGCAAAGCTGGTGCCCACCGAGATGTCGAAGCTGTCGGTGTACTTCGAGCCCCCTGCCGCAGGGCCGCGCAAACCGCTGTTGGACGTGGTGAGGATGGGGTACAGACAGGGCTGACCGGGCTCGATGTTCACGCAGTTGCCGCCAGGCGCGGCCAAGGCGATCTCCGGGCCCAGGTCGGAAAAGCCCACCTTGCTGCCGGCGTGGCGCACCCCGGCCACGCCAATGACGCCGGGGCAGTTGGCCGGCGTGCCCACCGCGCGGCCCACGCTGTTGCCGGCCGCAGCCACGACCACCGCGCCCCGGGCCGTGACCGCGCTGATGGCGTCCTGGTAAGCCGCCGTGCAGCTGCCCTCCCCGCCCAGGCTGAGGTTCAGCACCTTGGCGGGGGTGGCACTGCCCACCAGCCCCGCCTGGTCGATGCCCGCTGCCCACAACATGCCGGCGGTGATGTCGGAGTCGTAGCCCCCACACTTGCCCAGCACGCGCACGGGCAGCACCTTGGCGCCGTGCGCCAGCCCGGCCATGCCGATGCCGTTGTTCGTGGCCGCGGCGATGATGCCGGCCACGTGGGTGCCGTGCCAGGAGCTGTCCGAGGCGCCGCAGCCCTTGTACGGGCCGCTGGCGTCTTCGGCCGCGGTGACCCAGTCGCCCGGGTCGGAGGCGTCCGCGTCCCGGCCGTCGCCGTCGTTCGAATAGGTGGTGTCGCGCACGAAGTCATAGCCCGACAGCACCTGCCCGGCCAGGTCCACATGGTTGGCCAGCACGCCCGTGTCCAGCACGGCCACCACCACGCCCAGGCCCGTGGAGCGCGCCCACGCCGCCTGTGCATTGGTGGCAGAGCGGAACAGATCGGTGGGCTCGCGCAGGTACCACTGACCCACCACCGGGCCGCCCGTCAGGGTTTGCAGGTTGACGGCCGGGCCGGCACTGAACAGCGGGTCGCTGGGCACGGCCAGCGCGCGCCGGCGCTGGTCCACCACGGCGTAGGCCACGTCAGGGTCGGCCGCCAGGCGCCGAGCAAGCGTGGCCGAGTCCACCCCGCGTGCCATCACCACCTGGGCGCGCTGCCCGATGGCCCGGCCGGTGGTGAGCGCCACACCGGCACGCCGGGTCAAGGCATCGGCCCGCCTTTGTGCCACTTGCTGAACTTCCGTGGCCGCCGCCCCCTTGCGCCAAGGATGCGCCGCCGCCAGCGCTGCGCCGTCCCGGTAGCCGACGATCACCCGGGCGGTGGGCGGGTCGGCCGCCGTCGCGGCACGCACGGAAAAAGCCTGCAAGACGAGCAAAGCGAGCACTGCGAAGATCTTCATTCGTGCAGTGTAGGCATCACGTTGTTGCTGGCGTGTATCCAGCGGTGACAGTGCCCTGCGGCAGGTCAGGCGCTCATCACTTCGCGATCACGCGCACCATCTCCAGCACCTTGTTGGAGTAGCCCCACTCGTTGTCGTACCAGGCCACCACCTTGACGAAGGTCTTGTCCAGGGCGATGCCGGCCTCGGCGTCGAACACGCTGGTGCAGCTCTCGCCGCGGAAGTCGGTGGCCACCACCTTGTCCTCGGTGTAGGCCAGCACGCCCTTCATCGCGCCCTGGCTGGCAGCCTTCATCGCCGCGCAGATCTCGTCGTAGCCGGCTTCCTTGACCAGCTCCACCGTCAGGTCCACCACCGACACATCGCTGGTGGGCACGCGAAACGCCATGCCCGTGAGCTTCTTGTTCAGCTCGGGGATCACCACGCCCACGGCCTTGGCCGCGCCCGTGCTGCTGGGGATGATGTTCTCCAGGATGCCGCGGCCGCCGCGCCAGTCCTTGTTGGACGGGCCGTCCACGGTCTTTTGTGTGGCGGTGGCGGCGTGCACCGTGGTCATCAGGCCGCGCTTGATGCCGAAGGTGTCGTTCAGCACCTTGGCCACGGGCGCCAGGCAGTTGGTGGTGCAGCTGGCGTTGCTGATGATGGCCTGGCCGGCGTAGGTCTTGTCGTTCACGCCGTAGACGAACATGGGCGTGTCGTCCTTGGAGGGTGCGCTCAGGATCACCTTCCTGGCGCCAGCCTTCAGATGGGCCTCGGCGGTCTCCTTGGTCAGGAACAGGCCGGTGGCCTCCACCACCACGTCGGCACCGATCTCATCCCACTTCAGCTCGGTGGGGTTCTTCACGGCCGTCAGGCGGATGCGCTTGCCGTTGACGATGAGCGTGCTGCCGTCCACCGAGACCTCACCCTTGAAGCGGCCGTGCACGCTGTCGTACTTCAGCATGTAGGCCAGGTAGTCGGGTTCGAGCAGGTCGTTGATGCCGACGACCTCGATCTCATGGAAGTTCTGCACGGCGGCACGGAACACCATGCGCCCGATGCGGCCGAAGCCGTTGATGCCGATTCTGATGGTCACGGGAAAGTCCTCCTGAAGGGAATGTGAAGAATACTGCTCAGCCGGCACCTTGTGGCTGGAACCGTTCGCCCTGAGCTTGTCGAAAGGCTTCGACGGGCTCAGCCCGAACGGACACCCCACGACATCGAGCCCGCTCCGTCACCAGGCGCTTGGCGATACACAGCGGCACTTGGCGGCGCTCACCGGCGCTTGAGCACCTGGCGCACCACTGCGGCCACGTTGTCCGCCGTGAAACCGAAGTGCTTGAACAGCACGCCCGCCGGCGCGCTCTCGCCGTAGGTGTCGATGCCCACCACAGCCGCGCAGCCGTACTTCCACCAGCCGCCGGTGACGCCGGCCTCCACCGCGATGCGGGGCAACTTGGACGGCAGCACGCTGGTCTTGTAGGCCACGGCCTGACGATCGAACACCGTGGTGCTGGGCATGCTGACCACGCGCACGGCAATGCCTGATTGCGCCAGCTGCGCCTGCGCGTGCAGCGCCAGTTGCACCTCGCTGCCGGTGGCGATGATCACGGCCTGGGCCTTCTTCTTCAGGCCCACCTCGCCCGGCTCGGCCAGCACGTAGGCGCCTTTGCCAATCTCGTCCAGCCCGGCCTTGGGCAGGTAGGGCAGGTTCTGCCGGCTCAGCAGCAGCGCGCTGGGGCGCTCGGCATTGCCGATGGCCATGGTCCAGGCCACCACCGTCTCGGCCGTGTCGGCCGGGCGCCAGACGTCCAGGTTCGGGATCAGGCGCAGGCTGGCGGCGTGCTCCACGCTCTGGTGCGTGGGGCCGTCCTCGCCCAGGCCGATGGAGTCGTGCGTGAAGACGTGGATCACGCGCTGCTTCATCAGCGCGGCCATGCGGATGGCGTTGCGGCTGTAGTCGCTGAAGGTGAGGAAGGTGCCGCCGTAGGGGATGAAGCCGCCGTGCAGCGTCACACCGTTCATGATGGCGGCCATGCCGAACTCGCGCACGCCGTAGTTGATGTGGCGCCCGCCGTTGGGCGTGCCGTCCTTGGCAAAGCGCAGCGCCGGCGTGGACGAGGTGTTGGTCAGGTTGGAGCCGGTCAGGTCGGCCGAGCCGCCCAGCAGTTCGGGCAGGGCCTTGGTGAATGCCTCCAGCGCGATCTGGCTGGCCTTGCGCGAGGCCACGGTCTCGGCCTTGCTGTGGGCTGCGATGACGGCGTCCACAGCGGTCTGCGCAAAGCTGGCGGGCAGCGCGCCCTTCATGCGGCGCTCGAACTCGGCCGCCAGTTCGGGATGTGCGGCGCGGTAGGCGACAAAGCGGGCGTTCCATTCGGCCGCACGCTGCGCGCCGGCGGCTTTGGCGTCCCACTGCGCGTAAACCTCTGCCGGCACGCTGAAGGGCTCGTGCGGCCAGCCGATGGCCTCGCGCGTCAGGCCAATCTCCTCGGCACCCAGCGCCTCGCCGTGCGCCTTGGCGGTACCGCCGCGGTTGGGCGAGCCCTTGCCGATGGTGGTTCGGCAGACGATCAGCGTGGGCTTGGTGGCGGACTGCGACGCGGCCAGGGCCGCATCCACCGCCGCCACGTCATGGCCGTCGAGCGGCCCGATGACGTTCCAGCCGCAGGCCTTGAAGCGCTTGCCGGCGTCGTCCACGTACCAGGGCTTGACGGCCCCGTCGATGCTGATGCCGTTGTCGTCATACAGCGCCACCAGCTTGCTCAGCTGCCAGGCGCCGGCCAGGGCCACGGCCTCGTGGCTGATGCCTTCCATCAGGCAGCCATCACCCAGGAACACGTAGGTGCGGTGGTCCACCACGGCGTGGCCGGGACGGTTGAACTCGGCGGCCAGCAGCTTCTCGGCCAGCGCCATGCCCACCGCGTTCGTGACGCCCTGGCCCAGCGGCCCGGTGGTGGTCTCCACACCCGGGGTCAGGCCCACTTCGGGGTGGCCGGGCGTCTTGCTGTGCAGTTGGCGAAAGCGCTTGAGCTCTTCCAGCGGCAGGTCGTAGCCGCTGAGGTGCAGCAGCGCATAGATCAGCATCGAGGCGTGGCCGTTGCTGAGCACGAAGCGGTCACGGTCGGCCCAGCGCGGGTTGCCGGGGTGGTGTTTCAGGTGCCGGCCCCACAGCGCCACCGCCATCTCCGCCATGCCCATGGGGGCGCCGGGGTGGCCGGAGTTGGCCTGCTGGACGGCGTCCATGGCCAGTGCACGGATGGCATTGGCCATCGCGGAGGTGTCTTGTGAAGTCATGAATCGGAAACGCGAGAAGGGTTCAAGGACGCAGGAGGAGCCGGCGACGGGGCCCGGCGAATCGGCTCGACGCGAACCAGGCCGCCGACGGGAAACGGCGAGGCGGGCAAAGCCTTCCGAAGAAGGCCTGAATCTTATCTGCCGACCCTGACGCAAGCCTTCGTGCCCGCCGCCGCAAGACGCGGGCCGGGCGTCCGCCTGGGCAGGCGTCACAGGGCACCACCCTACACTGCGCGCGCATGATCCGCCACGCCCTGATCCTGGCCGCCGGCCGCGGCGAGCGGATGCGCCCGCTGACCGACCACACCCCCAAGCCCTTGCTGCAGGTGCGCGGCAGACGCCTGATCGAGTGGCACCTGCAGGCCCTGGCCAATGCCGGTGTGCGCGAGGTGGTGGTGAACACCGCGTGGCTGGAAGAACAGTTCGAGCCCGCACTGGGCGACGGCTCCCACTGGGGCGTGCGGCTGCACTGGTCCCGGGAAGGCCGGGACCACGGCGGTGCGCTGGAGACGGCCGGCGGCATTGCCAAGGCGCTGCCGCGGCTGGGCGAGGCCTTCTGGGTGGTGTCGGGGGACGTATTCCTGCCCGGCTTCCGGTTTGATGCCGGCCCTGCTCAGGCCGTCCTGGACACCACGCACCTGGGGCACCTGTGGATGGTACCCAATGGGGCGCATCATCCGCGCGGAGACTTCAGCCTGGGTGACGATGGCGTGCTGGGCATGCACGAAAGCCTGCCACGGCTGACCTGGGCCAGCGTCGGGGTGTTCCACCGCTCGATGTTCGAAGACCTGCATGCGGGCGAGCGCCTGCCACTGCGCCCGCTGCTGGAATCCGCCATCGCCCAAGGCCGCCTGGGCGGTACGCGCTGGGCCGGCGCATGGGCCGATGTGGGCACGCCCGAACGGCTGACCAGGCTGCAGGACCTCAGTCCGCCAGCCCCGTCGTGATCTCGTCGATGCGCGCCAGCAACGCCGGCGTCAGACGCTCGCAGGCCTGCATCGCGCCCAGGTTGGAACGCAACTGGTCCACGCTGGACGCCCCCGTGATCACGCTGCTCACGCGCGGGTTGCGCGCCGCCCAGCCGATGGACAGCTGCGCCGTGGTCACACCCATCTCGGCGGCCACCTCCGAGAGTTTGGCCACCGCCGCATTGCGCGCCGGGTGGGTCAGTCCATCGCGCAAAAAGGCGTAGTTCTCCACCGTGGCGCGGCTGCCCGGCGGCACGCCATCACGGTACTTGCCCGTCAGCAGGCCGGAGGCCAGCGGGCTCCAGGTGGTCAGCCCCAGGCCGATGTCCTCATACAGCCGGGCGTACTCCTGCTCCACGCGCTTGCGGTGGAACAGGTGGTACTGCGGCTGCTCCACCACCGGCTTGTGCAGGTGGTGGCGCTCGGCGATCTCCCAGGCGGCGCGAATGTCGCCCGCGCTCCACTCGCTGGTGCCCCAGTACAGCGCCTTGCCCTGGGTGATCATGTCGCTCATGGCCCACACCGTCTCTTCAACGGGCGTGTGCGGATCCGGCCGGTGGCAGTACACCAGGTCCACATGCTCCAGGCCGAAGCGCTTGAGCGAGCCGTCAATGGCCTGCATCAGGTACTTGCGGTTGAGCGTGTCGCGGCGGTTGACCGCCTCACCCGCCCGGTCCAGCCCCCAGAAGAACTTGGTGGAGACCACATAGTTCAGGCGCGGCCAGCCCAGGCGCTTCAGGGCCTGGCCCATGATCTCCTCGCTGCGTCCCCCGGCGTAGCCCTCGGCGTTGTCGAAGAAGTTGATACCGCCGTCAAACGCCGCGGCCATCATCTCCACGGCAGAGTCGGTACCCACCTGGTTGTGATACGTGACCCAGGAGCCCAGGGACAGGGCGCTGACGCGCAGGCCGGCGCGGCCGAGACGGCGGTATTGCATGGTGATGAGTGGTCGGCAGACAAGTGGAAGACCATTGCAGCGTAGCGCATCACCGGAGGTGGTGGCTTGACGGGGGGTTACGCAGCGCTTGGCCACTTGATCTGGACGCGGCGGTTTTGAGCAAGGCAGTCGCGTAGATACAGATTGATCAAGCTCTGGTACGGCACACCGGCCTCGTCAGCCATGCCCTTGAAGTACTCAACCACGTCTTCCGAGAGCCGAATGGTCACAGGCTTCTTCAGCTTGGACGCATACGGGTTCTTTCGGGCTTTCATCTTCGAGAAGTCGTATTCAGCTTTCATGTCAGCCACCTCGATAGAACGCGGATTCGCCGCGAGTAGCCTTGCGTGCCGAGATGATCCGTATGACTTCTCCCCCGGCGCGCTCGCAATGACAAACCACCAGCAGTCTGGCGTTTGAACTCATCCCAAGCATGATGAAGCGCTCCTCGGTGTCGGAGTGCTCCTCATCAAAGAACTGAACCGCGAAATCGTCAAAGAAGACTGTCTTGGCCTCGTCAAATGAGACCTGATGCTTCTTCAGGTTTGCGGCGGCCTTGGATGGGTCCCAGTCGAATCGCATACATACATTGTATGGATCAGCCCCGGGAGTTCAAGGTGCTGGGCTTCTGCGCGGCCTAACGGCGCTTCAGGGCCTTGCCCATGATCTCCTCACTGCGCCCGCCGGCGTAGCCCTCGGCGTTGTCGAAGAAGTTGATGCCGCCGTCAAAGGCCGCGGCCATGATCTCCACGGCTGAGTCGGTGCTCATCTGTTTGCAATACGTCACCCAGGAACCCGGGGACAAGGCGCTGACGTGCAGGCCGGCACGGCCGAGACGGCGGCAGTGCATGGTGAGGGGGGGGCGACAGACAAGTGGAAGACGCTGTCAGCGTAGCGCATCACGGGGGCTGGCAGCGTGGCGGGATTTCTTCGCGCAGACAGCACCACGGCTCAGACTGGCGGTGGCCAAACCCGGAAACCCTCAAGGGCAAAACGCATGGTGAGCGAATGGGGCCCCTTCGATCGGTTCGTATCTGGGGCCTCGGCCAAGGCCGACATAAGCCCGCCCGTGGATGTGCAGTCTGTTCCTTGTTAATGTTGTCACTGCGCTCTGCCACTGTCGGTCGGAAATTATTCGCAAGTCACTTGATGTCGTTGACTGAAAGGGAAGTCCATGAAGTGGCGTCGCGCATCACACTCGGAATATCAGTTCTGGATTGTGGTGAGGACGCCGTTCTCGAAGTAGAGATAGTTGCGACCGCCATACACCCACTGCTCACGGGTTCCACGGGACGTAGTTGTTGTATTGATACTCTCAGGTCGACCCCACGAGCTGGCGAGAACATCCTCTTTTGACATGCCAATAGTGACACCCTTGGAGCGCTTTTGTTTCCGTTCTTCGGCTTGATCTCGGCGATCTGCTTCTGCTACCAGTTTGTCAGCTTGGACGACATACTTCGCCCCTACTTCTGGATAGTCTCTAGCCAGCATGTACATGGCACGAGCGCGCTCTCTCGGCGGTGACCTTAAGTTATTTATATCGGCCATATGAGATGCAATTTCAGCCTCACTAACAAGCTTAACTAGGTCAGGTTGTGCAAGCACATCTGCACAAGCTCGTAACGATAAAGACGCATCCCAGAATTTCCGCTCTTTCATGAAAACAGCGTACTCCGCCTTTTTGGCCTCAAGAGTCGAAAGACAAGTATCCTTCGCTTTGGCTGTTGCGGTAGCTTTTGCCTCCTGTGCAGCTAGGGCTGCGGCAGCGGCGCTTTGTGCTACGTCGGCTCTTTCCGTCGTTGATAAAGAATTCGATGTGGAGCACGATCGCCATAGCAAAAATACAAAGAGGCCGAGTAGAAGAAGCCGGAGCCATCTAGGCAGTTTTCCGAGCGCTCTACCAAATCGATAGGAAATACTTTCCACCATGTTTTGACCTCCCTTCGTCACTTGAGGATTATTAGTAATGAAAGTCGTTGAGGAGGCGCGCGAGACGAGAGGCCTTGAGTGCCGAGTTTGTGAGGGGCAACTGAGAAATCTCTATCCCCTGAAGGATGCTCTCAGAGACACTCAGCGCTTCCCGTAGTGCGGCAGCGCTGGGTTTGATGGTGTCTGGCATACGAGCAGATTGTGCGGCCTAACGTGCTTTAGACGAGCACGGAGTTGGCACGTAAGTCGGCCTAATTCGGTATTGAGTCATCGCTTCTTTCCCTGCTGTTGCCCCGTCCGAGCTCCTTTTCTTAGGGGACGGCTTTCTGCAATAGGCCGCCTAAATCCCAGCCGACACGCTGACCCCCGAAAGCAGCCACCATCGAGCCTGAGGACAGAGCACGCCAACTATGCCCACGCGTCCCCCAGCCGTCAACGAATCCGCTGCGGCGGAGGCGCGCAAGGGCGCCGCCACTGCTGCCGGTGCCGCGCAAGCCTCTCGCTGGGTTATCTTCCCGGCCTGATGGACACATCCCCTCCCCTGCGCATCGCCGTCATCGGCGCCGGCCCCGTGGGCCTGGCCCTGGGCCTGCAGGCGGCGCGTGCGCTGCCGAAGGCGCACATCGCCCTGTTTGACGCCCGCCCCCTGGAACGCGATGTGTCCGCCGACCCCCGCACCCTGGCGCTGGCCCTGGGCAGCGTGCAACTGCTGCAAAGGCTGGGGGCCTGGCCCGGGGCACACGCCACCGCCATCGAAGCGGTGCACGTCTCGCAGGCCCCGCCGTCGCTGGACGGCGGCGGCGGCACCGTGCGCCTGAGCGCCACCGACCAGGGTGTGCCCATGCTGGGCGCCGTCATCGCCTACGGGCGGCTGGTCAGCGCCTTGCAGGCGGCCTGGTCCGAGGCCGTGGCGGCTTCAGGGGGACGGTTGCAGTCCCGCTTTGGCGCGCCCGTGGCTGGGCTGAAGGCGGTACAGGGCGCATCGAGTGATTTTGCCTCTGGCAAGGCGGGCGCGGTGGAGGTGGATGCCGGCATCGCCGAGACATTTGACCTGGCAGTGGTAGCCGAAGGCGGGGTGTTTGCCGACCAGGCGCGCAAGGCGCTGACCCACGACTACCAGCAGAACGCCTGGGTGGGCACCGCCACCCTGGAAGGCGGGCAGGCGGGCACCGCCTTCGAGCGCTTCACGCGCCAGGGGCCGGTGGCGCTGCTGCCGCTGGGCACCGCCGAGGCGGGCCGCCTGCGCGCCGCGCTGGTGTGGTGCGCATCGGCCGAAGACGACCCGGTGGAGCCGCTCAACGATGCGCAGCGCATCGCCGTGCTCAACACCTTGCTGCCCGCGACTGCCGGGCGCGTGGTGGCGCTCAGCCCGCTCAAGCGCTTTGCCCTCGGGTTGAACGCCGAGCGCAGCCTGGTGGTGGGCCGGCAGGTGCGCATCGGCAATGCCGCGCAGACCCTGCACCCCGTGGCCGGCCAGGGCCTGAACCTGGGGCTGCGCGATGCGTTCTCCCTGGTGCAGGCGCTGCGCTTCGAACCCGACGTGGACCGCGCGCTGCAGCGCGTGGAATGGCAGCGCGCGGGCGACCGCTGGAGCATGATCGCCACCACCGATTTCCTGGCCCGCAGCTTCACCTGGCGCTGGCCGGGCGTGGCCGCGGCGCGCGGCCTGGGCCTGAGCGTGCTGCAGGCCCTGCCACCCCTGCAGCGGGTGCTGGCGCGGCAGATGATGTTCGGGCGCCGCTGAGGCCTCAAGGGCCCGGGTCAGCGCCTTCGGGAGGGCATGCGCGGCAACTTCAGAACGGCGCCGACCAGCGCGCAGAGAGCAAACCGCTGCGCCCCGGCGCGGGCTCGAAGAAGCGCGAGTTGCCTTCGTTGACGATGACGCTGCCGGCCACGCGCCGGTCGGCCAGGTTGTCCAGGCGGGCCAGCAGGTCCAGGCGCCCAGCCCCCAGGTTCACGCGCCACTGCGCGCGCAAGGCCAGCAGGCCGAAGCCGCTGGCGAAGTCGCTGTTCACGTCATTGACCGGCAACCGGCCCTGCCCCTTTAGCTCCAGGCCGATGTCGAGCGCTTGCAACGGCTGCCACACCAGCTCCGCATACCCTGAACGGGCCAGGGTGCCGGCAATGCGGTTGCCGGCGGGCACCGGCAGATCCGGGGTGGTGCAGGGCACGCTGCGGCAGACGAAGAAGCCATCCACGTAGGTGGCTTCCAGCGTGGTCAGCGCGACCTGGCTGCGCCACTGGGGGGAAATGCGCCAGCGCAGATCCAGCTCAGCCCCCTGGCGCTGCGTGCGCCCCACGTTGCGGAAGGTCGAACGCCCGCCGCGGTTGGTGGCGATGCCGATCTCATCCTCGGTGCGCGCCTCGAAGACCGCGAGGTCCAGCGCCAGCCCGGCGCCCACGGGTCGCCATTTCAGGCCCGCCTCCACCTGGCGGCTGGTCTGCGCCTTCAGGGCGGTGTTGAACCCTGGCAAGCCGTCAGGCCGGTAGGCCAGCTCACCCAGGGTCGGCGACTCAAAGCCCCGGCCGGCGCTGATATACAGCTGCCAGGCGGGCGTGGCACGCCACTGCAGGGCGGCCACCGGGTTGGTGTAGCCGTAGGCCAGGGCACCGGAATCGTCTGCGTTGCCGCCGACGATGTAGCGGTCCTCCGAGCGAAAGCGCACCCGGCCGTCGCGCAGGCCCATCACGGCCGTCCAGGCGGTCGCGAGGTCGATCTCGCCCTGGGCGTAGACATCCCGGGTGGAGGCCCGGTTGCGCTCGTCGCGGCGCAGCTTGCCGGTCACGCCCAGCTGCTGGGCGGCGCCTGTGCCGATGAAGTTCTCGTAGCCGCGACGGTCCTCGTCGCTGTCGTCCATGGAGGCACCCGCGGTCAGCCGGGCCTCTCGCTCGCCGGGCAGGGCCCAGCGCCAGTTCAACCGTGCATCGGCACCCGAATAGCTGCGGTCGAAATCGATCACCCCGCCCGGCTGACGCTCGGTAAGCGTCGGATTGGCGGCATTGAATTGCGTGCTCACGGGGATGGCCTGCCACTGGGTGACCGAGCGGCGCCCCTGGTACAGACTGAGGGCACCGTCGCTCAGGGCGCCCAGCCCGTCGAAGCGGTGGCGCCAGTTCAGACCCACCTGCTCCTGCCCCGTGAGCTTGCGGGTATTGAAGCGGTCAGCCTGACCCGGCGCGGTCTGCGGCAGCGCCTGCGTGGTGGTTTGGTCTGGGTCCTGCTGGAACTGGGCGCGGGTCAGGCCCAGCGGGTCCAGGGCAGGTTGATCCAGGGAGTTCACGACCACCACCACGCGGTCGCGCGCACCCTCCCAGCCCAGGCGCAGATTGCCCAGGCTGCGGGTGGCCGATGCTTGAGGCCTGAAGCCGTCAATCTCGAAGCGCGCCGCCTGGGCCCGCAGGCTGAAGCCGCCGCCCAGCGGGGCCTCGACCCCGAGACGCAGTTGCTGCAGGCCGTCGCTGCCGATGTCGCCGTCCACGGACCAGCGCCGCTCCTTGGGCGCTGCGCTGACCAGGGAGATGACCCCTCCCGAGCTGCTGCCATACAAGGCCGTGAAGGGCCCGCGCAGCACCTCGATGCGCTGCGCGCCGGCCAGGTCAAAGTGCGAGACTTGGCCTTGGCCGTCGGGCCCGCTGGCCGGGATGCCGTCAGCGTACAGCCGCATACCGCGCACGCCAAAGCCGGCACGAGCACCAAAACCCCGCGAGTTGATCTGCAAGTCTTGCGCGTAATTGCTGCGGTTGGCCACCACCAGACCCGGCACGCGGGCCAGCGCCTCTGAGAGGTTGACCATCGGGCCGGCCGCGCGCAGCGCCTGCGCATCGACCACGCCCACGGCGTAGGGCGTGTCGAACAAGCGCCGCTCCACGCCACTGGCGGTGATGACGACCTGCTCGGGCTGCCCTGCGGCGTCCTGGGCCCGCACCTGCGGGCTGAAGAAGGCGGCGATGGAGGTCAGGGTGGCCACGGCCACAGGGGCCGTGCGGGCCAGCGCCCGCTCAACGCGGGGGCTGGACTTCGATTCGGAGTGATGCATACCAGGCAGCCAGATTGGAGATGTCGTCATCATTGAGCATACGTGCCATCACGGCCATCACCTCGTGCTTGCGTGCGCCACTGCGGTAGGCCTTGAGCTGTGCGGCGGTGTAGATCGCAGGCTGGCCCGCAAGATGCGGCGCGTCGGGCGCCGTGGAGATGCCCTGAACGCCGTGGCAGACGGCACACATCTGCGCCTTGGCCCGTCCAGCTTCGGCGTCCTGCGCATGGGAAGGGCTGACTGACAAGGCAAGCAGCAGGATGGTCGTCAGCCAAGACAAGGATCGAAACATCTCAGAGAAATTCCTGAAGATAGACAAAACAGCGGGCGGGCCAGACCACGGGGTCCGGACCCGCCCGGAAGAATGTGACAGCCCCGCTCAGGCAGGGCTCACGACCGCCCTCAAGGCGCGCTGTAGGTCACGCGGTAGATGGCGCCAGCGAAGTCGTCGCTGATCAGCATCGAGCCGTCCTTCATCATGGCCACATCCACGGGCCGGCCGCGGTACAGGCCGTTGGCGTCCAGCCAGCCTTCGGCAAAGACCTCGTTCTTGTCGGCTGTGCCATCGGCCTTGAGCGACACGAAGTTGATCAGGGCGCCAGAGGGCTTGGTACGGTTCCAGGAGCCGTGCGAAGCCACGAAGATGCCGTTGCGGTACTTCTCGGGGAACATGTTGCCGCCCGAGAAGGTCATGCCCAACTGCGCCTGGTGGGCCGCGAACTCGATCTGCGGCTTGGTCCACTGCGCTGGCGGCGCCATGCCCTTGAGATCCGGCGCAGCATCGGTGCCGGCGATCTGCACGTTGTTGCCGTGGATGTACGGGTAGCCGAAGTGCTCGCCGCCGGTCTTGGTGATGCGGTTGAGCTCGCCCGGGGGCGTCTCGTCACCCATGCCGTCGGTCTGGTTGTCGGTGAACCAGACGGTCTTGTCCTTGGGGTTGATGTCCATGCCCACGGAGTTGCGCACGCCCACGGCGACCACCTCGCGCTTGGAGCCGTCGAAGGCGTTCAGGCGGACCATGCCGCCGATGCCCAGCTGCTCGTACAGCGCCACCTTTTCCTTGGGCTGCACGTTGAAGGGCTGGCCCAGCGTGATGTACAACTGGCCCTTGTCGTCCACGCGGCAGGTGCGCGCACCGTGGTTGTAGCTCTCCTCCTCCACGGGGATCAGCTTGCCCTGGGGCACGACCTCGATGACGGCGACATCCGGGCCTTCGTAGAAGAACTCGGCGGCAGGGAAGTTCAGCACGCGGTTGTGCTCGGCCACGATGAGGAAGCCGTCACGGGTCCAGCACACGCCGTTGGGGTTGGTGAACTTCAGCGAGGGGGCGAAGGTCTTCACCTCGTCAGCCACGCCGTCGCTGTTGCGGTCGGTCACGGCCCAGACCGTGGTCTTGCGGGTGCCCACGAACAGCATGTTGGTGCTGGGCGCCACGGCCATGTGGCGGGCGTCGGGCACCACCGCGTACAGATCGATCTTGAAGCCCGCAGGCATCTTGATGTTCTTGAGGTTGGCGCGGATCGCGTCGGCGTTGCGACCGGTCTGCGGCACCGTCGGGATGTTCAGGTCGGTGGTGGCGACCTTCATCTGTTTGAGCTTCTCGAGGTTTTGCTGGGCGACCGCCGGCAGTGCTAATGCGCAGGCCAGCGCTGCGGCCGCAGCCACTCGCAGGGGACGAAGGTTCAGGGACATCGGTGATCTCCTCAGTAAGACGTTTTACGGGTTGACAGGACGCCGCAACATGCACTGCTTTCGCGGCCTGCAAGAGGACTTGTCGCAAGGCGTGTGCCAATGCGGGAAAACCTGGGTACACGCCCATCAAGCCCCCCCCGCAGGCATTGACCCCTCGCCCCCATCGATTGTGCGCATTCAGGACAAACGACAGTTGCATATTGTCCAGAAACTGGTCAAGCTCTGGCCGGGACTCTATGGAGCAGTTCAAGGGGTCTTTGGGAAGTGCTTACCCTCACTCCATCCCCAGAGGGTGTTGCATAGAAAACGATCGGGCCGCCAGTGTCCGACGCAAAGGAGATGACGGTGGAACGCAATCAAGCCATGCGACCCGAGCACGCCCGGGCCCTCGCGGCCCGTGCAGGGACCAAGCCGAACGAAGCCCTGCCCGGCAGCGTCATCCTGGACAGCTGGGCGCGCTGCCTGGATGCGGGCCTGGACCCCTGGAAGACGCCCCGCATCGAGGTAGCCAGTGGATCGGAACTGGTGATCAGGCAGCAGCGGGCCGAGGTGGTGAGGCATCTGGCCCGAGCCGAACTGGAGACCCTGTCGCAGCAGATTGCCGGCTCCAACTTCCTGCTGGCCTTCGCCGACCACGAAGGGATGATCCTGGACCTGTATGCAGACAACCGCTTTTCCATGAGCGGATCGGGCGCGGGTATCGTCCCCGGCAGCCTGTGGGACGAGCAACGGGCCGGCACCAACGGCCTGGGAACCGCCCTGGCGCTGGGCCAGTCCGTGGCGGTGACGGGCACCGAGCACTACTTCCACGACCTGGGCGGCATCTCGTGCACCTCCGCACCAGTGCGCGACGCACAAGGCGACCTGGTGGGCGTGCTGGACGCATCGTCTTACTTTGAATCGCGCCAGCGCCACACCCTGGCCCTGGTGCAGATGGCCGCCACGCACATCGAGAACGGATTGATGCTGCACCAGATGGCCGGCCAGACGGTGCTGGCGATTCACCCGCGCGCGGAGTTCCTGGGCACTCTGTCAGCCGGCCTGCTGGCCTTTGATGGCGAAGGCCGCCTGCGCGCCCTCAACGCCCGCGCCCGCAGCCTGTTGTCAGACCTCGCGGTGGGCCGGGGAGCGGCCTTTGAACAGCTCTTCGATGAGCCCTTCGAGCGCTTGTTGGCCCGTTTGAACCAAGATGCCGCGGTACGGTTGCGCGACACCATGGGCAGTTCCCTTGTGGCGCGGCCGGTCCACCGCCCAGCCCGGTCGGCGCAGGGCCTGATCGGCCTGCCCTGCAAGGGCGCCGAGACGGGATTGCGGGAGAGGCATCACGGCCTGCTGCCCCGGGTGGCTGCTGCGCCACTGCCGTCCCTGCTGCCAGCGGGCGTGCCGCGTTCCGACCGCCAGCGGCCCGCCTTCCTGGCCGACGACCCAGCAGTGGAAAGGGCCTGCAGCACGGTCCGACGTGCGGTGCGCATGGGCGCGCCCGTCCTCATCCAGGGCGAGACGGGCACCGGCAAGGAGTTGATCGCCCGGCACGCCCACGAGTTCAGCGGCCGCAAGGGCGCGTTCGTGGGCGTGAACTGTGGCGCCCTGCCGGCCGAGCTTGTGGAAGCCGAACTGTTCGGCTACGTTGCCGGCGCCTTCACCGGGGCACGGCGAGACGGCAGCCCGGGTCTGATCGCCTCTGCCCACGGGGGCACCCTGCTGCTGGACGAGATCGCAGAGTTGCCGCTGCCGCTGCAGGCCTCGCTGCTGCGCTTCCTGGACGACCGCTGCGTCCGACCGGTGGGGGGCACCACCTCGCGCGTGGTTGACGTGCAGTTGCTGGCCGCCAGCCACGCCGACCTGGCCAGCGAGGTGGCAGCCAGGCGCTTCCGCCAGGACCTGCTGTACCGGCTCAACGTGGTGGAAGTCCGGCTTCCGCCCCTGCGCCAGCGCACCGATCTGGCCGCAGCGATCCACTTCGTGCTCGCCGAACTCGACCCGGCCGCCACGCTGAGCCCCGCCGCGCTGGAGCGCCTGTGTGGCCATGGCTGGCCGGGCAACTTCCGTGAGTTGCGCAGCCTGCTGACCCGGATGCTGCTGCAGGCCGCCCCGACCGGTGACGGTGCGCACCTGAGCCTGGAAGACGTCACGGCCGTGCTGCCGCCAGGTGCCGACGGTGCGAGCCCCTCAAGCGCGCCAGCGGCCTCGACACTTCAGCGAGCGGCCACGCTCACCGTCGTCCAGGCCTTTGACCGCTGCGGGCGCAGCGTGAGCCGCACCTCGCGCACCCTAGGCATCTCACGCACCACGGTCTACCGGCACCTGCGCGAGGCCGGGCGCGCGCCAACGCGCGCCGACATCTGAGCACCTGCCGAGGACTCAGCGCCGAGGGGGGCCCCGGCCTACAGCCGCCTGTGCTCCAAGGCCGGCAACTGCTGGCGCACTTCGGCCAGCCTTGTGGCGTCCATCTGCGCCAGCACCACCGCCTCGCCCTCGGGCTGGCAGGCCAGCACTTCGCCCCAGGGGCCGATGATCATGCTGTGGCCCCAGGTCCGGCGGCCGTTCTCATGGGTCCCTCCCTGGGCCGGCGCGATCACGTAGCACTGGTTCTCCACGGCACGGGCACGCAACAGCAGTTCCCAATGGGCCTGCCCCGTGGTGTAGGTAAAGGCTGCTGGCACGCACAAGAGATCGCAAGGTGGTTGCCCGGGCGCGAAGGCCAGGGCGCGGTACAACTCCGGAAAGCGCAGGTCGTAGCACACGCTCAAGCCTACGCGGTGGCCTGCGGCTGTGAAGGCTGCCGGCGCATCGCCCCGCTCCAGCACCCGGGCCTCGTCGTAGCGTTCACGGCCGTTGTCGAATGCAAACAGGTGGATCTTGTCGTACCGCGCCACTGCAGCGCCGTCCGGACCGAAGACCCAGCAGGTGTTTCGCACGCGGTCGCTGCACCCGGCCACCGCCATGGGCAGCGTGCCGCCCACGATCCAGATGCCGTGCGCACGCGCGGCCTCGGACAGGAAGCGCTGGATGGGCCCCTGACCCGGCGTCTCGGCAAGGGCCAGCTTGTCGGTGTCGCGCTGGCCCAGCAGGCAAAAGTACTCGGGCAGCGCGACCAGCGCCGCACCCTCGGACGCGGCCTGCGCCACCAGGCGCCCCGCTACCGCGAGGTTGCGGCTCAGGTCGGGGGTGGACACCATCTGCAGGGCAGCGATCTTCATGTCTGAGTCTCGGTCAACGGGTTGACGCATTGTGAGCATCCCAGGCCCATGACCGCGCCCGGCGTTCGCGAAAGAACCGTTCGCGCTGAGCCCGTCGAAGCCCTCCCGCGCCGAC
>JBAXYD010000011.1:0-100480 GCA_037127635.1 Betaproteobacteria bacterium | reverse complement strand
CGGCGAGGTAGCCGTCCTCGTTCAGCGATTCGATCAGCACCATCAGCGCCGCAGCATCACCCGCCGACAGGCGCAGGCCGGGGATCTGGGCGCGCAAGTGGTCGGCCAGGCTGATCTCGAGGGCGCGCCGCTCCTGCGGATCCAGCTCGTCGTCGCCGCCTGTGCCTGCCCCGGCCCCGGGGGCGGACGGCAGCTCGCGGATGCCGTCGAAATCGTCAGCCTCGGTGCCGTTGGACCAGTCTTCGCGCTCCGTGCTGCCGAATTCCGCGGCCCCGAGCTCGGCCAGCGGCTCGGCGCCGTCGGCGCCGACCTCGCCCGCCGCCTCGCCCTGCGACTGCTGCTCGCGCTCGGTGGCGCGGTCAGGGGGGGCTGCGCGCTCCAGCGGCGACTCCCACGCCGAACCCGAGTCGTCCTCGGGCTCGAGGAAGGGGTTCTGTTCGAGCATCTGCTCGACTTCCTGGTGCAACTCGAGCGTGGACAGTTGCAGCAGGCGGATGGACTGCTGCAGTTGCGGCGTGAGCGCCAGGTGCTGGGAGAGCCGGACCTGCAGGGAGGTGCGCATGCCTACATCCGGAAGTGCTCGCCCAGGTAGACGCGGCGCACCTGCGGGTTGTCGACGATCTCCTGCGGCGTGCCTTCGGCCAGCACCAGGCCTTCGCTGATGATGTAAGCGCGGTCGCAGATGCCCAATGTCTCGCGCACGTTATGGTCGGTGATCAGCACCCCGATACCGCGTGCGCGCAGGAAACCGATGATGCGCTGGATCTCGATCACCGCGATGGGGTCCACGCCGGCGAAGGGCTCATCCAGCAGGATGAAGCGCGGCCGCGTGGCCAGGGCGCGGGCGATCTCCACGCGCCGCCGCTCACCGCCGGACAGCGCCGGTGCAGGCACGTCGCGCAGCTTTTCCACCCCGAGTTCGACCAACAATTGCTCGAGCTGGCGCTCCAGCGCGGCGGTGTCCAGCGGCTTGCCGTCTGCGCCCCGCTGCAGCTCCAGCACGGCGCGCACGTTCTCCTCGACCGTGAGCTTGCGGAAGATCGAGGCTTCCTGCGGCAGGTAGGACAGGCCCAACCGGGAGCGCTGGTGGATGGGCAGGCCCTGGACCTCCTGGCCGTCGATGAGGATGCGCCCGGCGTCGGCGCGCACCAGGCCCACCACCATATAGAAGGTGGTGGTCTTGCCCGCGCCGTTCGGCCCGAGCAGGCCCACCACTTCACCGCCCGCCACGGCCAAGTGCACGTCCTTGACCACCTTGCGGGCGCCAAACCGCTTTTGCAGGCCGGTGGCCTCCAGCCGGCTGGGCGATGGGCTGGGCGGGCCGCCGGGTCCGGCATCTGCCGGGCCGGGGTTGCTCGGGTCGGCCATCACTTGGTGGCCGCACCGGCGGACCGTGGGGCCTTGGTGGCGCTCGGGGCTTTCTGGGGGGTGGAAGCCGCAGACGCAGGGCTGGACGCGGACTGGCGCGGACTCAGCAGCATGCGTACCCGGCCTGTGGGGTTCGCGGCGGTCTTGGCACCCCCGTCCACGGTGAACAACTCGGTTCGGTTGTCCCAGGTGATGAGCGTGCCGGTGATCTCGTCGGCCATCTGTGGGCCGCGCATGCGCCGCACGATCGGGTTGCCGGTCAGGCGCAGTGTGTCGCTCTTCTCGTCGAAATCGATGCGCTCGGCCGTGCCCTCGACCGTTTCCTCGCTGCCGTCACGTTTTTGCTTGAAGAAGGCCGGCTGCTGGGCTGAACCGAAGGCCACGGCGGTGCGGTAGCCGTCCTGGGCCTCCTGCAACTCCACCCGCTCGGCGCGAATCTGCAGCGAGCCCTGGGTGATGACCACGTTGCCGATGAAGACCGTGGTCTGCTTCTGTGCGTCCACCGTGCCGCGCTTGTCGGCCTCCAGCACGATGGGTTTGCTGCGATCGGCCTTCTCGGCCACGGCCAGACCGGTGCTGGCGCCCAGCAACAGGCCGACCGCCAGAGCCATAAGGATCGAGCCAAGACACCCCAAGCCCGGCGGGCCTGGACGGGGCGTAAAGATCGGCAGAGAGGGATGCAATCGGGACATTCGCTGCGGCACAAAACTTGCTGATGATTCTAGTGCCGCCCGCCCTGGCCGGGCTTGAAAGATCACTTCTCTTGTGGTGCCTCAGCCGCCCTTGCGAGCCCGATCGATCAGGAAGTCCGTCACCGCCAGCGCACGCTGGTTGTCGCCGGCCAGCGACGCAGCGGTGTAGAAGCGGCCGGCCACGCCCAGGGCGGGCACGCCGTCGATCTTGTAGGCGCTGGACAGCTGCTTGGCCTGGCGCATCTTGGTCTGCACCGAGAACGACTTGGTCATCTCCAGGAACTTCGCCTCGTCCACGCCCTGCGTCTTGAGGAAGGCGAGTTGGTCGGCTTCGCGGTCCAGGCGTTGCTGCTGTGTGTGGATGGCCGCGAAGATCTTGCGGTGTACCGCCTCCAGCTGGCCCATGGCCTCCAGCCCGTAGAACAGCTTTTGATGCGACTCGTGCGTGGCGCTGAAAGCTACGGGCACGCGGCGAAACGCCACGTCGGCCGGCAGGCGCTTGATCCAGGCCTCGAGCGCCGGCTCCAGCGCATTGCAGTGCGGGCAGCCATACCAGAAGAACTCCACCACCTCGATCTTGCCGGTGGGCGCCGACACCGGGGCGGGCTGCGTCAGCTTGACGTAGTGCACACCCTCGACCGGGCCGCCCTGTGCAAGGGTGCCTTGCACAGCAGCAGCACCGCCCAGCGCGGCGACCCATCGCGAGAAGTTGCGGCGGTTCATGATGTTCCTTTCAGTCAGGGGTTCTCGGTGGTTGGAGTCTGCCGGCTGCCAGGAGTTCACTGCGGGGCCCGCTCCACGCGCACGAGGGCGGCTTCCATGCCTGTGGCTGCCAGCTTGTCGCGAAGGGTCTCGGCGTCGGTCTGCTTGTCGAAGGGGCCGAGCCGCACCCGGTAGACGGTGCGGCCGGCCTGTTCGCGCTCCAGCACGCGCGGTTCCAGGCCCATCATCGTGAGCCTGGCGCGTTGTGCCTCCGCGTCGTCGGGCCGCTGGAAGGCGCCGGCCTGCACGAAGTAGGTGAACGGCTCGGCGCCCTTGGCCGTCTTGGCCGGGCCGGGCGTCGAGGCAGCCAGGGCGGGTGCCGGGGTGGGCGCCTGCCCGGCCAGGATGGCCGCCGGGTTACGCGCAGGTGGCGTGGTGGCAGGTCCGGCACCGGCCCCTCCTGTGGCGGCGGGCGCAGACGCGGTCGCGCTGGCCGGGGCCGCGCCAGAGGCCGGCGCCTGAGCCGAAGAGGCTGCTGGCCGGGGTACCTTGCTCGCCAGCGGGGCGTTCGGGTCCCAGTTCTTGTTGCGCTGTGTTTCAGCGGCGTCCTGCTCGGCGTTGCGCTGCGGTACCTTGTTGATGAAGGGCACGGGCGCCTTGGTGATGTACAGCGCCACGCCCAGCGCCAGCGCCAGCCCGACGACCAGGCCCACTATCAGGCCCATGCCGAAGCCGCCGCGCTGGGCGCGGGGCGTGGCGCCGGGCACAGACCGGCGGGCCGTGGGCGCGGTCGAGCGTGGCGAACCTGCCTGTGGTGCTTGCCTGGCGGTGGCGACGTGCTTCATGGACGGTCAGGCCTCCATCTCTTCGCGCTTCATGGTCTCGGGGGCGCTCACGCCCAGCACCGCCAGCGCGTTGCGCAGCACCTGCCGCGTGGCGCACAGCAAGGCCATGCGGGCACGCGCCAGTGCGGCATCCGCCACGAGGAAGCGCTCGGCGGCGTAGTAGCTGTGGAAGGCCGAAGCCAGGTCGCGCAGGTAAAAGGTCACGTCGTGGGGCGCGTGCTCGGCGGCGGCGCGTGTGAGCATGACCGGGTACTCGGCCAGCTTGAGCATCAGGGTGCTTTCGGTGGGCGCGGTCAGCAAGGACAGGTCGGCTTCTACCAGGCCCGTGGTGTCCAGCCCGTACTGCGCCAGCACCGAGCAGATGCGCGCATGGGCGTACTGCACATAGAAGACCGGGTTCTCATCGTTCTGCTTGAGCGCCAGGTCCACGTCGAAGGTGAACTCGGTGTCGGCCTTGCGGCTGATGAGGAAGAAGCGCACCGCATCACGGCTGGTCCAGTCGATGAGGTCGCGCAGCGTCACATAGCCGCCGGCGCGCTTGGAAATCTTGACCTCTTCGCCGCCCTTTATCACCGTGACCATCTTGTGCAGCACGTAGTCGGGATAGCCGGGCGGGATGCCCACGTCCGCGGCCTGCAGGCCGGCGCGAACGCGGGCGATGGTGCCGTGGTGGTCGCTGCCCTGGATGTTGATGACCTTGACGAAGCCGCGCTGCCACTTGTGGATGTGATACGCCACATCGGGCACGAAATAGGTATAGGGCGAGGCGGCGGTACCTGCACCCGCACCAGCGCCTTCGGGCGCTGACTTGCGCATCACCCGGTCCTTGTCGTCGCCGTAGTCGGTGCTGCGCAGCCACAGCGCGCCCTCGTGCTCGTAGGTCTTGCCGGCGTCCACCAGGCGCTGCACCGTCTGCGTCACCCGGCCGGTGGCGTACAGGCTGGATTCCAGGTAGTAGTGGTCAAAGCGCACGCCGAAGGCGCGCAGGTCCAGGTCCTGCTCGTGGCGCAGGTAGGCCACGGCAAACTCGCGGATGCCGTCCAGGTCCTGCGGACCGCCCGAGGCGGTGGTCGCGCGGTCGTCGGCCTTGACCGTCTTGCCGGCGGCGAAGTCGGCGGCGATGTCGGCGATGTACTCGCCGTTGTAGGCGTCTTCCGGCCAGGCGGCGTCACCCGGCTGGTGGCCCAGCAGGCGTGCTTGAGTGGAACGCGCCAGCGTGGCGATCTGCACGCCGGCATCGTTGTAATAGAACTCCCGGTGCACCTGCCAGCCCTGGGTCTGCATCAGGTTGCACATCGAGTCGCCCAGCGCCGCCTGCCTTCCGTGGCCCACATGCAGCGGGCCGGTCGGGTTGGCCGAGACAAACTCCACCATCACCTGCTGGCCGTTGGGGGGCTGCGAGCCGAACGCCTCGCCTGCATGCAGCACCTCGTGCACCACCGACTGCTTGGCCGCGGCTGACAGCCGCAGGTTGATGAAGCCAGGCCCGGCGATCTCGAAGGCCTGCACCCAGTGGTCCACTGCCGGCTGGCGGTGCAGGGCCTCGACCAGGGCCTGGGCCACCTCGCGCGGGTTCTTTTTCAGCGGGCGCGCCAGCGCCATGGCGCAGGTGATGGCCAGGTCACCGTGGGCGGCCTGGCGGGGGGATTCGAATGCGGGTTCGACGGGGGAGTCTGGGGCCACTTCGGCGAGCGCCGAGCGCAACGCCACGAGCAGCGCCTTGCGGGCCTGTTCCATGCTGTCCATTCTAGGGGTGGGGGTGTGGCCGCCGGGGATCTGCGGATCCTGCGGGCGCGCCACGCTCAACCCGGGCCCAGGTTGGCACCGTCACGGTTGCGGTGCACGTAGACTCCAGACACACGGGGCAACGGGCCCTGCAGCGAGGACAGCCATGAACGCACGTGACCCTTCCCTGCCCATCCCCGGTGACGACGCCGGCGACAGCCTGCAGGCCATCGCGGCCTATGCCGACCGCGCCTGGGACGAACAGATCCTGCCGGCGCTGACCGACTACATCACCATCCCGTCCAAGAGCCCGATGTTCGACGCCGACTGGGCGAAGAACGGCTTTGTCGAGCACGTGGTGCGCGACACCGCCGCCTGGATTGAGCGCCAGCAGGTGGCGGGGCTGAAGCTTGAGGTGGTGCGCATTGAGGGCCGCACGCCGCTGATCTTCTTCGAGGTGCCCTCCACCAAGCCTGGCTCGAGCGACACCGTGCTGATGTACGGCCACCTGGACAAGCAACCCGAGTTCAACGGCTGGCGCAAGGATCTGGGCCCCTGGACGCCGAAGATCGAGGACGGCAAACTCTACGGCCGGGGCGGCGCCGACGACGGATACGCGGCCTACGCCGCCATCACCTCGATCATGGCCCTGGACGCCCAGGGCATCCCGCGCCCGCGCTGCGTGGGCGTGATCGAGACCTGCGAAGAAAGCGGCTCGTTCGACCTGCCGGCCTATTTGGACGCACT
Source organism: Betaproteobacteria bacterium (assembly GCA_037127635.1). Taxonomy (GTDB): domain Bacteria; phylum Pseudomonadota; class Gammaproteobacteria; order Burkholderiales; family Burkholderiaceae_C; genus Rubrivivax. Next base: position 94,401 of record JBAXYD010000011.1, on the reverse strand, counting down.
CAAGCCGCGGCTGGGCCAGGTGGGGCTGGTGGTGTGCCTGGACTCGGGCGCCGGCAACTATGACCAGCTCTGGCTGACCACCAGCCTGCGCGGCATGGTCAGCGGTGTGCTGAAGGTGGAGATCCTCACCGAGGGCGTGCACTCGGGCGATGCCAGCGGCGTGGTGCCCTCGAGCTTTCGCATCCTGCGCCATGTGCTGGACCGGCTGGAAGACAGCGCCAGCGGCCGCTTGCTGCCCGGCGTCTTTCACTGCGAGGTGCCCGCCTCGCGCCTGGAGCAGGCACGCGCCACGGCCGACATCCTGGGGGATGAGGCCTGGAAGCGCTTCCCCTGGGCCTGCGGCGCCGACGGCGCGGTCACCCTGCCCACCACCACCGACCCGGTCGAAGCCCTGCTCAACCGCACCTGGCGGCCCACGCTGAGCGTGACCGGTGCCGACGGCTTCCCGGAGATGCGTAACGCCGGCAACGTGCTGCGCCCGTTCACCTCCTTCAAGCTCAGCCTGCGCACGCCGCCGCTGGTGGATGCGCACCAGGCTAGCCAGCAGCTCAAAGAGTTGCTGGAGGACAACGCGCCCTACAACGCCAAGGTGACCTTCCACGCCGACGGCCGCGCCGGGGCGCTGGGCGCCACGGGCTGGAATGCCCCTGAACTTGCACCCTGGCTGGAGACGGCGCTGAACGCCGCCTCGCGCACCCATTACGGCGCGCCGGTGGGCTACATCGGTCAGGGCGGCACCATCCCGCTGATGAGCATGCTGCAGCGGGGTTTCCCGAAGGCGCAGATGATGGTCTGCGGCGTGCTGGGCCCCAAGAGCAATGCCCACGGCCCCAACGAGTTTCTGCACATCGGCTACGGCAAGAAGCTCACGGCAGCGGTGGCGCAGGTGATCGCCGCCTGCCCCTGAGGCCCCGTTCGGTGGCCTGGCCGCCTAGAAGGTCAACCCTGCAGCCACCTGGCGGCCGGACATCGGCTCCAGCAACTTGAGCAGCGGCGACAGCTCGCGGTAACGCAGCGCCACCCGGGTGGCGTAAGCAAAGAAGCGCGGCAGGTCTTGGGCGTAAGCCGGCTTGCCATCCCGGTGCTTGAGGCGGCAGAAGATGCCCAGCACCTTGATGTGGCGCTGCAGGCCCATCCATTCCAGTTGACGCCAGAACTCGCCGAAGTCGTGGGCCACGGGCAGGCCGGCCTGGCGCGCAGCCTGCCAGCCGCGCACGGCCCAGTCGATCTCCTGCGCCTCCTCCCAGGAGATGAAGGCGTCCCGCAGCAGGGAGGCGAAGTCGTAGGTGATGGGGCCGGCCAGCGCGTCCTGGAAGTCCAGGATGCCGGGGCCGGGATCGGCCACCATGAGGTTGCGCGGCATCCAGTCGCAATGCACCGACACCACAGGCTGCGCCAGTGCGCTGTCGATCAGCAGGCGGCACACGCGCTCCCATTGCGCCTGCTCCTGAGGTGTCCAATCGATCCCGAACTCCTGCTTCACGCACCACTGCGGGAACAGCTCCAACTCGCGCTTGAGCACCGCCTCGTCATAAGGCGGGAGGGCTGCGGCCGGCACGCCGGTCTGGAACTGCACCAGTGCCGCCAGTGCCGAGCGCATCAGCCCCTCGGCCCTGCTGCCAGGCCCCGGTGCCGGCTCGGCCTGCATCGCCTTCAGGTAAAGCGTGCTGCCCAGATCCTCCAGCAGCAGGAACCCGTTGTCTGCGTCGCAGGCCAGCACCTCGGGGGCGTGCAGCCCCGCCTGCCGGATGAGCCCGGCAATACGCACAAAGGGCCGAACATCTTCCTGCGGGGGAGGGGCATCCATCACGACGAAGGTGCAGGTGCGGCCGTGATGCTGGCCGTCCAGACGCAAGTAGCGCCGGAAACTCGCATCGGCCGATGCGGCCGCCAGCGTGTGGGTCTGCAACCCCCACGGGCCGGCCAGGCCCGTCAGCCACTTCTCGAAGGCCTCTTGACGTTGCGCGCTCGGCCACTCAATCTTGCAGGGCGTCATGTGAAGTTCTGTCTGCCAGGCCAAGTCGATAATCGGCCGCATTCTAGGGAGCCGACTCGGCAGTGATCCGCACGGATTGCACGGCGACCCTGTGTCTGGACTTTCCACTTCACCCGCGCAATCCGGTGCCCTCTTCACGCTTGAACCCGCTGGCCCTGGCCGCAGTCGCTGCACTGTCGGCTGGCAGCGCGTGGGCGGCCGGGCCGGACGCCGACCAGCCCGTGAAGATCGAGGCCCGCACGATCAGTGGCACGGTCGATGACGAAGCCCGGGCCGAGGGTGATGTCGAACTGCGCCGTGGGGGGCTGTTGCTCAAGGCCGACCGCTTGACCTACCGCACCGAGGGCGACCGGGCCGTGGCCGAAGGGCGGGTGAGCGTCAGCCGTGAGGGCTCCACCTTCCGCGGGCCGCTCCTGGAGTTGCAGCTGCAGACCTTCGAGGGTTTTTTTCTGCAGCCTGATTTCGACATCGGCCGCACCAAGACTGGTGGCCGGGCCCAGCGCATCGACTTCGCCGGGACCTCCCGGTTCCAGGCGACCCAGCCCATCTATTCGAGTTGCCCGTTGGACGGCTCCGGCGGCCCGGACTGGCTTTTGTCGGCCCGCAAGCTCAGCGTGGATCTCGATGCCAATGAGGGCGTGGCCGAGGGCGCGCGGCTGCAGTTTCTTGGGGTGCCGCTGCTCGTGTTGCCGCGTCTGAGCTTTCCGGTGACGGGCGAGCGCAAGTCCGGCTGGCTGCCGCCGGAGTTCCGCCTGGACACCCGCAGCGGCGTTACCCTGGGTGTCCCCTACTACTGGAACATCGCCCCTAACCGGGATGCCACGCTGTCGCCGCGGGTGGTGACGCGGCGCGGTGCCGCCCTGGACACCGAGCTGCGCTACCTGGAGCCGGACTTCCAGGGCCGACTGTGGCTGGACTGGATGCCTTCGGACCGCCTGACCGGCCGAACCCGGTATGCCCTGAAGGCCTTCCATGACGGGGCGTTGCCATGGTCCGCCGGGCCGACCGGGGGCCGCTACGAGTGGGCTGTGACCCGTGTCTCCGACGACGACTGGTGGAAGGACTTCGCCACCGGCACGCTGTCCTGGAGGCCGCGCCTGCTGCCACTGCTGGCTGCCGTGGAGCAGCCTTTTGTGCTGTCCTCGATGGAAGCCCAGGCCTATGTCCGTACCCGCCGCTGGCAGGTGCTGCAGTCCCTGACCGACCCCATCGCCTCACCCTACAACCGCACCCTGCAGGCCGGTGTGCATGGCCAGGGGGCGCTTCCCGCCGGGCTGGAGGGGGAGTTTGAGCTGGAGTTCAACCGGTTTGATCTGCCCAACGTGACGGGCGTTGCGGGCATTGCGGGCAGCTCGGGGTCGGCCACCCGGCCGAATGCCCATCGCCTGCACCTGACGGGCCATCTCGAGCGGCCCTGGCGCCAGCCCGGCGGCTGGCTCACGCCGCGGCTGGCGCTGAACGTGGCAGGGTACGACCTGGACCAGGCGCTGCCCGACGGGCGACAGCGCCTGGCCCGCGCCATCCCCACCTTCAGCCTGGACGGCGGCTTGACCTTCGAGCGAAGCACAACGGCCTTCGGCCGCGCCTTGCGGCAGACGCTTGAGCCCCGTTTTCTCTACGTCAACACGCCCTGGCGCCAGCAGAGTCCCTACCTCGCCTTCGACAGCGCCGGAAAGGATTTCAATTTCAGCTCCATTTACACGGGCAACGAGTTCAGCGGCGTGGACCGGGTTTCGGACGCCAACCAGCTGAACGTCGGGGCGGTGACGCGGCTGGTGGACGCGTCCACGGGCGGCGAGCTGATGCGCCTGGGCGTGGTCCAGCGCCTGTTGTTCAGCGACCAGCGCATCACACCCGACGGCCAGCCTTTCACCGGCCGCGTGTCGGATCTGCTGCTGCTGGGCTCCACCTCGGTCATCCCGCGCTGGAGCCTGGAGGGCTCTTTGCGCTGGAATGCCGAGGACCAGGCCGCCGTGCGCTCGGTGGTCACGGCGCGCCATGACGCCGGGGAGTCCCGGTTGCTCAACGCCACCTACCGCTACAACCGAGGCCTGACCGAGCAGTGGGAGTTCGGCTGGCTGTGGCCCCTGCGCTGGAGCCCGGGACGCGCCATGCCTGCAACGGCTGCGCCCGCGCCCTCTTCTGGCTGCCAGCGCCGCTGGTACAGCCTGGGCCGCATGAACTACAGCGTGCGAGACCAGCGCGTGACCGACGCGCTGGTGGGTTTTGAGGTGGACGCGGGCTGCTGGACGAGCCGGTTGTTCGTCGAGCAGCAGGCCACCGGGCGCGGGCTGTCGACGACGCGCCTGATGTTTCAGCTGGAGCTGGCTGGACTGTCCCGGTCCGCTGCGGGGCCGTTGCGGGTCTTGAAGGACAATATGGCAGGCTTCCGCCCCATGCGTGAAGACGGCCTCACGACCCCCACGGGGACTCTTCCATGACTGATTTCGAAGTCCGCTTGCGGCGGGCGGCCCTGGCCGCCTGGTGCCTGACGGCGGCGTGTACCTCTTCGGCCTGGGCCCAGGGCCAGCCTACGGCAACCGATCGGGCGGCCACGCGCGCGGCCGACCGCTCAGCGGTGCGCAGCGGCGACTACATCGTGGCCGTCATCAATCAGGAACTGGTGACGGCGGTGGAGGTGTCGCGCCGTCTGGCGCGTGCCCAGGAAGATGCCCAGCGCGCCGGGGCTCGGCTGCCCTCCGAGGAGGAGCTGAAGCGTCAGGTGGTGGACGCCCTCATCGAGGAGCGGGTGATCCTCACCCATGCACGGGAGAACGGCGGCAAGGTCGATGATGGGGAACTCGACCGGGCTGTGCAGACCGTGGCGGCACAAAACCAGATCAACGTCCAGGAACTGCGGGAAAGGCTGGCGGCCGAGGGTATCGACTTGGTGCGTTTTCGGGCCAACCTGCGCGACCAGTTGCTGGTGGAGCGTACCCGCGAGCGCGAGGTCTACCAGCGCATCCGATTGACCGACAGCGACCTGGAAGACTACCTGGAGCGCCAGCGCCGCGCGGCGGCGGCCGATGCCCCGCTGAACCTTGCGCAGATCCTGATCTCAGTGCCCGAGGGTGCTTCGCAGGCCGTGGTGGCCGAGCGCCGCCGCATGGCCGAGGCGGCCCTGGCCAGGGTGCGGGGCGGCGAGCCTTTCGAGGCCGTGGCCCGCCAGGTGTCGGAAGACGCCCAGCGCGAGCAAGGCGGCGAGATCGGTGCACGCCCGGCTTCGCGGCTGCCCGACCTGTTCGTTGAGGCCACCCGTGCGCTCAAGGTGGGCGAGGTGACGCCTGCGCTGGTGCGCAGCAGCGCTGCGTTCCACGTACTCAAGGTGCTGGCCCGGGCTGAGGGCGGTCAGGCCCAGGTGACGCAGACGCGAGCCCGCCACATCCTGCTGCGCACCTCCAACCGGCTCACTGCTGAGGCTGCGCAGGCTCGCCTGGCCGGCTACCGGCGCCAGATCGACAGCGGCGCGCGCAGTTTCGAGGACATGGCGCGTGAGTTCTCAGAGGACGGCTCTGCAGCGCAGGGCGGCGACCTGGGCTGGGCCTCGCCCGGCACCATGGTGCCGGAGTTCGAGGAGGCGATGAATGCGTTGGCTGCGGGCGGGATGTCCCTGCCTGTGGTGTCGCGCTTCGGCGTCCATCTCATCCAGGTCCTGGAGCGACGTGACGTTGCCATCGATCCCAAGCAACTGCGCGAGCAGGCCCGCAACGCCCTGCGCGAGCAGCGCTTCGACGACGCCTATGCCGATTGGGCACGCGACCTGCGCGGCCGCGCCTACGTCGAGATGCGCGAGCCGCCGCTTTGAGCCGACCGCTGATGCGCCAGGCGCGGATGCGGCCGCCTGTGCCCGCCGCATGAAGCACATCGCGCGCAAACGATTTGGTCAGCACTTCCTGACCGATTCCGGCCTGATCGAGGCTATCGCCGATGCGATCGATCCGCGTGCCGGGCAGCCTTTGGTGGAGATTGGCCCCGGCCTGGGCGCGCTGACGCGGCCGGTGCTGCAGCGCTGCAGCCGCCTGACGGTGATCGAGCTGGACCGTGACCTGGCCGCCCGGCTCAAGGCCTGGCCGGGCCTGCAGGTCATCGAGGCGGACGTGCTGAACGTGGACTGGCGCGCCGTGCAATTGCAGGCCTGCGGGCACGCGGCGGTGCCGCCCGACACGCCGCTGCGCGTGGTGGGCAACCTGCCCTACAACATCTCCACGCCCATCTTGTTCCATCTGCTCGAGGCGGCCGCCTGCGTGCAGGATCAGCACTTCATGCTGCAAAGCGAGGTCGTCGACCGCATGGTGGCCGGCCCGGGCAGCAAGACCTATGGCCGCCTGAGCGTGATGCTCCAGTGGCGCTACACCCTGGAGCGGGTGCTGGACGTGCCGCCGCAGGCCTTTGACCCCCCACCTGCAGTGGACTCGGCCGTGGTGCGGATGCAGCCGCTGGCCGTGCCCCCGCTGGCCGATGCCCACCTGCTGTCAGAACTGGTGACGGTGGCGTTCTCGCAGCGCCGCAAGCTGCTGCGCCACACCCTGGGGCGTTGGCTCGACCAGAAAGACTTCACCGGCACCTTCGACACGCAAAGGCGTGCCGAAGAAGTGCCGGTGAGCGAGTTTGTGGGCCTGGCTCGGGCGCTGGGCGTCTGATCAGGCCGCAGCGCGCAACCAAGCGGCGGTGTCGAAGGCGCTGCTCATCAGGGGCATGTTCATGCCGAAGTTCGGATTCACGCCTGACTTTGGAATCGTCACTTTCGGGGCCGGCTTCGGCACGACGGGCTGCTCGGCCGGCAGCGCTTCGAGTGGCTTGTCTGCCTGGTCTTGCGACCTAGCCACCGCAAACGAGTAGAAGCAGCGGAACGCGATCTTGCGCTCGGACCAGAAGTCGGCCGCATCGCGGAAGACATCCAGCAGCTGCTCGCGCGCCTCGCGGTCGAACCGCGCGTTGTCAGGCAACTGCTCGAGCACGACCACGAAGCCCGGTTGGGTGCCCGCCTTGTGCACGATGTCGGTCATGCAGTCGTACAGCGCGTCCAGGTTCTTGCCGAAATGGGCAGGGAAAGTGAACGCCTGGGCGATGCTGTCCAGAACGTCCTGCTTGCTCTGCGCCGACGCGACGTTGGCGTAAAGAAAGTGATGCCCGGCCGTTTGTGCGGCGGCCATCAGGTCTTCAACCCGGTACGCCCGGATCGACTGCACGATGTTGGATCGGATGGTCTGCAACTGCATGGTCGCTGTCCCCCTCTGTTCAAAAAAATTTCAACACTCACACCGCCCACTCACTCCACGATACGGCGAAAGCTCGCGTAGTGGTCGGCGGTGTAAAAACAATTCAAAGGTCTGGTCGGCTCACGGCCGCCGCAGACGATCCTTCTGGCTCCGCGATGTTTCAGCCCCGGCGTATTCACGGTGTACTCCCGGTAGAAGCCGCGGGCTTCTGCGGGCAGCAACCGCTCGCGGTTGCCAAACACCGTGCCGTCCTTCTCGTAAGGAAACGGCCCACCAGTGCCGATCAATCGGCGGGTTTCCCGCGCCTCGGGCGGCAAGATCGCCAAGGCAACTGTGTTCGCACTCTCTGCCGGGCCCTCTGTCCGGGCCACCGCCGGCGTCGACGCCAGCAGATGCATCCCCAGAACGAGAGCAAGCCCTAACTTCGATGCTGACAATGCCGCCTTCGTCCAACCGAGCCTGAGCACGGGAAAACCCTCAAAACCAAGGTCACTATGTTACCGGAGACCCAAAAAAACCTCAAGCCACCGCAACATCTCCAGGCCGGTGGCAAAGGTAAATTAGTGTTTACTCACATAGTTCAGACGCCCTCTTCGCCACACCGCTGACCGGCCAGCGCAGGGTTCACCGGGCTGCACTGGCGTCGGCTACCGTGAGCGCGGTCATGTTCACCACGCGCCGCACCGTGGCCGAGGCAGTGAGGATGTGCACCGGCTTGGCCACACCCAACAGTACCGGCCCGATCGCGATGCCGCCCCCCGCAACCGTCTTGAGCAGGTTGTAGCTGATGTTGGCGGCGTCGATGTTGGGAAGGATCAGCAGATTGGCTTCCCCAGTGAGGGTGCTGCGCGGCATCAGTTGTTGCCGGTAGGCGGCGTCCAGGGCGGTGTCGCCGTGCATCTCACCGTCCACCGTCAACCACGGCGCTTGCTGGCGTACCAGGGCCAGGGCTTCGCGCATTTTCACCGCCGACGGCAGATCGCTGGAGCCGAAGTTGCTGTGTGACAGCAGGGCCGCCTTGGGCTCGATGCCGAAGCGCTTGAGTTCCTCGGCGGCCATGACCGTGATTTCGGCCAGCTGCGCGGCGCTGGGGTCGGCATTGACATGGGTGTCCACCAGGAAGACTTGGCGGCCTGGCAGCAGCAACCCGTTCATGCAGGCGAAGGTCTTCACGCCGGCACGCTTGCCGATGACCTGGTCTACGAAGCCCAGGTGCCAGGCGGTGGTGCCCCAGGTGCCGCAGATCAGGCCGTCGACCTCACCCTTGTGCAGCAGCATCGCGCCGATCAGCGTGAGCCTGCGCCGCATCTCGATCTTGGCCAGTTGCTCCGTGACGCCCCGGCGCTCCATCATCTGGTGATAGGTCTGCCAATAGTCGCGGTAGCGGTGGTCGTCCTCGGTGTTGACGACGGCGTAGTCGCGGCCCTGTACCAAACGCAGGCCGAACTTCTCCACCCGCTGTGCAATGACAGCCGGTCGGCCGATCAGCGTGGGGTGGGCCAGGTTCTCGTCGACCACCACCTGCACCGCCCGCAGTACCCGCTCTTCCTCGCCTTCGGCGTAGGCCACGCGCTTGTGCGTGGCGCGCTTGGCCAGGGTGAAGATGGGCTTCATGATCGTGCCCGAGGCGTAGACGAAGCTTTGCAGCTTCTCGCGGTAGGCATCGAAGTCGCGCACCGGGCGCAGTGCCACGCCTGAATCGACAGCAGCCTTGGCCACGGCGGGGGCGATCTTCATCATCAGCCGGGGGTCGAAGGGCTTGGGGATCAGGTACTCCGGCCCGAAGCTCAGATTGGCGCCGGCATAGGCCGCCGCCACCACCTCGCTTTGTTCGGCCTGGGCCAGTTCCGCAATGGCGTGCACGGCCGCCACTTCCATCTCATCGGTGATGGTGGTGGCGCCGCTGTCCAGGGCACCGCGGAAGATGTAGGGGAAGCACAGGACGTTGTTGACCTGGTTGGGATAGTCGGTGCGCCCGGTGGCCATGATGGCGTCGTCGCGTACCGCGCGCACCTCCTCGGGCATGATTTCCGGCGTCGGGTTGGCCAGGGCGAAGATCAGCGGTCTCGCGGCCATGCACGCCACCATCGCGGGCTTGAGCACGCCCGCGGCCGACAGGCCGAGGAACACGTCCGCGCCTTCGATGACTTCGGCCAGCGTGCGCAGCGGGGTGTCCTGCGCGAACTCGGCCTTGTCCGGGTCCATGAGCTCGGTGCGGCCCGCCCAGACCACACCGGCGAGATCCGTCACCCAGATGTGCTCGCGCGGCACCCCGAGCTTGACCAGCAGGTTCAGGCAGGCCAGGGCTGCCGCGCCGGCGCCCGAGGTGACGAGCTTGATCTGCTTGATGTCCTTGCCGCTGACCTTCAGCCCGTTGATGAGGGCTGCGCCCACGACGATGGCCGTGCCGTGCTGGTCGTCATGGAAGACCGGGATCTTCATGCGCTCGCGCAGCTTGCGCTCGACATAAAAGCAGTCGGGCGCCTTGATGTCCTCCAGGTTCACGCCGCCGAAGGTGGGCTCCAGCGCGGCGATGATGTCCACCAGCTTGTCCAGGTTCTTCTCGTTGACCTCGAGGTCGAAGACGTCGATGCCGGCGAACTTCTTGAACAGCACGCCCTTGCCTTCCATCACCGGCTTGGCTGCCAGCGGGCCGATGTCGCCCAGACCCAGCACGGCCGTGCCGTTGCTGATCACCGCCACCAGGTTGCCCTTGGAGGTGTAGCGGTAGGCGTTGGCGGGGTCCTTGACGATTTCCTCGCACGCCGCGGCCACGCCGGGGGAGTAGGCCAACGCCAGGTCGCGCTGGTTGACCAGCTGCTTGGTGGCGGCGATGGCCACCTTGCCCGGGGTGGGGAACTCGTGGTACTCCAGCGCAGCACGACGCAGTTGGGCACGCTTTTCTTCGGGTGTGGACATGGCGTTGCAGGGCTTGAAGGGGGAGTGGGCTGCTGCGGAGCGTGCCGGCGGGCCTGACGCTGAGGCACCGGTGGCGACGGGGCGCGGATTGTAGGCGGCGGGGTGTTGGTGGGCGGGCACGGGTGGCTTGCCCCAGGTGGGTGCGGTGCCGGCCGCACGTCAGTGCAGCTCCTCAGCCTTTGCTGACCCGGCGCCTCGCCCATACTGTGCCCATGCTGCCGGCTGCCACCCGCCTGTTCGTCGCCCTGCGCGGCCGCTGGCGCCGTACCTTGTTGTGGGCGTCGCTGCTGTTGTTGCTGGCCGTGGCGCAGGGCCTGCTCTTGATGCTCACGGTGTCCTACGAAGCCTCGCGTGCGCAGGACCAGGCCGAGGCGGTGGCCCTGGAGGCGGCGGCCGAGGTCAAGCGCCAGGTCACCCGTGGCATTCAGTATCTTCAGCCGCTGACCTGGCCAGGGGCCGATGGTCAAGCATGGGACCAGCGTGCCGAACGACTCCTTCAGACGCGCCGTGACATCTTGCGCGTGGAGCAGCGCGGGCCAGGCGGCGAGGTGACGGCTGTGGCCGAGGCGCGCTTTGGTCCGCAGCTGTTCACCAAGCTGCGCCGTTCGGACGTCGAGCCGGAGATCGAGACCGCCTGTGCGCTCGCGCGCCGTGCCGCCGCACCCGTGTTCACCCGCTCTTACTTCGTGCCGCTGGAGGGAGGGCTGGGCGTGGAGGTGATGGACCTGTGCATGCCGCTTCAAGCCGAGGGTCGGGCCATGGGCTTTCTGGTCGCCACTTGGTCGCTGCCCCAGTTGCTGGAGTCTGTGTTGTCCTCGGCCCTTGCGTCGGGCCACGAGCTGTCCTTTGTCGAGGGCGACGGTTCACGGCTTTCCCGGGCCGGTGCCCCGCGGGGCACAGGGGTGTACGTGGCCGAGCGTGTCGTCGACCTGCCGGGACGTTCGCTGCTGCTCAAGGCCGATGGTTCTTCCGGGCGCCCCAGCCTCATACCCAACTTGGCGGTGGCGCTGGTGCTGGGGCTGTCGCTGGCGCTCACGGCGCTGGTGCTGCTGCTGGCCCGCGACTTCCGTCGCCGCGCCCAGGCCGAGGCCTCGCTGGCTGAGGCGCTGGCCTTTCGCAAGGCGATGGAAGACTCCTTGTCCACTGGCCTGCGCGCGCGCGACTTGGCCGGGCGCATCACCTATGTCAACCCGGCCTTCTGCGCCATGGTGGGCTTTTCTGCACAGGAGCTGCTGGGCAGCTCGATGCCGCCCTACTGGCCGGCTGAACAGGTGCAGGCCTACACCCAGCGACAAGCCGCGCGGCTGGCCTCACGCACGGTGCAAGACCCGGCACCGGCGACTGGACGGGCGGGGCGCGAGGGCTTCGAGACCCTGTTCGTTCGCCGAGATGGGGAGCGCTTTCCGGTGATGATCTACGAGGCACCGCTGGTGGATGGCGGCGGGCGGCACACGGGGTGGATGAGCGCGGTGCTGGATGTGAGCGAGCAGCGTCGCGTCGAGGACCTGTCGCGCCAGCAGCAAGAGCGGCTGCAGGCCTCCGCGCGCCTGGCCACCGTGGGCGAGATGGCCTCCTTGCTCAGTCACGAGTTGAACCAGCCCCTGGCGGCCATCGCCAGTTACGCCAGCGCCTGCGTGAACCTGGCCGAGCAGCCCGCGCAGACCACGCCTGGGCTGCTGCGCGAAGCGCTGCAACGCATTGGCGAGCAGGCCGAGCGTGCCGGCCGCGTGATCCGCAGCGTGCACGACTTCGTGCGCCGGCGCGATCAGCATCAGGAGCCCGTGGGCTGCGGCCAGCTGCTGGACGCCGTGCTGCCGCTGGTGCGCCTGCAGGCGCACAAGAGCGGGGCCCGCATCGAGGTGGCGCTGTCCGATCCAGCGCCCGCCGTGCAGTGCGACCGCACCATGGTCGAGCAGGTGCTGCTGAACCTGGCGCGCAACGGCATCCAGGCCATGGAGGCGGTCACGCCCCTGGCCGCCAGGGTCTTGCGGATCACGGTGACGCAACACCAGCCCCGCTGGGTCGAGTTTGCCGTCATCGACGAAGGCGCGGGCATCGCCCCGGAAGTGGCGGCCCGGCTGTTCACACCGTTCTTCTCCACCCGGCCCGAAGGCATGGGGCTGGGCCTGAGCCTGTGCCGCACCGTGGTGGAGCAACATGGCGGCGTGCTTGATTTCGATTCACCCACCGCGGGCAAAGCTGCGGACGCCGCGTGTCCCGGCACCCGGTTCCGGTTTACCCTTCCGGCTGCTTGAGCCTTACCGTGATGCCCCCCCTGGACCCCCTGCCTGGCCTGCCCGTCGTCTACATCGTGGACGACGAAGAGGTGGTGCGTGATGCGCTGGCCTGGCTGCTGCGTTCGCGGCGCCTGCTGTCAGAGGGCTTTGCCAGCGCCGAGGCCTTCGAAGCTGCCGTGCAGCAGCGGGCTGGCGCATCAACAGACGGCTGGCCTGATGCCCCGAGCTGCCTGCTGCTGGACGTGCGCATGCCCGGGCTGAGCGGCCTGGCGCTGTTCGAGCGGCTGATCGAGCGCGGTTGCCTGCCCGTGCTGCCGGTCATCTTCCTCACGGGTCATGGCGATGTGCCCACGGCGGTGGCCGCCGTCAAGCGCGGCGCCTTTGACTTCGTGGAGAAACCGTTTTCCAACAACGCCCTGGTTGATCGGGTCGAGCAAGCCCTGGTGCTGAGCGCGCAGGCCTTGAGCCAGCGCCGCCAGCACCACCAGCTGGCGCGGCGCCTGGCCGAGCTGACCGACCGCGAACGTGATGTCATGCGCCTGGTGACCGAAGGCCGGCCGAACAAGCTCATCGCCGAGGCGCTGCACATCAGCGTGCGCACCGTGGAAGTCCACCGCGCCCACATCTTCGAGAAGATGGGTGTGAAGTCGGCGGTGGAACTGGCCAACTGCCTGCGCGACCAGGACCCGGTGGCTGCATGAGGGCACTGGTATGCCGCCAGGCGCTCACCTCGCAGCGCGTCGCCCCAGGGGGGGTCCAGTGAGCCCGCGCGCCGAACCGGACACGGGGCCTAACCGAGGTGAGGGCCGCAACCCGAGCCCGGGCGAGTTCGACCTGATCCGCCGGTACTTCGAGCGGCCGGTGCGGCGCGCCGTGCTGGGCGTGGGTGACGATTGCGCCTTGCTGGCGCTGGCGCCCGGCATGCAGCTGGCCGTCTCCACGGACATGCTGGTGGAAGGGCGCCACTTCCTGTCCACCGTGGCGCCCCAGCGCCTGGGCCACAAGGCCCTGGCCGTCAACCTGAGTGACCTGGCCGCCTGTGGCGCGCGCCCGCTGGCCTTCACGCTGGCCCTGTCGCTGCCGCGTGCTGATGAGGCCTTTGTTGCCGGTCTGGCCGAGGGCTTGTTCGCGCTCGCGCAAGCGCACGATATCGAACTGGTGGGGGGCGACACCACGGCCGGCCCGCTGAACCTGTGCATCACGGTCATGGGCGAGGTGCCGGTGGGCCAGGCCTTGCTGCGCAGCGGCGCGCGGCCTGGGGACGAACTCTGGGTCAGCGGGCGGCTGGGCGACGCCCGGCTGGCGTTGGAGGTGTTCCGAGGCCGCGTGGCCTTGAGCGGGGCCGAGTTCGAGCAGGTGCGCGCTGCGATGGAGCAGCCCCAGCCCCGGGTGGGCCTGGGCCAGGCTCTGCGCGGTGTGGCCACTGCGGCCATCGACCTCAGCGACGGGCTGATCGGCGATCTGGGCCATGTCCTGCAGCGCAGCGGTGTGGGCGCGCAGGTGGAGCTGGCGCAGGTGCCGCACAGCGCCGTGCTGGCTGCTCAGGCGCCCGCTTTGCGCCAGCAATGCCTGCTGGCCGGCGGTGACGACTACGAGCTGTTGTTCAGTGCGCCCGAGAGCCGCCGCGCCGCGGTGCTGGAGGCCGCCCGCCAGACCCAGGTGCCGGTGCAGCGCATCGGCCGCCTCACCGCCGAGCCCGGTCTGCGCGTGCTGGACGCCACTGGGCAGGCGCTGGACCTGGGTCGTTTCCAGGCCTTCGACCACTTCAAGTCATGACGGTGGCACGTCTGGCCCCGGGCCGCGCCAGCGCGGGCTTCATGGTCCGCCACCCGGCGCACTGGATGGCGCTGGGCCTGGGCAGCGGCCTGTCGCCCAGGGCGCCGGGCACGGTGGGCACGCTCTGGGCCTGGGCCTCGTTCCTCGTCCTGGACCGCTGGTTGGGCCCGCTGGGTTGGGCCGTGCTCATCGGCGCCGCGTTTGTCGTGGGCGTGTGGGCCTGCACCCGTACTGCGCAGAACCTGGGCGTGGCCGACCCCGGCGCCATCGTCTGGGACGAGATCGTGGCCTTCTGGCTGGTACTGTGGGTGCTGCTGCCCGCAAGCTGGGGGATGCAAGGTGCTGCCTTCGTCCTGTTTCGCTTCTTCGACGCGGCCAAGCCCGGGCCGGTGGCCTGGGCTGACGGTCTGTTCAAGTCGCGCCCGGGCGAGCCCATCGGCTGGCGCCAGGGGTTCGGCATCTTGTTTGATGACTTGGTGGCCGCCGGCTGCACGCTGCTGGTGCTGGCCCTGGGGGTGCAGGCCGCAACGGTGATGCAGGCTTGGTGGGAGGGGTGAGCATGGTCTTGACTGAGGACCTGAACGCATTGGCGCAGGCCCTGCGCGCCCGTGGCTGGCGTCTGGCGACGGCGGAGAGTTGCACCGGCGGTTTGATCGCCGCGGCCTGCACCGCGCTGGCCGGTTCCAGTGACTGGTTCGACCGCGGCTTCGTCACCTACAGCAACGAGGCCAAGGTGCAGATGCTGGGGGTGGACGCAGCGCTCATCGCCCAGCATGGCGCGGTCAGCCGCGAGGTGGCTTGTGCCATGGCCGCGGGCGCGTTGCGGCAGTCGCCGGCCAACCTGGCCGTGGCCGTCACCGGCATCGCCGGGCCGGGCGGCGCGGTACCGGGCAAGCCGGTGGGCACGGTGTGGCTGGCCACCGCTCGCAAGGGACACGAGCCCGAACCGCTGCTGCTGCACTGCCCGGGCGACCGCGCGGCGGTACGCGAGGCCACCGTGGCCGAGGCCGTCCGCCGCCTGATGCTGTGCGCGGGCGGCGGATCCGCCCATGCGGGTGAACTGACTTGAAGCCGATGCGCATCTACTTTGCGGCCCAACTCGACGCCGGCGAGGCGCAGGCCTGGCTGGCGGCCTTGCAGGCCGCGGCTCCGGGCCATGAGTGGATCGTTCACGCCGCAGCCGACGGTGCCGGTGGCGACCCTGTTCAGGCTGAGGTGGCCGTGGTGGCCAACCCGCCCCCCGGCGCCCTGGCCCGGGTGCGTGGCCTGCGCCTGATCCAGTCGCTGTGGGCTGGGGTGGACCGCCTGATGGCCGACCACACGGTGCCCGCCGACATTGCGCTGGCCCGCATGGTGGACCCGTCCATGACCGCGGCCATGGTGCAGTCTTCGCTGTGGGCGGTGACGGCGCTGCACCGCGGCTTCTTCGTCTACGCCCGGCAGCAGCAGCATGCGCAGTGGCAGCAATGGCCGCAGCGCCGCGCCGACGAGGTGGGGGTGCTGGTGCTGGGCCTGGGGACCATGGGCGCGGCTGTCTCGGCGGCGCTGGCCGCGCAGGGTTATGGCGTGACGGCCTGGCGGCGCGCGGAGGGCGCACCGGGGCCGGCTGGGGTGAACGTCCACCAGGGGCCGCAGGGCCTGGCCGTGGCGCTGGCCGCTGCCGATGTCGTGCTCAACCTGCTGCCCCTGACGCCGCAGACGCGCGGCCTCGTCGGTGCCGACTTTCTGGGCCGCATGAAAGCTGGCTCGGCGCTGGTGAACTTCGGCCGTGGCGCCCATGTCGTGGAGGCCGATCTGCTGGCCGCCCTGGAGGTCGGCACGCTCGCCCATGCCGTGTTGGATGTCTTCGCCACCGAGCCCCTGCCGCCCGCGCATCCGTTCTGGCGACACCCCCGGGTGACGGTGCTGCCGCACGTGGCGGCGCTGACCGATCTGCGCAGCGCCGCCGAGGTGGTGGCCGCGAACCTGGTGCGCCTGCAGGCCGGACAGCCGCTGCTGCACCGGGTGGACCGGGGCCGGGGCTACTGAGCGTCCCCGAGGTCTGGGCGGTGCCCGGCCCGACCCCCCGCGGGGGCGCAGGAAATCTTGGGGCGGCCCGGCGGCGGCTCTGCTGCGATCAGACGCTCAGCACAAGCGAGGCGGGTTTGGCGCCGGCGGTGGCACTGGTGCGGCCGGCACTCTGGCGCGGCGCCGTGAAGTGCAGCGTCATCAGAATCAGCCGCCGCAGGGCCTCCCAGGGGTCGTCGGGCCAGTCGGAGCGCTTGAGCCCCTTGGCGATGCCGTCGCAGGTGCTGGCCGCGGACACCAGCCGGGTGAGGGCACGCTGGCCCAGCAGCGCGGCCGCGCGCTCGATCTGGCGCTGGCGCGCGCCCCAGACACGGGCGGCGTTCAGCGCCATGGGCATGGGCTGGCCCTGGTCCAGCGCGGTGCGCACGCGCTGCAACGCGCGCAGGTCGTCAGCCAGCGGCCAGTGCACGGCCACGGGCGATTCGCCCTCGGCCTTCAGCCCGTCCAGGATGCGCCAGGCCCGGCCCACCTGGCCCGCCAGCACGGCCTCGCAGAGCTGGCGCACGTCGTAACGCGCCACGTTCAGCACGGCGGCTTCCACCTGCTCCGCACTCAGTTCCCCGGCCGGGTAAAGCAGCGCGAGCTTGCTGATCTCCTGGTGCGCGGCCAGCAAGTGGCCTTCGACCCGGTCGGCAAAGAAGGCCAGCGTACGCTGACCCTCCTCGCCCTCGCGCACGCGCTGGCCCTGCGCGGCCAGCCGGCGGGCAATCCAGGCGGGCAGGGCGGGGCGCTCCACGGGCTCGACCTTGATCATCACGCCCTGCGCCTGCAAGGCGGTGAACCAGCCGCTCTTGAGCTGCGCGTATTCCACTGACGGCAGCAGCACCAGGGTCACCACGCCTTCGGGCAACTGCGCCGCATAGCGCTGCAGTGCCTCGCTGCCCTCCTTGCCGGGCTTGCCGGAAGGGATGCGGATCTCGATGATCTTGGCGTCGGCAAACAGGCTGCGCTCCTGGGCTGCGCCCAGCACGCCACTCCAGTCGAAGTGCGCACCCCCGACGTTGAAGACCTCGCGCTCGCTGCAGCCGGCCGCCCGCGCGGCCGCCCGGATGGCATCGGCGGCCTCCTGCTGCAGCAGGGGTTCGTCGCCGACCACGGTGTACAGCGGCTTCAATCCCTCCCGCGCAGCGGTGGCGAGGTGGGCGCTGAGCTGGTCGGGCCGCAGCTGCATGTCAGGGCCGGCGCAGCGTTGCCAACTGGCGCACCACCTGGCGCGCGATGTCGGCTTCCATGTCGCGCACCAGCTGCCCCTCCTCCAGCTCCTTGGCCAGGGCGTTGCTCTCGTTGTAGGTCATGTCGCGGTACTGGCTCAGCTCCGTGGGCCCCAGCCACTCCTGGCCGTCACGGCCGAGCACCCGGTAGCGCAGCTTCACCAGCAGGCGCAGTTCCCGCACCTGCCCCGCCGCGCTGGAACCCACGACGCCGCGCTCCTTGGCCTCGGTCATGGCCACCACGACCACGTCCGCCTGCGCGGGCACGGCGACGAAGTCCACCTCGGCGCCCGCGGCGCGGCGCAGCGCGGCGGCCTGGCTGGAGCGCGCACCGAACCCCGTCAGGGCGATGCGCTTGAAGGGCAGGGTGGGCTCGCGCCGCAGCTGGAAGCCGCAACCGGCCAGCGCGCTCGCCAGCCCCCAGACGGCCGCGGTGCCGCTGGCACGCAGAAGCCGGCGCCGGCGCATGCCTGCAGGGGTCAGGAACATGGGTTCAGGCCACCACGTTGACCAGGCGACCGGGCACGACGATGACCTTCTTCGGCGCGCGACCTTCGGTGAAGCGCGCGGTCTCCGGGCTGGCGGCTGCCAGCGCCTCGATGGCCGCACGGTCGGCGCTGGCCGGCACGCGGATCGCCCCGCGGGTCTTGCCGTTGACCTGCAGCACGAGCTCGATCTCGTCCTGCACCAGCGCGGCTTCGTCCACTTCGGGCCAGGGGGCGTCGAGCAGGTCGCCTGCGGCCTTTTCCATGCCGAGGTCACGCCACAGCACCGAGGTCAGGTGGGGGCAGGCCGGATACAGCGCGCGCAGCAGCACCGAGGCGCCCTCGCACAGCACGGCGGCGTCGCCGTCGCTGCCGTCAGGTTTGAAGGCCTCCAGCGCGTTCAGCAGCTTCATGCAGCCCGACACCACGGTGTTGTACTGCATGCGCTCGTAGTCGTAGCTCACCTGGCGCAGCACCAGGTGCACCTCGCGCCGCAGCGCCTTGGCCTCGGCGCGCAGCGAGGCCTGGCTCAAGTCGCCCGCAGTGGCGCGCTGCAACGTGGCCGCATGGCTCGCCGCAAAGCCCCACACGCGCTTCAGGAAGCGGTGCGCGCCTTCCACGCCGGCGTCGTTCCACTCCAGTGTCTGTTCCGGTGGTGAGGCGAACATCACGAACAGGCGCGCCGTGTCGGCGCCATAGCGGTCGATCAGGTCCTGCGGGTCCACGCCGTTGTTCTTGGACTTGGACATGGTGCCCACGCCCTCGTAGGTGATGGCGGTGCCAGCGGGCAGGTCGCCCTTGGCCTCCTTCAGCTTGGCGCCGTTGATCTTGCCGCCCTCGTCAAAGGTGTTCTCCACCTCGTGCGGCCAGAAGTACTCGATGCCGCCCTTGTCGCCGCGCCGCGAGTAGATGTGGTTCAGCACCATGCCCTGGGTGAGCAGCTTGGTGAAGGGCTCGTCCACCGCCACCAGCTTCAGGTCGCGCATCACCTTGGTCCAGAAGCGCGCGTACAGCAGGTGGAGGATGGCGTGCTCGATGCCGCCGATGTACTGGTCCATCGGCATCCAGTAGGCGGTGCCGTCGCCCACCATGGCGCCATCGAGCTTGGCGTCACAGTAGCGCATGTAGTACCACGACGAGTCCACGAAGGTGTCCATCGTGTCGGTCTCGCGCCGCGCCGGCTTGCCGCACACCGGGCAGGTCACGCCGGCGTGGAAGCCGGCATGCTTGTTCAGCGGGTTGCCGCTGCCGTCGGGGATGCAGTCCTCAGGCAGCACCACGGGGAGATCCTGCTCGGGTACGGGCACCGCGCCGTGCTCGTCGCAATGGATGATGGGAATCGGCGTGCCCCAGTAGCGCTGGCGGCTGATGCCCCAGTCGCGCAGGCGCCAGGTGGTCTTCTTCTCGCCCAGGCCCTGGGCGGCCAGGTCGCGCGCCACCGCGTCCACTGCGGCCTTGTGAGCCAGCCCGTCGTAGGTGCCCGAGGCCATTACGCGTGCTCGCGGCTTGTCGGCGTACCACTCGTGCCAGCGCGTCGTGTCATACGGGCCCTCGCCATCGACGGCGATGACCTGCCGAATGGGGATGCCGTACTTCAGCGCAAATGCAAAGTCGCGCTCGTCGTGCGCCGGCACGCCCATCACGGCGCCGTCGCCGTAGCTCATCAGCACGTAGTTGCCCACCCAGACGTCCACGGGGGCGCCCGTCAGCGGGTGCGTCACGGTCAACCCGGTGCGCACACCCTTCTTGTCCTGCGTGGCGAGTTCGGCTTCGGTGGTGCCGCCGGCCTTGCACTCCTCGATGAAGGCGGCCACTTCGGCGTTTGTGCTTGCAGCGTGCAGGGCCAGCGGATGCTCGGGCGCCACCGCGCAGAACGTCACGCCCATGACGGTGTCGGCGCGGGTGGTGAAAACGAACATCCGGCCGCCCTGCAGCGGTTGCCCGTCCTCCCCACGGATGTCATGCGTGAAGGCGAAGCGCACCCCCTCGCTCTTGCCGATCCAGTTCTCCTGCATCAGCTTCACGCGCTCGGGCCAGCCCGGCAGGCGGTGCTGCACGTGCTCCAGCAACTCGGGCGCGTACTGCGTGATCTTCAGGTAGTAGCCGGGGATCTCGCGCTTTTCCACCAGGGCGCCGGAACGCCAGCCGCGCCCGTCGATCACCTGCTCGTTGGCCAGCACTGTCTGGTCCACCGGGTCCCAGTTCACCACCTGGGTGCGGCGCTCGGCAATGCCGGCTTCCAGCATCTTCAGGAACAGCCACTGGTTCCACTTGTAGTAAGCGGGCGTGCAGGTGGCGACCTCGCGGTTCCAGTCGATGGCCAGGCCCATGGCCAGCATCTGGCCCTTCATGTGGGCGATGTTGTCGTAGGTCCACTTCGCCGGTGGCACCTTGTTCTTCATTGCCGCGTTTTCCGCGGGCAGGCCGAAGGCGTCCCAGCCCATGGGCATCAGGACGTTGTAGCCCTTCATCCGCAGATGACGGGTCAGCATGTCGTTGATGGTGTAGTTGCGCACATGCCCCATGTGCAGCTTGCCGCTGGGGTAGGGCAGCATCGAGCAGGCGTAGAACTTGGGGCGGCTCGGGTCCTCGGTCACGCGGTAGACATCGCGTGCATTCCAGTCGGCATGGGCCGCGGTTTCCACCTCGGCCGGGGCGTACTTTTCATTCATCGGCCGATTGTAGGAGCCGGGTCCCTAGCCAAGGCCCGGCCAGGGCCCCGGTTCGGGTGCGGCCGCACCCGGCCTGCGGGTGGGCCGCGGCCCTTGGCTCCCGCTCAGCGCGGCGCGCCGTCGGTGATGAAGCCGATGCGCGACAGCCCGCCGTCCTGCACCAGGCCGATGAGCTCGGCCACGCGGCCGTAAGGGACGCGGGAGTCGGCGCGCAACTGCACCTCGGTGGCCGGGTTGGCTTGCGCCGCGGCCTGGACGGCGGCCGTGATGCGCACTTTCCACTGCGCCGCAGGCAAGGCCTCTTCGCTCAGGAAGACCTGGCCCTGGGCGTCGATGGCAATGGCCAGGGGTTGCGCCGCCTGCGTGGGCTTGGCGCCCTCGGCCCGTGGCAGGTCCAGTTGCAGGCTGGAGGCCATCAATGGCGCGGCCACGATGAAGATCACCAGCAGCACCAACATCACGTCGATCAACGGCGTCATGTTGATCTCGCTCATCGGGGTGGGCGCGGGGCGCCGCTCGAGCCGGCCGAAGGACATGGTGCCCGGGTGCTTCAGCCGTCCCGACGGGCGGCGTCGCGGCTGGCCCCGTCCAGCAGCAGTTCGCGCAGGTCGTGGGCAAAGCCTTCGAGCTGTGCCTCGCACTGCCCGATCCACTTGCCGAACAGGTTGTAAGCCAGCACCGCGGGAATGGCCACGGCCAGGCCGGCAGCGGTCATCACCAGGGCCTCGCCCACCGGGCCGGCTACCTTGTCGATCGAGAACGCTCCGCCCGTGCCGATGGCCACCAGCGCGTGGTAAACGCCCCAGACGGTGCCGAACAGCCCGATGAACGGGGAGGTGCTGCCCACGGAGGCCAGCACCACCTGGCCGAACTGCAGATGGCCCAGGCCCTGCTGCAGCGCGTCGCGCAGGCGCCGGGTGCGCTGCGAATCGGCGGCTCCCTGGGTGGCCAGGCTCATGCCTGCCGGTACCTGACGCGCGGCGTCCACCAGCAGGCACAGCAGTTGTTCGCGCTCCAGGCCGCCCAGACGGGCGCGGCCCTCCTCCAGCGACGCCGCGTCCCAGAACGCGGGAATCGCGCGGTTCAGGTCGGCCATGGCCCGGCGAAGCAGCAGCGTCTTCCACACGATCAATGCCCAGGCGCCTATGGACATCAGCAACAGCAGCAGCGCCACCGCGCGTCCGACGGCGTCGCTCTGCTCCAGAAAGTGTGTCAGCCCTTCCAAGGCGCCCTCACATGCCTAGCACGTCGTGCATGTCGAACAGGCCCGTGCCGTGGCCCGCCAGGAAACGGGCGGCACGCAGGCTGCCCTGCGCGTAACCGGCGCGACTGCTGCTGCGGTGGCTGATCTCGATGCGCTCACCCGTGCCGGCGAACAGCACGGTATGGTCGCCTACGATGTCACCGCCACGGATGGTGGCAAAGCCGATGGTCGAAGGATCACGTTCGCCCGTGACGCCTTCGCGCGCGAAGACGCCGCAGGTCTTGAGGTCGCGCCCCAGGGCCTGCGCCAGTACCTCGCCCATCTTCAGCGCGGTGCCGCTGGGGGCGTCCACCTTGTGTCGATGGTGCGCCTCGATCACCTCGATGTCGTAGCCCTCGTTCAGGGCCCGGGCCGCGATGTCCAGCAACTTCAGCACCACGTTCACGCCCACGCTCATGTTGGGCGCCATGGCGATGGCCACCGACTGGGCGATGGCGCCAATCTCGGCCTTCTGCGCCTGGCTGAACCCGGTGGTGCCCACCACGGCCTTGACCCCCAGGCGGCTGCAGGCGGTCAGGTGCGCCAGCGTGCCCTCTGGGCGGGTGAAGTCGATGAGGACGTCAGCGCCCGCCAGGGCGCCGTCCATGTCTGCCTGGATGGCCACACCCGTGACGCGGCCCAGGAAGGCGCCGGCGTCCTGGCCCAGGGCGGGGCTGCCGGCAACGTCCAGGGCCCCATGCAAATGCAGGTCGTCACTGGCGAGCACGGCCTCGATCAGCATCCGGCCCATGCGGCCGGAACTCCCGGCGATGGCAATCCTCACCCCGGCTCCAGCGGCGGGTAGGGCCGCGTGGCGCCGGCCGGTGCCTCGGCGGGCGCGTCCTTGCGCGCCGGCGCGGGCAGGGCCTTGCGCTGCGCCTCGGTGAGTTCGAGTACACGCGGCTCGATCTTGCGCTTGACCGGGTCAATGGAGGCCACGAACTCCTCTTCCGTGGGCAGCGGGCCCTGTGGCATGTCGATCTTCTTGAGCATGTCGCCCTCGAAAAAGGCCACGATGCTGCGGCGCTGGGGCTCGGTGCCCGGACGCCGAATGGTGAAGAGGTAGTCCCAGCGATCGGCGTGAAACGGGTCGGTGAGCAGTGGCGTGCCCATGATGTCGCGCACCTGGGCCCGCGACATGCCGGGTTTGACCAACGCAAGCTGCTCGCGCGTGATGGCGTTGCCCTGCACAATGTCGATGCGGTAAGGGGTGACCAGGCCTAACAGACTACCGTCCGAGGCAATCTGCCGGAAGCCGCAGCTGCTCAGCAGCGCAGTCAGCCCGAGGCAGGCCAGGGCCATGCCCCTGGGCAGTGGAAGCGTCGTGCGGGTCGATATCATGCGTAGATTCTAGTGTGGCCCGTCCCCTCCGGGCGTTGCGCCATGCCCCTCGAGAAGCCCCCGATGAACCGTGCCGACGAACTTAAAAGCAGCGGACTGAAGGCCACCCTGCCTCGGCTGAAAATCCTGGGGGTTTTCGAGCGCACGCAGCGCCGCCACCTGACCGCCGAGGATGTCTACCGGGCGCTCATGCTGGACGAGGCGGACATCGGGCTGGCCACCGTGTACCGCGTGCTGATGCAGTTCGAGCAGGCCGGGTTGTTGACGCGCAGCAACTTCGAGTCCGGCAAGGCGGTGTTCGAGCTCAACGAGGGCCAGCACCATGACCACCTGGTGTGCCTGACCTGCGGCCGCGTGGAAGAGTTTTTCGACCCCGACATCGAGCAGCGCCAGCGCGCGGTGGCGCAGTCCCGGGGCTTCGACCTGCAGGAGCATTCCCTGGCCCTGTACGCCACCTGCGCGCGCCCCGACTGCGAGCACCGCAACCGCTGACAGTCGGCGGTTGCGGGCTGGGTTGGTCCTCAGTTCTGCTCGGGGTTAGGGTGGTCCAGCGCCCGCTGATGGCGTTCGATGAACTCCTGGTAGGTGTCGATGCCGCGCAGCTGCAGGATGGTGTTGCGCACCGCCGCTTCTACCAGCACCGCCAGGTTGCGCCCGGCATCCACGGCGATGACCACCTTGCGTGCCGGCACGCCCAGCACATCTTCATACAGCGGGGCGTAGGGCAGGCGCTCGAAGTCGCGCTCCATCGTTTCCTTGCGCACCAGGTGGACGATGAGTTTCAGGCGCATCTTGCGCCGCACCGCCGTCTCGCCAAAGATGGCCTTGATGTCCAGCAGCCCGATGCCGCGTACCTCCAGCAGGTTCATCAGAATCTCGGGGCAGCGCCCCTCGATGGCGGTCTGTGAGGTGCGGAAGAAGTCCACCGCATCGTCAGCCACCAGTCCGTGCCCGCGCGACACCAGTTCCAACCCCAGCTCGCTCTTGCCCAGCCCTGATTCGCCCGTCAGCAGCACGCCCAAGCCCAGGATGTCCATGAACACGCCGTGGCGGGTGGTGCGCTCGGCAAAGCGCTGGCCCAGGTAGGCGCGCATCACGTCGATCACCTGGCCGGCGGACTCGCGCGTGACGAACAGCGGGATTTCCGCCCGGTCGCACATCGCCACCAGGCGCTCGGGGGGCACCTGGTCGTCGGCCACGATCACGAAGGGTGGCTCCAGGGTGACGATGCGGGAAATGCGCCGCGCCAGGTCTTCGGGGCTGGAGGCTTGCAGGTAGGCCACCTCGCGCTGGCCGACGATCTGCACCCGGTAGGGGTGGATGTAGTTCAGGTACCCCACCAAGTCGGCCGCGGAGCGGGCGTCGCGTACGGCGGCTTCGGCGAACTGGCGCTCGGGGTGGGCGTGGCCGGCCACCCACTGCCAGCGCAGCGTCTCGCGGTGCGCCTCGAACAGCGTCTCGGCGCTGATCGAGGTGGGCTTCACGCCACGGACTTCAAGGGCTGCCAGTCGGCGATCAACTGGTGCAGCGTGCCGGCTTCCGCCTGGGTCTTCAGGTTCTCGCGCAATGCACGGTCCGACAGCATCTCCGCGATCTCCGACAGGATCTCCAGATGACGCTGCGTGGCCGCTTCCGGCACCAGCAGGAAGATCAGCAGCGACACGGGTTCGTCATCGGGGGCGTCGAACGCGATGGGCTGCTGCAGCCTCAGCACAGCTGCCAGCGGGCTTTTCAGCCCCTTGATGCGGCCGTGGGGAATGGCCACCCCGTGGCCCAGACCCGTGGAGCCCAACCGCTCCCTGGCAAAGAGGTTGTCCGTGACAGTGCTCCGCGCGATGGCGTGCTGGTTCTCGAACAGCAGGCCCGCCTGCTCGAACACACGCTTCTTGCTGGAGGCGTCCACATTCACCAGCACGTTGCTGGCAGGCAGGATGGCGGCGAGACGATTCATGGGTTCGACCACGCCCGTCGGGCGAGGGTTCGGGCCGGGGGCTGGAGAACGATCAAGGTAGATGAATTATGGGGGGTTCTGCCGGTGACGGTGACCGCCTCGTGACATCGTCCCTTGATCTTGTTGCCTGCGGTTCACAGGCAATGGCCAGAGGGCTCAGGCGGCGCTGACGTCCATGCGCTTGCTGGCCTGATGGTGATGGTCCTGCAACCTGTCCTTGTGGCGCACGACCTGGCGGTCCAGCTTGTCCATCAGCTGGTCGACGGCGGCATACAGATCCTCGTGGGATTGCTCGACGAAGATGTCGCGGCCCTTGATATGCAGGGTCACCTCGGCCTTCTGCCGTCGCTCCTTCTCCTTCATCTTCTCCACCGTCAGCAGCACGCTGACGTCCACCACCTGATCGAAATGGCGCGTGACCCGGTCCAACTTTGTGAGCACGTACTCTCGCAGAGACGGCGTGACTTCAAGATGATGGCCGCTGATCGTGAGATTCATCCATACCTCCTGGGGTCTAGGGAAGTGGCAACACAGTCCCCCGGCGGCCAACACGATCCCGGCGGCCGGGCGGATTGAGTTTGCGCCTGTTCCGACCCGCATGCAAGATGGATCCGTGTCGGTGGTGTTGCTTTGTCTGGCGTGGCTGCCAGCGACCAGGCCGGGCCCAGCCGCGAACCTGCTACATTGAATTCATGTTCATGGCCGCATCCTCGCCGACCGCCATCCCAGGCCCCCAGGGCCGGGGAGCTTGGCCCTGGCGACGCTGAACGCGCTTGCCCTTGACGCCTGAGGGCGTCGTCGCGCATCGGCTGCCTTCGTCCCGCCACGGCCGCGGGGTGGCCGGATTCCCTCCACGCACCGCAGGCTGCTCGACAGGAGCTCCATGCGGCGCCTGCCAGGACAAGACCCGTGATCACCGAACTCGAATTCAAGAGCCTTGCCGCCGAAGGCTACAACCGCATTCCCCTCATTGCCGAGGCCTTTGCCGACCTCGAAACCCCGCTGTCGCTGTACCTGAAGCTGGCCGGCGGCAGCCGCCACAGCTTTCTGCTGGAGTCGGTGGTGGGCGGCGAGCGCTTCGGGCGCTACTCCTTCATCGGCCTGCCGGCGCGCACCTTGCTGCGCGCCACCGGCCTGCGCAGCGAAATCGTCACCGACGGCCAGGTGGTGGAGACCCACGAGGGCAACCCCCTGGACTTCATCGCCCGCTACCAAGCGCGCTTCAAGCCGGCCCTGCGGCCCGGGCTGCCGCGTTTTTGTGGCGGGCTGGCCGGCTACTTCGGCTATGAGACCGTGCGCTTCATCGAGAGCAAGCTGGCCGGCGTGCGCAAGCCAGGCGGCATCGGCACGCCCGACATCCAGTTGCTGCAGACCGAGGAGCTGGCTGTCATCGACAACCTCTCGGGGCGCCTGTACCTCATCGTCTGGGCCGATCCGCGCACGCCCGACGCCTGGTTCAACGGCAAGAAGCGCCTGGCCGAGCTGATCGACAAGCTGCGCTACTCCGTCACCGCCCCGCAGGTCAAGCGCGGGCCCAGCTATGCGGTCGAGCGCGAGTTTTCCAAGGCCGCGTACGTGGCTGCGGTGGAGCGTGGCAAGGCCTACATCGCCGCGGGTGACTGCATGCAGATCGTGCTGGGCCAGCGCCTGAAGAAGCGCTACACCGAGAGCCCGCTGTCGCTGTACCGGGCGCTGCGCTCGCTCAACCCCAGCCCCTACATGTACTACTACGACATGGGGGACTTCCAGATTGTGGGCTCCTCGCCCGAGATCCTGGTGCGCCAGGAGCTGGCGGCCACCCCCGCTAGCTCAGCTAGCCCCGGCGAAAAACCGGGCCAGATCGTCACCGTGCGCCCCATCGCCGGCACACGTCCGCGCGGGGCTACGCCCGAGCAGGACAAGGCCCTGGAGGCCGAGCTGCTGGCCGACCCGAAAGAGCGCGCCGAGCACGTGATGCTGATCGACCTGGCGCGCAACGACATCGGCCGCATCGCTCAGACCGGCAGCGTCAAGGTCACCGAGGCCTTCGGCATCGAGCGCTACTCGCACGTCATGCACATCGTCAGCAACGTCGAGGGGCGCTTGAAGCCCGGGCTGTCGGCGCTGGACGTGCTGCGTGCGAGTTTTCCGGCGGGCACGCTCAGCGGTGCGCCCAAGATCCGCGCCATGGAGATCATCGACGAGCTCGAGCCCGTGGAGCGCGGCATCTACGGCGGTGCGGTGGGCTATCTCAGCTTTGCCGGTGACATGGACGTGGCTATTGCCATCCGCACCGGCGTGGTGAAGAACCAGACCCTGTACGTGCAGGCCGGCGCCGGTGTGGTGGCCGACTCGATGCCTGAGCTCGAGTGGAAGGAAACCGAAGCCAAGGCGCGCGCCGTGCTGCGCGCAGCCGAGTTGGTGGAGGAGGGGTTCTGATCGCCCCCAGGGTCCGAGCGGTGCCCGGCTCGGCCCCCCGTCTTTCAAGTCGCTCTGATCCAGTTCTCCATCAGCAACCCCGGCACCCTCTCGAACTCGCCGAGGTTGTTGGTCACGAGCGCGAGCCCTTCGCTGCGAGCATGGGCGGCGATGTGCGGGTCGTTGACGCCAATCGGCCGGCCCGCCTTCTCAAGCGCGCTGCGGATGGCGCCGTAATGCTGCGTGGCCTTGGCGGTGTAGGGCAGCACTTCGAGCAGGCTTGCGAACTCTTCCACGACGGCCAGGTTCTGTGCCACTTTCGCGCTCTTCTCGGCGCCGTGGAACAGTTCCCTCAGGGTGACGGCGGAGATCGCCATTCGGCCTGCTTGCTTGTTGAAGACGCCCATCACCTCGATCGGCCGCCGCTTGATGACGTAGATGACGATGTGGTCGTGTGTCAAGGAGATCAACGCCATGGGTGCCTCTTTCGGTTGTTTCCCGCAGCAAACAGCTGATCGATTCGGAGTCATTTGCTTCGAAGTCAACGAGTGGGGACCTTGTACATGTCCAGGCGATGCCGAGGACTTGTCAAAAGACTTTCACACATGGGCGGTTTACTCCAGGTAGTTTCCAACCCCTCAGCCCAAACATGTCCTCTCACACCCCCGAGTTCGATGCCATCGTCAACGACTCCAATAACCCGCACTTCCAGGACGTCCTGAAGCAAGCGCTGGCCAGCCCGAGCCGCCGGACCTTGCTGCGCGGGGGCCTGGGCCTGGCGGGCCTCGCCGTACTGCCGGGCTGCGCCACCGTGATGGGCGGCGCCGGCTCCGGACCTGCCAAGGCGCTGGGTTTCCCCAGCGTACCCAAGAGCCTCGTCGATGACGTGGTGCTGCCCCCAGGCTACCGCTACGCCGTGCTGCACGCCACGGGCGACGCCCTGTCGCCTGCGGTCTCGCCCTACTCCAACGCCGGCCTGGAGGCTGACGACTGGTCCCAGCGCGTGGGCGACCACCACGATGGCATGGACCTGTACTTCATCGACGACAAGGGCCGCTATACCGAGCGCGACACGGGGCGGGCCGTGCTGGCCGTCAACCATGAGAGCTCGGCCGACGCTTTCTTCATGCACCCCAACGGCCAGACCTCCAACGGCGTGTCCGGCAAGAAGTTCACCCAGTTCGGCGATTGGGACCTGGGCACGCGCCCCGCTGCTGAGGTGCTCAAAGAGGTCAACCACCACGGCGTGTCGATGGTGGAGATCGTCAAGACGCCGCAGGGATGGCGTATCAAGCCCGACTCGCCCCTGAACCGTCGCGTCACGGCGCAGACGCCCATGCGTGTGGCCGGACCGCGCGCGCACATCGACGCCATCCGCGCCCAGATGGTCACCCGCTGGGACACCGCGGGTGGCATGGCCCGTGGCACCCTCAACAACTGCGGCCACGGCAAGACGCCCTGGGGCACCTACCTGGGCTGCGAGGAGAACTGGGCCTTCTATTTCGGGATGACGGCCGGCGGGGCCGCCCTTTCTCCCCGTGACCTGACGTCGCGCCGGCGCTATGGCGTGGTCAGCGCACCGCCCGCTGCGAATGTCCAGCGGACGATCAGCCAGGGCTGGCATACGGTTTCCGCTACGGACGACCGCTTCTCGCGCTGGAACCTTGCAGCGCCGGGCCGCAACGCCGAAGCCGACTTCCGCAACGAGGCCCACACCTTCGGCTACAACGTCGAGATCGACCCGCTGGACCCCAACGCCACACCCGCCAAGCGCGTGATCATGGGCCGCCTGGCCCATGAGGCTGCCGTGTGCAGCCTGCCCGAGGCCGGCAAGCCTCTGGCGTTCTACATGGGCTGCGATGCGCGCAACGAGTACATCTACAAGTTCGTCAGCACCGCCGCCTGGGACCCGAAGGACATCGGCGGCGGCATCGCAGCTGGCGACAAGTACCTCAACGAAGGCAAGCTGTACGTCGCCCGCTTCGACGCCACCGGCCGCGGCGAATGGGTCGAACTCACTTTCTCAGACCCCCGTATCGCGAACTTCGCGAGCTTCAAGTTCGAGAGCCAGGCCGACATCTACGTCCACACCCGCCTGGCGGCCGACGCCGTGGGTGCCACCAAGATGGACCGGCCCGAGTGGGGTGCCGTGAACTACCGCAACGGCGAGGTCTACTTCACGCTGACCAACAACAACGCAGCCAATCGCACGCCTGGTCGGGTGGATGCCGCCAACCCACGCGCCTACATGGACGTGGACGGCAAGAAGGGCATGGGCAACCCCAATGGCCACATCATCCGCTTCCGCGAGGACGGGTTTGCCGCTGCGGCGACCACCTTCACTTGGGACATCTTCCTCTTCGGCGCCGAGGACGACGCCGGCCCGGCCAATCTGTCGAAGTTGACGGCGGCCAATGACTTCTCTTCGCCTGATGGCCTGTGGTTCAGCAAGGCTACCGGCATCTGCTGGATCCAGACCGACGACAGCGCCATGACCGACGAGTCGGGCTGCATGCTGCTGGCTGCGATTCCGGGTCAGGTGGGCGACGGCGGCAAGGTCACTGTGAACAACCGCATGCTGGTCAACGGCGTGGAGCAGACCGGCACCCAGGAGACCTTCATCGGCGCCACGCTGGGCGAGGCTCGCCTGCGCCGCTTCCTGGTGGCGCCCCCTGGCTCAGAGGTCACCGGCATCACCGAGACGCCGGACGGCCGCACGCTGTTCATCAACATCCAGCATCCCGGCGAGAACACCAAGGCCGGCGAGGCGCCTGAGAGCCTGTGGCCTGGCAACAAGGGCTATGGCCGTCCGGGCCGGCCCCGCTCGGCCACCATCGTCATCACGCGTGAAGACGGCGGTGTGATCGGGGTTTGACCCTGCAGCCGCAGAGGCCCGCCCCACGCGGGCCTCTTGGCTTCGGGCCTCTTGGTCCCGGGTCTCTCGGCCTTGTGGGTCTTGGGTCGGGCTCTCCGGCCGGTGGGGTCAGTCCTGATGGCTCACTTCACCACCGCGGCTTGGGGCGCTCCGCAGCTTTGGCTTCCATGGCCCGCAGCAGTTCCTGATACTCCTCGCACTGCAGGCCGCACAAGCGCTCCAGCGCCTGCAGGTGTAAGAGAGCCTGCTCCCTCCGGCCGAGAATCAGCATCAGCTCGCCGCGGTACTCGTGCGCACCCAGGTGGCTGGGGTCAATGGCGAGTGCCCGGTCGTATGCTTTCTCGGAAGCCCCGTACCGACCCAGCTTGCGCAGGCTGAAGGCCAGCAAGTTGTGCCCGTCGGCGTCCTGCGGGTGAGCCCCCAGGTACGGCTGCAGGAGGGCGATGGCCCGCTCCCACTTCTGGTTCTTCACGGCATCGCGGCTCTCCCGCATCGCTCGGTCCTCCACAGGCGGGTTGCGATTGGGCACGTCCACAGCGCCTGAAGTCAGAGGGGCCAAGGCGCTCACGATCAGCGCCACCGAGGGCAGAAGGGCCCGCGGGCGGATCGTGCGGTGGGGTGCGAGTTGTGTCATGAGTGGGCTTGGCGCGGAGCGCATGTGTGTTGCCGATGTGTGCGGTTGGATGTGTAGTGAACGTTCCTGGCGGCGTTACTGCAGCCACCGGATCCGCGGCGAGGAATCCTGTAAGGCGCTGGTGGCCGACAGATAAGCTACCGGGGCATACAGGTCCAGCATGCCGCCGCTGCGCTGGCGCCCTTGGCGCAGCATCCACACGCCGCCGCCGCGATTGCACAGCCGGCCAGCATTGCCACACGCAACAGGGCCGGCCACATGGCCGCCTTCTGGCGAGGCAGTGCTGAAGTCATCGACGGCTTCCTTGGTAGAGAGAGTTCTGTAGTTGGAGGGCTTGACGTGACGCTGCCGTGTCACGGCCAGCCCCCTTCAATTCAACGGGCTGGCCCAGTTCATTTTGCAGGGCTGCTCTGACAGTCTGTCCCGTGTTCGGAGCACGCAAGCGCACTTGCCCCGCCAGCGTCTGAAGGCTCGGGCGTGCCGCGACGCGTTGACTTGTCGCTTTCACTGAACTGCAACACCTGAGGTCTGCCTCGTCGTCAACCGATTGAGGGTGGCCGAGCATCGTTCGAAGTCCGCCGGTGGTGGCGCCCATCGCCAACCTTGCGCACCCTGATGAAGAAAGAGTGGGGCCACATCGACGAGATAGGCTTCCCTTCGAACCGACGCTTTGGGAATTGCGCCGCCCAGGTGACCTTGAAGCGCGGGTTCCGAGCGTGGGCGTTGGCTGATTTGTGACGTCTTCACGCCAAGGGTCACTGGTCTGTCACATAACGTCTCTAACCTGTCTGGATGCAGGGATCTGAGACACCGGCTGTTGTTGTTCACGACGCGGCCAAGACCTTTCACACAGAGGGCGGCCCGCGGCGTGCTCTGTCCTCCGTGACCTTTTCGGTCCAGCCCGGCGAACGCGTCGCGTTGCTTGGCGCCTCCGGCTCAGGCAAGTCCACTCTGCTGCGCGCCCTGTGCGGGCTCGAGACGCTGGACCCAGGCCAAGGGCGGGTCGAGGTGCATGGGCAGTGCCTGCAGCAGGGCGGTCGTCTGGACCCACAGGTGCGCCGCATGCGACACGGCATTGGCATCATCTTCCAGCAGTTCAACCTCGCGGGACGCCTGCCCCTGCTCACCAATGTCTTGACGGGGGTGGCGGCGCAGACGCCCCTGTGGCGTTCATTGACAGGCCGCTTCACGCCGGAAGACCGAGCCCGCGCCCTGGACGTCCTGCAAGCCATCGGCCTGGCTGATCAGGCCTTTCAGCGATCGTCCACCCTCTCAGGCGGGCAGCAGCAGCGCGCTGCGGTGGCGCGTTGCCTGGTGCAGGGTGCGCGTCTGCTGCTGGCCGACGAGCCCGTGGCCTCATTGGATCCGGAGTCCACGCGGCGCGTGATGGACCTGCTGCTGGAGTTGAACCAGACCCGCCGCATGACCCTGCTCATCAGCCTGCACCACGTGGCGCTGGCGCGCCGTTACTGCGAGCGGGTGATCGCCTTGAGGCAGGGCGAGCTGGTGTTCGACGGACCGACTTCTGCGCTGACGCCGGGCTTCCTGCGTGACCTCTACGGCACCGCTGCCGACGAGTTGATTGACGAGGAATCGCCCACCCAGGTGTCGCCGCCTGCGATTCCAGGGCTGCCTTCCTTGGGGGCCAAGCCCGATCTCTTCCCCGAAGCCCGCGCGGCTTGATTCATTGTTTCCATCTCTCATGAGGAGTCTCATCGTGACGACACGTCTTGTCCGTTTCCTTGCTGCCCTGTCGCTGGGCGCTGCCACCTGGGCTGCGTCCTGGGCCGTGCAGGCCCAGGAGATCAATTTCGGCATCATCGCCACCGACGCGGCCAGCGTGCAGCGCGAGCGTTGGGAGCCCTTCTTCCGCGACATGGAGAAGAAGACCGGCCTGACGGTGAAATCCTTCTATGCGCCGGACTACGCCGGCGTGATCGAGGCGATGCGCTTCAACAAGGTGCAGGTGGCCTGGTACGGCAACAAGGCCGCCATGGAAGCCGTGGACCGCGCCAACGGCGAGATCTTTGCGCAGGTCCGGTTCGTGGATGGCAGCTATGGCTACCACTCCCTCTTGATCACGCATGTGGACTCGCCCTACAAGACCTTGGACGATGTCTTCAAGAACGCCAAGAGCATCAACTTCGGCATCGGCGATCCGAATTCCACGTCGGGCTTCCTGGTGCCCAGCTTCTACGTGTTCGCTCAGAACAAGGTAGACCATCGCACGGCCTTCAAGACCATCCGCGGCGCCAGCCACGGCGTGAACATGCAGGCGGTGCTGGCCAAGCAGGTGGACGTGGCGGCCAACAACACCGAGGAGATGGATAAGCTCGAGAAGACGCGTCCTGACCTGTTCAAGCAGGTGCGTGTGATCTGGAAGAGCCCGCTCATCCCCAGCGACCCCTTCGTCTGGCGCAAGGACCTCGATCCCGCCGTCAAGGAGAAGGTCCGGAATTTCGTTCTCGATTACGCCAAGAGCGATCCTCAGGAAAAGAAGATCCTGAACAACATCTACAGCTACGACGGTTTCCGTCCCTCCAACAACGACCAACTCATCCCCATCCGCGAACTGGAACTGTTCCGTGACCGCAGCCGTGCCGAGGCAGATGCCAAGCTCAGCGCCGACGAAAAGGCCAAGCTGATCGCCGAGATCGACCGCAAGCTCGCAGCGCTGAAGAAGTGAACCCATGACGGTCGGAACTGCCCTCTCCCAGGGGACTGCGCCGTCGGCCCAGTCCCTGCGCGTGCTGCAAGAGCGTGCTGCGGCGCAACGCCCAGGCTGGCTGTACTACGCGGGCTGGGCGGTCGCGCTGGCCTTCCTGGGCTGGGCGTGGAAGGGAGCGGAGATCCGGCCGCTGGATCTGGTGCGCGACTCCGGCAATATCGCCACCTACCTCAGCGACTTCTTCCCGCCCGACTTCAGGGACTGGCGCATCTACCTGGGCGAGATGCTGGTGACGCTCCACATCGCGGTGTGGGGCACCTTGCTCGCCGTGCTGGCGGCCGTGCCCTTGGGGCTGGCGGCGTCTGCCAACGTGGCGCCCGCGTGGATTCACCAGCCTGTGCGACGACTCATGGACGCCTGCCGCGCCATCAATGAAATGGTGTTTGCGCTCCTGTTCATCGTGGCGGTAGGTCTAGGCCCATTCGCCGGAGTTCTGGCCTTGTTCGTGCACACCACCGGTACCCTTGCCAAGCTGTTTTCTGAGGCCGTGGAGGCCATAGACCCGCGCCCCGTCGAAGGCATACGCGCCGCCGGCGCCCACCCCCTGGTGGAGATCGTCTACGGCGTCATTCCCCAGGTGCTACCTCTGTGGCTGTCCTTCACCTTGTACCGCTTCGAGTCCAACGTGCGCTCGGCTTCCGTGGTGGGGATGGTCGGGGCGGGCGGCATCGGCGTGGTGCTGTTCGAGGTGATCCGGGGTTTCCAGTACGCACAGACCTGCGCCGTGCTCATTATCCTGGTGGCCAGCGTCAGCGCCATCGATCTGGTCTCGGCCAGGCTGCGCCAACGCTTCATTTGATGACGAACGCGGTCTTTGACTGGCGCATGCCGGTGGACGTGCGCTTTGGCGCTGGCTGTGCCGACACCATCCGGCAAGCGCTGGGCGATCGGTGCGCGGTGGTCATGGCTTTCGAGCCAGCCACGACGCTGGGCTTGCGGCAGCGCTGGACGCGGACGCTTGGCGCCCGCTTGCTGGACTGGATCGTGGTGCCCGATGGCTTGTCGAGCATGGCGCGGTGTCGAGAGTTCTCGGCCCAGGTGTGGCCCATGTTGGCCGCCCGCCCGGGCAGCGTGCTCATCGGCTTGGGTGGTGGCACCACGCTGGACATCGCGAAGGTCTTGCGCTGCCGGCCGGTGGTGACTGATGATCGGCTGGTTGACCAGCTGCCGGGTGGGATCAAGCCGACTCA
The DNA here is from genome assembly GCA_037127635.1 of Betaproteobacteria bacterium. Lineage (GTDB taxonomy): Bacteria > Pseudomonadota > Gammaproteobacteria > Burkholderiales > Burkholderiaceae_C > Rubrivivax. The sequence continues at coordinate 59,460 of JBAXYD010000011.1, read as the reverse complement.
CCCGGCAGACTTCGAGCCCGTGGCCGCCGCGCTGCGCGGGCAGTCTGCCTGGCCCGATCTGGAGCTGGCGCCGCTTTGGATGGTGCCCACCACCGCTGGCACGGGCAGCGAAGTCACGCGGTGGGCCACGGTGTGGGACACCGATGTGTCGCCGGCACTCAAGCGCTCATTCGATGAGCCTTTCGGGTTTGCCGAGCGGGCCTTCGTCGATCCTTTGCTCACCCTCAGCTGCCCTTTGGCGGTCACCCGTGACACAGCCCTGGACGCCCTGTCGCATGCACTGGAGGCGATCTGGAACCGGCATGCCAATCCCTTCAGCGATGTGATGGCCGTGTCTGCGGCGCAGAAGGTGTTGACGTGGCTGCCCGTGGTGCTGCGTGATGCGCGTCACCTACAAGCCCGGCAGGCACTATCTCAGGCCTCCTTGCAGGCCGGGCTGGCGTTCTCCCAGACCCGAACCGCCCTGGCGCATGCGCTGTCCTATGCGGTGACGCTGGAGCAGGGCGTGCCGCATGGATTGGCTTGTGCCATGTGGTTGCCTGCCGCCTGGGGCTTGGCCCAGGGCTGCGACCCGCGCGTGGATGCACTGCTGGGCCAGGTCTTCGACTCCACAGGGTTGGGCTCGGTGGCCTCCAGCCAGACGGGTGTGGATCGACTGCGGGCTTGGCTTGGCGCTGTCGGCGCACCCTGCGACCCCGCTGCGGTGGGTGTGCTGGACGCAGATCAGCGTATCGCAGCTGCCCTTGAGTCCACCAGAGGCCGCAACTTCATAGCCGCTGCAGGTTGAGGGCTCTGTCTCGCTCAGCTGCTGAAGTTGATGGGCAAGCCGCCTGCAGGGGCCGGTTGCGCCCACGGCGGCACCGCACAAGCCAGATCGCCCCGCTTCACATCTGAACCTGTGCCTCGAGCTGCTGTGTGGTCTGAAGCCAGCAGCCGCCGCAAGATCCGAGGCACCTCGAAGACAGCCCGGTTGCTCAGCCTGGCAACCCGATCTCGCCATCCGGGCAGGTCGGCCAACAGGGTGCCCACCCCGGTTTCGATGCGTGTGAATGCCGGCAGCACGATCCCGAGGCCCTCCTCCTGAACCCACTGGGTGTTCCACCGCTCCTGCGGCATGGTCCATGCGTTGCGGGTGAGGATCACAGGCAGCCCGCAGTGCAAGGCCTCGCTGATCGACCCCGGGCCCGGCTTGCCGATGAAGTAGTCCGCCAGCCGCATCCAGTGCGCCACATCGTCGGTGAAGCCCACCACCTTGCGCGGAGCCTCGGCGGGAAGTTTCTCCAGTTGACTGCGCAAGGCTTCGTTGCGTCCGCACATGAGGATCAGCGGCTGGTTGGCCAGCGCCATGGCGATGCGCTTCATCGCACGCGACCCATGGCCGCCGAACATCACCAGACCCACCGGGGAGTCAGGGTCCAGCCCGTGGGCGCGTCGCTCGTCGCGCCTGTCTGCGCTTACAAGCTGGTAGAAGCCGGGGGCCAGCATCATGCCGGACACCAGGTGCAGGCGGGAGGCCGCAATCCCCTGGGAGAGAGCTTGCGCGTAGGCGTGTGCCGTGCCGCAGACCAGGTGCCCCGTCCCCCCAGGTTCAGCCCAGAAATGCGGCGGATGGTCGGCCAGGTCGGTCATGACCGTCACGAAAGGTGCGTGCCCGAGAGCCAGCCTCGCGCTGTCGCCCAGCGCGCGGTTGAAGTTGGGCACCAGCGAGACGACCATGTCGGGCCTTGATTGGCTCCAGTGGCGCACCAACCGCTCCACCAACTGGGTATGGCCGACGCGGATCATGGCTTGCAGAAGCTGCAGTTCCTGGGACAGCCCGAGGGTGAAGCCGGTGGAAAGCCGCTTGTTGTAGTAGGTCTCGGGAGCAAACCCGGTCAGCCTGCGGAACCGTTGTTCGGGGTCCAGAACCTGAAAGAGATCAACCAGCCGCACCCTCCATTGGGGCTCGCAGACGGCCAGTTGCGCCTCAAGTGCCCGGGCCGCTGCACGGTGGCCCCCTCCGGCGTTGAAGTAGACGAGATCTATGGATGGCGCAGCCACTACAGCGGTCTCGCTCACGTCGGATCCCATCGGGCTCATGTAAGTCCCTCAGCCCGCCATCAGTTTGCGCTGCGTGGTGCCTGGCAACACCTTCCAGGTCGGACCCTTGGCGGTGGTGAAGGTGCGGGAGGACACTGTGCTTACGTAAACCCAATCAGCCGTGCAGGCCGTGGGTGTGGCAGTGACGACCATGTAGCCCCTGCGCGCCGTGTCGCAGTACTGCAAGGGGCCGATCAACTGCGTGAGCGCTGCGGCGAAGGCAGTGGGGTTCTCGCTCGGGAAAATTGACTCGAACCCGGGCGAGGTGACGCCCGGCGTTGCGAATTCCACACCCACCTGGCGGCCCGCCAGGTCCTGCAGGTCATTGGCCCAGGCGTTGTGCGTGTCGCCCGACAGCACCACCAGATTCTTGTCCAGCGTGCGTGCGGTCTCGAGCACGGTCTCGCGGGCCATGGCGTAACCGTCCCACGCATCCAGGTTGTAGGGTATAGCGGGCTGCGCCAGCACCGCCTGCTCAACGGGCGTCAGGGTGGCGGGCGCGCTTTGCGCCTTGGCCACTATGGCGGCATAGGCGGACACCGACACACCGCTACCGGGGTTGAGACCTTCCAGCAGGATGGGCGCCGGAATGTTCATGCGCCCCATCAGCACCTGCTGGCCGAGCACCTGCCAGATGGCCTGAGAGGCTGCCAACCGCTGTTGCAGCCAGGACGTTTGGGTGGAACCTAGCAGCTCCCTGGGCTTGGCCATGTCTGCGGTAAAGGCCGCCCCATCCAGGCCAGCGGGCTTGATGTAATTGGCGTAGTCCAGTTGCAACGCCCGACCCACGATGCGTGTGTCCAACATGTGCAGTGACAACAACGAGCCGAAGTCAAAGCTGCGGTAGATCACGTCAGCTGAGGCACCCATGCGGGTGGGCATCCACTCGTGATAGGCCTGAAGTGCAGCGGCCTTGCGTACAGCAAAGCTGCCTTCGTTGGCCTGGTGGTTCTCGGCGCCGTCGGCGTAGGCGTCGTTGGTCACTTCGTGGTCGTCCCACACGGCGATCATGGGGGCGGCAGCGTGCAAGGCCTGCAGGTCCGGGTCCGTCTTGTACTGCGCATGCCGAGCCCGGTAGTCGGCCAGGCTCAGGATCTCCGTGGCAGGCAATGGTGCGCGGCCGAGAGCGGCTGCCGACTGCGTGGCGTATCCGCCACTGCCGTACTCGTAGATGTAGTCGCCCAGGTGTAAGGTGGCGTCCAGGTCCGTACGAGCTGCAGCGTCGGCGTAGACGTTGAAGTAACCGGCGGGGTGGTTGGCACAACTGAACACGGCCAACTTGACCTGGCTCACGCTTCCCGTGGGCAGGGTGCGCGTGCGCCCCACGGGCGACAGCTTGCCGTAGCCCTGGAAGCGATACCAGTACGTGGTGGCGGGCGACAGGCTGGTCACGTCGACCTTGACGGTGCAGTCGCGCGCGGCTGAGGTGGAGGTGGTGCCAGAACGCACTATGGTGGAGAAGTCCTTACTGGTCGAAACCTCCCAGACCAGCTGCAAGTCACCAACCTCCAGGGTGCTGAGCCGGGTCCACAGGATCACGCGGTCTGACAGGGGGTCGCCACTAGCCACACCATGATCAAAGTGGACTTCAGGCGTCCCGCCGCCGCAGGCGGTGAGTCCCACCCCCAAGGCGGCGGCACCGACCGCCATACCGCCCACGAAGCTCCGCCTGCTGGGATCGTGCTGGTGCTCCCGCACGACAGTCTTGTCACGGCCGTGGGTGTTCAGGCGGATGTGCAGCAGGTTCTTCATGAAGCGCTCTCAAGTGAGTGATAGTTGCAGCACTGTGGAGCGCTTGCATGACGCCTTGGTGAAGTGTTGCGTAGGCCGCTACGCTTGGTGGAAAGGCGGTCTGTACGGGCCTTGGTTGTCCGGGCTGTAGGCCCACTGTCATCGTTTCCTCACAAGCCGTGTGCAGACTGAGGGAGTGGAAAACGCTCCGGACTCGTCATGACCGCACTGGAGGCGAGCATGGGTGAAGCAACTGTGTATCTGGTCCCGAAAGGGAGTGTTGCTCGGGCGAGAGCCACCGGACTGGTGGCGATAGGCTTCATATGCATGGCGGACTTGGCTCACGCCCATCAGGCTTCTGATTTGGCTGAAAGTCTGTCGATAGGCACGATGCTGCTTACCGCAAGTACAGGCCAGCAGGTCCTCCAAGAACCGTTGCAAGACAGTGTCTTCCCCCCGCGGGCCGCGACCCGTGACCAGCCTGAGGCGTTCCATGCCTCGCGCGCACCGTCTTCTCTGCGGATGCCTGCGCTGCAGATCTTCAGTCTGCGGGCGGCCTACGCACCAGACAGGCTGAGGCAGGCTGACGGCCCGACGGATACCCGTCTCGGGCCAAGGCCGGTCGAAGGCTGGCGCGTGGTCGAGGTTTCGCCCGTGTTCGATCCTTTACGCCCATTTCAGCGCCCGTCCCGCGCACTGGAAATGCCCGCCGCAGGCACGACAGCTTTTGCGCAAGAGCTCGGCTTGCCCATGCGGGCCTGCATCCACCGGTTCAGGGTTCCCAGCCGCATCAGCGACAACGGGTCCTTCTCGATCAAGGCGCAATGGAACGTGGGGTGCCGGTTCTAGTCTCAACGGCCTGTTCATTCATCGAATCGTCACTGGGGCGCAATACCGTTCGTTCTGTCGCGCTTGGTCGAATTGGCGTTCAAGTTTCAGTGGCGAACAACAGCGCGATAAGCGGAGATCACATGAGGAAGTTCTTGTTGATGGTGCTGCGCACCGCCACCCTGTCCGTCGCGTTGCTGGGTGCTTCAAGTGCCTGGTCGCAAACGGCCATTTGCTACAACTGCCCGCCCGAGTGGGCGGATTGGGGCACACAGCTCAAGGCCATCAAGGACAAGACCGGCATCGCGGTGCCGCCGGACAACAAGAACTCCGGGCAGACGCTGGCCCAGCTGGTGGCCGAGAAGGCCAGCCCGGTGGCCGACATGGCTTACTACGGGGTGACCTTCGGCATCCAGGCCAAGAAGGAAGGCGTGACCGCTGCCTACAAGCCCGAGTTCTGGGCGGAGATCCCGGACGGACTGAAGGATCCGGAGGGGCACTGGTTCACCATCCACTCCGGGACGCTGGGATTCATGGTGAACGTGAGCGCGCTCAAGGGCAAGCCCATCCCCCGCTCATGGGCTGATCTGCTCAAGGCGGAATACAAGGGGCTGGTGGGCTACCTGGACCCGGCGTCGGCCTTCGTGGGCTATGTGGGTGCGGTGGCCGTCAACGCGGTGCGCGGCGGAACCCTGGAAAACTTCACCCCGGCTATCGAGTACTTCAAGGCGCTGCAGAAGAACGAGCCCATCGTTCCGAAGCAGACCTCTTACGCCCGGGTGTTGTCGGGCGAGATCGCGATCCTGCTCGACTACGATTTCAACGCCTACCGCGCCAAGCACAAGGACAAGGCCAACGTCGAGTTCGTGATTCCTTCGGAAGGCACGCTGGTGGTGCCCTACGTCATGAGCCTGGTCCAGAAGGGCCCCAACGCCAACAACGGGCGCAAGGCGCTGGATTTCGTGCTCTCGAATGAAGGCCAGGCCATCTGGGCGAATGCCTTCCTGCGGCCTGTTCGCGCATCGGCCATCAGCCGCGAGGCGCAGGCACGTTTCCTGCCCGCCAGTGAGTACGCCCGGGCGCGTACCGTGGACTACGCCCGCATGGCGGAAGTGCAGAAGGGCTTTTCCGAGCGGTACCTCAAAGACGTGCAGTGAAGCCGGTTCTCGTGGCCTGTGCAGCGCCGGCAGCGGCGCTGTTCACGGCCTTCTGGCTGTTGCCCATGGTGCAGCTGATGGCCTTGCCGGCTACCAAAGGGGCCGCCACCTATCTGGCTGTGCTGACGGAGCCCCGCTACCTGAAGAGCCTGCTGCAGACAACGGCGCTGTCGCTGATCGTGACGCTGGTGTCATTGGCCCTCGCGGCGGCGGTGGGACTGCTCATGGGGAGGCATGCCTTCAAGGGCAAGCGACTGCTGATGGCGGTACTAACGCTTCCGTTGTCGTTTCCGGGTGTCATCGTGGGCTTCTTCGTCATCCTGGTCGGGGGACGCCAGGGCCCTGTGGCAGATGTCGGTGAAGCCCTTGGGCTAGGGCGGGTGACATTTGCCTACGGGCTGATCGGCCTGTTCCTTGCGTACGTGTACTTTTCGTTGCCGCGCGCGATCGCGTCATTCACCGCCGTGGTCGAGAGGACGGCCCCGGAGCTGGAGGAAGCAGCCCGCTCGCTGGGGGCCACGGGTTGGCATCTGATCCGGGATGTGTGGTGGCCGGCCTTGGCGCCCACCGCGCTGGCCGCAGGCGCCATGCTGTTCTCCACGGCGATGGGAGCCTTTGGCACGGCCTTCACGCTGGCCAGCCGCTTCGAGGTACTGCCCATCACCGTGTACAACGAGTTCACGAATTACGCGAACTTCGCCCTGGCGGCGTCGCTGTCATTGGCCCTGGGCCTGATGACGTGGGCGGTGTTGCTGCTGGCTCGGCGCTTCGGCGCGGGCCCTGTAGGTGCCGCGGCATGACGACCGCCATGAGCCGCCGATCTCTGGCCGGGGCTCCTGCCCTGAAAGTGGTGACCTTGGCCGTTTGCCTGTTCACCCTTGCGCCCATGGTGCTGTCGGTGTCTGCAGGCCTGATGAGCAACTACGCACAAGGTGTGGCGGGAGGATGGACCACGCGCTGGCTGCAGGAGGTCTGGTCACTCTACGCCGGCACGGCGGTGCGGTCCGTCCTCGTGGCCCTGGCTTGCGTGCTTGCGGCAATCGTGCTGGGCGTGCCGTGTGCCTATGCCCTGGCGCGCAGCCGCTCCCGCCTGGCGCGATGGTTCGAGGAACTGCTGACCCTGCCCGTGGCCGTGCCAGGTCTGGCCACGGCCTTGGGTTTGATCCTGGTGTACGGCCAGTGGCGGGGATTCCGGCAGAGCCTGATGTTCATCCTGGTCGGTCATCTGGTCTTCACGCTGCCGTTCATGGTCCGCACGGTATCGGCCGCCTTCGCCCGTGCGGAGCTGCTGGCCTTGGAGGAAGCGGCGCGGTCGCTCGGCGCGAGCTTTTGGCAGCGCTTCATCGGTGTACTGGTTCCCGCGGTGGCGCCTTCCATCGTGGCCGGATGCCTGATGGTGTTCACGTTATCGGTGGGGGAGTTCAATCTCACCTGGATGCTGCATACCCCCTTGACGCGCACGCTTCCCGTGGGCCTGGCCGATAGCTATGCCTCCATGCGCATCGAAATCGGATCGGCCTACACCCTGGTGTTCCTTTGCCTGATCGTGCCTGTGCTGTGGGTCATGCAGGCGATGGCGCACTGGATCGAGTCTCAACAGGGAAGCCTTGACCGTGTCATCTGAGCGTACCCGCGTCGAGATCCAGGGCTGCGCCTGCACCTATCCGGGTCAGGTCAAGGCGCTGCATCGGTCTGATCTCACCGTCGAACCTGGCGAAGTCATGGCCTTGCTGGGCCCTTCGGGTTGTGGCAAGACCACCTTGCTGCGTGTGGTGGCTGGCCTGGCGGACCCGGACCCCGGTGGTGTGGTTCGGTTCAATGGCGAGGATGTGACTGCAAGGCCCATTGAGCAGCGCGCCGTGGGCATGGTGTTTCAGCACTACGCCCTGTTTCCCCAGATGGACGTGCAGGCCAATATCGGCTACGGCCTGCGCGTCCGCGGCCTGGACGCTGCCCTGGTCCGCGCTCGGGTGGGAGAGTTGGTGGACCTGATGCGTCTGCAGGGTCTGGAACACCGGCGGCCTGCAGAGCTCTCCGGTGGCCAGCGCCAGCGGGTGGCCCTGGCCCGCGCGGTGGCCGTACGCCCCCGCGTGCTGCTGCTGGATGAGCCTCTCACGGCGCTGGACGCCAAGCTCAAGGAGACGCTGCGCGACGAGCTGGCGCAGCTGTTGCGTCAGCTGGGCATCACAGCGCTGCACGTCACCCACGACCAGCAGGAGGCCATGGCCATTGCGGACCGCATGGCGGTCATGCAGGCCGGGCGAATCATCCAGCTCGGAGCGCCAGAAGACCTCTATCGGCGCCCCGGTCACCCCTTTGTGGCTGAGTTCCTGGGGCGGGTGAACCGCCTGGCGCGCAGTCCACAGGATGTGGCCGCGGGCCAGGTGTGCCTGGGAGGTCTGGTGCTGCAGGTGCCCCCCGCGGCCGGCTTGGCGGCGGACCTGCTGCTGCGCCCGGAGGACGTGCAGGTCGGGCCTGTGCAGACCCAGGCCGGCGTGGCCACGGTTCTGGCGCGCCGGTTCATGGGCGATCATGTGCGCTTGCAACTCGGTGTCGAAGGTCAGCAAGTGCTGATGGTCGATGTCCCGCACGACACCCCTGCGCAAGTGGGCGACCGGGTGGGTATCCAGGTTGACCCCGGGCGATTGATGTCCGCGCAGATGGAGGAATCCGCATGACGACGATCCTGGCTCAATTGACCGATCTGCACATACGGGAGCCTGGGCGGCTCGCCTATGGTCGGCTTGACACTGCACCCTTCCTGCGCCAGGCGGTGGACTCGATCGGGCGTCTGAAGCAGCGCCCCGATGCGGTGGTCCTCACCGGAGACCTCACCGACTTCGGTCGGGCGGATGAATACGCCCACTTGGCAGACCTCCTGGCACCGCTGGCCATGCCGGTCTACCTCTTGCCCGGCAACCATGACGACCGTGAGCAACTGCGCCGCAGTTTTCCGGCCCACGCCTATCTGGGCACCTCAGGCCACGTGCAGTATTCGGTCAGCATCGGCGATCTTCAGCTTGTCGCACTGGATTCCGTGGAGCACGGGCAGAGCGGGGGACGGCTTTGCCAGGAGAGGCTGGACTGGCTCGAATCGCAGTTGCACCAGCATGCCGATCGACCCGTCGTCATCGCCCTTCATCACCCGCCGTTCCAGACGCTGATCGGGCACATGGACCGGATCGGTTTACGGGAAGGGGCGCAGGCCTTCGAAGACCTCGTGGCCGGTCATCCCCAGGTGGAGCGCATCATCTGCGGACACCTGCACCGCACCATCTACGCACGCTTTGGCAACACGGTGGTGTCCACCGCTCCCAGCACTGCGCATCAGGTGTGTCTGGACCTGCACCGGGACGCGCCCTCGGCCTGGGTGATGGAGCCCCCCGGCTTTCACCTTCACGCCTGGTCCGGGGTGGGCAGGCTTGTCACGCACGCGGCTGCCAGCGGCCAGTTCGATGGGCCGCACCCGTTTCATGATGGTGGAGCCTTGATCGACTGATCCGCCGCAGGAGCTTGCTGCGCGGCCCTGCGCTGCAGGGCGGTCGTGGCCCGCAGACCTGCGAGCGTCATGATCTGCGGCGTGTAGAAGTGGGAGCGCACGCCATCCTCCAGTTGCGACCATTGCGCCACCGAAAGGCAGGCCAGGCGCGCCGCGCATGTGCGTTCCAGCCCGACGGTCTCTCGCAGTTCGCGCAAACGTTTGGCATCTTCATCGGACCAGAGGGCGGAACCGTGCGCCTTCATTCCGAAGCGCTCCAAAAGCCGAAGTCATTCCCTGAGCACAGCCTGTCCGTGTGTGCCGGACTTCGGCAAATGTTTATGCTGTCCCATCTTGATGAAGTGGGTGTGACAGGACGGGCGCTGCCCAGCAGTGTGAATTCCCCCAGGCATGCCATGGTGTTGTCACGGAAGGCCTCTAGATTCCTTCTCACCATCACTTGAATTGGGGGCTGCTGTGCGTGTATTGCCTGCTCTGGTTGTCCTGTCCTGCGCATGGGTAGAGGCTGCGATCGCGCAGACCGAGTTTCCGGCCCGCTTGGCCGGCCATGCCATCCTTCCTGCTCAAACCTTCATCGACGCCCCGGCGGATGCGCCGGTCGACCTTCGTATCTCCGGCAAGTTCGGTGCAGGTCCGGTGCGTGTCGAGGACATCGGCTCGGTCGAGGGCCGATCCGCGGGCCGCCCCACGGGCGTCAAGCTGCCTTTCCGGGGCCAGCCTGTCCAAGGTCACTCCGGCATCAAGCACATGGCCGATGGCACCTACTGGGTCATCACCGACAACGGCTTCGGCTCCAAGGCCAACTCGCCCGATGCCGCGCTGTTCCTGTCGCACTACCGCCTCGATTGGGACAGCGGCCAGGTCCAGCGCCTCAAGACGGTCTTTCTGCACGACCCGGATCGCAAGGTGCCCTTTCGCATCGTTCACGAGGGCACGGACAAGCGCTACCTCACGGGTTCGGACTTCGACGTCGAGGGCTTCCAGATCATCGACGGCAAGTTCTGGATCGGTGATGAATTTGGCCCTTACCTGATCCGTACCGACCTGAACGGCAAGGTGGAAGCGGTGTTCGAGACCCTGGCCGACGGCAAGCCCGTGATGTCGCCAGACCACTTCCGCGTGACCACCCAGAACCCGGGTCAGGCCATGCCGGAGTCGGTCAATCTGGGCCGGTCGCGCGGCTATGAAGGCCTGGCGGCCTCCAAGGACGGCCGGTTCCTGTACGGCATGCTTGAGGGCCCGCTGTGGGACGCGCAAAAGAAGGACTGGGAGCGCGTGGACGGTCAGCAGGCATTGCGGGTGCTGGAGTTCTCGGTGGCGCAGCAGCAGTGGACCGGCCGGCACTGGAAGTACGTGCTGTCACCGGGTGCCACCGCCATTGGCGACTTCAACATGATCGATGCCACCACAGCGCTCGTGATCGAGCGTGACAACGGTGAGGGCACGTCCGACAAGGCCTGCCCGGCCGGCCAGCGCGCCGAGAACTGCTTTCACGACCTGGCCAAGTTCAAGCGCATTGTGAAGATCGAGATGACCGACGCCAATGTGAATACGCCGGTGCGCAAGATCGCCTATGTGGACCTGATGAAGATCCAGGATCCGCAGGGCAAGGCGCGCAAGTCCCTGAACCAGGGCGTGCTGACGTTCCCGTTCTTCACCATCGAGAACGTGGACATCGTCGATGGCCGCCACATCATCGTCGGCAACGACAACAACCTGCCGTTCTCGTCGTCGCGCGAGCCCAACCGGGCTGACGACAACGAGTTCATCCTGCTTGAAGTTGAAGCCTTCCTCAAGGCGCGTTGAGCTGCGCTGCGCGAGCCCAAGGGCTCGTCTTCCTCATCTTCACTCTGAGACCTGAACATGCGAATCCTTCCCCTTCTCCTTCTTTCTGCGGCGGCGTTGCTGCAAGCCTGCGGCGGTGGCTCGGTTGAGACGCCGAAGTACAAGACCCTCCAAGGTGAGGCCCCGCTGGTGATCGGGCACCGCGGTGCCAGTGGCAGCTTGCCGGAACACACCCTGGAGTCCTACAAGCTGGCCATTGAGCAGGGCGCGGACTTCATCGAGCCCGACCTGGTGATGACCAAGGACGGCGTGCTGATCGCGCGTCACGAGCCCATGCTGGACGGCACGACGGACGTCGCGGAGAAGTTCCCCGCCAGCCGCCGCAGCACCAAGATGATGGACGGGGTGTCTACCACTGCGTACTTCGCCAGTGACTTCACCCTGGCCGAGATCAAGACCCTGCGTGCCAAGCAGCCCAGTGCCGCCCGTCCGCAGCAGTTCAACGGTCTGTACAGCGTGCCGACCCTGGCCGAGGTGATCACCCTGACCAAGGCGGAGAGCACGCGGGTGGGTCGGGCCATCGGCATCTATCCGGAAGTCAAGCATTCCACCTTCCATGCCGGCATCTTCGGGGCCAATGTCTTTGAAGACATCCTGGTGGTGCAACTGCATACTGCCTACGGCAACACCTCCCGCGCGCCGGTCTTCATCCAGTCCTTTGAAGTAGCCAACCTGCGTTACCTCAACACCAAGACCGACATCCGCCTGGTGCAACTGATTGATGCCGATGACGTGAACGCCGATGGTTCGATGGCGCTCGTTGCGCCATACCGTCAGCCGTACGACTTCGTCGTCAGTGGTGATCCGCGTCTGTTTTCTGACCTGTTGACCAGCGCCGGTCTGGACTTCATCAAGACCTACGCTGACGCCATCGGACCTTGGAAGCCCTACCTCGTGAAGACCGTGGCCGATGGTGTGGAGCGCACGGGCGACACCACGCTCACCATCAACGACCGCAAGGTGGTGGGCAGCACTGGCGTCATCGAGATGGCGCATGCCAAGGGCCTGCTGGTTCACACCTGGACCTTCCGTAACGACGCCAGCGGCTATGGTTTCAAGGACCCCAAGGCCGAGATGCAGTTCTACATGAGCCTGGGCATTGACGGCGTCTTCACTGACTTCCCCGCCACGGGCGTGGCCGCGCTCAAAGAGCTTCCCTGAACGAAGCGCGAGGACAGGCGCCCCTCTGAAGATCGCGACCAGAACCGCGAGCGAGAGGGCCGCAAGTTGGGCATTGCGAGGTACTGAACTATGGTCCAGTACCGCCTTGCCGGGTCAGTTGCCGCGTTGGCCCTGCGCGGAACGCTTTACGGGTTGAGACCCAGCCATCTCCCCAGCGGCGCCATCACCCAAGTCCACGCCCCCGCGGCCAGCGCCGCGGTGTAGGCCAGGGCCAAGGCGGCCAATGCTGCAGACCACAGCGCTGCGACGCCATCGCGGTGCGACAAACCCAGTCCCAGGCAGGTCACCGAGGCTGCTGGCAGCACATTGCCCAGCGGGATGGGCAGGAAGATCAACACGCCCATGGTGGCCACCAGAGCCGCCACGGCCGCCGCCTGCCAAGAGCGGGCGGGTAGCAGCGCCAGCCGCTGCAGGCGCGGACGGCACCACCGGCTGGAAAGTTGCTCGAGGCGGCCTGTCCATCGCAGCAGCTGAGCCGCCCGGGTCTTGTCCAGGGTCACGGTTCGCGCCAGCCCGGGACGCCCGATGACGCCACCGCCGCCGCTGCGCCAGATCAGGAGCGCCACCCCCATCAGCGCCAGGCCCATCACGTTGCCGATCCCGGGCACGGGCAGGACGCAGGGCACGGACAGCAAGATCAGCAGCGAGCCGATGGTGTGCGGCGCCTCGGTTTCGGAACCGGGGTCAGCCACGATGTCCAGCCCACGGGGCGCGGTGCACCCTGGGGTCCGCATGTCGTCGTGATTCACCTCGGTCGCGCGCTCCTTCAGTAAAGCTCGGGCACGATCATTTCCGCCGTAACCGGCTGGCGGATGTAGTCGGGGTGGCGCACGCGCTCGGGCAGCTCCACCGTGGGCTTGGCCACTTCCTCATAGGGCATCAGAGACAGCAGGTGGGCAATGCAGTTCAGGCGTGCGCGCTTCTTGTCCACCGCCTGCACCACCCACCAGGGCGCTTCGGCAATATGGGCGCGTTCCAACATCGCTTCCTTGGCTCGGGTGTAGTCCTCCCAGCGCCTTCGGCTCTCCAGGTCCATGGGGCTGAGCTTCCACTGCTTCAGGGGATCATGGATGCGACCCAGGAAGCGCAGGTGCTGCTCTTCGTCAGTGATGGAAAACCAGTACTTGATTACCTTGATGCCGCTGCGCACCAGCATGCGCTCGAACTCCGGCACCGAGCGGAAGAACTCTTCCACGTCGGCTTCGGAGCAGAAGCCCATGACACGCTCCACGCCAGCACGGTTGTACCAACTGCGGTCGAACAGCACCATCTCGCCGGCCGCAGGCAGGTGGGACACATAACGCTGGAAGTACCACTGCGTGCGCTCCCGGCTGCTGGGCGCTGGCAGGGCCACCACCCGGGCGATACGGGGGTTCAGACGCTGCGTGATGCGCTTGATGACGCCGCCCTTGCCGGCGGCGTCCCGGCCCTCAAAGACGATGACCACCTTCTGGCCAGTGTGGGCCACCCAGTCTTGTAACTTCACCAGTTCGCCTTGCAGCCGGAAGAGCTCGCGGAAGTAGGTCTGACGTGCAAGGCGATGACTTTCCGGATCCGCAACATCGTGGCCCGACAGCGCATCCACGTTGCGGTCTTCCAGCTCAAGTTCCAGTTCTTCGTCGTACCCGTCGATCAGGTCGGCTTCCAGGCGCTTGAGAAGATGCTCGTCTATGGGTGAGGCGGGCGGTGAACTGTCGCTCGTCATGTCAAGTTCCGAGTGAAGGCATCGGAAAGGATGAGGGTCTATCGTGACCAGGGTTTGACAACGTCCACAGCTGACTTGCGCAATTCTCTTGCCCGTTTTCGAAACGACTCTGACACATGGTGCCTTCAAACTTTCAGAGTTGGTCAGGGATGTACAGCCCGTTATACAAAGGAGGCTCGCATGGAAGAAGCGCTGCGCAAAGGCGAAGAGGCCCGCCTCAGGGATCCACGTCAGGCATCTTTCGGCTTCCTTGCGCGTGGCGAGTTCGTTCAGGAAGGCACAGAGGTCTTCATGTGGTTCGAGTCCTTGAACGAGCTCGTAGCGCATCTCCAGGACGTCGAACCGGTCCTGCTGACCAGCCTTGTTGTGGATTTCGACACAGAGGCCTACCGTGATCGGATTCGCATCCCGCTGGATCAGGCTCTCAGGCAAGGTTTGGATGAAGGCTCACGACTGGCCTTCAACGAGGCGGCCGATGGCTTGATGATCATAGACTGGTGGGGAACGTTCGCGGACCTTCAGTCAGGCGGTTCGCGCACCTCAAGGGAGTTGCTTTCCTGGTTCAGAGCGCCAGGCGCTCCCACGCAGGACACCGTAGCACCCTTATCCAGGGAGGAACTCGAAGAGTTTGTGGGGTTTGTCCGGTCCTGGTGAGGCGGCACTGATGGCCCGCGATCGGGCATTGAGGTCAGAACCGCAGCAGCCCTTCGCCCCGCGAGCGACTTGATCGGAGGGGTGTAGAAGTGACTGAAGCCGCCTTCTTCCAACTGCACCAGTTGCCGGAGTGACAAACACGCATGGCGCGCCAACGTTGTGCGGTCGATACCCTTCTGCTCACGAGCCCGCCTCAGGCGTTCGCCATCCTCCGGTTCCCATATCTGGTCTTCCATCGCTAAGTACCTGCCTGGGCGCCTTGCTCAATTGCTCCCGGTGCCTGATCGCCCGTCTCATGCAGGCTGAAAGGCAAGAGTATGTGCAGGATCCATGAAGACACCGTGACGGATGGCGCGGGCGCACCTGGCAGGGCGTCAAGAACCTTTCACAGACCACGCCTACCCTCGGGGGCAAGAGCATTGCCACACCCTCAGGAGACTTCATTGAGCGCAATTCTTCAGGCTGGTGTTCTGGCCAATTCCCCTTGCATCGTCATGGTCTACGACGGCAGCGCGCTGGCTCAGCAGCAGCTCCTGCATTCCGAAGTCCTCACTCGGTGGTCCGATGCCGTGTTCCTGCTGGTAGCCGTCATGCAGGAGCCAGCCAGTCTGCAGGAGAACGAGCCAGCGGATACGGTCTTCCCCGAAGCGGATGCCGCCGAGCGAGCCCACGTGCACTTCATTCTGGAGCGGGGTGCCGACCAGCTGCGAGCCCGCGGACTGCGCGCGGACGCCGTCTCCGTGGAAGGGTCCTGCGTAGATGAGATCCTGAGGATGGTGAGGACGGAAGCGGCAGCCCTGCTGATCATTGCTCACCGGCCAGAGTCGCCGTTGTCTCATCAGTGGTGGCAAGCTCACGTGGTGCGACGGCTGATCGAACGGGCACCTTGTGGGGTGCTTCTGCTGGCTCCTCCTCGCTCCAACGTCGCATGATGGTGGGGCTTGGTCTGGCTGAAGTCAAGTCGCTGTCGCAAGACCGAGCGCTCACCACCGGAAGATGTCTGGTCGCGGAGCGACCAGCACCTTCCGCAAGTCAGCGGCGGACCTCTCGCTCCAGTGCGGGCAACCTAACGGAGACTTGGGCCTGAACCAATCTTTGCGTCCTGCTCCTGACACCAAGCGTCAGCGGCAGGTATAGAGGGAAGGCGTCGCGAGCCCGCAGGGTTGGCCGCCGCAGCAGTGATCGGTCAGGTACGCAATGAGTTCGTTCATCTGTGCGATGAGCGGGCGGTACACCAGATGGCGGCCCTGGCGCTCGGCCTGCACCAGCCCGGCTTCGGCCAGGCCCTTGAGGTGGAACGACAAGGTGGACGAGGGCACACCCAGGGTGGCGGCCAGCACGCCCGGGGTCATCCCGTCAGGGCCTGCGCCTACCAGGGCGCGGAACACGCGCAACCGGGCGGGTTGGGCCAGTGCAGCCAGCGCGGCCACCGCCTGGGCCTCGGACGAGGAGCCGGGCAGCACCACGGTGGCAGTGGTGAGAACGGCGGCGCTCATGCGCGCGGGCCCGGACCCTCAAGAGGCAAACGGGTGGGCAGCGCCAGCGTCACGGCCCAGCATGCCAGCAGCATGAGCCCGGAGCCCAGCAGCGACCACGACAGCCCGCCCCACTGGTACAGCAGCCCCGACAACAGCGTGCCGAAGAAGCGGCCCAGGGCATTGGCCGCGTAGTAGAAGCCCACGTCCTCGGCCGCCTTCTCCGAGCCGGCATAGGCAAGGATCAGGTACGAGTGCACCGAAGAGTTGACGGCAAAGGCCGCGCCAAACACCGCCAGTCCTGCCACCGCCACCCAGGTCAGCTGCGGCACCTGCGCCCACACCAGGCCTGCCAGCACCAGCGGCACGGCGGCCAGCAGGGCCGACCAGGCGCGTGCTGCGGGCACTTCGCGCGTGAGGCCGTCTTCGCTGCGCCGCACGATGGCCGGTGCCGCGGCCTGCACGACGCCGTAGCCGATGGTCCACAGCGCGAGGAACGCACCCACCATGGTGAAGTTCCAGCCCGAGGCGTACAGGAACACCGGCACGCCCACCACGAACCACACGTCGCGTGCGCCGAACAGGGCTACCCGCGCGGCGGCCAGCAGGTTGATGGCCCGGCTCTTGGCGAAGAGTTCACGGGCGGACTTGGACGCCTTGCTCTTGCCCATCAGCGGCGGCACGAAGCCCACCACCCCCACGAACACCAGCGCCAGCAGCGCGGCCATGGCCCACAGGGCGTGGGTGAAGCCCAGGGCCTGCAGCAGCACGCCGCCCAGAAAGAAGCCGATGCCCTTCATCGCGTTCTTGCTGCCGGTGAAGAAGGCCACCCACTTGAAGAGCTGGCCGCTGGCCTGGCTGGCGGTGAGCTTGATGGCTGACTTGCTGGCCGTCTTGGTGAGGTCCTTGGCCACGCCGCACAGGCCCTGCGCGCCCACCACCCAGGCCACGGATGCCGCCACCGTCCAGTCGGGTGACAAGGCCGACAGCATGAGAAAGCCCAGGATCTGCGTGCCCAGCCCCACGGCCAGCATGCGAGCGATGCCGTAGCGCGTGGCCAGCCAGCCGCCCACCAGGTTCGCCACCACCCCGGCGGCCTCGTACAGCAGGAACAGGAAGGCCAGGGTGAATGGGGAGTAGCCCAGCTGGTAGAAGTGCAGCAGCACCAGCATGCGCAGCGCGCCGTCCGTGAGCGTGAAGCCCCAGTAGGCGGCGGTGACGATGGCGTAGTCCCGTGCTCCTCGCTCGGCGGGTACGCCGGGCGATCCCCCAACCTCTGACATCACAACCCCTGCTGCTGCAGATGGCAGGCCAGGTCCACCATGCGGCAGGCGTAGCCCATCTCGTTGTCGTACCAGGCGTACACCTTCAGCAAGGTGCCGTCCGTCACCATGGTGGACAGCGCGTCCACGATGGAGCTGCGGGTGTCGCGTGCGTAATCGGCGCTCACCAGGGGCCGCTCCTCGTAGCCCAGGATGCCCGCCAGCGGCCCGCGCGCGGCCTGCGCGAACAGGGCGTTCACGTCCTCGGCGGTGGTCGCGCGCTGCAGTTCGAACACGCAGTCGGTGAGCGACGCGTTGAGCACCGGGGCCCGCACGGCGTGCCCGTTGAGCTTGCCCTTGAGCTCCGGGTAGATGAGGGCGATGGCCGTTGCGCTGCCCGTGGTGGTGGGCGCCAGGCTCAGCATGGCGCTGCGGGCGCGCCGCAGGTCCTTGTGCGGCGCGTCCACCACGAGGTTGGTGTTGGTGGGGTCGTGGATGGTGGTGATCTGGCCGTGGCGGATGCCCAGGGCCTCGTGCACCACTTTCACCACGGGCGCCAGGCAGTTGGTGGTGCAGGACGCGGCGGTGACGATGGGGTGCTGCTGCGGGTCGTAAAGGTGCTCGTTCACACCCACCACCACGTTGAGCACGCCGCCGGTCTTCACGGGTGCAGCCACGATCACGCGCTTGGCGCCCCGGTCCAGGTGGCCTTGCAGCGTCTCGGGCGTGAGGAACTTCCCGGTGCACTCCAGCACCAGATCCACCCCCAGGTCACCCCAGGGAATGTCGGACGGCGCGGCGTGTGCGCTGAAGCCCAGTGTGCGCGCGCCGATGCGTACTGAATGCTCATCAGGCGCCTCGATGTCTTCGCGCCAGCGCCCCTGCACGCTGTCAAACGCCAGCAGGTGCGCTGTGGCCGCAGCGCCACCCTTGGTCTCGTTGAGATGCACTGCCTCCAGGCGGTTGCCTGCGCGGGGATCGTCCTGTGGGCGCTCAGCAGCGCCGAGGGAGGCGCGCAGTGCCAGGCGGCCGATGCGGCCCATGCCGTTGATGCCGACTTTCATGGATGGGGTGCTGACCACTTGCGGTATTCCTTGCCGTCAATCTACTGGCACCCGGGCGCAGTCGCGAAGGTGTCCGGAACGTTTCGATGAAGTTCGAATCATCCAATGCCAGGGTGACGGTTCTGTGACATGCAGAGCCCCGACATGCGACAGGGCCGGCTACGCACAGTTGTCACACGAACCCAAGATGCTCTGTGCCCTTGAGGAAAGGCGCAATATGAACCAGGGTGTGACTCCATACTCCACATCCTTGCCGGGCATCGTGGCGCTCAGTCTGATGCTTGGCGCTTGCGGTGGAGGGGGCGATACCCAGAGCGCCGCGGCCGACCGCCCACCCCAGGCGGAGGTGCCCGCGGCGCCTGGTCCAGGGATGTCGTCGGGGAGCGTACCTAAGACGGTTGTCTTGCCGCCCCCCCAGTTGTCGTTCACCGACACCGGTTTCAGCGTGAGTGACGGCGTCACCTTCAAAGGCTTGTGGACCGTGGTGAGCGACATGAGCTGGGAGTACTCCCTTGACCAGGGTGTCACCTGGACAGTGGGCTCGGGCGGGCAGTTCGAGGTCAAGGGTGACGGCCCCAAGATGATCTGGGTGCGGGCGCGCGACGAGATTGGCAACATGTCGGAGATCGTCAAGGTGAGTTGTGTGCTCGACACCATGGCGCCAATGCCCCTGGTGGTGGAGTCCGGGTCACAGGGCGGCATCCTGGCCCTTCGGCTCTCAGGTTTGGAAGCTGGCGCCCGGTGGGAGTATTCCGTGGATCAGCAGGGCGCTTGGCTCCCGGGCACAGGCTCCAGTCTTGGCGTCATGGGCAATGGCGTGCCGACACTGTGGCTGCGTCAGGTCGACGTGGCGGGAAACGCCTCCGCTCCGCAGGCTTTCGTCCTCGACCAACCCACCAGCGGCGCATGGCACGAGGCCTCCGGAAACCCCTTGCAGCCCAGCGTGCTCGCCACACCTCAGCCCGGGACCTTCCTCATGCATGGCTCGGTGGTGCGTGGCAATGCCGACTACATTCGCTGGGACGTGCCTGCCCGCCATCGTGTGGCTTCGTTACGCCTGGTGCGCTACGAGTCTGAAGACCCCGTGGCCTTCTACGCGCTGCAGCGCGCAACCGTATTCGATGCGGGTGTGGACGTCAGTCGGATGATGGTGTACGGGCACATGGGTCCCCAGGATCTGCTGCGTAACGTGGTTGCGGGGGTGGCACCCCAAATGTTGGGAGAGGGCCCCATGACGTTGTGGTTCCAGCAGACCGGTGCCTTGCCGACCCGATACGCCATTGAACTGGTGCTGAGTTCCTTGACCGACTGAAGAAGCGGAAACGAACACAGGGCGCCCTCGGGCGCCCTGTGTCGATCAACTGACGGCGTCCGCAGGCCGTCAGTTGATCATCGAGGATCAATAACCAATCTTGTTCCCGTCGTTCTTGGTGATCACCACCGTAGCGGATCGGGGACGCTTGCCGCTGCCATGCCCCACGTTGCTGGGCCACTGGCTGCTGTACTTCGTCGCGTCCTTCACGTCCGTCGGCGTGCTGTCACCAGGGTGCTGGATGTTGATGAAGATGGTCTTACCGTCCGGCGTTTCGCACAGGCCGGTCACTTCGCAGTCGTAGGGGCCGACATAGAAGCGCTTCAACGTCGAAGCGGTGGGCAGCTTGCCCGGGCGGGTGGTGACTGTCACCGTTCCGTAGTTCAGGGTCTTTGTGCTGCCGTCTCCCAAGGTTCCCGGTATGGCTGCCATGAGCATGCAGTTGGTCACGTCCGTGAATGCCCCGTCGTCGGTCTGTATCCAGCACAACCCGGTGCTGCGGGTGAAGGCCAGACCGTCGGGGCTGGAGAAGTCCTGGTCTTCGGTCAGGCCCGACAGGTTGATGAAGGTCTTGTCAGCAGAAGCCTCGCTGCCGAAGAGGTAGATGTCCCAGTTGAAGCTGGTGGATTCCGGGTTGGCGTCCTTGAATCGGACGATGTGGCCGTTGACATTGCCGCTGTTGGTGGAGAGACCCGCTCGCACATCGCTGTAGGCGCGCGGGTTGGCGGCGTCGACCCTGGTCTGGGTGCCGGTGGGCGCGACCCGGCGGTTGCTGTTGTTGGTCATCGTGATGTAGAGCTCACCCGTGGTCGGGTGCACATCCACCCACTCCGGACGGTCCATCTTCGTGGCGCCCACCGCATCGGCCGCGATGCGGGTGTGGATGTAGATCTCCTGCTGGCTGGTGAAGCCAAACGATGCGGCCGCGATCAGCGGATTGGTGACCGTCAACTCGATCCACTCGCCGGTGCCGTTGTCGCCGAACTTGGCCACGTAGAGCTTGCCGCTGTCCAGGTACTTGTCGCCCATTGCCATGCGGTTGGCGGCGGTGGCATCTGCCGCTGTCCACAGGGCCGTGGACACCCACTTGTAGACGTACTCGTTCTGCGAGTCGCAACCCATGTACACGGCCAGCGGCTTGCCCACCACGGGCAAGCCGAAGGCGCCGTTCTCGTGCGCTAGGCGGCCCAGGCCGGTACGTTTCTTCACCATTGAGGTGGCCTCGTACGGGTCCACCTCGACCATGAAGCCCTGGCAGAACCACTCATGGCGGTAGTCGTCGCTGCCGTCTGCGCTGGTGCCGGTCTGGCTGGTGTTCCAGCGCTGGTACTTGTCAGCGGTGCCAGCGGTTTCCCAGCCGTATCGGCTGCCGGCGGCAGCCGTGGCAGTGACGCTGCGGCCATACCGCGCAAAGGAAGCATTGACCTTTGCGGTGCGCTTGGCCTGGTCGTCTGCGGCGCGGAAGTAGTAGCCCGACCAGTTCTCCTCGGTGGTCAGCAGCGTGCCCCACGGTGTCTTGCCGTTGCCGCAGTTGTTCATGGTGCCGCGGGTCTTGGTGCCGTTGGGCGAAAACTTGGTCACGAACAATGCGTTGCCACGTGCCGGACCCGACAACTCGATCTCGGTGGTGCCGGTGACGCGCCGGTTGAAGGTCGAGGTGGGGATGGTCTCGAAGATGCCCTGGGCGTTCTTTCTCACCTCGGCCACTGTGACGCCGTGGCAGTCCACTTCAATGTCCACCTCGCCAGCGGGCCTAGGGTTGGGTGAAGGGCCGTTGGCATGCAGCACCCACGGGGTGATGTACTCGTGGTTCATGGCCAGAAGCGCACGGTCGCTGCCGTTGTCGTCGCGCATTCCGCTGGCCGACAGGCCGAAGTACTGGATGCCGTCGTGGCAATCGCCCACGCGTTTGTCGTAGCCGGTGTCGGTGCCATCGTTCTTGTAGGCCGATACGCCCGTGGCCAGCGGGTCGCCGCAGGCCAGGATAACGCGTGCGGTATAGCCTGCTGGGACAGTGTTGGTGTCGGCGAGGGTCTTGGCGACAGCAGCAAACCCGAGCAAGGGGGCGGCAGGGGCGGCAGGGGCCGCCACCACAGGGTCGTCGCCGCCGCCGCAGGCGGTGAGAGCGATGGGCGCGAACATCGCCGTGAGCGCGCCACCCAGGCCGCCGCGCAAGACGTTGCGGCGGCTCAGCCCCGATTCCAACACCTGCTGAAACGTGGGGTTGGCGGAGGTGTTGTTGTCCTGATCGTCAGGATCGACAAAAGTTTCGGTTGGCAGCGGTGGCATGTCATGACCTGGGAGGTTGAGGAGCGTGTCATGTTCGCCACCCTCGGTTAATGTTCCATGACGTGGGCTTCAAAGGCCTTATGAAAGAACGTCATATAGCTGACATGCGGCTTCGCCGCGCCGGCCGTGGGGTCTTCTCAGTTCTTGATGAAACCTATAAACTGTATAAACAGTTTGCAGATCCATACGTTTCAGGAGTGTTCGTGAAGCAAGCACCAGCCGCCACCGTTGCCCCATCCGGAAAGCCCGCCGCATCGCCTCGAGAGCCTGTGCAGGAGAAGGGACGTGTCAGCCCGGCGACCCGACCTGTGGTGAAGGCTTCTGCCAGGAAAAGCATCCCGACTGGCGCCAGGAAGGTGCCTGCAGAGATTGCAAAGCCGTCCGCTGCCGCAGCGGCCGCGCCAACGCCGGCCGCCGCGGCGCCCGAGAAGACCGCCAAGACGCCCAAGCCTCGACTCGTGCGCGACAGCTTCACCATGCCGGAGGATGACTTCGCTTTGGTGGCCGCCCTCAAGGCCCGAGCCTTGAAGCAGGGCCGCGCTGCCAAGAAGAGCGAGCTTCTGCGGGCGGGGCTGCAGCTGTTGAGTCAGCAGACGCCGCAGGCCCTGGTGGCGGTGCTGGAGCGCCTGCAGCCGATCAAGACCGGCCGACCGAAGCGCGCGGACTGAAGGGTCGCTGCACGGCGTGGCCATCTGTCTGCGCTGGCCCAGGCGGCGGTCAAGGCCCCCTGTCCCGCAAGCGCCGCATCACCCGCCAGGCGATCAGGCCCGTGACGGCACCAATCAGGCCCAGCATCCACCAGAAGCCCGACGGGGCATCGGCCAGCGGGATGCCCCCGACGTTCATGCCAAACAGGCCTGACGTCAGGTTGATCGGCAGGGCCAGCACGGTGACCATGGTCAGCATGAACAGGCTGCGGTTGTTTTCCTCGGCCACCTTGGAGGCAGACTCGTCTTGCATGAGCTTGATGCGGTCCTGAAGTGCGGCGATGTCGCGCAGCACCAGGGAGAATTCCTCATTGGCCTGAGCGAGTTGCTGCAGGTCGTGTGCTGACATCCATTCCGGGGGCCTGCCCAGTACGCGGGCCAGGGCGCTGGGCTCTGGAGTGAGCAGACGCTGCAGTCGCACCATCAGTCGCCGCAGGCCGGTCAGTTCTGCGCTGTGGCGCTGATGACGGCCTGCCAGCACTTCGTCTTCCACGGTGTCCATGCGCTCCGAGGCCTGGCGCAGGAGGCGCTGCAACTCGTCGGCCTGATCGCGCAGCAGGTGGTCCAGCAGGTCCACACTGGTGGGCAGACTTGCGCCGCGGCGCACGGCCGTTCTCAGGCGGTCCACGGAGCGCAGAGGGCGGCGTCTGGCCGAGATGACGAGATCCCGCTTCACGCTGACCCACAGCGTTTCCACCTCCTTGGCGTCGAAGCTGAAGTCGAAGGTCACGTCGTTGAGCACGGCAAACAGCGCGTCCTCGTCGCGCTCGATTCGGGCGGAACGCGAACCGTCCGCCAAGGATTCGAAGAAGCTCTCGCTCAGCCTGGCGTGGGCTCGCAACCAACGTACGCTGGCGGCGTGGCTCAGGTTCATGTGCAGCCACAGGAAGCCCGGCGCGGCCGCCGAAAGAAGTGACTGCGCCTCGGAGGTCGAGGCGATGGAGGCGACCGTGCCGTCCTGATGGAAGTGGTAGCCGCAGATCAGTCCGTCATCGGCCTGCTGCGTCAAGGCGGTCTGAAAGAGATCAACAGAGGTCATCAGAGGTTCGCAGGTGTTCAGCCACCGAACCGGCCTTGTCGGCCACCTGCATGACAGCGTGATGACAAGGTCACGGGCATCGCTGGCGTGAACGGTCCTCAACAGGTGTGGTGTGTGACACACAAGCCCGCATGGTCACAACGGCGTCACTTGCGCTGTTCAACATCCCACTGCCGACATATCTGGGACCGTCAGATGGACGAAGACTCCGCAGCGAAGATCGATGTCCGCACCGTGTGGATTTCGGACCTCCACCTGGGTACACCGGGCTGCCAGGCGCAGGCCTTGCTTGAGTTCCTGCGCGACGTCCGGTGCGACACCCTCTACCTGGTGGGTGACATCATCGATGGCTGGCAGTTGCGTCGATCCTGGTACTGGCCGCAGTTGCACAACGATGTGGTGCAGAAAATCCTGCGAAAGGCGCGAAAAGGCGTGCGCGTGGTGTTTGTGCCGGGCAACCACGATGAGTTTGCGCGCAAGTACGTCGCCCATAATTTCGGGGGTGTGGATGTGGTGGATGAATGCATCCACGTGACGGCTGACGGAAGACGCCTTTGGGTGACGCACGGGGACCTTTTTGATGGTGTCATCCAGTGCGCCAAGTGGCTGGCCTACCTGGGAGATGCGGCCTACGAGTTCACGCTCAAGGTCAACCGCCGGTTCAATCAGCTTCGAGCCCGTGTGGGGCTGCCCTACTGGAGCCTGTCGCGCTACCTCAAGCTCAAGGTCAAGCGCGCGGTAAGTTACGTGAGTGACTTCGAGACGGCGGTGGCGCATGAAGCGCGCAAGCGCGGGGCAGATGGG
This sequence comes from Betaproteobacteria bacterium, assembly GCA_037127635.1. Classification (GTDB taxonomy): domain Bacteria; phylum Pseudomonadota; class Gammaproteobacteria; order Burkholderiales; family Burkholderiaceae_C; genus Rubrivivax. Next base: position 34,828 of record JBAXYD010000011.1, on the reverse strand, counting down.
GTGGTGTGTGGCCATATTCATCACGCCGAGATCCGCGAGATCGAGGGCGTGCTGTACTGCAACGATGGCGATTGGGTGGAGTCACTGACGGCGCTTGTAGAGCATCATGACGGGCGCCTGGAAATCATTGACCGCAGCGCATCGCTCGCCCTCGCGCACCAGCCGCCGGCGCTGCCGCTACCGGCGCCTGCGGCCGCTACGCAGCCTGCTTTGCTTGCAAAGGCCGAAGCGGTGCTGCCCAAGAGCAGGGCTTGAGTCCCGGGGGCGGCCCTGGCCTTTGGCCGCAGGCCTTGCCCCGCTCAGGCCGCCAGCGCCTGAAGACGCTCCTCGGGCACGCGCGCCCACCTGCCGTCCACGCTGCCCCGGCCGATGCCCAGGTGTTCGAACCCTAGCTGAAGCATCAGCCCAGGGTCGTACAGGTTCCGTCCATCCAGCAGAACGGGCGTCTTCATCCGGGCCTTTAGAGCACCGAAATCCGGGCTGCGGAATTCGCGCCACTCGGTCACGATGACCAGGGCGCTGGCGCCGTCGGATGCAGACAGCGGATCGGCACAGAGCACCAGCCCCGGGCGCTGTGGCCACAGCGCGGCGACTCCCGGCATGGCGGCGGGGTCGAATGCCCGCACGCAGGCCCCACGCTGCAGCAGTTCATCGATGAGCAGCAAGCTGGGAGCCTCGCGCAGGTCATCAGTGTCGGGCTTGAATGACAGCCCCCAGACGCCGAAGACCAAGCCACGCAGGTCGTCGCCGTAGCGGTGCCGTATGCGCTCGGCCAGCAGACGCTTCTGCCGCTCGTTGACCTCGCGCACGGCACCCACGATCTGCAGGTCCAGCCCCATGTCCTGACCCATGCGCGCCAAGGCCTGCACGTCCTTGGGGAAGCAGGACCCGCCCCAGCCGCAGCCGGCGTAAAGGAAGTGCGTGCCAATGCGCGGGTCTGCGCCGATACCCATTCGCACCTGCTCGATGTCCGCCCCCAGCCGCTCGGCCAGGCGGGACATCTCGTTCATGAAGCTGATGCGCGAGGCCAGCATGGCATTGGCCACGTACTTGGTGAGCTCGGCGCTGCGGGGGTCCATCACCAGGACGCGATCTCGGTTGCGCAGGAAGGGCGCGTAAAGCGCCCGCATCAGCAGGGTGGCCTGCTCGTCGTCAGAACCGATCACCACCCGGTCCGGGTGCATGAAGTCTTCAATGGCTGCGCCTTCCTTGAGGAACTCGGGGTTGGAGACCACGGCATACGGCACGATAGCCTCGCGTTCACGCAGGGCCTGCGCGATTTCCTGACGCACGCGGTCAGCCGTACCCACCGGGACCGTGCTCTTGTCCACCACCACCTTGTAGTCCTGCATGTGGCGTCCTATGGTGCGGGCCACGTCCAGCACATGGGCCAGATCGGCGGAACCGTCCTCTGCGGGGGGTGTGCCCACGGCTATGAAGATGATGGTGCCGTGGGCAGTGCCCAGTGCTGCGTCCTCGGTGAACTGCAGGCGGTTGGCCGCTGCATTTCGCGTCACCAGGCCGGCCAGACCAGGTTCATGGATGGGAATGCGCCCCTGCCGAAGGCCCTCGACACGGCGCCCGTCCACGTCCACGCACACCACGCTGTTGCCCATGTCCGATAGGCATGCAGCCGTCACGAGGCCCACATACCCAGCGCCAAACACGGTGATCTTCATCGCTGTACTCCCGGTGGCGCCGGGCAACCCCTGCCGCCACGTGCCTGAGGCCGATGATGTCGGGCCCGCATGACGAAGCAGTGAATGGCAGCCTACAGGTTCGTGACAACACCTGGCAGGTGCATGAGGGGCTCGCCCATGCGGATGCGTGCACCGTCCTGGATGCCTGGACAAAGCGTGAAGCCCGACGGCGCGAAGACGATGATGGTCGAGCCGTGCTGGAACCAGCCCAGTTCCTGCCCTTTGCTGAAGCGCGCCTGGCAGGGCAGCTCGTGGGGTCCGCCGTACTTCAGATGCAGCAGCACGTCCAGGAAGTGAAAACGTATGCTGGCCACCAGGATGGCGGCCACCGGCACCAGCGCAATCTCGTGGCCGCCGATGTCCAGCCGGGTGCGCAGCACCGCGCGTTCATTGCGACAGAACAGACGCTCCACACGCTTCAGGGCGACGGGGTTGACGTTCCAGGTGTCCCCACTGAGGTAGCTCAGATGATGCACGTGCCCATCGTGGGGCGCATGGAAGCGGTGGTACATGGCCGAGGTCAGGCGAAGGGTGACGTAGGTGCCGCCCTCGAAGGCTGAAGCGTCCTGGTGGGAGCCGAAGAGTTCGGCCATGTCGTACGGGAAGCCCTTGGCCTGGTACAGCTGTCCGCGCTCCACCGTGCCGCAGGCGCCCACGATGCCGTCGCTGGGGCTGGTCAGCACCTGGGGGTCGTGATCGACGGGGCGTGCACCGGGCCGCAACTCGCGTGTGAAGCATTCCTGCAGGCTCTCGAAGCGATGTTTCCTGGCTTCGCTCAGGTCCAGGTCGGTGAACAGCCGCCACACCGCAATGGACAGCCGCGTCAGCAACGGGCTGCGCAGAGCGCTGAACCAGCCCATGAAGCGTGTCAGGGCGATGCGGGGCACACGGTTGGTGAGCAGGAAGTTCAGGTCTTCTTGCAGCAGCAGCCGTTGCCACCAGCCGGGCCTTCCCGGCGGGGCACTGGCGGCCTGATCGATGAGGGGGTCTTTGGAAGAAGGGAGGGTCATTTCATCAGCCTGTCAAAGGATTGCCATACATCTCGCACATTGCCCACCAACGGCCGGAAACGGTTTGTCACCATGGATGAAGCCCTCCCCCTGTCTGCTATGACGGCGCTCGCAGCCTTGTCGCTGGGTGCCGCCTGGAGCCTGCCGCGCCTCAAGCGGCGCCTGGAACTGTCTCGAGCCAAGCACCGCTCCCTGGCGGGCCACTCCCGCATTGCCAAGCGGGTGGCGGCACTGATCCCGGGCTACGCTTACGGTGCGCAACGCTTCTTTGACTGCGATGACGCCCCTGAGGAGGTGGTCGATCGCCGCAAGGCAGGCTTCGCGGTGCTGTCGGCCCTGTATGCCCAGCGCTACCCGCTGAGCGCCCAGATCACCGCACAGGCCCGCACCGGCATCTCCGACCTGCAGTTCACCGGCAGCTACCGCGTGCCGTTCCAGTTCAGCCCCTACCTGAGGGAGCATCTGCGCATGGGCAGCTTCTTGCAGTCCTCCGCAGGCGTCAAAGTCCACGACCTGGACGGCAACGAGTTTTTCGATCTCACGGGTTCCTACGGTGTGAACCTGTTCGGCTACGACTTCTACAAGGCCTGCATCGCCGAGGGCGCGGCCACGGCGGCGGACCTGGGGCCGGTGCTCGGGGCCTACCACCCTTGTGTGCTGGAGAACGTGCAGCGCCTGAAGGCCCTGTCCGGGCAGGACGAGGTGTCTTTCCACATGTCCGGTACCGAGGCCGTGATGCAGGCCGTGCGATTGGCCCGATACCACACCGGGCGCACGCATTTGGTGCGCTTCTGCGGGGCTTATCACGGATGGTGGGAGGACGTGCAACCCGGCCCGGGCAACCCGGTCACGCCTCGCCAGACCTACACGCTCAAGGACATGGACGACCGCGCCCTGCATGTGCTGGCCACCCGTGCTGACATCGCCTGCGTGCTGGTCAACCCCTTGCAGGCGCTGCACCCCAACCGGCCCGCGCCGGGTGATTCGTCTCTTGTGGACGGCAGCCGCACCGCAGGCTTCGATCGCGCGGCGTACACCGCCTGGCTGCAGCGTCTGCGCGAAGTCTGCACGCAGCGCGGCATCGTGCTGATCTTCGACGAGGTGTTTCTCGGGTTCAGGCTCGCGCCGGGCGGCGCGCAGGAGTACTTCAGCGTGAAGGCCGACATGGTGACCTACGGCAAGACACTGGGCGGTGGCCTGCCGGTGGGGGTGGTGTGCGGACGCGCCGCGCTGATGAAGCGCTTTCGTGAGGATCGCCCGGCCGACCTCTGTTTTGCGCGCGGCACCTTCAACGCGCATCCCTACGTGATGGGCGCCATGAAGGCCTTCCTCGACCGGATGCAGACCCCTGCCGTGCAGTCGCTGTACGAGGGCCTTGACGAGCGCTGGAACGGCTGGGCCGCGCGCTTCAACCAGCGCTTGGAACAGGAAGGGCTGCCCGTGCGGGTGGCCCAGATGTCCAGCGTGTGGACCGTCACTTACACGAGGGCCTCGCGCTACAACTGGATGCTGCAGTTCTACTTGCGCGCGCATGGCCTGGCCTTGAGCTGGGTGGGCACGGGGCGCCTGATCTTCAGCCTGAACTACCGCGATGAGGATCTGCAGGCGGTGCTGGACTGCTTCGTGTCCGCCTCGCGGCAGATGCTCGCCGACGGTTGGTGGTGTACGGACCCTGCCACCACCAACCGATCGATTCGCCGCGGCCTGCTTGCCGAGATGTTCAACCGGCGACGCGAACCGATGGCCGATCAGTGATGCTGCCTGGCGTGCGTCATGGGGTCGATGAATTCCCCGCGCAACAGGTGCAAGGGGGCCCGGTGGTACAGCCAGATGTCATGGAAGGGGTCGGTGATGATCTTGGTGGCCCACACCAGGCCCGTCATCAGCCCGTCCTGCATCCACAACTGCAGCACGCGGAACATCAGCCCCGCGACGCCCAGCGCCAGCCACGCCATGCCCACGTCATGCACATAGTCGCGCAAGGTCGTGGCTGGCTCGATCAGGCCGCCCAGAGACGGGGCGAGCCACAGCGTCAGCGGCAGGCCTGCCCAGGCGGCCATGAGCACGATCTTGCGGCGGATGTTGTAGCCCACCTTGATCTCTTCCTTGAATTCGTCGGTGGCCTGGTTGACGTGGTCATAGCCCCGCGGTTCGAAGAAGAAGTGCCCCGCCTGGCGTGACACCATGGAAACGCACCAGGCGAGGATGGCCGACCAGGCCGGTTCGATGAACAGCAGGCCATAGGCGATGACGAAGCTGATGGCACTGACCAGGTGCAGGCTCTGGTTGATGCGGCTGTGGTGGTAGTAGCGGTGGTCGTCCCAGCGCTGTACCTGCAGTGATTTCAGGAATCCGTTCACGGCTGTCCTTGATTGGGTTGAGGGGGCCTTGAGGCAAGCCGAATGATGTTCGGCGCGGTGCATGAAATTTCGGTGACACCGGCATGACACGACTGTCTTGCACCTGTCATCCGTTGGTCGCAATCACGCTCCAGCATCCGCATATGCTTGGATTCATCGACGATGCGGCCCCCGATTTCCTGGTGCAGGAGTACCCAGCCCCCAGCCGCAGCCTGCGCGTGGCTTTCGTCACCGAGACCTATCCGCCGGAAGTCAATGGCGTCTCGATGACACTGGCCCGCTTGGTAGAGGGCCTTCACGCGCGCAACCATGACGTACAGCTCGTGCGGCCGCGCCAGCGCGGAGCCGACGCGCCCGGGACGGCAGAGCGCTTTCACGAGGTGTTGATGCGCGGCCTGCCAGTGCCGCGCTACCCGAGCCTGCGCATGGGTGTGCCCTCCAAGCGCAGCCTGGTGCGGCTGTGGTCCCTGCGCCGGCCGGACATCGTGCATATCGCCACCGAAGGGCCGCTGGGCTGGTCGGCCCTGCAGGCATGTCGCCACCTCAAGCTGCCTGTGACCTCTGACTTCCGGACCAACTTCCACGCCTACAGCCAACACTATGGGGTGGGTTGGCTGCGCAAGCCCATCATGGCTTACCTGCGCAAGTTCCACAACGCCACACGGCGCACCTTCGTGCCAACGCAGGCGCTGCGGCAGGACTTGGAGGGCTGTGGCTTTGCGGGTCTGCGCGTGGTTTCACGCGGGGTGGACACCACGCTGTTCCACCCTGGCCGCCGCGATGAGGGCCTGCGCCAGTCCTGGGGCCTGGCCTCCAAGGACCTGGCTGTGCTGTGCGTGGGCCGCCTGGCCGCCGAAAAGAACCTGGATCTGCTGATCCGCGCCTTTGATGCCTTGGCCGCCAAGTTGCCATCGGCGCGCATGGTGCTGGTGGGCGACGGGCCCCTACGGGCTTCAATTCAGGCACGCCGGCCGGATTTCCACTTCGCGGGTCAACGCTCGGGAGAAGACTTGGCGCGGCACGTGGCCTCGGCTGACTTGTTTGTCTTCCCCAGCATGACCGAGACCTTCGGCAACGTGGTCACAGAGGCGATGTCCAGCGGCGTGCCGGTGGTGGCTTACGACCACGCGGCGGCGGCACAGCTGGTGCGCCCTGGCGTGAACGGCCAGCGTGTGGCGCTCGGCCAGGAACAGGCCTTCATTGAAGCCACGGTGGCCGCGGGCCTGGACCGCGACGCACTTGCGCAGTGGTGCCTGGAGGCGCGTCGTGCCGTGGAGCCCCTGGACTGGAGCAGTGTGGTGTTGCGATTCGAGGCCGAGTTGCGCGATGCGCTCAGCGACCCGGTGGAGCAGGCCGGACTTGCTCCCGTCGCCACAACGCAGCCATGGCCACAGCAATGAGCAACCCGAAGCCCCCCAACAGGGGCACGATGGGTACTTCGGTGGCTACCAGTACGCCGTAGACCGCCAGCATCGCCAGCACGCTGGCGTTCTCGTTGAAGCCCTGCACGGCGATGGATCTTCCCGCGCTGAGCAAGGTGCAGCCGCGATGCTGCAGCAGGGCGTTCAACGGCACCACCAGTGCGCCGCCGATGGCACCCACCGCAGCCAGGAGCGCCACCGCAACGAACAGCCGGTCCACGCTGGCTATCAATGCCATCATCAGCCCGAGCAGCACCCCCATGGGCAGCACCCGACGGGCTGCGGTCAGCGGCACGAACCGGCCGGCCAGACCAGCGCCCACCACCACCCCCACGGCCACAGCCGCTTGCAGATAAGCCGCCTGGTCCAGCGACAACTTCAGCGCTTCGGCGGCCCAACGCAGCACTGCGAATTGCAGCGTCGCGCCCACGCCCCAGAACAGGGTGGTCACAGCCAGCGACAGGCCGCCCTCCCGGTCACGCCAAAGTGCACGATTTGCCTGGAGGAAGTCGATGCACAGCCCCTTCAGGTCGCGCCTGCCTCGGGCGTAGCGGGCGCCGCTGTCCGGAATCCAGATGTTCATCAACCCGGCACAGGCGTAGGTCAGAAGCACCACAGCCAACGACAGCAGGTAGGCCGATTGGAGCCAGCCGCCGCTGGCCTCGGACAACCAGGCGCTCATGCCTGATGCCACGGATCCCTGCACCAGCCAGGAACTCACCAGAAAGCCACCCATCACAGTGCCCAGCAGCGCTGCGCACACCACCGATACCTCGATCCAGCCGTTGGCTGCCACCAACTGTCGCGGGGCCACGAGTTCGGTGATCAAGCCGTACTTTGCGGGCGCGTAGGCGGCCGCACCCAGACCCACGATGGCAAAACCTGCCACCGGGTGTACACCCAGGCACAGCGTCCCGGCCCCCAGCACTTTGATGGCGTTCGTCCAGGCCATCAGCCGGGCCTTCGGGATGGCGTCAGCCAAGGGTCCCACGAAGGGGGCCAGCACCACGTAGGACAACGTGAAGCCGAATTTCAGCATGGGCGCCCACCAAGGCGGCAGCCCCTGCTCCAGGAGCAGGGCGATGGTGATGATCAGCAGCGCGTTGTCCGCCAGCGCGGAGGCGAACTGCGCGGCGATCAGGAGGTGGAAGCCGGCTGGCATGCATCCACCGGGTCGAAGGACTGCAGCCAGTGCACCAGGGCCAGCAGCCCGTCTTGCAGGGCGGTACGTTGCAAGGGCCCGATCACCCGCGTCAGCAGTCGGTCATCGGCGCAGGTATGGCCCACGTCGTCTGGTGGCAGGGGGTGCATTTCGATGCGAGCTGCACGCCCCACGATGGCCTCGATTGCCTGCACGAAGTCGCGGATGCGAACGGGCTGGCGGTGCCCGATGTTGAGGATCTCCGGCAGTGGCACAGCCAGGGGCTGCTGCACCAGTCGCGCAATCGCGTCCACCACGTCCGAGATGTAGGTGAAGTCGCGCCGGGGCTGCCCGTGGCCGAACAGGCGCAGCGGAACCCCCTTTCTGATGGCCTGTGCGAAGAGGTAGGGCGCCATGTCGGGGCGCCCCCAGGGTCCGTACACGGTGAACAGGCGCAGCCCCACGGTGTTCAGCCCCATCTGTGCCTTGTAGGCCAGCGCCATGGATTCGTTGGCCATCTTGGTGGCTGCATAGAAGGAGCTGGGAGGACCCGTCCGGTCCGATTCCGCAAACTGACCACCGCGGTTGCCGTAGACGCTGGAGGAACTGGCGTAGAACACCCGCTGCACGCCCGCCTGTCGGCTGGCCTCCAGCACGCTGGCAAAGCCTTGGAGGTTAGCCTGAGCATAGGCCAGCGGGCGTTGGGAGGAGGCTCTTACGCCTGGCAGCGCGGCGAGATGGATGAGCGTTTCCACTCGCCGTGCTCGCAGAGTGCTCACCAGGCGTTCGGTCTCATTGACATCCATGCGCAGCGGCATCAACCCCACAGGGTTCAACAGTGCTCTCACCCGTGCGACCTGAAGTTCGCCGGACGAGGCCGGATCGAAATGGTCGCACCCCGCCACGCAGAAACCCCTGCGCGCCAGTTCGCAGATCAGATGCGCCCCGATGAAGCCTGCGGCGCCGGTGACGAATACCGATGTCATGGATCGATCATGAGCGCTGCTCAAGTCGGCCCGCTGACGGATTGGTGACGTTTGCGTGTCACGGACAAGCCATGTGCCATTCACCAGGGTGTCATGTGGCTGATCCAACCTCTCATCCATGATGCTCGAGCATGACCGCGAACCCCATAAACCCGACCGGGAGGCGGTTGGGGCAGCGCCCGTGCGGCTGATGGTGTTCGGCAGTGGACTCTTCTTGTGGGGGGTGGCTCTGCAGGTCTCAGGCCTGAGCCGGGAGTGGATGCAATGGGTGCATGACGGCGAAGCCTGGCTGCATGAGTCCTGGGCGGTTGTGACGCTGCTCGGATTTGGTTGGCCCCTGCTCATCTTTGGGGTGGTCCATGCGCAGCGGCGTGCCGACGCGATTGCGGTCCTGGTCAAGGCGGCGCTGCTCGCCATGGTGGCCACACAGGTGCCCAAGCTGTTGTGGCCGCATCCCCGACCCGCGATGGTGCTCGACCCCAACCAGTTGTCCCTCGTAGGCGAGGCGGTCTTGCACAGCGGCTCCATGCCTTCTGGTCATGCGTTGGCCGCGTTTGCGGTGCTGGGGGCCGCCTGGTTGTCTCGGCCAGGGCAGGGGCGGCCTCTGGGTGGCTGGGTCTGGGCCTGGGGTGGTGCACTGGCGATGGCTTTGCTCGTGGCGTGGTCGCGGGTGGCTGTCGGTGCACATTGGCCGGCAGACGTGCTGGTGGGAGCCGGTGCTGGTCTGGGGGTGGCGTGGTTGGCCTGGCGCTGGGAGCAGCACCGGCCCTGGCGATCCTGGTTTGATCGGCGCCTCGGGCACTGGACGCTTGTTGGGTTTCTGGCGCTGGCCGCTGTGTCCTGGTCCTTTACCCGTACGGGCTATCCGAGCGCGAATGGGCTTCAGTACGCCACGGCGTTGCTGGCGTTGATCGAGGCGGTTCGTCGTGCATGGTGGTGTCAATCAGGCCGCAGCCACGCTGCCGCAGCGCCTTTGTCCGGGATGAGCCCGTGAGCCCTTGGCGTTGGATGGGGCTTCAGGGTCGGACCTCTTCCGAGGGTCTGCTGGTAACGGCTGTGCGTTGGTTCACGAACCGGCCGTCTGGATGGAGGCGCGCAGCGCTGCAAAGCTCCGCCTTGGGATCGGCGCTTGCCCTGGCCTGGTGGCTTCTTCAAGAAGTGCAGCTCTCGTCGTGGCCAGACGCGCTGGCTCGCGTGCCTTTGATTTGGTGGCCCGTGGCCACCTTGGCATGGTTAGGGGGATATGCGGTGCGGGCCCGGCGCCTGCAGCAGGAATGGGCTCACAGGGCCATCGTCCCCTGGGGCCGCTGTCTGGCTCTGGTGCTGCAGCACAACGCGGCCGTGCTGTTGATGCCCATGCGTTTGGGAGAGGCGGGCTACGTGGTGGGTGTGGTGCGTCAGTGGGGCGTGGGGTTGGCCGAGGCCGGTCTCAGCCTCTTTCGCATGCGGGTGCAGGACGCAGTGGTGCTGGGGTTGCTCGGCCTGGCTTGGCTGGTGCCGGGTGGAGCACTCATGGCTGCGAGCCTGGTGCTGCTGGTCTTCCTGGTCCGGTGGAGGGTATTGCGTAGGCGTCCGGTTTCCCAGGGCACGGGGGTGAGGTTGCAAACCGTATTGACCAGCGCAGGCTGGGGCTGGTCGGTTCTGAACTGGACCTTGCGACTGGCCGTGCTTGGTGGCTGGTTGGTCATCCTCTCCTCGTCCCAGCCCTCTGTGGCGATTGGTATCGCAGTGGGTGCCGAAACTGGGGCGCTCTGGCCTTTGCAGGGCCCTGCCGGCCTGGGGCCCTTCGAGGCTGGCGCCTGGGCGGCCGCTGCCTGGCTGGGCGATGTGCCTCCAGGCCTGGTAGATGCCGCTCTGATGGCCCACCTGTTCTGCGTGGTGGTTGCCCTGTCGGCCGCTGCCTGGTCCCTGTGGGTCAAGCCTGGCCCCACGCTAGCCAGGTGAAGCCCACGGAGCCAGCGCATGTTGCAGCGGTCTTTGCTTGAGGAAGACGAGATGACGCAGAGCCAGGGGGCGGTTGAGGCGGCCGGCGGCGTTGGCGGTGCCCTCGGTGCGCTGGCGCAACACCCCGCCCAAGCGACAGGGGACCGTGAGATGCCTGCTCACAGGTTGTCCGTGGTGGTGCCGCTGTTCAACGAGCGGCCTAACGTGGAACCGCTGGTTGAAGCGGTGACCCAGGCGTTGACGGATTACCCCGCGCCATGGGAGTTGATCCTGGTGGACGACGGATCCACGGACGGCACCGCCGCGGCACTCGCGGCGGTGGCGCGCAGCCACGGCCCACATGTGCGGGTGCTGCGCCTGGCGCGCAACTTCCGGCAGACCGCCGCCATGCAGGCTGGCATCGACGCGGCCCGTGGTGATGTCATCGTGACCATGGATGGTGATCTGCAGAACGACCCGCGCGACATCCCGCGCCTGGTGGCCCGCCTGCTCGGGGACTCGCTGGACTTGGTGGCGGGTTGGCGCCAGCAGCGCCAGGATGGCTTCCTTTTGCGCAGGCTTCCGTCCGTCCTGGCCAACCGCCTGATCCGGCGCGTGTCGGGCTTGCAGTTCCAGGATCTGGGCTGCAGCCTCAAGGCCTTTCGTGCCAGCACGTTGCGGCGGATCCGTCTGTACGGCGAGATGCATCGATTCATCCCGGCCTGGTTGGCCACCGTGACCTCACCCGAGCGCATGGCCGAGGAACCCGTGGCGCACCGAGCCCGGCTGCAGGGCGACTCCAAATATGGCCTGTCGCGCACTTTCCGAGTGCTGCTGGATCTCTTGTCCGTGCACTTCTTCCTGCGTTTCGGCACCCGGCCTGGCCACTTCTTCGGGGGCATCGGTTTGTTGCTTTGCGGCCTGGGGGGAGCGGTCCTGGCCTACCTGGCGCTGCTGAAGATGATGGGTGAGTCCATCGGCACACGGCCCTTGCTGGGGCTGGGATTCATTTTGTGCATTGGGGGCCTGCAGTTCCTGACCACAGGGGTGATGTCGGAACTGCTCGTGCGGATCTACTTTGATGGCACACATGCCCGCTCCTATCACCTGTGGTCGGCTCAGGCGCCGGACGATGAGCAGGGCTGGCATGTCCGCTGAACCCACCGTGCCCACCCGCGCATCTGTGACCTGCGCTGGGCCCATCGATGGGCCTTGGCTGGCCTATCTGTTCGCGCTTGGTCTGCCTTTCCTGCTCAACCTGGGTGGCGCGCCATTGTTCGACGTGGACGAGGGGGCGTTCGCCGAGGCCTCACGCGAGATGCTCGCCAGCGGAGATCTTGGTCACACCACCCTGAACGGCACGGATCGCTTCGACAAGCCCGTGGCTGTGTACTGGTTGCAGGCGGCCTTCATGGCATGGATGGGGCCCAACGAGTGGGCGGCGCGCCTGCCCTCGGCGCTGTGTGCCTGGGTCATGTGCGTCTGCGTGGCGCGCTTCGCCCGGGAGCAATGGGGCGCTGAGGTGGGCCTGTGGGCCGGCGCCCTGCTGGCCACCAGTGCCGGCATGCTCATGATCGGCCGCGCCAGCACGGCCGATGCCCTGCTCAACCTGTGTCTGGCCTTGACGGCGATGGACTTGTGGCGCCATCTTCAGTCAGGCCAAAGGGTGCCCCTGCGACGCGCAGCCGTGTGGGCTGGCTTGGGGCTGTTGACCAAGGGTCCTGTGGCGGTGGTGCTGCCAGGCGCGGCGCTGACGTTGTGGCTGTTCAGCTCCCGAAGCCTCCCCAAGGCCAGGGCCGCGCTGTCGGACCCGCTGGCCTGGGGGCTGTTGCTGGCCATTTCCATGCCCTGGTACCTGTACGCGTGGGCCCGACATGGTGAGGCCTTCATACAGGGCTTCCTGATGCGGCACAACGTCGACCGCTTCGGCGCTGCGATGGAAGGTCATGCCGGCAACGTGCTGTACTTCGTGGTGCTCCTGCCCCTGTTGTGGTTGCCCTGGTCCGGCCTGCTGCTGCCGGTGATCAGGCGTGCCGCAGCGCAGTGGTCCGATGAGGCCTCGCGATTCTTCCTGTTGTGGGCCGCCTTCGTGCTGGTGTTCTTCTCAGCCTCCGGCACCAAGCTGCCGCACTATGGGTTGTATGCGAGCGTCCCCCTGGCCTTGCTGATGGCCCGCCAGGCCGTGCAGCACGGCCCCATCCTGCGGGCCATGATGTGGCTGGGCCTGGGCGCCTGGGCGGCTCTGTTGATGTTCTTGCCCTGGTCTGTGCAGCTCTGGAGCCACCGCATCTCTGATCCTCTGTACCGCAGCCTTCTGGCCGGCCTTCCTCTGCCCGCTGGGGTCGGGGTGGCGGCAGCCGCGCTGTTCGCGGTGCTGCTGCTCTTTGTGCTGGCTTCTGTGCAGTCCTTCACCTTGCGTGTGCTGGCCTGCGGAGGGGGTGTGTCGCTGGTCTACGCGGGCCTGGTCTTCCCCTGGGGGGGCGAGGCCCTGCAAGGCCCGATCCAGAGGGCCGCCCTCGTCTCGCGGCAACATGAAGGGCAGGCGGTTCAATGGGGCGTCCATTGGCCCAGCGTGGCCTTCTACCGCCAGCAGGAGACGCCTCGGCGCCCGCCGCGTCCTGGGGAACTGGCCTTCGTGAGGTTGGACCGCTCGCCCCCGACCGGCGACTACGAACTGCTTTACCGTGAACGCGGCATTGGCCTGGTCAGGCGGCTCGGAAGGTTGCCATGAAGGCGCGGCACCGCGAGCGCTGGGCTCTGGCCCTCACCGGCCTGATGCTGGTGGCCTTGTTCGAGTCCATGCCTATGCTGGACCTGTGGGTCGCCATGCAGGCCCATGCAAGCATGGGCTTGTTTCCCGCATCTGACCTGTTGTGGGTGCAGACGCTGTACCGCGGTACTCCATGGGTGGGCCGTGCCATGTTCCTGTGCAGTGGGGTGGTACTGCTGCTGGCCTGCTGGCGCAGGCTGCGACCTGCGCGCTGGCGGTGGCGCCGGGCGGCCGCCGTGCACCTCGTGCTGCTGGTGGGCTTGGGGTTGGTGGTGCATGCGGTCTTCAAGGAGCACTGGGGCCGCCCTCGACCTTATGAGCTGCAAGTGTTTGCCGGTACCCAGTCGTATGTGCCGGCGCTGCGTCCGGTGGGTTCCTGCCGCGGCAACTGCTCCTTCGTCAGTGGCCACGCCGCCACGGGCTTTGCCCTCTTGTCCATGGGCATGTTCTCAGCCCGTGCCAGACGGCGCCGCTGGTTTGGCGTGGCCTTGTGCAGTGGCCTGCTGATTGGGGCCGGACGGGTGCTGCAGGGCGGCCACTTCGTCAGCGATGTGCTGTTTGCCGGCTGGCTCATGTGGGCCGTGACGGCGCTCGTGCGCGAGGTCTGGCTGCGCAGCATGCGCTGGCGGCGCCTGCGTCGATCACGCCAGCACGTGGTCCTGCTGTCGCAAGACCGTGGAGGTGGCGTTTCAGGTGACGAACGGTCACACGAATGTCACGCAACGTTCGCAAACTCACGGTCAGTTCATTCATCCTGAGAGCACTGCAATGCGTCTTTCCAACGTTCCCAACCTGATTCGCCTCTGTGCGGCGGCGCTGGCCGCCGCTGGGCTCGTGGCCGCCTGCGGTGGTGGCGACTCGGTGGAACTCACACCCACCACGCTCACGCTGGAGAAGATCGGCGGCTATGAGGGCGCCGGGCTGGGCGCGGCGGAGATCACGGCCTTCGATGCACAGACTGCCCGTCTGTTTGTGGTGAACGGCGCCAACGGTACCGTGGACGTGCTGGACCTGCGCGACCCTAAGGCGCCCAAGTTGATCGGCACCATCAACGTGGCTTCCATGGGTGCGGGCGTCAACAGCGTGGCTGTCCATGACGGTCTGGTGGCGGTGGCCATCGAGGCTGCACCCAAGACCAATCCTGGCACGGTGGCCTTCTACAACGCGGCTGACCTGAAGCTGCTGGAGACTGTCACCGTGGGCGCCTTGCCCGATATGGTGACGTTCACCCCGGATGGCAGGTACCTGCTGGTAGCCAACGAGGGCGAGCCCAACAGCTACGGCCAGCCTGACTCGGTGGACCCGGAAGGCTCAATCAGTGTGATCACGGTCAATCGCGGCGGCAGGCCGACCGTGGCCACGGCCGACTTCAAGGCCTTCAACGGCAAGGAGGCGGAACTGCGCGCGCAGGGCATCCGCATCTACGGCCCCGGCGCCACGGCAGCGCAGGATCTGGAGCCGGAATACATCACGGTTAACGACAGCAGCACCACGGCCTACGTCACGCTGCAGGAGAACAACGCCGTGGCCATCGTGGATATCGCCACGGCCAAGGTGGTGTCCATCCGTCCGCTTGGCTTCAAGAACCACAACCTAGCGGGCATGGGGCTGGACGCCAGTGACGAGGACGGAGGCACCAATACCAACACCGGCACCCCGGCCATCAAGATCGCGCCCTACCCGGTCAAGGGCTTGTACCTGCCTGACGGAATCGCTTCTTACACCGTCAATGGCGAGGTCTACCTGGTCACGGCCAACGAGGGCGACGCCCGAGCCGACTGGCCCGGCTTCAACGAGGAGACGCGGGTGCGCGCCCATTGCACGGCGGGTCTGGACCCGACGGTCTTCCCGGACGCAGCCAACCTCATCCTGGACTCCAATCTTGGGCGCCTGCGCATCACCACCACGCCCAATGGTGGCAGCGCCGGCAAGAACGCGGCGGGTCAGTGCAACGAGCTCTACAGCTTTGGTGGCCGTTCCTTCTCGATCTGGAACTCCAGTTTCACGCGGGTCTTTGATTCCGGAGACCAGTTCGAGCAGCGTACCCAAGCGCTGGCCAATGCCAAGTTCAACAGCAGCCATGACAACGACACCCTGGACGGCCGCAGCCCTTCCAAGGGCCCGGAGCCTGAAGGGGTGGTGCTGGGCAAGATCGGCGCCAAGACCTTCGCCTTCATTGGCCTGGAGCGTGTGGGGGGCGTGATGGTGTATGACATCACGAACCCGGTGGCGCCCAGCTATGTCACCTACTTCAACCCGCGTACAGGTGCCACCGGCGACCGGGGGCCGGAGGGCCTGCTGTTCATTCCGGCAGCCAAGTCGCCCAACGGCAAGCCGTTGTTGATCATGGGCCACGAAGTCAGCGGCACCACGACTGTGCTGCAGCTCAATCTGAGCTATTGACCTGGAAGATGGCGCATGACCGGGCAGCGAATGGCCGCGCAGGCCAGCGCACAATACCCTGGTGTCTGCAGTGTCTCCTTCCCCGGCAGCGGGTCCGCTCGCTGCCATTGATCTCGGTTCCAACAGCTTCCGCTTGGAGATCGGTCGGCTGGCGTCCGGCCGCTACCGCCGGGACGACTATCTCAAGGACATGGTCCGCCTGGGGGGCTACCTGGATGACCAGTCCCGACTGACGGAGGCGGCCTTCGACCGCGGTCTGGCCACGCTGGCCACTTTCGCCCAGCGGTTGCAGGGATTCGACCGGGCGCGCGTGCGAGCGGTGGCCACGCAGACGCTGCGCGAGGCCCGCAACCGTGACGAGTTCCTGCGTGCTGCGCAGAGGGTGCTGGGCTATCCCATCGAGGTGATCTCCGGGCGGGAGGAGGCGCGGCTCATCTACAGCGGCGTGTCGTTCCTGCAGCCGTCCGAGCAGACGCGGCTGGTGGCTGACATCGGAGGCCGCTCCACCGAGCTGATACGGGGTCAGGGCAGCACCGCCCTTGCCGCGGAATCTTTCCCGGTGGGGTCGGTGAGCTTGTCGATGCGCTACTTTGGCGATGGCCGCATGAGCTCGCAGGCCTTCAGGGCCGCGCAGATTGCTGCCGGCGCCGAGTTCGAAGAGGCGATGACCGAGTTCGCCCCGTCGCTTTGGGCTGAGGCCCTCGGTTCCTCGGGCACGGCCGGTGCCGTGTCCCATGTGTTGAGGGAGTCTGGGGTGACAGATGGCAGCATCACCGCCCCCGCCCTGGCCGGGCTGATCGAGCGCTGCATCGAGGCCGGTCATGTGGACCGCTTGCAGGTGCCCGGCTTGAGTGACGACCGGCGCGCCGTCATTCCCGGCGGGCTGGCCATCCTGTACACCCTGCTCACGCACTTCGGGATCGAGCAGATGCGGCCGGCCAAAGGCGCCCTGCGCCAGGGAGTGATCATCGATTTGCATGAGCGGCTGCTGGCGCTGCGCGCCGGGGGCCAGGGGCAGGACGCGCGCGACGTGACGGTGGCCGGGCTGCAGAGCCGCTTCGAGCTGGACCTGGAGCAGGCGCACCGGGTGCGCGACACCGCCTTGCAGCTGCACGATGCCGTGTGGCCCGAGGCCGACCCCCAGGCCCAGCGCGAATTGGCCTGGGCCTGCGACCTCCACGAACTGGGTCTGGCGGTATCCCATCACGACTACCACCGCCACAGCGCCTACCTGATGGCGAATCTGGATGCGCCGGGCTTCTCGCAGAGCCAGCAGCGCCGCATCGGTCAATTGATGCTGGCGCAGCGCGGCGGCCTCAAGAAACTGGAAGAGGCCCTGGCCGAACCCTTGTTCGCCTGGCAGGCCCTGTGCTTGCGGCTGGCGGTGATCCGCTGCCATGCAAGAGGCATCCAGCCCTCCGTGGGCTACCGGCTCACCCGGCGCAACGGTCGCGTGGCGGTGCTCGGCTTGCAACCTGACCAGGCCACGCCCACCCTCAGGACCTTGCACCTGTTGCGCGAAGAAGTTCAGGCCTGGGAGCGCCAAGGCACGCTGAGGCTGGAACTGGCGCAGTGAGGCCTGCGCAAATCGTTGCGCGTGGGTCTTGAGGGCTTGAGTTGCGGGCCTACAGGCTCGGCTTCAGGTGCCCAGCAGCCGGCGGCGGTACGCCGGGGACATCTCCCGAAGCTGCAGCATCATCGGCAGGTCGGCGGTGCCGAAGTCTGGATCCCAGGCGGGGGCGCCCAGCACTTTGGCTCCGCAGTTCAGGTAGCCCTTGATCAGCGGCGGAGGCTCCACCGCCAGCGTGCAGTCCAACTCTTCAACGGGCAGCGCCAGCCGCGGAGTCACGTGGTGCTCGATCGGTGCCAGATGGCGATGCCGCAACTGCGCCCACAGGCTGGCGGCCATGTGGCCGCCGTCGCGCATGGGGATGCTTGCGCAGCCCAGCATCACGTCCAGTCCGTTGCGCGACATGAACTCCGCAAGGCTCGACCACAGCAGCATGATCACCCCGCCCGTACGCCAGCGCTCGTCGATGCAGGAGCGCCCCAATTCGGCGATCCGCGGGCGCAGGTGGCGCAGACGCACCAGATCGAATTCGGTGTCGGTGTACAGGCCACCCACCAACCGCGCGCCGCCAGGGGTGAGCAGGCGGTAGGTACCCACCACCTCGCTGGGTTGGTGGTCGGTGGCCACCGTGCAGATCAGCAGGTGTTCGCAGAAACGGTCGTAGATGTCGATATCGTGCCCCTCGGGTGCGCCGGGCACGCGTGACAACTGAGCGCCCATCTCCTGTGCGAAGACTCTGTGGCGCAACTGCTGGGCTGCGCGCACCTCGTCTTCCCGCCGCGCCCACAGCGCCTGGAGCCGCGGTGCTGCATTGACGCTGCGCCGTGGCGGCGTCGCCGCATCTGCGGCAGAGGTCTGTGCAATGGTGGGGGGATTGAAATGGTCCATGGGCCAACATGTTGGTCACCCATGGTGACGCGCCCATGAAGCTTCAATGACGCTGCCGTGACGTACCGGTAAGGCCCCGCGGGCCGATCGGGAAAACCCTGATTTTCTCCCCGGCTGGGACGACAATACCGGTCATCAATCCAGCGGGAGAAGACCCATGCGGCGCGTTGTGTTCAACCAGAAGGGCGGTGTGGGCAAGTCCACCATCACCTGCAACCTTGCGGCCATCGGGGCGCAGCGCGGACTGCGTACCTTGGTGGTGGACCTGGACCCGCAGGCCAACAGCACGCGCTACTTGCTGGGCGAGGCCGCCGAGCAGGGCCACCCCGGCGCCGCGGGTTTCTTCGAGCAGTCACTGAAGTTCACCGTCAAGGACGAGGGCGTGGAGGGCTTCATCGCGTCCACGTCTTTCGAGAGTCTGAGCGTCATGCCGGCCAGCGCGGCGCTGGGCGAGTTGCACGCCAAACTCGAGTCGCGCTACAAGATTTACAAGCTGCGCAAGGGCCTGGAGATGCTGCAAGGCCAGTTCGACCGCATCTGGATCGACACGCCGCCGTCGTTGAACTTCTACACCCGCAGCGCCCTCATTGCCGCCCAGGGCTGCCTCATCCCCTTTGACTGCGACGACTTCTCGCGCAAGGCCCTCTACGGTCTGCTGGAGGAAGTGCAGGACCTGCGCGGCGATCACAACCCGGAGCTCGAGGTACACGGCATCGTGGTCAACCAGTTCCAGGCGCGCGCTCGGCTGCCCGGTGAGCTGGTGCAAGCCCTCATCGATGAAGGCTTGCCAGTGCTGCAGCCCTACCTCAGTGCGTCGGTCAAGGTGCGTGAGTCGCACCAGCTGGCCCGACCGATGATCCATCTGGATCCCGGCCACAAGCTCACGGGTGAGTTCGTGGCCCTGTTCGACGCCCTGCCCGGGGAACGCAAGCCGAAGGCGGCGTCACGGCGCAAGGCTCGTGCGGTCGCTTGAAGGCCGGTTGCGTCACACATGCTCGGCCGTCAGGCTGGCATGCAGCAGGATCTCCACCTGTCCCTCTCGTTCGCGCCGCTTGATCCACCACAGCGCGCCCTTGCGCACGGGCCAGGGCTGGGTCACGCCGGCCAGCAGATAGGCGGCCGTCAAGCCGAGCGTGGGCTGGTGGCCTACCACCACCACAGCCTCCTTGGCGTCGGGCCAGCGGGCGGCGTGAAGCAGAGCTTCCACGGTGTCTTCCGGCTTGAGCGCGTCGATGACCCGTTTGCGCCGCTCCAGCCCCTGTGCCGTCTGCGCCGTGCGCAGCGTGGGGCTCACCAACACCCGCGCCGTGTCTGGCAAGTGCAGATTGAGCCATCGTGCCATCTTGGCTGCTTGGCGTTCGCCTTTGGCGGTCAGCGGCCGGTCGTGGTCGGTCTCCCCATCACGTACCTCGCGCGCGTCGGCGTGGCGCCACAAGATCAGGTCCACGGTCACCGTCCCACCGAGCCGTGAAGCCGCATCAAGGCTTGCTGTGCGCTCGGACCCTGCTCGAGAGACTGCATGTACTCCCCAGAAGGCTGCAGGTGCCAGGCGTCCTTCCCGTCCAGGAGGTAAGGGGTCAGGCATTCGTCGATGACACGCTGGCGCTGCGACTCGTCCAGGACCGGCCAGGCCACTTCCACGCGGCGCAGCATGTTGCGTGACATCCAGTCCGCGCTGCTCAGATACAGCGCCTCCTCCTCGGCTGCCGGATTACCCCAGCGGAAGTAGAAGACGCGGGTGTGCTCCAGGAACCGCCCGATGATCGAGCGCACGCGCACGTTGTCAGTCTGCCCCGCCACGCCAGGGCGCAGGATGCAGGCGCCGCGCACGATGAGGTCGATGCGCGCTCCGGCCTGTCCGGCCTCCACCAGTGCGTCGGTCAGCGCAGGATCGGTCAGGGCGTTGACCTTCACCACCACGCGCGCGGTTTGGCCCCGACGCGCGGAGTCGGACACCTTGCGCAACAACTCCAACATCCGGGCGTGCAACTGCGTCGGGGCCGTGAGCAGGCGGCGGTAGCCGGCGATGGGGGCCAGGCTGGAGAGCTTGAGGAACACGGCGTCCACATCGGCAGTGAGTTCCGGGTCGGCGCTGAGGTAGCCCACGTCGGTGTACAGGCGCGCGGTGCGGGGGTTGTAGTTGCCTGTTGACAGGTGCGCGTAGCGCCGCAGCACCGTGGTCCCCTTGCGCGGCGTTTCCCGGCGGGTGACCAGAAGCAGCTTGGCGTGGGTCTTCAGCCCCACCATGCCGTACACCACCTGCGCCCCCACCCCCTCCAGACGCTCGGCCCAGTTGATGTTGGCCTCCTCGTCGAAACGGGCCTTGAGTTCGAGCACCACAGTAACTTCTTTGCCACGGCGCACCGCTTCCAACAACAGATCCATCAGCACACTCTGGCTGCCGGTGCGGTAGACGGTCTGCTTGATCGCCAGCACCTGGGGGTCGGCAACGGCCTGCCGCAGGAACTCCACCACCGGCTCGAAGCTCTGGAACGGGTGGTGCAGAAGGATGTCACGGGCCTTGAGCCGCTCGAACACGTTGGCACCCTGGGGCCACTGGTCCTGCGGCCAACCCGGCTCGAAGGGCGGGAAACGCAACCCGTTGGCAGGGGCCTGGTCAATGAGCTCGTTCAGACGCACCAGATTCACCGGGCCGTTGACGGGGTACAGCGCCTCCGGCGGCAGGGCGAATTGGCGCAGCAGCAGGGTCGAGAGTTCCGGCGGGCAGCTGCTCACCACCTCCAGGCGGATGGCCTGGCCGTAGTGGCGGGTGGTCAGCCCTGTGCGCAGGGCCTGACGCAGGTTGGTCATGTCGTCTTCATCGACCTCAAGGTCGGAGTCCCGTGTGACGCGAAACTGCGAGAACGCCTCCACGGTGCGGCCGGGCAGGAGTTCGCCCAGGTGGGCTCGGATCACGCTGGTCAGGAGCGCGAAGCCCTGCTCGCCAGCCGGCATCACCCGATCGGGCAGGCGGATCACACGCGGCAGCGACCTGGGCACCTTGACGATGACGATCGCGCCCCCGGCGGCATGCACATCGTCCCCGGTGAGGCGCAGGATGAAGTTCAGGCTCTTGTTGGCCACCAGTGGAAAGGGGTGCGCAGGGTCCAGCGCCACCGGCACGAGAAGAGGGCGTACCTGGGCCTCGAAGAAGCGTGCCACCCAGCGGCGCTGTTCGTCGTTTCGCTCTGCGTGGTTGAGGATGCGGATCCCCTTTTCTGCCAGGGCAGGCATCACCTCGTCGTTGAGCACGCTGTACTGCTCGCTGATGAGGGCGTGTGCCTGCGCCGAGAGGTCTGCGAACTCCTGCCGGGTCTCGCTCTGGGCGCTCTGGCGCACCAGTTCCAGCCAATCTGGAAAGCGCACCTCGAAGAACTCGTCGAGGTTTGACGAGACGATGGTGATGTAGCGCAAGCGCTCCAGCAGCGGCACGTCGGCGCGCCTGGCCTGGGCCAGCACGCGGCGGTTGAAGGCCAGGAGGGAAACTTCGCGGTCGATCATGTTTTTGGGGGGGGGGCTCGTTGTGGCAGGCCCGGCGTGGCGGCGCAGAGGCACGCATTTCCGCAACGTATGCACCTTAGCCACGGCGTATGACGGCTTTGTGACAGGCGTCAGGCCTTGCAGTTCCTCAACTTCGTCTTCTTCATGCGCCCTCCAAGATGACATATGCAGCGGCAATTTGTCACAAAAGCTTCACGAGAGCACCATAGAGTGCTCTCTATTGCGGACCACGGGGCTTGGAGAGTCCGAAACCCGGGATGGCGCCAGCGCTCACCTGTAAGCTCATTTCACAGTTCAACTCCCCGGAGATTTCCATGAAGCGTCACTTCCTCAAGACCCTCGCGGCCGCTGTCGTCGCGTCCCTGGCCTACAGCGGCGCCGCACTGGCTTCAGACATCACCGGCGCCGGCGCCACCTTCCCATTCCCGGTATATGCCAAGTGGGCCGAAGCCTACAAGAAAGAAACCGGCGTGGGCTTGAACTACCAGTCCATCGGATCCTCAGGTGGTATCCGTCAGATTCGCGCCAAGACGGTGACCTTCGGCGCTACCGATGCGCCCCTGGCCGGCCCTGACCTCGACAAGGACGCCATGGTGCAGTTCCCCGCCATCATCGGTGGCACCGTGCCCATCATCAACCTCGACGGCTTCAAGCCGGGCGAATTGCGCATCACCGGTCCCGTGATGGCCGAGATGTTCCTTGGCACCATCAGCAAGTGGAACGACCCCAAGCTCGTCGCACTGAACCCTGGCAAGAAGCTGCCCGACCAACTGATCACCGTGGTGCACCGCGCTGACGGCTCCGGCACCACTTTCAACTGGACCGATTACCTCACTGCGGTCAGCAAGGACTGGGCTGACAAGGTGGGCAAGGGCGCGGCCGTGAAGTGGCCCGCACCCACCTCGGTGGGCGGCAAGGGCAACGAGGGTGTGGCCGCCAACGTGGGCCGCATCAAGGGCTCTTTGGGTTACGTGGAGTACGCCTACGTCAAGAAGAACAATATGAACTTCATGCAGATCCAGAACGCCGACGGCAAGTACGTCAGCCCTGACGATCTGACGTTCGCCGCGGCTGCAGCGGGTGCCGACTGGTTCGGCGTGCCGGGCATGGGCGTGTCCATGGTCAATGCCAAGGGCGCCGACAGCTGGCCTGTGACCACCGCCTCCTTCATCCTGATGTACAAGGATCCGGAGAACAAGGCTGCGTCGAACGAGGCGTTGAAGTTCTTCGACTGGGCATACAAGAACGGCAAGCAGATGGCGCTGGAACTGGATTACGTCCCCCTGCCCGACAAGCTGACGGCCGAGATCCGTAGCCGTGTCTGGTCGCAGATCAAGCGCTGATCGCGGACCTCCAGAGCGCAGGCAGAACCATGAACGGGACGACTCCTACGGCCATGGACGCTTCGGAAGCCGGCCTGCAGGCTGCGCCCGGTGGCCTTGGGCATACTCCGAACGAGCGGCCTGACATGGGAGTTCCCCGCATGAGTTCATCTTCGTCCCCCTTGGTCGGCGTGGCACCTGCCACGCTGGCCATCGCGCGCCGGCAGCGCATGCAGGACTTCTTCTTTCACCGGGTGACCCAGGCCTTTTCCTTGCTGGTCTTGGTGGCGCTGCTGGGCATCATCGCTTCTCTGTTGATCAATGCTGCGCCCACTTTCAAGAAGTTCGGCTTCGAGTTTCTCTGGCGGGCTGAATGGGACATCATCAACGGTGAATTCGGTGCGCTGATTGCCATCGTCGGCACGGTCACCAGTGCAGGGATTGCAATGCTGATTGCCGTTCCGCTGGCCTTCGGGATTGCACTGTTTCTCACGGAAACCTGCCCGGTCTGGATGCGCCGCGCGCTGGGCACGGCCATCGAACTGCTGGCTGCGGTGCCGTCCATCATCTACGGCATGTTCGGGTTGTTCGTTTTTGCGCCGCTGTTCGCCGACTACTTTCAAGTGCCCGTCCAGCAGCTGTTAGGCGGCATGCCGATCATCGGGTGGCTGTTCGGCGGCGCGCCCAACGGGCTGGGCATCCTTGCCGCGGGCATGATCCTGGCCTTCATGGTGCTACCGTTCGTGGCGGCCGTGATGCGTGATGTCTTCGAGATCGTGCCGCCCATCCTGCGCGAATCGGCCTACGGCCTGGGCTGCACCACCTGGGAGGTGGTCGGCAAGGTTGTGCTGCCTTACACCCAGAAGGGCGTGATCGGCGGCATCATGCTGGGACTGGGGCGCGCACTGGGTGAGACCATGGCCGTAACCTTCGTGATCGGCAACGCCAACCGGCTGCCCACTTCGCTTTTCTCTCCAGGCACCTCCATCGCGTCCACGCTAGCCAACGAGTTCGGCGAGGCGGCTGACTTCCATCTTTCCACGCTGTTCGCGCTGGGCCTCCTGCTGTTCGTCATCACCTTCGTGGTGCTGTCGCTCGCCAAGATCCTGATCCTGCGCACCGAGAAGGGCAAGGGGCTGTGAGCATGAATCCTGCGCTGTACCGCAAGCGTCGCCTGTCCAACCGGGTGGGTTTGACGCTTTCCATGACGGCCATGGGCCTGGGCCTGGCCGTGCTGCTGTGGATCCTGTTTGTGCTGTTTTACAACGGGCTGAGCGGCATCGACTTCAATCTGTTCACCAAGGACACCCCCGCGCCCGGCACCGAGGGGGGCGGTCTGCGCAACGCCATCGTCGGCAGCCTGATGATGCTGGGGCTCACGGTGCTCGTTTCCACGCCCGTGGGCATCCTGGCTGGCGTGTACCTGGCCGAGTATGGTGATACCAGCCGCACCGCGGAATTCACCCGGTTCGTCACGGACATCATGCTGTCGGCGCCCTCCATCGTGCTGGGTCTGTTCGTCTACGCGATTGCAGTGGCGACCGTGGGCCACTTCTCCGGGTATGCGGGAAGCCTGGCGTTGTCGCTTATCGCCGTGCCGGTGGTGTTGCGGACCACGGAGAACATGCTGCGTCTGGTGCCTGGCAGCCTGCGCGAGGCTGCCTTCTCACTGGGTGCGCCGCGATGGAAAGTGGCGATCATGGTCACCCTCAGGGCTGCCCGCAGTGGTGTGATCACAGGCCTGTTGCTGGCCGTGGCCCGCATCAGCGGCGAGACCGCTCCCTTGCTGTTCACCGCGCTGAACAACCAGTTCTTCAACGCCGACATGGGCAAGCCCATGGCCAACCTGCCGGTGGTCATCTTCCAGTTTGCGATGAGCCCCTACGACAACTGGATCCGCCTGGCCTGGGCTGGTGCACTTCTTATCACGCTGGCCGTTCTGGTGATCAATATCGTGGCGCGGGTGTTCTTCCGCGACCGCTCCTCCAACTGAGCGCCTGCAAAACGCAAGGCCCCAACCGCCGAGCCCTCACCCCATGCAAGCCGTCATCAATGAAACCACCGCCGCCACGCGCAATGCGCTGGAGGTGCGCAAGCTCAACTTCTTCTATGGGAAGTTCCAGGGCCTGAAGAACATCGACCTGGACATTGCGGAGAAGCGTGTCACGGCCTTCATCGGTCCGTCGGGTTGCGGCAAGTCCACGCTGCTGCGCACCTTCAACCGCATGTACAGCCTCTACCCCGGCCAGAGGGCAGAGGGCCAGATCAACTTCTATGGCGAGAACATCCTGGACGACGGTCAGGACTTGAACATGCTGCGCGCGCGCATAGGCATGGTCTTCCAGAAGCCCACGCCGTTTCCGATGTCGATCTACGACAACATCGCGTTTGGGGTGAAGCTCTACGAAAACCTGTCTCGCAGCGAGATGGACGACCGCGTGGAGTGGGCGCTGACCAAGGCGGCGCTGTGGAAGGAAGCCAAGGACAAGCTCAATCAGAACGGTCTGTCCCTGTCTGGTGGGCAGCAGCAACGGCTTTGCATCGCGCGTAGCGTGGCGGTCAAGCCGTCGGTCTTGTTGCTGGATGAGCCGACTTCCGCGCTGGACCCGATTTCCACGGGCAAGATCGAGGAGCTGGTGCACGAACTCAAGAGCGACTACACCATTGCCATCGTCACCCACAACATGCAGCAGGCCGCGCGCTGCAGCGACTACACCGCTTACATGTACCTGGGCGACTTGGTCGAGTTCGGCGAGACGAAGGAAATCTTCATGAAGCCCGAGCGCAAGGAGACCGAGGACTACATTACCGGTCGCTTCGGCTGATCCGCAGCAACCCCTCACCGGCCCAAGGACACCAGATGCCCGACAAGCACCTTTCCACCCAGTTCGATGCCGAGTTGAGCGGCGTGTCCACCCGTGTGTTGGAGATGGGGGGCCTGGTGGAAAGCCAGGTCTCGCGCGCCATAACCGCGTTGGTTTCCATCGAGGCCGACCTGGCCGGACAGGTGCTGCGTGACGAGGAGCGCGTCAACCGCATGGAGGTCGAGATAGACCGCGACCTCTCGGGCATCATCGCCCGACGCCAACCCACGGCCCGTGACCTGCGCCTGCTCATCGCCATCAGCAAGATCATCGCCAACCTCGAGCGCGTGGGGGACGAGGCCGCCCGCATCGGGCGCGTGGTGCAGCGCCTGGCGGCGGTGGGCATGCCCGGGCGGCGCCTGCCCGTGGGCGACCTGCAGTTCGAGTGCGATCTGGCCGTGGCGCAGTTGCGCAAGTCGCTGGATGCCTTCGCGCGGCTGGACACCCGGCTTGCGTTGGAAGTGCTCAAGCATGACGACCAGATTGACCAAGAGTTCGAGGGCATGATGCGCAAGCTCATCACCTACATGATGGAGGACCCGCGCACGATTTCCTCCAGCATCGATCTCGTTTTCGTGGCCAAGGCTGTGGAACGCGTGGGCGACCACGCGAAGAACCTGGCCGAGGCGGTGATCTACATCGTCAAGGGTGCGGACGTGCGCCACACCCCGATGGTGGACATCGAGTCCGTGGCCAAGTAAGGCCTGCGGTTCGTAGCCGGATAGCGCACACATGACCACAGGCCGCTTGCTGGTGGTGGAGGACGAGCCCTCCATCGCCGAACTCATTTCCATCAATCTGCGCCATGCCGGTTTCACTGTGGTCACGGCGGCGACGGCAGAAGCGGCGCGCGAGGTCGTGGACCGCGAACTTCCCGGGCTGGTGGTGCTGGACTGGATGCTGCCGGACCGCAGCGGTATTGCGCTTTGCCGGCAGTGGCGCAGCGAGTCCCGCACACGGGACCTGCCCGTCATCATGTTGACGGCGCGTGCCGAGGAGGCTGACCAGGTGCAGGGCCTGGAGGCCGGCGCGGATGACTACCTGGTCAAACCCTTCTCCCCCCGCACCTTGGTGGCCCGTGTTCGCGCCGTGCTACGCAGGCGCTCGCCCCAGGCCCTGGACGATGCAGTGCAGATTGGC
Source organism: Betaproteobacteria bacterium (assembly GCA_037127635.1). Classification (GTDB taxonomy): domain Bacteria; phylum Pseudomonadota; class Gammaproteobacteria; order Burkholderiales; family Burkholderiaceae_C; genus Rubrivivax. The sequence goes on along the minus strand of JBAXYD010000011.1, from coordinate 7,829 downwards.
GCTCTAAAGTTGGACCCTTCGACCCGCCGCGTGACCTGTCAGGTGTCCGGCGTGCCGATGGAGATCCGCCTGGGCCCCACCGAGTTCCGCCTGCTTCACTACTTGCTGACCCACCCCGAAAGGGTTCACAGCCGCGCGCAGTTGCTGGACCGCGTCTGGGGTGACCACGTGTTCATTGAGGAGCGTACGGTGGACGTCCACATCAAGCGCCTTCGCGAGGCGCTGTCAGTGGCCGACTGTGCGGGGATGGTTGAGACCGTTCGCGGCGCGGGCTACCGCCTGGCAGCGCTGCAGCAGGCTGTGGTGGGCTGAGGCAGGCGAAATCAGGCCGGGGCGCTTGCGCGTATGGAAGGTTTGCTCACCGGCATCCTCGGGCTGTTGACATTTGTCCTGTTCGGCATCCTGATGGGGGCCGGTGTCGGGGTTGTCTGGGATCTGGCTGGGGCCCTGGCCATCGTCGGAGCCCTTTCGGGAGCAGTCGGCTTCGTGGTGCGCGACCGCCTGCGAGCAAGTCGGTTGCTGGACTGGTTCCGCGGCCCCCTGGACGTAGCGGCGCCTCGTCAGGTGGGTTTCTGGGGCGAGCTGGCTTACCGGGCGGAGCGGGCCCTGGCGCGCCGGGAAGATGCCACGCAGCGCGAGCGTGAACGGCGCGAGCAGTTCCTGTCGGCCATCGAGGCCTCGCCCAACGGCGTGCTGCTGCTGGGTGCGCAGGACCAGATCGAGTGGTGCAACCGTGTGGCGGCTGACCACTTTGGGCTGGACCCGGAGCGCGACGTGCACCAGCCCGTGACCAATTTGGTGCGTACGCCCGCCTTCGTGACCTATCTCCAGGCCGGGCAGTACGCCCAGCCGGTGACGTACCCCAATCCCCGCGCCCAGGGCACGCTGTCGGTCCTGGTCAAGGCCTATGGGCCTGGACTGAAGCTGATCCTGTCGCAGGACATTACCGAGCGTGAACGTGCCGAAGCGATGCGCCGTGACTTCGTGGCCAACGTATCACACGAGATCCGTACGCCGCTGACCGTTCTGTCCGGTTTTGTCGAGACATTGGCCAGCCTCCCGCTCCGGCCTGACGAGCACCAGCGTGTGCTGCACCTGATGGAGCAGCAGACGGGCCGCATGCAGGCCCTGGTGGCCGACCTGCTCACCCTGGCGCAGCTCGAGGGCAGCCCACGCCCGCAGGTCGACCGCTGGGTGCCGGTGTCGGCCCTGCTGCAGCGAGCCCTCGTCGACGCCCAATCACTGTCGGCCGGCCACCACCAGATCGTCATGGCTCCTGCGCAGGCCGCTGAAGCGGCGGGCAACCTCATGGAGTTGCACAGTGCGCTGGGCAATCTGGTGACCAATGCCGTGCGCTACACCCCGGCCGGCGGGCGGATTGAACTGCGGTGGACGCGTCGTGAAGACGGCAGCGGCCTCTTCGAGGTGGAGGACAACGGACCGGGTATCGCCCGAGAGCACTTGGCGCGACTGACCGAGCGTTTCTACCGCGTGGACAGCGGCCGCTCGCGCGAGACTGGCGGCACCGGGCTGGGGTTGGCCATCGTCAAGCATGTCATCCAGCGCCATGGCGGCGAGATCCTCATCGACTCCGAGCTCGGCAAGGGTTCGGTGTTCGCGCTGACCCTGCCCGCTGCGCGCGTACGCGCCCTGCCGGATGCGGCCGAACCTGCGCCAGAGCCTTCCGCCCGCGTTGGCATACCCGCGGCCGATCTGGTTCGAGTCTCGGTCGACGATACCGCCACGCATTGACCCGCTGCGCAGGGGTTCATCCATAATGTTCTGCATGTGTGCGATCCCCCCGATCACTGCAGTGCGCTCCGGTTGGCGTTGGCGCAAGCCATCAGCCTGACCACCCCTACTCGCCCCCAACGGGCGCCTTCCGTTCCCACCCAGTACGCCGCGCCGGCCTCGCCAGCGTCGCAGAAAGCGGGTACCGAATCGGGATGTTCCTCTGAGCATCCAGTGAAATCACAGGGTAGAGCGCAAATGCTGCTGATGATCGACAACTACGACAGCTTCACCTTCAACCTGGTGCAGTACTTCGCCGAACTGGGCGAGGACGTGAAGGTGGTGCGCAACGACGAGATCACGCTCGAAGAGATCGAGGCCCTGGCGCCGAAGCGCATCGTGCTGTCGCCGGGCCCTTGTTCGCCGGCAGAGGCGGGCATCTGCGTGCCAGCAGTGCGGCATTTCGCCGGCCGTTTGCCCCTGCTGGGGGTGTGCCTCGGGCACCAGAGCATCGGCGCAGCACTGGGCGGGCGCATCGTACGGGCGGCGCGACAGATGCACGGCAAGACCAGCTTGCTGCGGCACGACGGGCGGGGGGTCTATGCCGGGCTGCCCGAGTCGCCCACGGTCATCCGCTACCACTCGCTGGCCATCGAGCGCCAGAGCCTGCCGGCCGAACTGGAGATCACCGCCGAGTCCGATGACGGCGAGATCATGGGTGTTCGCCATCGAGGCTTCGCAGGCTCGGCCGCACCTCTGGAGGGCGTGCAGTTTCATCCCGAGTCCATCTTGTCCGAGCACGGCCATGCGATGCTTCGAAACTTCATCCGGATGGGGGCTCTTTCATGATCGACCTTCGCAGCGACACTGTCACCCGGCCCACCCTCGCCATGCGCGCGGCCATGGCTGCCGCCGAGGTGGGCGACGACGTCTTTGCTGATGACCCCACCGTCAACGCGTTGCAGGAGCGCATCGCCGCGATGCTGGGCAAGGAGGCGGCCCTGTTCGTGCCCACCGGCACGCAGAGCAACCTGTGCGGCCTGATGGCCCACTGTGGCCGGGGTGACGAGTACCTCGTCGGCCAGATGGCGCACACCTACCGCTGGGAGGGCGGCGGTGCTGCCGTGCTGGGCAGCATCCAGCCCCAGCCCCTGCCCCAGGCGGCTGACGGCACCATCGCCCTGGCCGAGATCGAGGCAGCGATCAAGCCCGATGACGCGCACTTCGCGCGTACCCGCTTGCTGGCGCTGGAAAACACCTGGGGCGGGAAGGTGCTGCCGCAGACTTACGTTCAGCAGGCCGCAGACCGGGCGCACGCCCGTGGTCTTGCCACACATCTGGACGGCGCGCGGCTGTTCAACGCGGCGGTGGCCTCCGGTGGAGATGCGCGAGACACAGCGCGCAGGCTCGCCGAACCCTTCGACACCGTGTCGGTGTGCTTCAGCAAGGGCCTGGGGGCGCCGGTGGGATCGGCCTTGTGCGGCCCGCGCGAGCTGATCTCCCGCGCCCACCGCGTGCGCAAGATGCTGGGTGGCGGCATGCGCCAGGCAGGCGTGCTGGCCGCGGCGGTGTTGCATGCGCTGGATCACCACATCGACCGCCTGGCCGAGGACCACGCCAACGCCCGCCTGCTGGCGCAGGGACTGCAAGACCTGCCGGGCGTGCACTGCGAGATGCCCGAGACCAACATCGTGTTCGTCGACGTGGCGCCCGAGCGCGCCCACGGTGTGGTGGAACGCGCCCACGCGCACGGTGTGCTGTGCACCGGCCTTTACCGACTGCGCCTGGTCACCCACCTGGATGTGTCGCGGGCCGATGTGGACCGCGCCATTGGCGTGATGCGCGACGTCCTCGCCTGACCTGCACCCCTGAAGATACCGAGAGACTTCCCATGTCCATGACCGACACCGAAGCGCTGACCCGTGTCATCGAGCACCGTGAGATCTTCCACGACGAGATGCTGGCCTTGATGCGCCGCATCATGAGCGGGGAGATGTCGCCGGTCATGATCGCCGCGCTGTGCATCGGCCTGCGGGTGAAGAAGGAGACTATTGGCGAGATCGCGGCCGCGGCGCAGGTGATGCGTGAGTTCGCCACCCCTGTGCATGTGGCGGACCGTACCCACCTCGTGGACATCGTGGGCACGGGTGGCGATGCCACGCACACCTTCAACATCTCCACGGCCTCCATGTTCGTGGCCGCCGCTGCCGGGGCCCGCGTGGCCAAGCACGGCGGGCGCAGCGTGTCGTCCACCTCCGGGTCGGCCGACGTGATGGAGGCTCTGGGCGTGTTCATCGGCCTGCAGCCCATGCAGGTGGCCGAGTGTCTGGCCGAGACGGGCATCGGTTTCATGTTCGCGCCCAACCACCACGCCGCCATGAAGCACGCCGCGCCGGTGCGCAAGGAGCTGGGCGTGCGCACCCTCTTCAACATCCTGGGCCCGCTGACCAACCCGGCCGGCGCTCCCAACCAACTGCTGGGTGTGTTCCACCCGGATCTCGTGGGCATCCAGGTGCGCGTGCTGCAGCGCCTGGGCAGCGAGCATGTGATGGTGGTGCACGGCATGAACGGCATGGACGAGATTTCGCTCTCAGGCGAGACGCTGGTGGGCGAATTGAAGGACGGCCAGGTGCGCGAGTACCTGGTGCACCCCAGCGACTTCGGCCTGCCGGTGTACGACTCGCGCGTGCTCAAGGTGGCGAGCACGCAGGAGTCTGTGCAGTGCATCCAGCGCGCCCTGGCCAACGAGGACGGGCCCGTGCGCGACATCGTGCTGCTCAATGCCGGCGCGGCGCTGTACTGCGCCGGGGTGGTGCCCAACCTGGCCGACGGCGTGCGCAAGACGCGTGAGGCGGTGGCCAGCGGCGCGGCCCTGGCCAAGCTGAGCCAGTTCGTGGCCGTCACCAACCGCTACCGGCCGGCGACGACCGCGGGCTGAGGAGCCAGGGCATGTCCGACATCCTGCAGCGCATCGTTGCCGTCAAGCGCGAGGAGGTGGCGCAGGCGCGCGCCGCCTGCGCCCTGTCCGACCTGCGCCAGCAGGCCCTGGCCGCAGACCCGCCGCGCGGCTTCGCCGCCGCCCTGCGCGCCCGGTTGGCGGGCGGGCACCCGGCCGTGATCGCCGAGGTCAAGAAGGCCAGCCCCAGCAAGGGCGTGCTGCGCGAGCACTTCGTGCCCGCCGATATCGCCCGCAGCTACGAAGCGGGCGGCGCCGCATGCCTGAGCGTGCTGACAGATGAGCGCTTCTTCCAGGGCAGCGCGGCTTACCTGCTGCAAGCTCGTGCCGTCTGCAAGCTGCCTGTGCTCAGGAAGGATTTCATCGTTGACCCCTACCAGGTGGTCGAAGCCCGGGCCATGGGAGCCGATTGCATCCTGCTGATCGCGGCTTGTCTGGCGGACGGCCAGATGTTGGAGCTGGAAGCCTGCGCCCTGGAGCTGGGCCTGGACGTCCTGGTCGAGGTGCACGACGGCGAGGAACTGGACCGGGCCCTGCGCCTGAAGACCCCGTTGATTGGCGTGAACAACCGCAACCTGCGCACCTTCGGGGTGGCGCTGGACACCACGCTGGGCTTGCTGCACCGCATCCCGTCTGACCGGCTGCTGGTGACGGAAAGCGGCATCCTGGCGCGCGCGGACGTGCAGCGCATGCGATCGGCAGACGTCCACGCCTTCCTGGTCGGCGAGGCCTTCATGCGCGCGGCCGACCCGGGCCAAGCCCTGCGCGACCTGTTCGCATGACTGCGGACGACTTGCCGGCGGCCTTCGCGGGCCTGCCGCAGGCCTGGCGGGACTTCCTGCCCGGTTGGACGCAAGCGAGGTTCGAGGAGGTTGCGGCACGCATCCGACGAGTCTCGGCGTGCCGCCCCATCGCGCCGGAAGACCCGTTCCGGGCGCTGCGCCTGACCCCGCCGCAGCAGGTGAAGGTCGTGGTCTTCGGCCAGGATCCCTACCCCACGGCGGGGCATGCCGACGGTCTCGCGTTCTCGGCGTTGACGGGCAAGCCGGCCTCCCTGCGCCGGATCTTCGCGGTCTTGGCTGCCGACATGCCCGGCTTCAGGCCCCCGGAGCGCTGGGCTCTTGACGACTGGGCTCGCCAGGGCGCCCTGATGTTGAACCCGACGTTCACCGTCGAGGTCGGCTGTATCGGCAGCCATCTGGCATGTGGTTGGCAGGCGCTCACTTGCGAGATTGTCAAGGGTCTTCATGATCGGCGCGACCCGCCGGCGTTCCTTTTGTGGGGCGCCAAGGCGCAGTCCTTCTTCGAACAGGCGCTTACCAATCCCCGCCCGGAGGTCCCGGTATGGCGCACACGCCATCCCTCCAATGATTTCCGCAAGGAGTTCATGGCCGAGGGCAGCCACTTTCTTGCCACGGCCGACCGAATTGATTGGTGGGCGCTTTCTGAATCCAGGCGCCCTGTCTAGAGGGTGCCGCTGGGTTCTTGACCTCGCTCAGGCTGTGCTACAGTTGTGGGTTCTTCGTGGAGGGGTGCCCGAGTGGCTAAAGGGGGCAGACTGTAAATCTGTTGGCTTACGCCTACGCTGGTTCGAATCCAGCCTCCTCCACCAGAAAACTTGACCGGTCTTCGCGGTGGCTGCCAGCGGGAGTAGTTCAATGGCAGAACCCTAGCCTTCCAAGCTAATGACGCGGGTTCGATTCCCGTCTCCCGCTCCACCCTGTTCGGTCATGCAGGTTTGGTTTCATGTTGAAAGTGTTGGTCAGGTAGTCGTCACCGGTCTGGGTTGAGCCCCTTGGAGCCCAGACCCGTGTCGACGCCCATGTGGCTCAGTGGTAGAGCACTCCCTTGGTAAGGGAGAGGTCGCGCGTTCGATCCGCGCCATGGGCACCATGTTTCATCTTGAGCCGCTTGTGCGGTTTCATGTTTCTCGTCGGGAGATTCGCAATGGCAAAAGGCAAGTTTGAGCGTACCAAGCCGCACGTGAACGTGGGGACAATTGGACACGTGGACCATGGGAAGACGACGCTGACGGCGGCGATCACAACGGTGTTGTCGGCGAAGTTTGGTGGTGAGGCCAAGGCCTACGACCAGATTGACGCGGCGCCGGAGGAGAAGGCGCGCGGCATCACGATCAACACGGCGCACGTGGAGTACGAGACGGCCAACCGTCACTATGCGCACGTGGACTGCCCCGGGCACGCTGACTATGTGAAGAACATGATCACGGGTGCGGCGCAGATGGACGGCGCGATTTTGGTGTGCTCGGCCGCTGACGGCCCGATGCCGCAGACGCGCGAGCACATCCTGCTGGCGCGCCAGGTGGGCGTGCCCTACATCATCGTGTTCCTGAACAAGTGCGACATGGTGGACGACGCCGAGCTGCTGGAGCTCGTCGAGATGGAAGTGCGCGAGCTGCTGAGCAAGTACGACTTCCCGGGCGACGACACGCCGATCGTGCACGGCAGCGCGAAGCTGGCGATGGAAGGCGACAAGGGTCCGCTGGGCGAGCAGGCGATCCTGAAGCTGGCCGATGCGCTGGACAGCTACATCCCCACGCCTGAGCGCGCGATTGACGGCGCGTTCCTGATGCCGGTGGAAGACGTGTTCTCGATCTCGGGTCGCGGCACGGTGGTCACGGGGCGCGTGGAGCGCGGCGTGGTCAAGGTGGGCGAGGAAATCGAGATCGTGGGCATCCGCGACACGCAAAAGACGACGTGCACGGGCGTGGAGATGTTCCGCAAGCTGCTGGACCAGGGCCAGGCGGGTGACAACGTGGGCATTTTGCTGCGGGGCACCAAGCGCGAGGACGTGGAGCGTGGTCAGGTGCTGTGCAAGCCGGGCAGCGTCAAGCCGCACACGCATTTCACGGCCGAGATTTACGTGCTGAGCAAGGAAGAGGGCGGGCGCCACACGCCGTTCTTCAACAACTACCGGCCGCAGTTCTATTTCCGCACGACGGACGTGACGGGTGCGGTGGAGTTGCCGGCGGACAAGGAGATGGTGATGCCGGGTGACAACGTGAGCATCACGGTCAAGCTGATTGCGCCGATCGCCATGGAAGAGGGTCTGCGGTTCGCGATCCGCGAAGGCGGGCGCACCGTGGGCGCCGGCGTCGTGGCCAAGATCATCGCCTGATCGA
>JBAXYD010000010.1:0-102157 GCA_037127635.1 Betaproteobacteria bacterium | reverse complement strand
GGGCGAGGGCGAGGGCGAGGGCGAGGGCGAGGGCGAGGGCGAGGGCGAGGGCGAGGGCGCCTCGCCCGGCCTGGTTCCCGTGCGCCTGGGCCTGAGCCGCCTGTCGGGGCTGTCCGAGGCGGCGGCCCGGCGCATCGAGCAGGCGCGTGGCGGGCGGCCCGGCGAGCCGGGGTTCCGGCCCTTCGACAGCCCGGAAGACCTGGCGCGGCGCGCCGGACTGGACGCGCGGGAGCTGCAGTTGCTGGCCCAGGGCGATGCGCTGGCCGGTCTGTCCGGCCACCGTCACCAGGCCGCCTGGGCGGTGGCCGGCGTGGACACCCGCGCCACCACCCTGTTGCGCAACACCCGCACGCACGAAGCCCAGGCCACGCTGGACGCACCCGAGCTGCGCCTGGACACCCTGGCGGATTACCGCGCCACCGGCCTGTCGCTCAAGGCCCATCCGGTGGGGCTGCTGCGGTCCACGCTCAGCGGCTTCAAGGTGCAGCCTGCTGCGGTGCTGCGCGACTATCCCCACGGCCGGCTGGCACGCGCCAGCGGCCTGGTCACGCACCGTCAGCGGCCGCAGACCGCCAAGGGCGTGGTTTTCGTCACGCTGGAGGACGAGACCGGCCACGTCAACGTCATCGTCTGGCCGGCGGTGGCCCAGGCCCAGCGCCGCCCGCTGCTGGCCAGCCGCCTGCTCACCGTCTACGGCGTGTGGCAGTGCGAGGGCGAGGTGCGCCACCTGGTGGCCCGGCGCCTGGAAGACCACTCTTCCTTGCTGGCCGGCCTGGCCACGCGCAGCCGTGACTTCAGGTGAGGCTGCACCCCTTGGGCCTGTGAGCGTCACGCCTGGACACTACACACTTCACCACACGTCTTTGGCATCGCGCCACAATCAGCTTGCGATGCAAAGCCACGCTCCGGGATCGCTGCATTCCGGCAGCACCTTTCCGGTCCCCATCGGCCTGACCTGTACCGTACAACGCTCCCGCACAACCCGATTGCGCCATGCTGTTCCTGCTGTCCCCCGCCAAGACCCTGGACTACGACACCCCGGTGCGCGGCGTCGTGGCCAAGAAGGCCACCGACCCACTGTTCGTGGGCCAGGCGGCCGAGTTGATCGGCGTGCTGCGCCACAAGACGCCCGCGCAGGTGGCCGAGTTGATGGAACTCTCTGACGCGCTGGCCATGCTGAACGTTGGCCGCTACGCTGCCTGGCAGCGCGAGGCCACGCCTGACAACAGCAAGCCGGCGGTGCTGGCCTTCAACGGTGACGTGTACGAGGGGCTGGACGCCAGCACCCTGTCCACGCCTGATTTGGTCTGGGCGCAGGAGCATGTGGTCATCCTCTCCGGCCTGTATGGCGTACTGCGCCCGCTGGATCGTCTACAGCCTTACCGGCTGGAGATGGGCACCGCGCTGGCCAACCCCCGAGGCAAGAATCTGTATGCCTTCTGGGGCGACACCGTTGCGCAGCACCTGAATGAGCTGCTGGCGCAGGACAAGAGCCCCACCGTGGTGAACCTGGCCTCGCAGGAGTACGCCCGCGTGGCGCTGCGCCCGGCGCTGCAGGCCCGCGTGGTGGAGTGCCAGTTCGAGGACTGGAAGGGCGGCCAGTACAAGACCATCAGCTTCTTTGCCAAGCGTGCGCGCGGCTTGATGTGCCGCTGGGCCATCGAGCACAAGGCGCGCACGCCCCAGGCGCTGCGGGCCTTCGACGCCGAGGGCTATGCCTTGGACGCTGGCGCGAGCACCGACGGGCGCCTGGTCTTCCGGCGCCGGCTGGCAGACTGAGAGCTTGTGAAATACCCCCGCACACCCGCTCGTTCGCCCCAAAGGGCGCCGCTTGGCGTTGCAAATGCTCGCCGTAGCCCGAGCTACGGCTGTGCTTTGCGCCTTGATCGGCACCCTTTGGAACGCCCGCTCGGGCGCGCCGGAATACTGCACAAGCTCTGAGCCGGCCCCGCCCTGGGTATTCCGCGTCCTGTTTCCGCCACCGCGTCCGCCATCACACACGCCCCTCGCCGTACCGAAGCAAGCCCTCGCAGGAGCCGCCATGTCCTCTACCAGCAGCACTGACAGCACCGCCGCCACCCCCCTCCAGCAGGTCACGCCCGAGTTGCGCCGCTGGATCATTGCCCAGGCTGAAGCCGGCTGCCTGCCCGAGGACGTGGTCAAGGCCATGGTGACCAGCGGCTGGCACGAAGACGTGGCGCTGGACGCCATGGAGCAGACCTTGCGCGGCCATCTGGCCAGCCTTCGCGAGCCCGTGCCGGGCGGCTCCAACGTGCCGGAGCCGAGCCTGGACGAGGGCGCCAACGTTGTGGTCGTGGACGGGCACCCGGTGACGGTGGTGATGGCGCTGCGCCTGCCGCGTGTGGTCATCTTCGGCCACCTGCTCACCGACGAGGAGTGTGACGGTCTCATGGCCCAGGCCGCCCCGCGGCTGGTGCGCTCGGAGACCGTGGACACCGCTACGGGCGGTAGCGAAGTGCACGCGGCCCGCACCAGCGATGGCATGTTCTTCGAGCGCGGCGAGACACCGCTCATCGACCGCATCGAGCGCCGCATTGCCACCTTGCTGAACTGGCCGCTGGAGCGCGGTGAGGGCCTGCAGATCCTGCGCTACCCGCCGGGCGCGCAGTACAAGCCGCACAACGATTACTTTGACCCGGCGCAGCCAGGCACGCCCAAGATCGTCGAGCGCGGCGGCCAGCGCGTGGGCACGTTGGTGATGTACCTGAACACGCCCGAGCGGGGCGGGGCGACGGTGTTCCCCGATGCCGGGTTGGAGGTGGCGCCGGTGCGCGGCAGTGCCGTCTTCTTCAGCTACGACCGACCGCACCCGATCACCAAGACCTTGCACGGCGGTGCCCCGGTGCTGGCCGGTGAGAAGTGGGTGGCCACCAAGTGGATGCGGCAGGGTGTGTTCGTGTAAGTTCAGCGTCCATCCGTTCTGAGACACTGAAAAGTGTCAACGGTGGCCAGACCGGCGCGTTGAATGCATAGGCAGCTCCGCATCGGGGCGGTCAACTCCGAAGGGTCCACCATGAAGTCCATCATCGCTTTGTTCGCCGCCGTCGCCTTCTCCGCCGGCGCGTTCGCCCAGGCCGCAGCGCCTGCAGCGCCAGCGGCCCCGGCCAGGCCGGCTGCTGCCCCGGCGCCTGCTGCTGCGACGGCCCCTGCCCCGGCGCCCGAGGCGAAGGCGGAAAAGAAATCTGAGAAGAAAGCCGACAAGAAGGCCGCCAAGAAGTCGACCAAGAAGGCTGCGAAGAAGCCGGCGAAGAAGGCGGCTGACAAGCCTGCCGCCTGAAGCGGGCAGTTTGCTCCCAAGGCCGGCCGGGTGCCGGCCGTTCTTCTGGTGAGGCCGGCCCAGCGCCAGCCGCTCCTTTGGTATAGCCGGCCCAGCGCCGGCTTTCTCGCCTCAGGCCTCCACGGTGTCCCCGTGCGAGGCCACCCGCACGGCCCAGCCCAGTTCTTCCTGGATGCGCAGGCGCAGCGCATCGCTGGCAGCCGGGTCGCCGTGCACGACGAAGGTCTGGCGCGGCGCCTTGCGAAAGCCACGCAGCCAGGCCATGAGTTCATCGCTGTCGGCGTGGCCTGAAAAGCCCTCCAGCTGGGTTACGGCGGCGCGCACCGGCACGTATTCACCATGCACCTTCACCTCGGTGGCACCGCCCACCAGGCGAGCCCCGCGGCTGCCCGCCACCTGAAAGCCGGCGAACACGATGTGGTGCTTGCTCTCTGGGGCCATCACCTTGAGGTGGTGAAGCACCCGCCCGCCGGTGGCCATTCCGCTGGCTGAGACGATCACCGAGGGGTAGCGCAGGTTCGACAACCGCATCGAGGCCTGGGCGGTGGCGGTCACGCGCACGCCCTGCAGCAGGTTGCGGGCCTCGCTGGCGCTGATGCGCATGAGGCTGTGGTGGCGCCGGTACAACTCGGTGGCCTGCGTGGCCATGGGGCTGTCCAGGAACACCGGCAGGTCGCGCGGAATCGCCCCTGCCGCCTTCAAGCGTTGCAGCACCAGCAGCAGGGCCTGCGCCCGCCCCACCGCAAAGCTGGGCATCAGCACCGAGCCCCCACGCGCCACGGTCTCGCAGATCACGGCCGCCAGTCGGGCGGCGGAGTCCTCGGCCGGATGACGGCGGTTGCCGTAGGTCGATTCCACCAGCAGCACGTCGGCGCGGGCGAGCTTCTGGGGCGCGGGCATCAACAGGTCCTGCTGGCGCCCGATGTCGCCCGAGAACACCAGCCGCTCCTTGCGGTGGCTCAGCGTCACGGCGCAGGCGCCCAGCAGGTGGCCGATGGGGCTCAAGCCCAGTTCAACCTCGCCCAGGCGCAGGCCCTGACCGGGATCGAGCGTCTCGATGCGGGCGATGGCCTTCAGGGCGTCAGCGCGGGTGTACAGCGGCAGCGCCTTCTCGTGCCGGGAGTAGCCATAGCGGTTGGCGCGGCGGGCGTCTTCCTCCTGCAGATGCGCGCTGTCGAGCAGTAGCACCTCGGCCAGGTCTCGCGTGGCCGGTGAGGCGATCACGCGGCCGCTCCAGCCGGCCTTCACCAGCACCGGCAGCCAGCCGCAGTGGTCCAGGTGTGCATGGCTGAGCACCACCGCGTCAGCGGCCAGCATCTGGGCTGTGGGCGGTTGCCAGTTGCGCTCGCGAAAGACCTTGAAGCCCTGGTAGAGCCCGCAATCCAGCAGCACACGCTGCCCGCCGAGCGCCACCAGATGGCGGGAGCCCGTGACCGTGTCAGCCGCGCCGAGAAAGCTCAGTTGCATCAGGGGCTGGGCCTGCCGTCCTGGTGGGCGCGTACCAGCCGCTCCATCATCTCCATGAAGACGGGGCGCTGCTCCTCGGACAGCGGGGCGAGGATGCGGGTTTGGGCTGCAAGCATGGGGGGAGTCACTGCGCCAAGCATCTGCTCTCCGGCGGCGGTGAGGTTGATCAGCCTCACACGGCGGTCGTCGGGCGACGAGCTGCGCTGGATCAGGCCGCGGCTCTCCAGTCGGTCGAGCACGCCCCCTGTGGTGGAGGTGTCGAAGCCGATGCTTGCGGCCAGCGAGCGCTGGTCCATGTCGGGCTGGCGGTGGGCGGCGGCCAGCGCGGCAAACTGCACCGGCGTCAAGTCCAGGCCCTGCGTTTCGTCCATGAACAGCGCCACGGCGAACTGTTGAAGACGGCGGATCAAGTGCCCGGGCTGGGCTTCGATGTCTGGGGTGCCGTCGTCGCGTGCCTCGGCCATATGGGGGATCACCCTGGTCTCGAAACGGCCAGAATATCATTCTGCTGATCGTCAGCATACTCATAAAAGTTGACTCGCTCTGCTCCCCTCGCCATGCACCAGCCCACCGCTGCGCCGCGGCCGTCGATCTACTACCGTTACCAGGTGCATGCGCCGACCCCGGCCGTGGCCGATGCCGACCTGCAGGTGCTGGTGGTGGGCGCCGGCCCGATCGGTCTGGTCACCGCGCTGGGCCTGGCCTGCCGGGGCGTGCGCGTGGCCGTGCTGGAAAGCGAGTTGCAGGTCAGCGAAGGCAGCCGCGCCATCGTTTTCACGCGCCGCTCGATGGAGATCCTGCAGCAGGCCGGGGTGGCCGAACGTGTCATGGCCAAGGGCCTGCCCTGGCGCTTCGGCAACTCGTTCTACCGCGGCCAGCGCGTCTTTCGCATGGAGGCCCCGCACCGCGTGGACGATCGCTACTTCCCCATGACCAACCTGCAGCAGCCCTACGTGGAGGAGTACCTGCTGGATGCGCTGGCGGCTCTCCCCCACGTGCAGGTGCGTTGGGGGCACAAGGTCACGCGGCTGGTCGACCAAGACGACGGGGCCGGGAGTGCTGAGGCCGCCACTGGCGTGACGCTGGAGATCGACACGCCCCATGGCGCGTATGTCCAGCACGCCCCCTGGGTGGTGGCCGCCGACGGCGCGCGCTCGGCACTGCGCGCCGCCTGTGGCCTGAAGCTCGAAGGCGCTGCGTATGAGGGCCGCTTCGTCATCGCCGACATCCGCATCGACCTGCCCCTGCCCACCGAGCGCCTGGCCTTCTTCGACCCACCGTGGAATCCGGGCAACACCGTGCTCATGCACCGCGAGCCGGATTCCCTCTGGCGCGTGGACTACCAGCTGCCGCCGGGCGAAACGCCCGAGCAGGCGCTGGAACCTGCCGCGCTGAAGGCACGCATCGACGCCCAGCTGGCCCTGATCGGCCATGCCGGCGCGCCCTGGGAGCTGGACTGGAGCTCGGTGTACTCGGCGCGTGCGCTCACCCTGCCCAGCTATGTGCACGGCCGCATCGCCTTTGCAGGTGACGCCGCGCACCTGCTGCCCATCTTCGGGGTGCGTGGCGCCAACACCGGCTTGCAGGACGCGCAGAACCTGGCGTGGAAGCTGGCGGCCACGGTGCAGGGTGTTGGCGGGCCGGACCTGATGCACAGCTACAGCCACGAGCGCGTGGCCGCCGCCCGGGAGATCGTGCAGGAGGCGGGCAAGAGCACGCGCTTCATGACCCCGCCCACCCAGGGCTTTCGCCTGCTGCGCGATGCCGTGCTGTCGCTGTCGCTCACGCACGACTTCGTGCGTCCGCTGTACCACTGGCGCACCTCGCGTCCGCATGACTACCTGGATTCGCCGTTGAATGCGGCCGACGACGACAGCGCCGCCTTCACGGCGGGCCCGGTCAATGGCGCGCCGCTGCCCAACTTCCGCTGGGGCGAGGGGTTCTTGCTGGACAGGTGGTGCGGCACGGGGGCCGGGCGCTTCACGCTGCTCGTGGACGACGAGGCCACGCTGGCGGCCTGCGCCGGCGGGCATGCGCTGGGCCTGCGCGGCCCCGGCTCGGCCCTGCTGGTGCGGCCTGACCAGCACGTGTGCGCGCGCTGGCATGCCGTCACGCCAGCGCGTGTGCAGGCGGCACTGCGCCGCGGTCTGGGCCATGCAGCCTGAGCTCCTGTCCCCTCATCTCACCCCCGGAGTGCTGCCCATGCCCGGCCTGACCTTGCCTGACCTGGAAAGCGTGTACGACCTGCTGGCCGAGGCCATCGACCGCGCGCCGAAAGGCCGGTCGGAACTGATGCTCACCAAGCTGGCGCTGTTGCTGGCCCAGGAACTGGGCGACCGGGCCCGTGTGGAGGCCCTGGTGGCAAGCGCGCTGGAGGACTTGTGAGCATCCCAGGCCCATGACCGCGACCGGGACGCGACCCCCGGCGTTCGCGAAGAAGCCGTTCGGGCTGAGCCCTTCGACTACGCTCAGGACAGGCCCGTCGAAGCCCTCGTGTGCACTTGACAAGCTCAGTGCGAACGGCTACGGGGGTCCGGCAGCGGCGCTCTTTCGTGAGGGCGCACCCGGTGGATACCGTAGTTGCCACGATGGCGTTGGCGGCCTGCCGGCCTTAGAGTTAGGGGATGTACTGCCCGCCTTGCCCGCGTTCCCCAGGCGCCACGCAACCATGAAGACCTTCGCCGCCCGGTGCGGCCTGGTTGACCCGGACGGCCAAGCCAGCCCTGGACGCGAGGCAGCCGTTCAGGAAGTGCTGCGCGCGGTGCGGGCGGGCAGGCTTGAGCGCGTGCGCATCGGCTGGTGTGACACCCATGGCGTGATGCGCGGCAAGACCCTGATGACCGCGGCGCTGCAGGACGCGCTGGACAACGGGGTGGGCCTGGTGGGCACCATGCTGCTGAAGGACACCTCGGACCGCACCGCCTGGCCGGTGTTCGACGCCGCGGTGAAAGACCAGTTGCCCGGCTTCGAGTTCGCCGGCAATCTGATGCTGCTGCCTGACCCGGCGAGCTTCCACACCTTGCCCTGGGCGCCAGACACGGGTGCCCTCTTGGCCCAGGCCTGGTTTGCTGACGCCCGCCCCGTGCCCTTCGACACCCGCCGCGTGCTGCAGCACGCGCTGCGGGCGCTGGCCGAGGCCGGCTACGGCTTGCGCTGCGGGCTGGAGGTGGAGTTCCACATCTACCGCATCACCGACCCCCGGCTGGACCCGATGGCGGCCGCCTGGCCGCACGAGCCGCCGGCCGTGCAACTGCTGCACCCGGGCTACCACCTGCTGAGCGAGGAATGGGCCGACCAGGCCGACGAGGCGCTGCGCATCGTGCAGGCCACGGCCCAGGGCCTGGGCCTGCCGCTGCACTCCCTCGAGATCGAGCTCGGGCCCAGCCAGTTCGAGGCCGTGTTCGAGCCGATGGATGCGCTGGCCGCGGCCGACGCGATGGTGCTGTTCCGCAACGGCGTGCGCCAGGCCCTGCGCCGCGCCGGGTACCACGCCAGCTTCATGTGCCGCCCGCCGTTTCCGAACATCATGTCCAGCGGCTGGCACCTGCACCACTCGGTGATCGACCTCACCACCGGCGGCAACGCCTTCACCCGCGCGCACCCCGCGCCCGGCACCACGGCGCAGGACGCAGAGCACACCCTTTCGGCCACTGGCGCGCAGTGGCTGGCTGGTCTGCTGGCCCACGCCCCGGCGCTGGCGGCGCTGTGCGCGCCCACGGTCAACGCCTATGGCCGCTTCCGGCCGAACGCGCTGGCGCCACAGTCGGTGCTCTGGGGGCGCGACAACCGCGGGGCCCTGCTGCGCGTGGTGGGCGGCGCGGGTGAGGCGGCCACCCGCATAGAGAACCGCCTGGGCGAGCCATCAGCCAACCCGTACCTCACCATGGCCGGGCATGTGTACGCCGGACTGGACGGTCTGCGCCAGGGGTTGCGGCCCCCGCCCGCCACCGACGCGCCTTATGCCGGCCAGGGGCAGACCCTGCCCACGAGCCTGAGCGAGGCCCTGGATGCCTTGGAGGCCAACACGGCCCTGCGCGCCGGCCTGGGCGACGAGGTCGTCCGCTGGTATGCGCACCTGAAGTCCAGCGAGGTCTCGCGCCACGCCGCTGCCGCCGACAAGGCAGAGTGGGACCGGCGGGAGTATTTCGGTCGCCTGTGAAGTTACGCTCACGGTTTCGCCAGCCTGCCAAGGCCCCAGATGCCAGACCCAAGGTTCGCCCCCATCTTCCCATCCTCCCCCTTCTCCCCCTGAACCTGCCTCTTCCGGAGACAACCCCTTGAAGATCCTTGAAAGCCTGGCCAAGACCTGCGCGGTGCTGGCGGGGGTGTTGCTCACCGCCATCACGCTGATGACCTGTGTCAGCCTGATCGGCCGCAACACCACCGGCTGGACCATCGTGGGTGACTTTGAACTCTCGGGTTCGGCTGCTGGCGCCGCCATCGCCCTGTTCATGCCCTGGTGCCAGGCGCGGCGTGCCAACATCATCGTGGACTTCTTCACCACCAAGGCCTCCGGGGCCACCAATGCGGGCCTGGACCGCCTGGGTGCCCTGGTGCTGGCGCTGTGCATGGGGCTGCTGGCCTGGCGCTCGGGCATCGGCGGGGTCAACGCCTGGAACAGCGGGGCCGGGTCCATGATGCTGGGCTTTCCGGATTGGATCGTCTACGCCTTCATGGTGCCCCCGCTGGTGCTCACGGCGGCGATCGGGCTCACCCAGGCCTGGAGGGGCTTTGAAGAGGAGGCCGCCCCATGAGCCCCATCGCCCTGACCGTGACCATCTTCGCCATCATGCTGGTGCTGATGGCTATGCGCACCCCCATCTCCATTGCGATGTTCGCTGCCGGCGCGGTGGGTTACATCGCGCAGGCCGGCTGGTTGCCGCTGGCCAACTTCCTCAACACCCAGGCCTTCGCCCGTTTCGCGAGTTACGACCTGAGCGTCATCCCGCTGTTCATCCTGATGGGCAACTTTGCTACCCAGGGCGGGATCAGCAAGGCGCTGTTCGGGTTCGCGGCGGCCGTGATGGGACGCTTTCGCGGCGGCCTGGCCATGGCCGGGGTGCTGGCCTGCGCCGCCTTCGGCGCCATCTGCGGCTCGTCAGTCGCCACCGCGGCCACCATCACCTCGGTGGCGCTGCCCGAGATGCGCCGTCACGGCTACTCCGGCCGCCTGGCCACCGGCACCCTGGCCGCAGGCGGCACGCTCGGGATCCTCATCCCGCCCAGCGTCCCGCTGGTCATCTACGCCATCCTGGCCGAGCAGAACATCGCCAAACTGTTTGCTGCCGCGATGATCCCCGGCATCATCGCCATGCTGGGCTACATGGTGGCCATCGCCATCTACGTGCGCGTGGTGCCCGGGCACGCGCCCGAGCACGCCGAGGTCCCCCGGCTGACGCTCTCTGCGCTGTGGGGGATCGGCCCGATCGCCATCGTCTTCCTCATCGTCTTTGGCGGCATTTACACCGGCAAGTTCACCCCTACCGAAGGTGCGGCGGTGGGCGCCGCGGCCACCTTCATCGCGGCACTGCTCAAGCGCGAGATCACTTGGCAGAAGTTCAAGCACTGCTTCTACGCCACGGCCGAAGCTTCGGCCATGATCTTCATGATCTTCCTCGGCGCCGACCTGATGAACTCGGCGCTGGCCCTGACCCAGGTGCCGGGGCAGCTGGCATCGGTGGTGCAGGGCTGGGGCCTTGCGCCGGTGGCCGTGGTGGCCGCGATCATGCTGTTCTACGTGGTGCTGGGCTCGGTGATGGACGAGCTGTCGATGATCCTGCTGACCATTCCCATCTTCTTTCCGATGGTGATCGGCCTGGACTTCGGCATGTCCAAGGAAAGCGTGGGCATCTGGTTCGGCATCATGGTGCTGATGACGGTCGGCTTCGGCATGCTCGCCCCGCCCGTCGGCCTGAATGTCTACGTGGTCAATTCCCTCGCCAAGGACGTGCCCATTGCCGAGAGCTACCGCGGCGTGATGCCCTTCCTGATCAGCGACACCCTGCGCACGCTGCTGCTGCTGTTTTTCCCGTCCATCTCGCTGTTCCTGGTGAAGTACATCGGGTAGTGCAGCGGTTGGTGCATAGGGCGGTGCACCGGCCGAGTGCCCCCGCGACCATCAGGGAAACCCGTCTTTACCTGGGGCGGGGCGGTGCTTACAGTGCGGCCATTCAATCGTTCCACCGGCCCGTCATTCAAAGGAGACTGTTCCATGAAGCGTCGTCAATTCGTCCAGGGCACCGCTGCGGCTGCCGTGCTGGGTGCCCCCCACCTGTCGGGCCTGGCCCAGCAGACCGTGACCCTGAAGTTCCACACCTTCATGGCGCCGATGTCCAACGTCTGGCTGACCATGCACAAGCCCTGGATGGAGAAGGTGGAGAAAGATTCCGGCGGACGCATCAAATTCGAGGGCTACCCGGCCATGCAGCTCGGCGGCACGCCCGTGCAGTTGTACGACCAGGCGCGCGACGGCGTGGTGGACATCGTCTGGACGCTGCCGGGCAATACGGCCGGGCGCTTCCCGCGCGTGGAAGTGTTCGAGCTGCCCTTCATGATGAACAACGCCGAGGCCACCTCCAAGGCCTACTGGGAGTACGTGCAGACCCAGGCACCCGACGAGTTCAAGGACACCCACGTCATCGCCTTGCAGGTGCATGGCCCGGGCATGTTTCATTCGGCCACCAAGCAGATCAAGAGCGTGGCGGACCTCAAGGGCATGAAGGTGCGCGGCCCCACGCGGCAGATCACCAAGATGCTGGGTGCGGTGGGCGCCACGCCCGTGGGCATGCCCTTGCCGGCCATCACCGACGCCCTGTCCAAGGGCACCATCGACGCCTGCGCCATTCCCTGGGAGGTGGTGCCGTCGATCAAGGTGCATGAGCTCACCAAGTTCCACAGCGAGTTCGACAACACGGGCGGTGCGCTCTACACCACCACCTTCGTGATGGCCATGAACACCGCGAAGTACAACTCGCTGGCGCCCGACCTCAAGCGCGTGATCGACGCCAACTCCGGCATGGCGGCCTCGGCATGGCTGGGCAAGACCCAGCAGAGCAATGACCCTGCCGGCCGCAAGACGGCGGTGGACCGCGGCAACACCATCTACCAGTTCACCGCCGCCCAGCGCGAGGAGTTCGTCAAGCTGTCCAGCAACGTGGACGACGAGTGGGTGGCCGACATGGACAAGCGCGGCTTCAAGGGCGCTCAACTCCTGTCCACCGCCAAGGCACTGATCGCCAAGCACGGCAGGGGCTGAAGCGCGCCCTTGCCCCGACTGCTCTACCTCTTCGGCCTCGTCAACCTGGTCATCGGCACCGCGGCGTTCATGAACGCCGGGCTGCTGGTGCCCATGGCGAAATCGTTCGGCGTCGGGGTGGGAGCGGTGGGGCAGGCCACCACCGTCTACTCGATGGCCACGGCCCTGCTGGCACCGGCCTTCCTGGTGGTCACGGCCGGCTTGGCGCCGCGGCTGGCGCTGGCCATCGCGCTGGTGTTGTTTGCAGCGGGCAATGTCGTCACGGCGCTGGCCCAGGACCTGCCCACGCTGCTGGGCGCCCGCGTGCTGATGGGTTGTGGCTCTGCGGCCACGGCCATGATGGCGGGCTTGGCGGTGGCGGTGGCCCCGGTGGAGCGCAGGGCCCAGGCCCTGTCCATCGTCTTCGTGGGCATGAGCCTGAGCTATGTCACCGGCATCCCGCTGGCCACCTGGGTCGGGCTGGGCTGGGGCTGGCGCCTGCCGGTGTGGGCGGCGGTGCTGCTGACACTGCTGGCCGCCCTGTCCCTGTGGAAGGCCCTGCCGGCCGGGCGCCTTGGCGTGACCGGACCGTCTTGGCGGGGGGCGGTGCTGCTGTTGCGCCAACCGGCCGTGCGATCGGTGTACCTGCTCACGCTGGTCTACTTCATCGCGATCTTCCTGGTGTTCTCCTACATCGGACCGGTGCTGAAATCGCTCAGCCCCATGGAGCCTGGCGTCCTGTCGGCAGTGATCTCGCTGTTTGGCGTGGCGGGCGTGGTGGGCACGCTGGGGGGCGGGCGCGCGGCCGACCGTCTGGGCCCGCGCCGCAGCCTGACCTTCAGCCTGACGGGCATGAGCGTTTGCATGCTGCTGTTGCCCTTGACCGCCGGGCATCTGCCTGCGATGGCCGCCGTCCTGGTGGCCTGGGGTGTGTGCGGCTTCAGCATGATGGCCCCGCAGCAGGTGCGCTTGGCGCAGTTGGCCGGGCCCGACACGCCGCTGGCGCTGTCGCTCAACAACTCCATGCTCTACCTGGGCATTGCCCTGGGCGCGGCGGTGGGCGGCGCCGCACTCGCGCACCTCGAACCCCGCCACCTGCCCTGGGTGGGCGCGCCTTTTGCGTTGGGCGCGCTGGCCTGGTTGCGATGGAGCACGCGGCGGGGGTAGTGCAATCGCCTACACTGCGTCTCGTTGGGTCTTCCAGTCGCCCCGACGACGCCGCATCCGGCGCTCTCAAAACCCTCGCGCCTTCGGACTGGTGGGCCTTCGGTGCCCCGGCACCGAGCACAGGCCCCAGCAGGCAGCGAACCACGGCCCCCACGGGCCTTATTCCTGAATGAACTTCACCGACCTCGGCCTGGCCGAGCCGCTCCTGCGTGCCGTGCGCGATCAGGGCTACGACATCCCCACACCCATCCAGGCGCAAGCCATCCCCGCCGTGCTCAAGGGCGGAGACCTCATGGCCGGCGCCCAGACCGGCACCGGCAAGACCGCCGGCTTCACATTGCCCATGCTGCACCGGCTGGCGGCGCAGCCGCCCAAGCGCGACGCGCGCGGGCGCATCGCCATCCGTGCCCTCATCCTCACGCCCACACGTGAACTGGCCGCGCAGGTGGAGGAGAGCGTGCGCACCTACGGCAAGTACCTGCCCATCACCAGCATGGTGATGTTCGGCGGCGTGGGCATGCAGCCGCAGATCGACCGCCTGCGCAAGGGGGTGGACATCCTCGTGGCCACGCCCGGGCGGCTGCTCGACCACCACCAGCAGGGCACGCTGGACCTCAAGCACGTGGAGATCTTCGTGCTCGACGAGGCCGACCGCATGCTGGACATGGGCTTCATCCACGACATCAAGAAGGTGCTGGCCATGCTGCCGGAGAAGAAGCAGAGCCTGCTGTTCTCGGCCACCTTCAGCGACGAGATCAAGGCCCTGGCCGACCGGCTGCTGAACGAGCCGGCCTTGATCGAGGTGGCGCGGCGCAATGCCACGGCCGAGAACATCGCGCAGAAGGTGCACCCGGTGGGCCGCGAACGCAAGAAGGAGCTGCTCAGCCACCTCATTAAGTCGGGCGACTGGCACCAGGTGCTGGTGTTCACGCGCATGAAGCATGGCGCCAACCGCCTGACCGACTACCTGAACGACGTGGGCATCAGCGCCATGGCCATTCACGGCAACAAGAGCCAAGGGGCGCGCACCAAGGCGCTGGCCGACTTCAAGAGCGGCGATCTGCAAGTGCTGGTGGCCACCGACATCGCCGCGCGTGGCATCGACATCGACCAACTGCCGCACGTGGTGAATTTCGAGCTGCCCAACATCCCCGAGGACTACGTGCACCGCATCGGCCGCACGGGCCGGGCCGGGGCCACAGGCGAGGCCGTGTCGCTGGTGTGCCTGGACGAGGAGATCTTCCTGCGCGACATCGAGAAGCTGATCAAGCGTGCCATCCCGCGCGAGACCATTTCGGGCTTCGAGCCCCCCGCCAGCGAAAGGGCCGAGCCCATCGTGCTGGGCCGCATGACCATCGGGGTCGGTGGCACGCGGCGCGGTGGTGGTGGTGGGGGGGGTGGCGGTGGTCGGGGTGGGCGTCCTCAAGGCGGGGGGGGCCGGCCGTCAGGGTCTGCGGGCTCTGGTGGGCGATCGCCTTCGTCCACCGGCTACCGGCCGCCTTCTGGCAGGCGCTGAGTACCGGGTCACCCGTCACGAACAGAACGGACACGGCCGCTCCTCAGAAGCGACAATTTGTCCGGTTGATAGACCAACCTACCTGAAGTCATCATGGCGCAATACGTCTTTACCATGAACCGCGTCGGCAAGATCGTGCCGCCGAAGCGGCAGATCCTGAAGGACATCTCGCTGTCCTTCTTCCCGGGCGCGAAGATCGGTGTGCTGGGCCTGAACGGCTCGGGCAAGTCCACGCTGCTGAAGATCATGGCCGGCCTGGACAAGGACATCGAGGGCGAGGCGGTACCGATGGCCGGCCTGAAGATCGGCTACCTGCCGCAGGAGCCGCAGATGGATGCGGCGCTGACGGTGCGCGAGGCGGTGGAGCAGGGCATTGGCGGCGTGCTGGCTGCCAAGAAGCGCCTGGACGAGGTGTACGCCGAGTACGCCGAGCCCGATGCCGACTTCGACAAGCTGGCGGCCGAGCAGGCCGAGCTGGAAGCCATCATTGCCGCGGCGGGCAGCGAGAACACCGATCTGCAACTGGAGATGGCCGCCGATGCGCTGCGCCTGCCGCCCTGGGAGGCCACCATCGGCCACCTGTCAGGTGGCGAGAAGCGCCGCGTGGCGCTGTGCCGCTTGCTGCTGAGCAAGCCCGACATGCTGCTGCTGGACGAGCCCACCAACCACCTGGATGCCGAGAGCGTGGAGTGGCTGGAGCACTTCCTGCAACGCTTCCCGGGCACGGTGGTGGCCATCACCCACGACCGCTACTTCCTCGACAACGCGGCCGAGTGGATCCTGGAACTGGACCGCGGCGCTGGCATCCCCTGGAAGGGCAACTATTCCGACTGGCTGGACCAGAAAGAAAAGCGCCTGGAAGGTGAACAGAAGAAGGAAGACGCCCGCATGCGGGCCATGAAGGAGGAGCTCAAGTGGGTGCGCTCCAACGCCAAGGGCCGCCAGACCAAGAGCAAGGCCCGCCTGGCCCGCTTCGAGGAGTTGTCCGACGTCGACTACCAGCGCCGCAACGAGACCAACGAGATCTTCATTCCCGTGGCCGAGCGCCTGGGCAACGAGGTCATCGAGTTCAAGGGCGTGAGCAAGAGCTTCGGCGGGCGCATGCTGCTGGACAACGTGAACTTCAAGGTGCCGGCCGGTGCCATCGTGGGCATCATCGGCCCGAACGGCGCCGGCAAGTCCACGCTGTTTCGCATGATCCAGGGCGTGGAGCAGCCCGACAGCGGCGAGGTGCTGATCGGCAAGACGGCCAAGCTGGCGTTTGTAGACCAGAGCCGCGAGAACCTGGCCAACGACAAGACGGTCTGGGAAGACATCTCTGGCGGCCTGGACAACATCGTGGTGGGTCAGTTCGTGATGCCCAGCCGCGCCTACATCGGCCGCTTCAACTTCAAGGGCAACGACCAGCAAAAGCTGGTGGGCAACCTCTCCGGCGGCGAGCGCGGCCGCCTGCACCTGGCCAAGACCCTGGCCCAGGGCGGCAACGTGCTGATGCTGGACGAGCCCTCCAACGATCTGGACGTGGAAACCCTGCGCGCCCTGGAAGAAGCGCTGCTGGAGTTTGCCGGCAGCGCCATGGTGATCAGCCACGACCGCTGGTTCCTGGACCGCATCTGCACCCACATCCTGGCCGCAGAGGGCGACAGCCAGTGGTTCTTCTTCGACGGCAACTACCAGGAGTACGAAGCCGACAAGAGAAAGCGCCTCGGTGAGGAAGGCGCACGGCCCAAGCGCGTGCGCTTCAAGTCGATCTGAGGCCTGGGAGATTCCCCAGGTCCTGGGCTCAGTAGGGCTTTATGGTCCACACTGCTGGATTGATCCTCTAGCAGGCGTGTACCGATGACCCTGAGATCTCCGAACCTTGTTCTGGTACCGGCCGCCTGGATGGCGGCCGTTCTTGTTGTGGCGGGCTGTGCGACCGCCCCGCAGACGGGCGCCGACGCCAAGGCTTCACCAGAGCCGAAGAAGGCCGCCGCGCCTGCCGCGTCTGCTTCCGCCCCGGTGGCCGCTGCCGCAGCGTCTGCACCGGTGTCAGGTGCCGTGCCTGGAGCTCGCCCCTCCGCGGGCGCAGCCCCAGCTGGGCCTCCCGCCGCTCCGGGTACGCCCCAGCCCTTTGCCACCGTCATCAAGGACGCGAAGAAGACCGACGGGCTGTTCACTGTCTGGCAGAAGGACGACAAGGTCTGGCTGGAACTCAAGCCCGAAGACTTTGGGAAGCCTCTCTTCCTGTCGCCCAAGATCTCGCGTGGCATCGGCGAGAAGATGCTCTTCGGCGGATCCATGGCCAGCCGCTGGGGCGGCTACGGTCGGCCCCAGATCGTGGAGTTCCAGCGGGTGCATCAACAGGTGCGCCTGATGGCCGTGAACAACGAGTTCGTGGCCCAGAACGGTACGCCGGAATCGCGGGCGGTGGCGGCGGGTTTCTCGCGCAGCTTGCTGTCGAGCACGTCCGTGGCCAGCCAGCCGCATCCCGAGCGCAAGACGGTCCTTGTTGAAGCCAACGGCCTTTTTGTCAACGACATGCTGGGCCTCGGCATGAGCCTGGGCCGTACCTACCGCCAAGGCTACAGCTTCGACCCGCGTCACTCCGGCATTGACAACGTGCGTGCCAAGTCCGACCTCGTGGTATTCGAGGTCACCAGCCACTACGCCACGCCCAGCATCAGCTTCCCGACGCCGGGCGCGCCCACGCCGCCCGGGACACCCGTGCCCAGCACGCCGTCCGGTCTGCCCGATGTGCGCAGCATGTTCTTCGGTCTGCACTACTCGCTGGGCAAGCTGCCCGAGCAGCCCATGGTGCCGCGCAAGTCCGATGCCCGGATCGGCCACTTCACCACCCAGGTGCAGGACTTCACCAGCGACCTGGCGCGCACGCCCAAGCAGCGCTTCGTCAACCGCTGGCGGCTGGAGAAGAAGGACCCGGCCGCGGCCCTGTCCGAGCCGGTCAAGCCCATCACCTACTGGCTCGACAAGACCATTCCGGTGGCCTACCGCGGCGCCATCACCGACGGCATCCTGGAGTGGAACAAGGCCTTCGAGAAGATCGGCTTCCAGAACGCCATCGTCGTGAAGCAGCAGGCCGATGATGCGGACTTCGACACCCTGGACCTGGGCGTGGCCTCGATACGCTGGATGACCAACGCCCAGCCGAGCTTCGGCGCCATCGGCCCCAGCCACATGGACCCACGCACGGGCGAGATCCTGGATGCGGACATCGGCATGGACAGCTTGAACTGGCGAGCTATACGGAGCCTGCGCAGTCTGATATTAGCCACCGGCTCCATGGCTGATTGGGGTGTCTTGCTGCAGGCAGCAGATGCGATGAAGGAAGGCCTGTTGCCCGGCTCTTCTTCAACCGACCACGTCCATGGTGAAGCTTGCCTTTACGGGGAGCATGCAGCCGAACAAACGGCCTATGCGCTCGAAGTTCTTGAGTCCCGTGGCGAGTTGGATCCCGACAGCCCCGAAGTGCAACAGTTCGTAATGGACTCCATCAAGAAGACGACCATGCACGAGGTAGGGCACACACTGGGGTTGCGCCATAACTTTCGAGCATCGCGCATCTACGACAACACCCAGTTGTCCGACGAGACCTTTACGCGAGCCAATGGCCTGACCGGCTCGATCATGGAGTACGCAGCTATCAACCTCCCACTTCCGGGTCAGAAAGGCGGTACCGCATGGCAGGTTGCTCTGGGCCCGTACGACTTCTGGGCCATCGAGTACGCCTATAAGCCGATTGATGCCAAGCAGGAGGCCTCCGAATTGCAGCGCATCGCTGCGCGCAGCGCCGAGCGCGAGCTGGCTTATGGAACCGACGAGGACAACTGGCTGGGCATCGACCCGGAGTCGCTGACATTCGACTTGGGCGACGATCCGGTTGCGTTCGCGACGAAGAGCTTCGAGATCGGCCGCGATCTGTTGGCACGGCAGGAGACGCGTGTGCTCAAACCCGAGGCCGACTACTCGGTGCTGCGCCGCGCGATCACCTATGCTGTTCGGGACATGGGCCGGGCGGCAGGCATCCTTGCGCGCCAGATTGGCGGCGTGCGCACCCTGCGCGACCATCCCGGTACCGGCCGCGACCCCTTGTTGCCCGTGTCGGCTTCGGTGCAGCGCGCTGCGCTGGACACCCTGTCCAAGGGTGTCCTGGCCGCTGAAAGCCTGAAGATCAGCCCAGCGCTGCAGCGCAAGCTGGCGCCGAACTTCGAGGACCGGTCGGATTCTTTCGGTGAGGGCACGCCCTTGGAGACGGATTTCTCGCTGGACGCGTTCGTCACCCAGCTGCGCAAGACCTTGCTGAGCCAGCTGATGAGCGACGGCGTGGCCAACCGCTTGCTGGACAGCGTCTCGAAGGTGCCGCCCGGAGAGGCTTTCAGCCTGGCCGAGCTGTACGCCCGGTTGCGTAGCGAGGTCTGGAGTGAGCTGGCTGGCGCGTCAGACATCGTGCCGGCCCGGCGCGAGATCCAGCGCGAGCACCTCAACCGCGTCGCCGGCCAACTGCTGCGGGCCACGTCCAGCCGCGCGGACACGCGCAGTCTGATCCGCACCGAGGCGCTGGCGCTGCAGAAATCCCTGCGTGCGGCAGTGGCCAAGGCCAGCGGCAGCGCCGAGACCCGCGCTCATTTACAGGACAGCATGGACCTGCTCACCGAGGCCCTGGCCGCGAAGATGCAGCGCGCAGGGCTCTGAGTCCGGCCGTGGCCCAGCGGGGCCAGGCCAGGCCAGGCCCGGCCTCAGGCCAGCGGCTCGGTGCGCTCTATCAGCCAGGCCCGCGCTGCACCACTGACCAACGGGGCCAGGCGCTCGCGCACGACCGCGTGGTAAGCGTTCAACCAGGCCACCTCGTCTTCGCGCAGCAGGGAACGGTCAATGCAGCGCGTGTCGATGGGGCACAGGGTGAGCGTCTCGAACTCCAGCATCTCGGCGAAGGTGGAGCCCTCGGGTGTCTGTGCGGGTACGTTCATCACCAGGTTCTCGATGCGCACGCCCCACTGCCCCGGGCGGTAGACCCCCGGCTCCACCGAAGTGATCATCCCGGGCTCCATGGCCATGGTGGCGTCGGGGATGGCCTTGCTGATGCTCTGCGGGCCTTCGTGCACGTTCAGGAAGTAGCCCACGCCGTGGCCCGTGCCGTGGCCGAACTCCAGGCCTTCCTGCCACATCGGGGCGCGCGCCAGGGCGTCCAGCATGGGGCTGAGCGTGCCGCGCGGAAAGCGCGTACGGCTGAGGTTCATGGTGCCCTTGAGCACCAGCGTGTAGTCGCGCTTCATGGCCGCGGTGGGAGTGCCGATGGGCCACACGCGGGTGATGTCGGTGGTACCGCCCAAGTACTGCCCGCCGGAGTCGATGAGCAGCAGGCCATCGCCCTCGATGGCGGCGAACGAGTCGGGCGATGCGCGGTAGTGCGGCATGGCGCCGTTGGCGTTGAAGCCGGCGATGACGGGGAAGCTCAGGCCCACGAAGCCCGGCCGGCGTGCGCGCGCGGCGCTCAGGTGCTCATCCACCGTCAATTCGGTCAGGCGCAGGGCTCCTGGCTCGCCCGCGCGCTGCCGCGCCACAGCCGCCTCGAACCAGGCGTAGAACTCGCACATCGCTGCGCCGTCCTGGCGCATCGCCTCGCGGATGTGCACGGCCTCCTCAGAGGTCTTGCGGCTCTTGAACAGGGTACTGGGGTTGATGGCCTCCACCACGCGTACCCCGTTAGGGACGTGCTCGCGCAGACCGAAGGTCACGCGCTTGGGGTCCAGCAGCAGGGTGTGGGCGGCTGACAGGGCCGCCAGGGCGGCGCCGGCTCGGGCATAGGGCGCGAGCGCCACGCCATCGGCTGCGAGCCGGGCGGCGAGGGCAGCGTCCACCTTGCCTTCAGCCACGAACAGCGTGGCCCGCTGCGCGTCGATCAGCAGGTGGGCCAGGAACACGGGGTTGTAGGAGACATCCGAGCCGCGCAGATTGGTGATCCAGGCGATGTCGTCCACCGTGGAGACGAAATGGTGCGTGGCGCCGTGGCGCGCCATGGCTTCGCGCACCTGGGCGAGCTTGGCCGCGCGGGGCAGCGGGGCGTGCGGGGCCTGGTGCTCGTACACCGGCTGAGAGGGCAGGCCGGGGCGCTCGGGCCAGACGGCATCCACCGGGTCCAGGTCGGTGCGCAGCAGCACGCCGGCGCGGTCCAGCGCCGTCTTCAAGGCCTGCGCCGCGGCCAAGCCCAGCACCTGGCCATCGACGGCCACGGTGCGCCCGGCGGGCACCTGCGCGGCCAGCCAGTCGATGTGCAGGGCCGACGCCCCGGTCGGAATCTTCACCAGCTCGATGCCGCTGCCCGCCAGCTCGGCCTCGGCCTGTACCCAATACCGGCTGTCCGCAAACACCGCGGCCTTGTCCACCGTCACCACCAGGGTGCCCATGGAGCCCGTGAAGCCTGACAGCCACTGCCGCGTCTGCCAGCGCTCGGGCAGGTATTCACTCAGGTGCGGGTCGGCGCTGGGCACGAGCAAGGCGTGCACGCCCAGGCGGTGCAACTCTTCGCGCAGCTGGGTTGTGCGCAGGCGGTGGGGGTTGGTACGGGTGTCCATATATGGGCTCTCCAGAGCGTGATGCCGGGACCGGGGTCGGATTCCCGCATTCAGAAGGTGCGAGATGGTATCTCCCGTCTTGTGCCCGGCAGACACTTTCACAAGGGCCAGGACACGGTCAGCTGCCATTGGCCGTCGGCGCGGCTCGCCGAGAGGCGAGGAGCCTGCTCGTGTGGCGTGCTCCAGGTGCGCGCCATCCACTCCGATAACAGAAGGGAGCCGGTCACGTCCAGCCAGTCGTGTCGCCGGGCCTGCACCCGTGTCCAGCCCACGGCCACCGCCCCGGCATACAGCGGCCAGGCGGCTTGCAGGCCGTGTCGGCGGTTGACGTGGGCCGCGGCGGCAAAGGCACGTGCCGCGTGGCCGGAGGGAAAGGACAGGTCGTTGCTGCCGTCGGGGCGGGTTCTGTTGGTGCCCTGCTTCAGCGCCTCGGCCAGCACGACGGAGCTGGTCCAGGTGAAGGCCAGTTGCTTCAGGCCCTCGCGGTCGCCCTGCCAGAGGTGCACCCCTGCCGTGGCCAGGGGCAGAGCAAAGCTCAACACCGTGCCGGCATCGGTAGCCTGCGGATCGCCAGCCCCCTGTGCAGCGCCCACCGCACCTGCCAGGCACAAGGCCATGCATCCAGCCTGAAGAAAGCGGTTTGTCTTGCGGCGAGTGGGAGCGTTGACGTGGGACTTGTTGCCCGAGGAGGGAGGGGCCAGTGGGGCGGCTGTGAACGGGTTCTTCGCGGGGAAAGTCATATCGGAAGCCCTGTGAACACCATGAAATTCGAAAAGATCACGTTCGAATTTCATGATTTTCAGGTGGCCTGAAGAGACTCGCACCGGCCGTTCGTTATCCCCTCACTACAGGTCTGTGCGCAGCTTCCAGATCTCGGGGAAGAGCACCACGTCCAGCATCTTGCGCAGGTAGCCCACGCCGCTGGTGCCGCCCGTGCCGCGCTTGAAGCCGATGATGCGCTCCACGGTGGTGAGGTGGCGAAAGCGCCACAGGCGGAAGGCGTCCTCCAGGTCGGTCAACTCCTCGCCCAATTGGTAGAGGTCCCAGTGTTGCTCGGGCTGGCGGTAGACCTGCAGCCACGCGGCCTCCACCTCGTCGCTGGCGGGGTAGGGCTCGCGCCAGTCGCGTGCGGTGTGGGATGCGGGCACCGGCAGCCCGCGGCGCGCAAGCAGGCGCAGGCTCTCGTCATAGAGCGAGGGTGCCTCGTAGGCGGCCTGCACATGGGCCAGCAGGTCCGGCCGGTGGACGTGGGGCTTGAGCATCGCCGCTTTCTTGTTGCCCAGGGCGAACTCGATGCAGCGGTACTGCCAGCTCTGGAATCCGCTGGAACTGGCCAGGAAGCCGCGGATGGCGCTGTACTCGGGCGGCGTCATGGTGGCCAGCACGTCCCAGGCGTGCACCAGTTGCTCCATGATGCGGCTCACCCGGGCCAGCATCTTGAAGGCGGTGGGCAGGCGGTCCTGCGAGACGGCCTGGATGGCAGCTTGCAACTCATGCAGCATGAGCTTCATCCACAGCTCGCTGGTCTGGTGCTGCACGATGAACAGCATCTCGTTGTGGTCCGGCGAACGCGGGTGCTGGGCGTTGAGCACCTCGTCCAGGTGCAGGTAGTCACCGTAGCTCATCTCGGTGGAGAAGTCGGTCTGTGCTCCCTCGAGCTGGTCATCGTCCTCTTGCGTGCGGGGAGGCTTCACACCCTCAGGCTCATCGTCACCGTATCCGAAGGGGCAGCTCATCTCAGTGCCTTTGCAGGGTGCCGGTGCACGCCAGCGGGCAAGCCGGCGCGCAGGTCAGCGGGGGTGTGGAGGGGCCCGTCATGGGCACTCAAGTCACCTGCTGTCGTTGATGGAAACGCGCTTCGCGCCAGATGGCGCTGTCCAGCACCTGGCGCAGATGCTCCACGGCGTCCCACACCTCGGCGAAGCCGATGTACAGCGGGGTGAAGCCAAAGCGCAGCACGTCGGGCGCGCGGAAGTCGCCGATCACCTCGCGCTCGATCAGGGCCTGCACGATGGCATAGGCGCCTTCGTCACGCGCCAGGCAGACCTGCGAGCCGCGCTGCTCATCATCGGTGGGCGAGACCAGCCGCAGGCCGTGGCCAGCGCAACGCGTCTGCACCAAGTCGGCAAACAGCCGGGTCAGCGCCAGCGACTT
The DNA here is from genome assembly GCA_037127635.1 of Betaproteobacteria bacterium. Lineage (GTDB taxonomy): Bacteria > Pseudomonadota > Gammaproteobacteria > Burkholderiales > Burkholderiaceae_C > Rubrivivax. The sequence continues at coordinate 78,749 of JBAXYD010000010.1, read as the reverse complement.
CTTGCGCAGCGCCGCCATGCCGCCCAGCGGCTCGGCGGCGAGCACCGTGTCCACGCCGCATTCCAGTGCCGCCAGTGAGAGCACGGGTGGCGTGCCGCACAGGTAGCGGGTGATGCCAGGTGCCGGGCGGTAGTCCGGCGTGAACTCGAAGGGTGCGGCATGGCCGATCCAGCCTGCCAGCGGCTGCCAGGCACGGTCCACATGCCGGCGGTGTGCCCACGCGAAGGCCGGCGCCCCCGGCCCCCCGTTGAGGTACTTGTAGCCACAGCCCACGGCAAAGTCGGCCCCCGCACCGTTCAGGTCTACGGGCAACGCGCCGGCCGAGTGGGCCAGGTCCCACACGGTGAGTGCACCTGCCGCGTGGGCCCGTGCCGTGAGCCCGGCCATGTCGTGCATGCGCCCGGTGCGGTAGTTGACGTGGGTGAGCGTCAGCACCGCCACGTCCTGGCCGCGCATACCAGCCAGGCGCCCCGGGATGTCCTCGGCTTCCAGCAACTCCAGGCGGGCGCCGTGTTGCTGCGCCAGCGACTGCGCGATGTAGAGGTCGGTGGGGAAGTTGCTGCGTTCGCTGACGATGACGTGGCGCCGGGGGTTGTGGGCGGCCTGGCCGCCGGCGCCAGGGGCTGGCTCATGGCGGGTGACGCCCGCCAGGTCCAGGGCCGCGCTCAGCACCTTGAACAGGTTCACCGAGGTGGAGTCGGCCACCACCAGTTCGCCGGGCGCGGCGCCCACCAGTCGGGCGATCTTGTCGCCCACGCGCTGCGACAGGTCCATCCAGCCTGCGCTGTTCCAACTGCGGATCAGCCCCTGGCCCCACTCCTGCTGCACCACCTGTGCCACCCGGGCCGCGGCTGCGGCCGGCAGCACCCCGAGGGAGTTGCCGTCCAGGTAGATGAGGCCGGACGGGATGGAGAACTGCGCGCGCAGGTGGGCCAGCGGGTCGTTTCGGTCCAGGGCTTCGCAGTCGGAGCGGGTCAGGGTGGTCATGGGTCTTGATGGCTTCAGGCAGGCAGGTGAGGTCGGCGTTTGAGCAGGGGGCTGCGAGTTCGAAGGGCAGACCCGGGTCAGGCCAGGGCCCGCAGCACGGCTCTCACGGGTGAGGCGTCGGCCGTGGTCAGCTTCAGGGGCAGCGCGATCAGCTCGTAGTCACCCTCGGGCACCTGCTGCAGCACCAGGTTCTCCAGCACCCGCAGGTCGCGACGGCGCAGCACCTGGTGGGCAGAGAGGTCTTTGCTGTCGGCGGGGTCGATGCTGGCGGTGTCGATGCCGATGAGGCGAACGCCGAGATCGGCCAGCCGCTCCAGGGCCTGTGGGTCCACACCGGAAAGCTCTCCGTCCCAGGCATCGCCCGGGTGTTGCCGGTAGGTGCGCACCAGCACCCGTGGCGGGAGGGAAGCGTCTACGGCGTGGGCCAGGTGGGCCCAGGTGACCAAGGGCCTTGCGTCCAGCGCATGGATCACCCGGCACGGCCCCAGGTAGGGCTCCAGATCGAGCGCGCCCACGGCGGCGCCGTCGGGCGCGTAGTGCAGGGGGGCGTCCGCATGCGCCCCCACGTGAGGGCTGAGGGTCAAACTGCCGACGTTGACCGGGCATGCGCCCTCCAGCGTCCAGGTCCATTGCTGGGCGTAAGGCGTGTCGCCAGGAAAGACGGGTGAACCCGCGTGCACCGGCGGCGAGATGTCCCAGAGGCGAGAGGGCATGGCAGGGTAGTGTTCATCAGGGTCAACCCGGGTGGGCTCGGGCCTGATGAAAAATAGTTTAGTTGTAAAGTAATTCGAGGCTTGAAACCCATCCATCAAGGAGCCCCATGGCCTGCGTCGATACCTTTGCGCGCGACCGCCTGCCCCCGCCCGAGGCCCTGCCGGAGTTCGTGTTCGACCTGCCGGAACTGCGCTTGCCGGCGCGCCTGAATTGCGCCGCGGAATTGCTGGACCGCTGGGTGGCTGCTGGGCAGGGCGCCCGGCGCTGCCTCATCGCCGCCGATGGCACGACCTGGACCTACGCCCAATTGCAGGCCCAGGTCAACCGCCTGGCCCGCGTGCTGGTGGAAGACCTGGGACTGGTCACGGGGCAGCGCGTGCTGCTGCGGGGCGCCAACAGCCCCATGCTGGCGGCCTGCTTCCTGGCGATATTCAAGGCGGGCGGCATTGCCGTGGGCACGATGCCATTGCTGCGCGCGCAGGAGTTGTCCACCATCATCGAAAAGGCGCAGATCGGCCTGGCGCTGTGCGATGCGCGCCTGGCGGCAGACTTGGCGGCAGCGCAGGAGCGTGCGCCGCACCTGAAGACCGTGCTGCACTTCAACGGTGGAGAGCACGCGCCGCTGGAGCGGGCGATGGCGGCCAAGCCGGCGACCTTCGAGTGTGCCGACACCGCTGCCGACGACACCTGCTTGATGGCCTTCACCTCGGGCACCACCGGCCAGCCCAAGGCGGCCATGCACTTCCACCGCGACGTGATGGCGGCCTGCGTCTGCTGGCCCTCGCATGTGCTGCGCGCGCAGGCCGACGACGTCTTCATCGGCAGCCCGCCGCTGGCCTTCACGTTCGGCCTTGGGGGCTTGCTGGTCTTTCCGATGGCCATCGGTGCGGCCACGGTGCTGCTGGAAAAGGCCAGCCCCGATGTGCTGCCCGCGGCCATTGCACAGCACCGCGCTTCCGTGCTGTTCACGGCCCCGACGTCCTACCGCGCAATGGCGGCCGTGGTGGCGCAGCACGACCTGTCGTCGCTGCGCAAGTGCGTCAGCGCCGGCGAAGCCTTGCCGGCCGCCACGCGCGCGCTGTGGAAGCAGGCCACCGGCATCGAGATCATCGACGGCATCGGCTCCACGGAGATGTTCCACATCTTCATCTCGTCAGACGAGGCCCACGCCAAGCCGGGCGCCACCGGCCTGCCCGTGCCGGGCTACCACGCGATGGTGGTGGACGAGAACTTTCACGAGGTGCCCCGGGGCACCGTGGGGCGGCTGGCGGTCAAGGGCCCCACGGGCTGCAAGTACCTGGACGACCCTCGTCAGGCCAGCTATGTGCAGCGCGGCTGGAACCTCACAGGCGACGCCTACCTGGTGGACGAGGACGGGCAGTTCGTCTACCAGGCGCGCACCGACGACATGATCATCTCCGGCGGCTACAACATCGCCGGCCCGGAGGTGGAGAGCGCGTTGCTGCTCCACCCGGCCGTGGCCGAATGCGGCGTGATCGGCGTGTCCGATGCCGACCGCGGCCAGATCGTCAAGGCCTTCGTCGTGCTCAAGCCCGGCCAGGTGGCTGACGACGCCATGGCCAAGGCCCTGCAGGATTTCGTCAAGCAGACCATTGCGCCCTACAAGTACCCCCGCGCGGTGGAATTCCGCGACAGCCTGCCGCGCACCGAGACTGGCAAGCTGCAACGCTTCAAGCTCAGGACCACCCCATGACCATCACCGTTCTTCAGCCCGCCGGCTGGGCCGCACCCAAGGGCTATGCCAACGGCGTGGCCGCCACGGGCTTGCAGGTGTTCGTGGCGGGCCAGATCGGCTGGAATGCACAGTGTGCTTTCGACAGCGACGACCTGGTGGAGCAGGTCCGTCAGGCCCTGGACAACGTCAAGGCCGTGCTGGCCGAGGCCGGCGCGCAGCCGCAGCACATCACGCGCATGACCTGGTACCTGGTCGACAAGCGCGAGTACCTGTTGCGCGCGCGGGAGATCGGTGCCGTCTTTCGGGAGGTGATCGGTCACTACGGCATCGCCATGACCGCGGTGCAGGTGGCGGGCCTGATTGAAGACCGGGCCCAGGTGGAAATCGAAGTCACGGCGGTGGTGCCTCAAGGTTGATCGGCTCCGACTCCGACGCTGCCTACGCGCCGGATCGCCTCGCTCGCCTTCTCCCGCAGCGTGCCCTACATCACCGCCCCAAGCTGCCAGGGCACGAATTCGTTCTGCCCGTAGCCGTGCTGTTCGCTCTTGGTGGCGCGGCCCGAGGCCGTGTCCAGCATCAGGCGGAAGATGCGCTCGCCCACCTCGTCCACCGTCTCCAGCCCGTCGACGATGGTGCCGCAGTCGATGTCGATGTCTTCCTGCTGCTTGGCCCATAGCGCCGTGTTCGTGGACAGCTTCAGTGAAGGGCTGGGCGCGCAGCCATAGGCCGAACCGCGGCCGGTGGTGAAGCAGATCAGGTTCGCGCCGCCGGCCACCTGACCGGTGGCGGAGACAGGGTCATAGCCCGGCGTGTCCATGTAGACGAAGCCGCGCGCCTTCACACTTTCGGCAAACTCCACCACGTCCACCAGGTTGGTGGTGCCGCTCTTGGCGATCGCGCCCAGGCTTTTCTCCAGGATGGTGGTCAAGCCTCCGGCCTTGTTGCCGGCGGAAGGGTTGTTGTCCATCTTCATGCCGTTGCGCGCGGTGTAGGCCTCCCACCAGGCGATACGCGCCAGAAGCTTGTCGGCCACCTCGCGGCTGACGGCACGGCGGGTGAGCAGGTGCTCGCCGCCATAGATCTCGGGCGTTTCCGACAGCAGGGCCGTGCCGCCGTGGCGCACCAGGCGGTCCACCGCGGCGCCGAGTGCCGGGTTGGCGCTGATGCCGGAGTAGCCGTCGCTGCCGCCGCACTGCAGCCCCACGGTCAGGTGGCTGGCGGCCACCGGCTGGCGCTTCACGCGGTTGGCGTGCGGCAGCATCTTCTTGATGAGTTCCACGCCACGGGCCACCGTCTTGGCGGTGCCGCCCGTGTCCTGGATGCTGAAGGTCTGCAGGTTCGCACCTTCCTCCAGCCCTTCCTGGGCGATCAGGCCCTGGATCTGGTTGGTCTCGCAGCCCAGGCCCACCACCAGCACCGCGGCAAAGTTGGCGTGCCGCGCATAGCCGCCCAGCGTGCGGCGCAGCACCAGCAATTCCTCGCCCGCGCTGTCGGTGGCGCAGCCCATGCCGTGCGTCAGCGCCACCACGCCGTCCACGTTCGGGTAATCTGCCAAGGCTTCGGGTCGGATGTCGCGGCGGAAGTGGTCGGCAATGGCACGCGCGGCCGTGGCCGAGCAGTTGACGCTGGTGAGCACGCCGATGTAGTTGCGCGTGGCCACCCGGCCATCGGCGCGCACGATGCCATCAAACGTGGCGGGAGTCTCCACGTAGGCCGTGCGGACGGCGCCTGCGCCCGGCTCGTGGTGGCGCGCAAAGTCCGCATAGGCCAGGTTGTGCACGTGCACGTGTTGGCCCGGCGCAATGGCCTGGGTGGCGTGGCCGATGATCTGGTCGTAACGCCGCACGGCCTCGCCCGCGGCGATGGCGTGCGTGGCCACCTTGTGCCCGGGCGGTACCAGCCCCGCCACCGTCACCCCCTCCTCGGCCAGCGCCGTGCCGCCCAGCAGCTGGCGCCGGGCGATGACAACGTTGTCGTGCGGGTGGATGCGGATGGTGGGGGTGGTCATGGCGAACGGGCTCAAGTCAAACGGTGCTGGCGAATCAACCGTCAATCAACGCCGGGTCCCAGGCGTGCACGGTCTGGCGCTGCTCGCCCAGCTTCTCGATGCCCAGGCGCATCACGTCGCCGGGCTTGAGGAACACGGGGTTGGGCTTGGCGCCCAGGCCCACACCGGGCGGCGTGCCGGTGGTGATCAGGTCGCCGGGGTAGAGCGTCATGAAGCGGCTGACATAGGACACCAGATGCGCGGCGCCGAAGATCATCGTCTTCGTGCTGCCGTTCTGCCAGCGGTGCCCGTTGACCTCCAGCCACATCGACAGGTTCTGCGGGTCTCCCACCTCGTCGGCCGTGACCATCCACGGGCCCACGGGGCCGAAGGTGTCGCAGCCCTTGCCCTTGTCCCAGGTGCCGCCGCGCTCGATCTGGTATTCGCGCTCGGACACGTCATTCACGACGCAGTAGCCGGCCACATGCTTCAGGGCATCCGCCTCGCTGACGTAGCGCGCGGTGCTGCCGATCACGATGCCCAGTTCCACCTCCCAGTCGCTCTTGACCGAGCCTTGCGGCAGCACGACGTCGTGGTTGCAGCCCACGGCGGCGCTGTTGGGCTTCATGAAGATGATCGGCTCCTTCGGGATCGGGGCGCCCGTCTCGGCGGCATGGTCGCTGTAGTTCAGGCCGATGCAGATGAACTTGCCCATGCCGCTCCAGGGCACCTGCAATTCGCCCTGGGGCACCACCGGCAGGGTGCCGAGGTCGACGCTGGCCAGTGCGGCCAGCCCCGCAGGCGAGAGGGTGGCGGGCGTGATGTCGGGCATCAGGGCCGACAGGTCGCGCACCTGGCCTTGGGCGTCGAGCAGGCCGGGGCGGGCAAGGCCCTTGGGGCCGTGGCGAAGGAGCTTCATGATGGGTCTTCCGGAAAGTGGGTGAGGGTGAGAGGTTCAGGGTTCAGGTGCGGGCTGTCAGAGCGTCCAGCCCCCGTCGACGATGAGCAGGGTACCGCTCGTGAAGCGCGATTCGTCGCTAGCCAGGTACAGCGCGGCCGCGGCGATCTCTTCGGCCGTGCCCAGGCGGCCCATGGGCTGGCGCCCGACGAACATGGCTTCCACCTCCTGCAGGCTCTTGCCGCTGGAGGCCGACAGGGCGCTCATGCGATCACGCAGCGAAGGCGACTCCACCGTGCCGGGGCAGATGGCGTTGCAGCGCACACCGCTCTTGATGCAGTCCATCGCCACGGCCTTGGTCAGGCCGACGACCGCCGCCTTGCTGGTGCCGTAGACGAAGCGGTTGGCTGCAGACTTGATGCTGCTGGCGCCCGAAGAGATGTTGATGATGGAGCCGTTGCCGCGCTCCAGCATCTTGGGCAGAAAGGCCTGGGTGGTGCGGAACATCGATCGCACGTTCAGGTTCATCGCGAAGTCCCACTCGTCCTCGGTGCAGGTCAGCACCGTGTTGTGGTGGACGAAGCCTGCGGCGTTGAAGAGGATATCCACCTCGGGGTGGCGTCGACCCGACTCGGCGATGGCCGCCGGGTCCAGTGCGTCGAGCTTTTCCACGGTGAAGCCGGGACGGCCCTGCAGATCGGCCATCAGGCCGGTGTTCAGGTCGGTGGCGATGACGTGGGCGCCCTCCCGGGCGAAAGCCTCGGCGGTGGCTCGGCCGATGCCTTGGCCGGCGGCGGTGACGAAGGCGGTCTTGCCTGCAAGTCTGGAGCTCATGGGTTGGAGTTTCCTTGAGGTGGGTGGAGAAGGGACGACAGGGTGTTCATCGACGTTGAGATTTCAGCGAGCCGGGATCCCGCGATGGGCTTCGACGAGCTCAGCCCGAACGGGTATTGGATCAGCCCAGGCGGCGTCCGTGTCAGCCAAGGGGGCGTCAGGATCGGCCCAGCCGGCGTCAGGATCAGCCCAGGCGGCATCAGGATCAGCCCAGCCGGCGTCAGGATCAGCCCGGCCCGCATCCCGATCTGCTTTTGTCGCGTCTTGCATCAGCCCGAGCGGTGCCTGAAGTGCATCCTGGCCTGGTGGGTGATCAGGGCTCGGCCACCAGTTGCACCTTGGTGCTGCGCGACTTGTCCAGCGCGAGCTCGAAGGCTTCTTGCGAGCGCGCCAGTGGCAACTGCGCACTGATGAGCGGGCGCACGTCCACTCGGCGGGTGCGGATGGCCTGCACCGCCCAGTCGAACTCCAGGTGCGCCCGGAAGGCGCCACGGTAATCGAGTTCGCGCGCCATCAGGCTGTTGGCCGGGAAGGGCAGTTCCGGGGGCAGCGTTCCCACCTGCACGATGCGGCCGCCGCGGCGCGTGGCGGTGAGGCAGGTGGCCAGAGCGGCCGGGCTGCCCGCGGCCTCGATGGATACCTCGGCGATATCAGCCAATTCGCTGGCGCTTACCTGGTCACTGCGCACCGTGCGGTCGGCGCCCACCGTGCGGGCGATGGACAGCGCGCGATCGCTGATGTCGCAGCAGATCACCTGCGCGGCGCCGGCCAGCCGGGCGGCCAGCACCGTCATGCAGCCGATGGTGCCGCCGCCGGTGATCAGTACCGTCTCGCCCAGTACCGGGCCAGCGCGGTGGATCGCGTGCAGGCCGATGGACAGGGGCTCGGCGCAGGCGATCTCGCCGAGCGAGATCTCGGCCTCGTGGATGGGCGTGAGCTGGCGCTCACCCATGACGAAGCGTTCGCGGAACATGCCCTGGGCGTGCGGGAACACGCTGGCGCTGCCCAGGAAGAACATGTGGCGGCACAGGTTGCCGCGCCCGGCGCGGCAGTAGTCGCAGTGGCCGCACGGGTGGGAAGGATTGATGGCGACCTTCTGCCCCCGCTGCACGCGAGTGACCTCAGCGCCCACGGCCTCCACCACGCCCGAGGCCTCGTGCCCGGGCACCAGGGGTTCTCGCACGACGAAGGCGCCGACCCGGCCTTCCTTGAAATAGTGGAGATCGGATCCGCAAATGCCGCCCGCTCCCAGGCGCAGCAGCACATCATGCGGGCCCAGGGCCCGGGCGGTCTCCTGCTCCAGCCGGAGATCGTGGGCGGCGTGGATCACACAAGCCAGGGACATCGGATTTCCAGTCGGTTTGGTTGTTCGTTGCCGTCTTCGCGCGTTCGTTCAGATTGACCAACGACGTCAAGGCGGTCGTGGGCGCGGTGACAGTGTGAACAGCGGGAACAAACCGACACTCTATGCGCTTCGCCGCGCAGGCGTCAACGCAGATGTTCCCTCATGCGAGGGGTCCCATGGCGACGCGCCATCTCCGAAAACATGACCGAGCCCCGGGGTCTCTTGGGGGTAACCCCATAATCTCTCAATCGAATGTTCAAGGGGGGCTTGCATGCACACCAACCGTCGAACCGTCCTGGCTGGCATGGCGCTGGCGCCAGCAGTTGCGTTGGCCACCTCCAATGCCTGGGCGTTGGACAAACCGGCTGGTCCCGTGGTGCTGACGCTGCGCGGCAAGGTCAGCATCGCCAACGAAGGCGGTGCTGCTCACTTCGACATGGCCATGCTGGAGAAGATGGCCCAACGAAGCATCACCACCCGCACCCCCTGGTACGAGGGCCCTCGCAAGTTCACGGGCCCGCTGCTGCGCGACGTGCTCCAGGCCGCGGGCGCCAAAGGGGCCACGGTGCGGGCCGTCGCGCTGAATGACTACAAGGTCGACATCCCCTTTGACGACGCACTGAAGTTCGATGTGGTGATGGCGCGATTGCTGGACGACAAGCCCATGCCGGTTCGTGACAAGGGCCCGCTGTTCATCATCTACCCCTTCGACGAAAAATCCGAGTTGCGTGTCCCCCAGTACTTTTCGCGTTGCGCATGGCAACTTCGGGCGATCGAGATCGTCTGAAGCCAGAGGACGCCTCCGGGCGCTACCTGGAAGCCACGCCGTGGCTAGCCGGGTTGGCCTGTGCATTCCTGGTGCTGATGGGGCTGGTAGGCTGGGTGCAGTGGCGCCAGAACGTGCTGCTTTCTCAGACGATGCTCGCCAGCGGCGACAACATCAGCCACTTCCTGTACCAGGCTGACAACGAGTACCTCAGGCTGCTCGAGAGTTGGCCCGGAGAGCAGCGCGCCGGCCAGGATGGAGGCGCGGCCGAGCTTCAACTTCGATACGAAATCTTTGTGAGCCGCATCGATGTGTTGCGCAATGCCCTCAAAAAGCGTGCCGCGGGTACCAGCCCCGAGGTACTGGAGGCGCTTGGCAAGGCGGAGGCTTTCATCGTCGTGGCCGATCAGGCGCTGGGCCCCGGACGGCCAGCCCCGAACGTCCAGGCGCTGGAAGCCCTCAAGGCGCCGCTGCTGGCCATTGGCGGCTCCTTGCGGGGCCTGAGCCTGGAGGCAGCCCAGATCGTGGCCAGCCATGGCACCTGGGCCAGCAATGCTGCGAGCACGCACAACCGACTGGGCATCGGCCTTTCCATCCTGCTGGCGGTTTTGGCTGTGGCCTTTGGTGCCTATGCCTGGCAGCAACTGCAGCGCCTGCAGGGCCGCCGCCTGCAACTGGAGGCTCTGACAGCCGATTTGCGTCAGGCCCGCGAGGCGGCCGAGGTGGCCAGCGCAGCCAAGGGCGCCTTCCTGGCCAACATGAGCCACGAGATCCGCACGCCCTTCCAGGGCCTGAAGGGCATGCTGGCCCTGCTGGCGGGCACCCGCCTGGATGAGAAGCAATCGTCCTACCTGCGAACGGCCTCAGGTTCTGCCGACCATTTGCTGACGCTGCTCAACGACATTCTGGACATGTCCCGCCTTGAGTCCGGCCGCATGGTGCTGGACTCGTCCCCGGTCGTCTTGCGCGACCTGATGTCCGAAGTCGAGGCCCTGATGAAGCCTCAGGCGCAGCTCAAGGGACTGGGCTTCCAGATCGAGATCGATCCCGGCGTGCCGCAGCGTGTCCTGCTGGACGTCACACGGATGCGCCAGGTGCTCTTCAACCTGATGGCCAACGCCGTCAAGTTCACGGAGCACGGCAGGGTGTCGTTGGAAGTGCGGCCGACGCCTGCCCTGCCCGGAGTGGGCCGGGGTGGCGGCGTCCGTGCTGCAGACACGGTCCAGCTGGACTTCATCGTCACCGATACGGGCATCGGCATGGACGAGGAGACCTTGTCCCGGTTGTTCCAGCGCTTCTCGCAGGGCGACGAGTCCCTCTCCAGGCGGTTTGGCGGCACCGGGCTGGGGCTGGAGATCTCCCGCAACCTGGCGCGGCTGATGGGGGGCGACATCAACGTGACCAGCCAGGCGGGGCGCGGCAGCACTTTCACCTTTTCGGTGCCGCTTTCCGTGCTGCCCCAGGAAGAGGTTGCGGTTCAGGCGCCGCAGGCCGCACTGGGGTGGGAGGGGGGCAGCCTGCGGGTGCTGGTGGCCGAGGACAACGAGGTCAACCGCATGGTGATGGAGGCCATCCTCTCGGGCATGGGGCACGCCGTGGGGTTTGCAGAGAACGGCGAGCAGGCGGTGAGTCTGGCGAGCGATCGTGACTGGGACATCGTGCTGATGGACCTGCACATGCCCATCATGGACGGCTTGGAGGCCACACGGGCCATCCGAGCCCAAGCAAACGGGCGGCGTGCTGCCGTGCCCATCGTGGCGCTCACGGCCGACGTCTTTGCCGAGACGCGCGAACGTTGCGAGGCCGCCGGTTTGGTGGACTTCCTGACCAAGCCAGTGGACACGGCCGAACTCTCGGCCTGCCTTCGCCGCCAGGTGCACGCTGCTGCTTGACACCGCGGGCACCGCGCCGCAGCGCGCGCGTCTTTGGCCTTCTTGAAATCTTGGTGCCGGGGCAGCCCCCAGCGCCCGCGCCTTCAGCGCGGCACGAGCTTCGCGCCCGTCAGCTGCTCCTGGGCTTCCACCAGCGAGGGCACGAACTTCTTTCCATGCCCCAGCGCGCTGGCCAGCACCAGTGACTGGTGCACCGCCTCGCCCATCACGGTGGGGATGGCCAGGCCCTCGGCCAAGTGGGTGTAGTAGCGCACGTCCTTGCGGGCGTTGTCGAGCTCGAACTTCAGCCCGTCCATCTGGCCTTGCAGGGTCTTGGCCATGGCCTGGAACAGGCCGCTGTTGACCGGCCCCACGGAGATCAGGTCCACCAGGGCCTTCAGGTCCAGGCCCGCACGCTGCCCCACGGCAAAGGCCTCGGCCGTGGCGGTACAGATGGCCTGGGCGATGAAGTTGTTCAGCAGCTTGATGGTGTGGCCGGCGCCGGGCCCGCCCACGTGGAAGATGTTCTCGGCAAAGCAGGCGAGGATGGGCTGCAGGCACTCGAAGATGCTGTCGTCGGCGCCCACCATCACGTTCAGCCGGCCGGCCTCGGCCTCCACCGGCGTGCGTGACAGCGGTGCGTCGATGAAGGACACCCCCGCTGCGGCGCATTGCTCGCGCAGGCGGGCGGTGGAGTCGGGCTCGCTGGTGGAGCAGTCCACGATCATCAGGCCCGGCCGGGCGCCGGCCAACAAGCCGTTGGCACCGGCCACGCTGGCTTCCACCTGGGGCGAGCCGGTCACGCAGATGAAGACGAGGTCGCTGGCAGCAGCGACCTCCTGCGCACTGGCAGCCTCGACGGCGCCGGCGGCCAGCAGGTCTGCCACACGTTCATGGTTGCGGTGCACGGTCAGGGTCAACGCATGGCCCTTGGCCAGCAGGTTGCGCGCCATGCCATGGCCCATGAGGCCGCTGGCGCCAATGAATCCGATCTTGCTCATGGTTTGAAATCCTTTGGTGAATCGAGCGGCTTGGGTCCCACCCTGCTGGCCGACCGGGCTGCGGGCTGACCTTGCCCGGTGCCCCTGCTCTTGGATGCCTTCGGGTTTTCAGCCTCGGCCGACGAAGGGCATCTTGGTGGCCATCACGGTGGTGAACAGCACGTTGGCCGACAAGGGCAGCCGCGCCATCGCCATGAAGGTCTCCACCACTGCGGAGATGTCCATGCGCGGCTCGGGCCGGACGCTGCCGTCGGCCTGCGGCACGCCCACGGCCATCTTGGCCGTCATGTCACTGGCCACGTTGCCGATGTCGATCTGGCCCACTGCGATGTCGAAGGGACGCCCGTCCAGCGAGGCTGTCTTCGTCAGGCCGCTCACCGCGTGCTTGGTGGCGGTGTAGGCGATGGAGCCGGGCCGCGGCGCGGTGGCCGAGATGGAGCCGTTGTTGATGATGCGTCCGCCCTGGGGCGACTGCTCCCGCATCATGCCGAAGGCGGCCGACAGGCAATAGAACATGCCGTGCAGGTTGACGTCCACGCACTGCCGCCATTCTTCGCCTGAGAGTTGGTCTGGCGTGGTGGCGCGTGGCGAGATGCCGGCATTGTTGAACAGCAGGTCCAGGCGTCCGCAGCGGGACTTGATCTGCTCGAACAGCGCCTTCACGGAGGCCTCCTGGCCCACGTCGCTGGCGATTGCGATGCCGCGCGCGCCGGCAGGACCGGCCTCTTCCAAGGCCTGTTTCAGCGCATCCTCACGCCGGCCGGTGAGCACGACCGTCCAGCCTTCCTTGAGCAGCGCCAGGGCGCAGGCCTTGCCGATGCCACTGCTGGCGCCGGTGACGAGAGCGATTCGAGACATGAAGGGTTTCCTCAATGGTTGTGGTTACGGCCGGTGCCCGGCAAGCTTCGGCGCGGGCACTGTTCTAGTCGAGCGGCACTGTTCAAGTCGAGCGGCACTGCAAGTCGAACGGCACTGTTCAGGGTGAATGGCAGCATTCAAGTTGAACCGTTCGCCCTGAGCCTGTCGAAGGGCTTCGACGAACGGCACTTCAGGCCCGACGCTCGCGACTCAATGGTTGTCTTTCGGCACAAACGCACCGCGCTTGCCGACCAGGAAGTCGAGATCGGCGCCTTCGTCGGCTTGCAGGACGTGGTCGATGTACAGCTTCCAGTAGCCGCTGTCCAGCGGGGGCGTGGGCGGTGCCCAGGAGGCTTGGCGTTGAGCAAGCTCCGCTTCGTCCACATGCAGGTGCAGCTTGCGGGCCGGCACGTCCAGGGTGATGAGGTCGCCGCTCTTCACCAGGGCCAGCGGGCCGCCGGCGGCGGCTTCGGGTGAGGTGTGCAGCACCACCGTGCCGTAGGCCGTGCCGCTCATGCGCGCGTCGCTGATGCGCACCATGTCGGTGATGCCCTTGCGCAGCACCTTGGGCGGCAGCGGCATGTTGCCCACTTCGGCCATGCCCGGGTAGCCCTTGGGGCCGCAGTTTTTCAGCACCAGGATGCAGTGCTCATCCACATCCAGGTTTTCGTCGTCGATGCGGTGGTGGAAGTCGTCGCTGTCTTCGAACACCACGGCGCGTCCTGTGTGCACCATCAAGGCTGGCGTGGCCGCGCTGGGCTTGATGACCGCGCCGCGCGGCGCCAGGTTGCCGCGCAGGATGGCGATGCCGGCCTTTTCCTTGAAGGGCTGGGCAAAGGGCTTGATGACATCGGTGTTGTAGTTCTCGGCCGAGGCGATGTTCTCGGCCACGGTCTGGCCGGTCACGGTCACATGCTGGGTGTGCAGCAGGTGCGCGATCTCCTTCATCACCGCGGGCAGGCCGCCGGCGTAGCAGAAGTCCTCCATCAGGTACTGCCCGCTGGGCTGCAGGTTCACCAGGCAGGGCAGCTCGCTGCCCAGGCGCTCGAAGTCATCCACCGTCAGCTTCACGCCAATGCGCCCGGCGATGGCGATCAGGTGGATCACCGCGTTGGTGCTGCCGCCGATGGCCGCCAGCGTGCGGATGGCGTTCTCGAAGGCTTCGCGCGTGAGCACCTGCGAGATCTTCTGGTCTGTGTGCACCATCTCCACGATGCGCCGCCCGGCGTTGCGTGCGATCACGTTGCGCCGGCCGTCCACCGCCGGGAAAGCCGCGTTGCCGGGCAGGCCCATGCCCAGGGCCTCCACCATCGAGGCCATGGTGCTGGCCGTGCCCATGGTCATGCAGTGGCCGTGGCTGCGGTGCATGCAGCTCTCGGCCTCGAAGAAGTCCTCCAGCTTGAGCGTGCCGGCGCGCACCTGCTCGCTCATGCTCCACACCCCCGTGCCCGAGCCCAGTTCCTGCCCGCGCCACTTGCCGTTGAGCATGGGACCGCCTGAGACGCCGATGGTGGGCAGGTCGGCGCTGGAAGCGCCCATCAGCAGCGCGGGCGTGGTCTTGTCGCAGCCCATCAGCAGCACCACGCCGTCGATGGGGTTGCCGCGAATGCTCTCCTCCACATCCATGCTGGCCAGGTTGCGGTACAGCATGGCGGTGGGGCGCAGCAGGGTTTCGCCCAGCGACATCACCGGGAACTCCAGTGGGAAGCCGCCCGCTTCGTACACGCCGATCTTGACCTGCTCGGCCAGGGTGCGGAAGTGCGAGTTGCAGGGGGTCAACTCGCTGAAGGTGTTGCAGATGCCGATGACCGGGCGGCCGTCGAACTGATCGTGCGGGATGCCCTTGCCCTTCACCCAGGAACGGTAGGCGAAGCCGTCACGGTCCTGGCGGCCGAACCATTGCTGACTGCGCAGGTCTGACGGTTTCTTTCTGGGCTTGTTGGAGTCGTCACTCATGGGGGCGGGCCTTTGGGGGGGTCTCAGTTGGGGGTGTTGCGCGCTTTCCCGGGGTGCGCGCGCAAGTGCTTGAAACTATTATGGTATGACCATTGACTCCAGCAAGACGGCCCTGAGCCGTTTCCCATACCGTGACCCACGCCTCTCTCCCGGCCGATCCCATCCACGTGCTTGCCGCGGCACGCTTGTCGCCGTTGTACGTCACCCACCTGCAGTCGAACTTCACCTTGCACGACCGCCTGCACACGGAGGACCCGGTTGCCTTCGAAAAGGTGGCACCGCTCGTCCGTGCCGTGGCGGGCAGTGGTGAGTCCCGCGTCAGCCGTGAACTCATCGCCCAGTTGCCGGCGCTTGAGGTCATCTCGGTCTTTGGCGTAGGCTACGACGGGGTGGACGTCGCCGCGGCCCGCGAGCGGGGCGTCATGGTGACGCACACCCCCAACGTGCTCAACGACGACGTGGCGGACCTCGCCATCGGGCTGATGCTCAGCGCGGCACGGCAGTTGCCGGCCGCCGACCGTTACGTGCGCGAGGGGCGCTGGCTGCAGGGGCCGATGCCGCTGGCCCGCAAGATGTCGGGTGCCCGGCTCGGCCTGGTGGGCATGGGCCGCATCGGCCAGGCCATTGCCCACCGGGCGCTGGCCTTTGGCATGTCCGTCGCTTATCACGCGCGCTCGGCCCGGCCGGCGCTGACCTACCGCTTCGAGGCAAAGCTGACGGACCTGGCCGAAACCAGCGACTTCCTCGTCGTCATCACCCCGGGCGGGGCGGGCACGCGCCACCTCGTCAACGGCGAGGTGCTGCGGGCGCTCGGTCCCAAGGGCATCCTGGTGAACGTGGCGCGAGGCTCCGTTGTCGATGAGGTCGCGCTGATCGAGGCGCTGGAAGGTGGCGTCATCGGCGGCGCCGGGCTGGACGTCTTTGAGGACGAGCCTCGCGTGCCCGAGCGCCTGAAAGCCCTGCCGCATGTGGTGCTGGTGCCCCACATTGGCAGTGCCACAGGCCAGACGCGCCAGGCCATGGCCGATCTGGCTTTTGGCAATCTGCGCGAGCATTTCGCCGGACGGCCTGTGCTGACGCCGGTGCCCGAGTGCGCTGGGACTTGAGCACAGCCACGGTTTGCAGGGTCCGATGCGGGTTTCTCCGCATCGGCGCCGTCTTCAATCGTCATACGATTCCATGTTAGGGCTAGCGGGGCCCTCACTTCCGTATAGGAGACCTATCGCATGAAATTCAGGACTTTGATCACGAGCGTCATAGCTGGCGCTGCCATGCTGGCCGTCGGGCCTCTGGCAGCGCAGGCACCGAAGCAGGAGAAGCTCACTGTCTTCTGGGTCAAGGGTTTCTACAAGGCCGAGGACGATGCCTTGTTCGAGGCGATCAAGAAGTTCGAGGCGAAGAACAAGAACATCAAGATCGAGCTCACGATGTTCCCCATTCAGGACATGATCCCGAAGACGGTGGCTGCGTTGGACTCCGGCAACCCACCCGATGTCGCCTATGCCGACACCTACGACTTCCAGGTCACCGCCAAGTGGGCCTACGACGGCAAGCTTGAGGACATCACCAAGGTCATCGATCCTCTGCGCGCCAGCTTCGAGCCGCGCGCGCTGTCGACAACCTTCCTGCTGAACAACGCCGAACAGAAGCGGGCGTACTACGCCTTCCCGGTCAAGCAGCAGACCATGCATATCCAGTACTGGAAGGACATGCTGGCTGATTCAGGCTTCAAGGACAGCGACATTCCCACGGACTGGAAGGGCTTCTGGGGCTTCTGGTGCGACAAGGTGCAACCGGCCTACCGCCAGAAGACCGGCAACCGCGCCTTCGGCATCGGTCAGCCCCTGGGTGTCGATTCCACCGATGCCTTCTTCTCGTTCCTGACCTTCATGGACGCCTACAACATCAGCCTGGTCAGCGACGCTGGCAAGCTGCTGGTGGACGATCCGACCGTGCGCAAGGGCCTCATCGACGCGATGACCGAGTACACAGCCGTGTACAGCAAGG
The DNA here is from genome assembly GCA_037127635.1 of Betaproteobacteria bacterium. Classification (GTDB taxonomy): domain Bacteria; phylum Pseudomonadota; class Gammaproteobacteria; order Burkholderiales; family Burkholderiaceae_C; genus Rubrivivax. The sequence continues at coordinate 61,829 of JBAXYD010000010.1, read as the reverse complement.
GTTGCTCGCCCCCGTCTTCCACCAACTGGAAGGATCCTGACAACAACGTGGCCTTCCACAACAAGACCACTGTGATGACCCACAACGCGACGATTTCCATCGCCGCCAAGTGGCTGGACGACAGCAACAACGCCACGCTGACCGATGCTCAGCGTGCCACGGCGAAGAAGAACTACACCGAGCTGATTGCCACCGCGGGCTTCCCCAACAAGCCTGATGGCAGCAAGATGACCTACCGCGCCGCTGTGAAGACCGGGGTGATCTTCAAGGACGCCAAGAACAAGGATGCGGCCAGGAAGTTCGTCGGGTTCTTGCTGGAGGAGGCCAACTTGACGCCTTACGTGGAGGGTTCGCTCGGACGCTGGTTCCCGGTGACGAAGAAGGCTCAGCAGAGCGCCTTCTGGAAGGCCGACCCGCACCGTGTGGCCGTGTACAACCAGTTCATGGCCGGCACGACTCCATTCGAGATCACCAAGAACTTCAAGTTCACGGTCCTGAACAATGAGAACGTCTGGGCCAAGGCTGCCAACCGCGTCCTCAACGAGAAGGTGCCTGTCGACAAGGCGGTGGACGAGTTGATCGCCCGTATCAAGCAGGTGGCGGGAAACTGACCTTCCTCCGGCTTGTTTCCTGGGCGGCTCGGCCTGCAAAGCCGGGCCGCCCGTCTTCATGTCATGGGCTGCGGTGGCCGGCAGCGGCCGCCCGCGTCTGACGCACCCCCTACCAGCATGAGCACCGCCAACGTCATGGCCTCCACAGGGCCGGCGCCCACCAAACCGCTGTCCACCTGGGAGTTCTGGGGCCGCGTGCTGGTGGTGCCCTATCTCATCGTCTTCGTGGTGTTCGTGGTCTACCCGGTGTGCTACGGCCTGTGGCTGGCCCGGGACCCGCAGAGCTACGTCAAGCTCGCAGCCGACCCCATCTTCTTCCGCACGGCGGTCAACACCATCGTGTTCCTCGTCATTGCCATCAATCTCAAGATGGCGGTGGCGCTGATGCTGTCGGGCTTCTTCATCAAGACACGCTGGTGGATCAAGGCACTGTCGGTGCTGTTCATCCTGCCCTGGGCCGTGCCGTCGATCCCCACGATCCTGTCGGTGCGCTTCATGCTCAACCCGGAGTGGGGGGTGATCAACTCCACCATCTTCAAGTTGACGGGCCTGGATGGGCCGAATTGGTTGAACGATCCCACGCTCGCGCTGAGCTTTTCCATCCTGATGCACATCTGGAAGTCACTGCCGTTCTGGACGCTCATCCTCCTGGCAGGCCGTATGGCCATTCCCCAGGAGCAATACGAGGCGGCCTCGGTGGACGGCGCCAGCGCGCTGCAGAAGTTCCGCTACATCACCTGGCCTTCGATGCGCGGCCTGTACCTGACCTCGACCATCCTGTCCACGATCTGGACGCTCGGTGACTTCAACAGCGTGTACCTGCTCACCGGCGGCGGGCCGGCTGACCTGACGCACGTGCTGGCCACACTGGGCATTCGCTACCTGCGCCTGGACCAGGTGGAACTGTCCATGGCCGCGATCGTGGTGTCGCTGCCCCTGGTGCTGCCGCTGGTGTTCTTCATGATGAAGAGGTTGAGCAAGTGAGCCGCCGCGGATCGACCGTCAAGAAGGTGTTCGACGAGACCAAGCTGTTGCTCGTGGGCATCCCGGTGTTCCTTTGGACGGTGATTCCCGTCTACCACATGTTCCTGTTCGCGATCTCTGAGCGCGACTCGGCCACCTCCGGCCGGCTGTGGCCGAAGAACCCGACGCTGCAGAACTTCGACATCGTCTTCAACCAGAAGCACTTCTATCTGGATCATTTCTGGTTGCAACTCGGCAACTCCGTGTTGATCGCCGCCGCGGTGGGGGCGATCACCTTGTTCATCGCCACCTGCGCGGCGTTTGCCATCAGCCGCCTGAAGGTTCGGGGCGGGCGAACGGTGATGAACCTCGCGCTGTTCACCTACTTCATCCCTGCGGCCTTCCTCGCCGTGCCCATGTACAAGACCATGAGCGTCTACGGCATCTTGAACAGCCAGTGGGCGTTGATCCTGGCCATGGTGACCATTGCCTCGCCCTACTGCATCTGGGTGCTCAAGCAGGCCAGCGACAAGCTGCCGCTGGAACTAGACGAGGCCGCGCGCATTGACGGTGCCTCGCCGCTGCAGTTGTTCCGTCTTGTCTATCTGCCGCTGATGGTTCCCTCGCTGGTGGCGGTGGGCACCTATTCGCTGCTGCTGGCCTGGAACGAGTACCTGTATGCCTTCCTGCTGCTGTCGCGTGACCAGGATGTGACGCTGGCCGTGGCGCTGGGCAACTTCCTGTCGGCCGACGACTCGCCCTGGGAGTTGCTGATGGCTACCGGCTTGATCTATGCGCTGCCACCGGCAGCCATCTACTACATCTTCAAGCGCTACATGGTGTCGGGCCTGACGGCCGGCGCCGTCAAGAGCTGACAGGCGCACCCCTGCGCTGACCGGAGCTTTCCACCCATGGCGACCGTCTCGTTTCGCGACATCTTCAAGGCCTACGGCAAGGTCAAGGTCATTCACGGCATCGGTTTCGACATCGCCGACGGCGAGTTCGTCGTGCTGGTCGGCCCCTCTGGCTGCGGCAAGAGCACCTTGCTGCGCATGCTGGCCGGACTGGAGGAGATCACCGCCGGCGAGATCTCCATCGACGGCAAGGTGGTCAATGACCTGGACTCCAAGGACCGCGACATCGCGATGGTGTTCCAGAGCTACGCCCTGTACCCGCACATGACGGTGCGCGAGAACATGGGCTTTTCGCTCAAGCTGCGCAAGGCCAATGCCGCAACCATCGAGCAGCGCGTGGCGAACGCCGCGCGCATCCTGAACCTGGACCAGCTGCTGGACCGTTACCCACGTGAGCTTTCCGGTGGCCAGCGCCAGCGCGTGGCCATGGGCCGCGCCATCGTGCGGGACCCCAAGGTGTTCCTCTTCGACGAGCCACTGTCCAACCTGGACGCCAAGTTGCGCGTGGCCATGCGCGCCGAGATCAAGGCGCTGCACCAGCGCTTGAAGACCACCACGGTCTACGTCACGCACGATCAGATCGAGGCCATGACCATGGCCGACCGCATCGTCGTCATGCACGACGGCATCATCGAGCAGATCGGCACCCCGCTGGAGTTGTTCGACCGCCCCGGCAACCTGTTCGTGGCGCAGTTCATCGGCTCGCCCGCGATGAACGTGTTTCCAGGAGTGGTGCGCGGCACCCAGGTCGAAGGGCTGGGTGCGCACTGGCCCTTGTCAGCAGGGGTGGCCGCTGAAGGGCAGGCCGTCAGCTACGGCGTGCGCCCCACGGACCTGCGTCTGGCCGCCAGCGGCATTCCTGCCCAGGTGGTGATCGTCGAGCCCACGGGGGCCGAGACCGAGCTGCTGGTCGATGTGGGAGGGCAGCAGATGACGGTGGTCATCCATGGCCGCACCAACGCGCAACCCAGTGAGACGGTGCACCTGGGGCTGGATGCCGCCAAGGCCCACGTGTTCGAGGCGGCCTCGGGGCTGCGACTGGGTTGACCGGTGAGCACATGGCGCATGTCGTCGTGATGGGTGTTTGCGGTTGTGGCAAGAGCACGGTGGGACGCCTGCTGGCGCAGCATCTGGGCCTCCCGTTCATCGAAGGTGATGAGCTTCACCCGCCCCACAATGTGGCGCTGATGGCTGCGGGCACGCCCCTGACCGATGAAGACCGCGCTGGTTGGCTGGATGAAGTGGCCGCCGAGCTGGCACGCCGGCCCAAGGGTGCAGTGGCCTCTTGCTCGGCGCTTCGCCGGCGCTACCGTGACCGACTGCGTCGCGAGGTGCCGAATCTTCACTTCGTCCACTTGCGTGGCGGACGCGCGCTGCTTGAGCAGCGCCTGGGGCAGCGCCAGGGCCACTACATGCCGCCAGCCTTGCTGGACAGCCAGCTGCTGACGCTGGAGCCCACGGCGTCAGACGAACAGGCGATCGAACTTGACATTGACGAGGCGCCCGAGGTGCTTGCACGCCGCGCTTCTCAGGCCTTGGAAGCCCTCACCGCATGATCACGGCCGACACCTTCCGCCTGGACGGGCGGCTGGCCCTGGTCACCGGTTCCTCGGCTGGCATCGGCCTGGCCCTGGCGCGTGGCCTGGCACAGGCCGGTGCGTCCGTGGTGCTGAACGGCCGCAACGCCGCGAAGTTGGCGGGCGTTGCTGCGCAGCTGCGCAGCGAGGGCCTGACCGTGCACGAGCGTGCCTTCGATGTGTGCGACGCCGCTGCCGTCAACGCCGCAGTCGAGGACATCGAGACCACGGTCGGTCCGATCGACATCCTGGTCAACAACGCTGGCATCCAGCGCCGCGCACCCTTTCATGAGTTCCTCGCCGCCGACTGGGACGAGTTGATGCGCACCAATCTCGATAGCGTATTCACGGTCGGCCAGGCCGTGGCCAGGCGCATGGTGGCGCGCAAGCGGGGGCGCATCATCAACATCTGCTCGGTGCAAAGCGAGCTGGGCCGCCCTGGCATTGCGCCTTACACCGCCAGCAAGGGCGCGGTGAAGATGCTCACCAAAGGCATGGCCATCGACCTGGGGCCGCACGGCATCAATGTCAACGGCCTGGGACCGGGTTACTTCAACACCGAGCTCAACGCCAAGCTGGTGGCCGATGAGACCTTCAGCGAGTGGCTCATCAACCGCACGCCCAGCCGCCGCTGGGGCGATGTGGAAGACCTGGCGCCGGCGGCCGTCTTCCTGGCCAGCGACGCCTCGCGCTTCGTCAACGGCCACATCCTCTACGTGGACGGCGGCGTCACCGCCACCCTCTAGAAATGAAGACCCCCAAGCTCACTTTGTTCGCACCGGGCCCGCGCCTTGCATGGCGCGGGCCGTTCGACGGCCACTCGCGAGCGCGAAAGCGCTCGCTCGGTGCTGTCTCACCCCCCCAGGGGGGCCGCAGCCTTCCTTGGGACGGCCCGGCGGAAGGCCGACCATGACCACCTTCACCAAGATCGTTCTCTTCACCGACACCGATGGCCGCGCGCGCTTTCGCGAGGAGGCGGTGCCGCTGACCGAAGGCAAGCCGCAGGCGCTGCTGTCCGCGCTGATGCCCAGCGGCGGCTACCAGTTGCGCCACAGCCCCGTGGGTTTTCGCAGCGAGTTCCATTGCACCGTCACGCCCCAGTGGGTGGTGATTCTGGGGGGGCATATGGAGATCGGCCTGCAGGACGGCAGCTCGCGCGTGTTCCGCCCGGGTGACCATTTCTATTCCGCCGACACCGTGCCCGCGGGCGCCACTTTCGACCCGCAGGTGCACGGGCACTGGAGCCGCCAGGTGGGGGCCGAACCCTTGACCACGCTGTTCGTGCGGGATGCGCAGGGCTGACAGGCCGGGCCTTGTGCAGCGCTGCGCTGCGCCGGCCCGAGCATCCGGGGGAAGCTGCTGATGCCGGTCAAGAACGTCCTGGGCCACACCTTGGAAGCGCTGGGCGTGGCCATCGTCTCGGGCCGGTACGAGCCCGGGGCCTCCATCCCGCCCGAGCCTACGCTTTGCGGGGAGCTGGGCGTGAGCCGCACGGTGGTGCGCGAGGCCGTGAAGTCGCTGGCCGCCAAGGGCATGCTGGTGACCGGCCCCAAGGTGGGCACGCGCGTGCTGCCCAGTGACCAGTGGAACTGGTTCGATCCTGATGTCGTGTTCTGGCAGAGCAAGACCGGCCTGACGGGCGAATTCCTGCGCGACCTGCAGGAGCTGCGCCGCGTGGTGGAGCCTGCCGCCGTGCGTCTGGCGGCCACCCGCGCCACGCCAGCTGACCTGGCCGAGATCGAGGCCGCATACGCCGGCATGCGCCAAGCCATTGAGCAGGGCGGGGACTACGTCAGCCACGACCTGCGCTTTCACCAGGGCCTGCTGCGCGCCTGCCACAACCGCATGGTCATCCAGATGAGCAAGGCGCTGGGCGCGCTGCTGCGCACCAGCTTCGAGATCTCTACCTCCAAGCCCGACGGCCCGGCGCAGTCGCTGCCGCTGCACCGCGCCGTGCTGGACGCCGTGCTCAGGCGTGACCCGGCCCGTGCCGAGCAGGCGATCCTGGTGCTGATCGACGGCGCCGCGCAGGACATCGAGCTGGTGCTGGGCTCGCGGCGCAAGCTGCCCTCGCTGGCGGCGCCGGCGCCGCGCTTGAAGGGCCGGGGCGTGGGCTGGGCAGCCCCGGTGGCAGCACCTGCCATTTGATGTGCGACCCAGGCGCCGCACCACCATGCCATGATTGAAGACCCTGCAGGAGTGAACCCATGCGTGTGTTGATCACCGGAGGCGCCGGCTTTGTCGGTGCCCGTCTGGCCCGGGCCTTGTTGGCCCAGGGCCGTTTCGATGGCCAGCCGATTGACGAGATCGTGCTGACCGACCAGATCGAGCCCCCGGCCGACCTGCGCCAGCACCCCCTGGTCAAGGCGCGCGTGCGCCCCTTGCTGCAGGAGTGCGCGGCGCTGCGGGACGAGCCCTTCGACGCCGTGTTTCACCTGGCCTCGGCTGTCTCTGGCGAGTGCGAGGCCGACTTCCAGCTCGGCCTGCGCTCCAACCTCGACAGCACCCGTGCCCTGCTGGACGCGCTGCGTGCCCGCACCGAAGGCGGCGCAGCGCCGGCCAAGCTGGTGTTCTCCAGCTCGATCGCCGTCTTCGGGCCGGACCCGGCCTACCCCTTCCCCGAGATCGTGGGCGACGACACGCTGCCGATGCCGCAGACCAGCTACGGCACACAAAAGCTGATCTGCGAACACCTGATCGCCGACTACACGCGCAAGGGCTACCTCGATGGCCGCGCCGCGCGCCTGGTGACGGTGACGGTGCGCCCGGGGCGCCCCAACGGCGCCGCCAGCTCCTTCTTCAGCGGCATCATCCGCGAGCCGCTGGCCGGCGAAGACGCCGTCCTGCCCGTCAGCCTGGACGTGCGCCACCCCGTGGCCACGGTGCACACCATGGTGCGCAGCCTGATCGCAGTGGGCGAGGCCAGCCGTGAGGCTTTCGTCGGACGCTCGGCCATCACGCTGCCGGGCCTGAACGTCAGCGTGCAGCAGATGCTGGATGCGCTGGAGGCCGTGGCGGGCCCGCGGGTGCGCGCACGTGTGAAGCCGCAGCGCGACGAACGCATCGCAGGCATCGTGGCCAACTGGCCGCGGGGCGTGTCCACGCCGCGCGCCCACGCGCTGGGCCTGCATGCCGAAGCCTCTTTCGAAGACATCATCCGGCAGTACATCGCAGATTGCCGGCAAGACAACCCGCAGGCATTGAAAGGCATGGACGCATGAACCAGATCGACTTGAAGGGCCGCGTCGCGGTCATCACCGGTGGCGCCCAGGGCATCGGCTACGCCATCAGCCAGCGCATGCTGCAGTCTGGCGCCCGCGTGGTGATGTGGGACATCGACGCTGCCAAGGTGGAGGAGGCCTGCCGGTCACTGAACTCTCTCGGGCCCGTGAGCGGGCGTATCGTCGAGTTGACCGATGACGCTGCGGTGGCCGGCGCCACCGCGGCCACCGTGGCCGAGCACGGCGCCATCGACATCCTGGTGAACAACGCCGGCATCACCGGTGGCAACGGCACCACCTGGGAGCTCGGCGTGGATATCTGGCGCCGCACCATCGAGGTGAACCTGATCGCGCCCTACCTGGTGTGCCGCCATGTGGTGCCGGCCATGCTGGCCAAGGGCTACGGCCGCATTGTCAACATCGCCTCGGTGGCGGGCAAGGAGGGCAACCCCAATGCCTCGCATTACAGCGCCAGCAAGGCTGGCCTGATCGCGCTGACCAAGTCCCTGGGCAAGGAGCTGGCCACCAAGGGCATCCTCGTCAACGCCGTCACCCCGGCGGCGGCGCGCACGGCGATGTTCGACCAGATGGCGCAGACCCATATCGACTACATGCTCAGCAAGATCCCCATGGGGCGCTTCCTGGGGTTGGACGAGGCCGCCGCCATGGTGGCCTGGCTGTCCAGTGAAGACTGCTCGTTCTCCACCGGCGCCGTCTTTGATCTGACGGGTGGGCGGGCTACGTATTGAGCCCGCACCGCTCGCCCTGACCAAGCCTTCGCCTGCGCTAAGCCGTTCGCCCTGAGCTTGTCGAAGGGCCTGTCCTGAGCTTGTCGAAGGGCTCAGCCCAAACGGAAGTTCAAGGACATCAATGCCGGCTCAATGCCGGTTGTCGACCTGTTCTGGGCAGCGCTGCTTCCTGTAAGGGTCCCATCGCCGCCCATTGACCTTCAGGGCAGGCTGGCGTCACCCCGTACCTCGTACACGCCCAGCTTGCGGTGCAGCGGCGACTCGTCGGCTACGAACAGGAAGGCCGCCTCTGTGGCTGAAGCGTTGGTGAGCGTGACGCCGGTGTAGCCCGGCACGCAGGCGGTGTCGGCGGTGCCCAGCGTGAAGGCCTCGTCCGCGTCAGTTCGCAGACCGGCGCCGCCCTCGATGACGTGGGACACCATGGCCGGTGAGCGGGCGGGCAGGCGCAGCACCTGGCCCGGGCGCAGCATCAAGGCGTAGAAGCCGAGGATGTTCTCGACCGACGCGCCCGTTTCGGGGTTGACGTACTCGATCTGCACCGCCTCCAGGTCGGGCCGGTCGTCGCCCAATGCCAGCAGCGCGGCGCGGGCGTCGGCCCAGGGGTAGCGCAGCATGGGGTAGGCGCGGCCGCTGCGCCCAAACACAGGGCTGGGCACCACGCCGCCGCGCGCATAGGCGCGGTCGCCGCGTCCGGGTTGCACCGCTTGCCGGTGGCCGCCCACCACATAAGAGGTCTCGGTGTAGTACACCAGTGGCAGGTCCAGCACGTCCAGCCACACCACCGGCTCGGCGCCGTCGTGGCCATGCTCGTGCCACAACCCCGTGGGCGTGAGGATGAGATCGCCGCGGCTCATCGGGCACTTTTCGCCGTCCACCGTGGTCCAGGCGCCTTCGCCCTCCACCACCATGCGCACGGCGTTGGGCGTGTGTCGGTGTGAAGGCGCCCATTCCCCGGGCATCAGCAACTGCAGGCCCAGATACATGGCTGCGCTGGCCTGCATCTTCTCCAGCCCGTGGCCGGGGTTGGCCAGCACCAGCACGCGGCGCTCGGCCTTCTCGATCGGCGTGAGTTCGCCAGCGCGCATCAGCAGCGGGCGCACCGCCTGGTAGGCCCAGGCCGTGGCCTGAGTGCGGCGCGCGGGGACGCCGGGGGGCAACAGTGCGCGCAGACTGGGCCACAGCGGCACCAGGTTCAGTGCGGTCAGTTCATCGCGGTAGGCCTGCGGCAGGTCTTCGAGTCGTCCGAGTGCTTCCATGGTGTCTCCTCTTCTCAGGCCTGGTTCAGGCAGTTGTCCACGTTCCAGCCGTACAGCCATTCCATCGCGTCATGGAAGCGCTCCTGCGAGCGCCCCTTCCACAGCGAGTTGCGCACCAGCCGCTCGACCCCGGCGGCGTGGTACAGGCGGCCCATCTCCCGGCCTGACAGCACGATGCGCGCGGTACGCGTGATGCGGTTGTGCTGGTACAGCTGCAGCGCGGCGCCCCAGTCGTGGCGGGTCGCGCGCAGCGCCTGGCCCAGCGTCACGGCGTCTTCCATCGCCATGCACGCCCCCTGGGCCATGTACTGCGTGGTGGGGTGGGCGGCGTCGCCCAGCAGTGTGGCGCGGCCGAACACCCAGTTGGCTATGGGCTCACGGTCGGCCGTGGCCCAGCGCTTCCAGCTCTTGGGCAACTCGATCAACTGGCGGGCCTTGGCGCAGATGCCCTGAAAGTAGCTTTCCACCTCTTCCTTGCTGCCGTCGGTCACGCCCCACTGTTCCTGCTGCCGGCTGTGGAAGGTGACCACCACGTTGTATTGCTCGCCCCCGCGCAGCGGATAGTGCACGAGGTGGCACTTTGGCCCAGCCCACAAGCTGGCGGCGTTCCACTGCAGGTCGGGCGGGAAGTCGGCGCGGTCCACCACGGCGCGGTAGACCACGTGGCCGGTGACCCGCGGCGAGTCGTTCACATACTGCGCCCGCACCACCGACTTGCCGCCGTCGGCCCCCACCAAGGCCTGGCCGCTCCATTGCCGGCCTTTCTGATCGATGGCGGTCACGGTCCCGGCGTCCTCGCCCTGCTCGATGCGTAGCACGCGTGTGTTGGTGTGAAAGCTGACGCGGCCGGTCTCCTGTGCCCCCTCCAGCAGCGACAAGTGCACGTCCGCGCGGTGGATCACCGCGTAAGGGTTGCCAAAGCGCTGGCGAAAGACCTCGTCCGTATCGATGCGGCCCACGAGCGATTCGTCTATCGCGTCGTGCATCACCATGCAGTCTGTGTAGACCGCACGCCCGCGCGCCTTGTCGCCCACGCCCAGGGCGTCGAAGGCGTGAAAGGCGTTGGGCCCCAACTGGATGCCCGCGCCTATCTCGCCAATCTCGGGCGCCTGCTCCAACACGGTGACCTCGAATCCTTGCCGTACCAAGGAAAGCGCGGCTGCCAGACCCCCAATGCCTCCCCCGGCAACGATGACGGGCAGTTCGTCCTGGAACGTCTTCATGGCGCTCTTGCTCTGTCAAGGCACATGGTAAGCATACTGAAGATAAGTATAGTTTTCTATCCGAAAGCCAGGCTCAAGATTTTCGCTCGGCGAGGCTGCCACCCCATCGAGCCAGGCCCCAGGCCCCCCGGCCCCGGACTTTCTGGACGGGAAGGGCCTGGGAGTCCTGATCTCACGTGGCGTGGCGACCGCGTCGCCCTAACCACAAGCGCCCGCTGAAGCTGGCGATGATTCGCGGGCTGCATCGCAGCCTGGGGATTCCAGCGGAGGTGCTCATCGCGGAGACGGCTTCCGGCTGAGAGCCAACAGCGCCTGGTGGCTGGACTTGGCTTCTTTGGCGAAGAGAGTTGTCATGGTGGCATTGCCTTGGAGGACAAGAGGCACTACCCCGTGATGACTGAGCGCCCGCTGAGGTCTACCTGCAGGCCTACGACAGCGTGGCCGCGTCTCGGGCCCGCACTGCCCAGTACTTCGAGTTCTACAACGTCAGGCGCCCGTACCAAGCACACGGCGGCCCGCCTTCACAGCAGCACCGCCACCGCCGTCTTCTGCTGGGTGGGTAGACCCGCTCGCATCCAGGCCTCAAGCCCGCCGCGGTACCACAGCACCTGCCTATAACCCGCAGCCACCGCCCGTCTTGCTGCATTGAAGGCCCACCAGGTGTTGAACCCTTCGCCATAGAAGACCAGTGGCGCCTGCGGTGTGGCGCCGGCAGCCTTCAGCACAGCCCTGAATCGCTCGTCAAAGGCCATTTCAGCCTGCGCGTCTGTCAGTGCCCGGCCGCCATTGAGCAGGTGCACGGCACCCGGGATCATGCGGCTGCCCCCTGCCGCCACATCGATCACCAGGGGCGGACTCTCCTGCCGCAGGCGCTCGGCCAGATCGGCCGTCTCCAGCACCGTGGCGCCTTCCAGCCGCGCTGGGGTGGGCAGGCGGACCAGGTCGGTGCGGTACGTGTTCCAGTCTACAGAGGCCGGAGTGGCACGCTCGCTCGCCAAGGCCTCCTGCGCAGGCGTGGGCCAGTCTCTAGGTTCGGGCACTCCGGCGTGCCCCAGCTGCGGGTCCAGGGTCGGTGGGGCCACGCGATCGTCCACCGCCAACAGTCGGCACAGCCGGGTGCGCCCAGCCGGGTGGTTGCAGCTGTACAGGGCGGCCTGTGCAGCCTGTTGCGCAGAGGGCGCCCCCTGGTTGAATGCATAGCCCTTTCCATCCAGCGTGACCGCCACCGCCCGGTGGAAGGGTCCCGCCACCCAGCGCCGGGCCGCCGCCTCGAAGCCCGCGCGGCAGCGCTCGGTCTCCCGACAGGCCTCGGGCATCCAGGCCGCCATGCGGCTCACGTCGTCCAGACCCTCTTCCGCCAACTCCAGTCCGAACCAGGCCGGCCTCACGCGCATGGACTCCGGCAGGGAGATCTCCACGGTTTGCGCCTGGGTCACCACGCCAAGTGAAATGGCATCTTGCCCCGCGTGCCGCACGCACTGCGAGGCTGGCGTCTGGCTGCTGGGGCAGAACCAGGGCACCCGGTCCTCATCCCGGTTGCGCTGTGGCTCGCGAACCCTGAGCATGCCCGTGTGGTCCTCCAGCGCCGACAGCGCCGGCTCGATCACCTCTTGCTGAAACTTCGCCCCCATGCGCTGCCGGTAGAACTCCAGCATCAGCGGCACCGCCAGCGGCGCCAACTCCCGGGTATCGCGCCTGCTCGGACCGTGAATGCCCACCAAGGTGGCGCGCGGTTGGTGCCCCGTGGCGAAGGCGCGCGCCTGTCCTGCCATGAAGACCAGCGAGCAGGCTGAATTGCAGTGGCCGGACACCAGGGTGGTCAGCCTTGCGGCCTGCACCTGGCGGGCCATCAGCAGGCCCGCGCGCAACTCCCCGCCCCCGGAGTTCACCAGCACAAGCCGCTTCACTCCACCGCCAGCCAGGCGCTGCTTGAGCGCCTCCACATCGGCCGCTGCGATGGGCCCGGCGGCAAACAGATCGCCACCCACCTGCTCGAAGCTCATGGCGGCCGCGGGCGCCGCGCACATCAGCAACCACCACCACAGTGCCAACAGAAGGTGCCGGCGTGTGGCAGGCACGCCGGCAGCGGTTGTGATGCCGGGGCCTCTGTGCACCTTGCCTTGCAGCGCTTGCACCACTCAGTTCCTCCAGATGAGCCGAGCCCGGGTTTGCGCGTCCTCAGCCTACCCCAGCGTTCAGCCGAAGGTGGATTGCTGCTGTTGATGGCCCTCAACACCGGGCAAGTCACCCCAGAGAACGCTGCAGGTCGGGCAGATGAGCATAGGGGGTCGCATGAAGTTCAGTAAGCGGGTTGGCGGCATCGCCATTGTGCTGTCGGGTGTGATGGCCTTCATGATGCACGGGAAGTGTCTGGCCGGCTACGATGCGCCCGCCTTATCCGAAGCTGCGGCAGTGCCCGACACCGCCAGGCTGGCACAGGACTGGGGCGCCCGCCACGCCGCGATGGCTGACGGCCTCAGCACCGTGTTGGCGGTGTCGGCCGGCGCTGTTGAGCGCAACCCGCTGTTTGGAACAGGCCCGCTGACGATGCTCGCCGTCATAGGCGCCAAGCTGGGGCTGGTGGAGATCGTCGAGCGTTCCGAGATGTCTGACGGGAACCGGCATCAAGCCCTCCATACCCTGTCAGCGCTTTGGAGCGGCGCCAGCGTGAACAACCTGCTGATGGCCTTGTCTGCACAGCCTGCCGTCGCATTGGTGGGCGGCATCGCCAGCGGCCTTTGGCTGTGGCGCCGGTCAACCGCGGCCCCGCCTGACGCTGCGGCCGTGGTGATGGGCGTGGCCGTCTCCACGCCCTCAGGGGGGCTTGACCCATGAACCACTTGGACGCGCGGCCTCCTCATGGTGTCCACCGAGGACTTGACTGATCGCGGATGCGGCCGCGCGAATGGTGCTCAAGTGACTGAAGACCTGCATGGTGCGGTTGGGTCAGTGCGTGCCCTTGCTGGACGCCGACCTCCAGTTGTACGGTCAGGAACTGTTTGGGGGTGAGTTGTTGGTTTGACGCAACGGCCTGCATTTGCAATCAGTTGGGGTGTCGCACCGCAGCATTGGGCGCCAGAATTGCCGCAAAGGCCGCATAGACTGAAAGCGGCCGTTGAGGGTGTTGCGCAGATGGACAACGTCGACAGTCTCTTCAAGTGCCTGGAGCAGCTCAACGACGTTGGCACCTCGCTGTCGGGGGAGCCAGATATCGACCGCCTGTTGGGCCAGATTCTTCTGGCGGCCAAGGGCATCACCTACGCTGATGGTGGCACGCTGTACACAGTGGCTGATGACCGGCGGCACCTGAACTTCCGCATGGTGCGCACCGATTCACTGGGCATTGCCTACGGCGGCAAGGACGAGGCCCCGCTCCCTTCGCGCTTCAAGGACCTGCCGTTGTATCTGGAAGACGGCCAACCCAACGACCACATGGTGGCCGCGCATGTGGCGCTGACCGGGCAGACGGCCAACATCCCTGACGCCTACGAAGAGCGGCGTTTCGATTTCTCTGGCACGCGGCGCTTCGACGCTTCCACCGGCTACCGCTCCACCTCGTTCCTCACGGTGCCGATGAAGAGCCACGAGGGCGAGGTGATCGGCGTGCTGCAGTTGCTCAACGCGCTGAACCCGGACACCGGTGAGGTTCGGTCCTTCTCGCCGGCTGACCAGCGGCTGGCGGAATCTCTGGGTTCGCAGGCGGCCATTGCGTTGACGAACCGGCTGCTGATCGGGCAGTTGGAGAAGCTGTTCGAATCCTTCGTGCAGCTGATCGACACGGCTATCGACGAGAAATCGCCCTACACGGGCAGCCACTGTGCGCGCGTACCTGAGCTGACGATGATGCTGGCCGATGCGGTGAACGCCGCCACCGAGGGCCCGCTGGCCGGCTTCAAGCTCACCGAGAAAGACCGCTACGAGTTGCGCATTGCCGCGCTCCTGCACGACTGCGGCAAGGTGACCACGCCCGTGCACGTGGTCGACAAGGCCACCAAACTGCAGACCATCTTCGACCGCATCGAGCTGGTGGCGGCGCGCTTTGCCGGGCTGAAGGCGCAGGCCCAGACCGAGATGTGGCGCGCAGTGGCCCGGGGCGAACCCGAGGAGCCTGCGCGTGAGCACTTTCAGACGCAGTGCCGGCAGCTCGACGAAGACCTGGCCTTCTTGCGCCATGCGAACAAGGGCAGTGAGCGCATGGACGACGCGGCGCTGCAGCGCGTGCGCGACATGGCGCTGCACTACCGCTGGGTGGACGAGCACGGGCACGAGCAGCCGCTTCTGAGCGAGGATGAGTTGGCGAACCTGACCATTCGCGCAGGCACGCTGACGGCGGCCGAGCGCGAGATCATCAAGCACCACATCGTGGCCACCATCCAAATGCTGGAGAAGCTGCCCTGGCCCAAGCACCTTGCGCGCGTGCCGGAATACGCCGGCGGCCACCACGAGCGCATGGACGGCAAGGGCTACCCCAAGGGCCTGAGGCGCGAGCAGATGAGCGTGCAGGCGCGCATGATGGGCATTGCCGATATCTTCGAGGCCCTGACCGCTTCCGACCGCCCCTACAAGGCGCCGATGAAGCTGTCAGAGGCGCTGAAGATCATGGACAAGTTCCGCGACAACGGCCAGATCGATCCTGACTTGTACGCGCTGTTCATCAGCCACCAGGTGCCGCAGCGCTACGCGAAGAAGTTTCTGGGGGAGAGCCAGCGCGATTGCTGAGAGGGCAGGGAGCCCGCTCGGCCTACTTGGGGCACTGTCCTGGTGTCATGCTCTTCTTGTCCAGCACCTGGTCTTTTTCCATGAAGGCGGGGGAGGCAGGCAGGGCCGATGGCGGCACGGTAGCGGGTGCGAAGCCCCCTTGGCCGGCGGTGATCTGGATCTGACCCCGCGGATTCGCCATGGCGATCTGGCCTTCGAAGACGGCGGTGTAGACCCCGACCTGAGGGGGTTGGGCCACGCTGGCAGGCCGGGCTGCGTCACGCGGGATATCCATGGGGTCGAACAGGCCGCTCGTGCTGGGGACCGTGGGGCCCAAGGGCGGTGACGCGCCTTCCACAGGCCTGGTTGCTTGTGCGACAAGCCAGAGACCCTGGGTGGTCGGGTCTGCCTGAAGGGCCTGTTGCTGGCGCCATTGTGCAAAGGTGCGCAGGCGAGCGGTCGGGTGAGCGCCAGGGGCCCAGGTGTCCCACTCTTCGGTGCGCGCGATCGCGGGGGCTGGCAATTCCGTGCTTGAGCGTTGCGGGCTGGCGGGCTGAGTTGCTGGTGCCGGAGCGCCGGCAGGTGAAGCGGCGCCTGGTGGCGTTGGGGCTGCAGGCGCAGGTACGGCCATGGGTTCGACCAGGCGCTGCGGGGCGCCGGGCAGCAGGCTGCGCAGGCCCGTGGCGCTCAACACTTCAGACCGACCTCTGCGCAGCACCACACTGGCGGCGTTGCAGGCGAAGTCCCCCTCGTCAGCAGGCTTCTCGCAGCCCACGTCCAGCGCCGAGTCCTGCCTTACGCCCAGCAACTGCCCCGCGTTGACCAGCAATCCGTACAGACGCGCCGCCTGTTGCGGCGGTGTAGCCAGACGCAGTCTGCCCTGCAGCAGGTCCGCCCGCACGGCGCGGCGTCCGCGCTCGTCTTCCTCTGCGCGAAGCGCCAGACGGGTGGCCGGGCCGAGCACCAGCCGTGTGCCGTCGTCCAGACCCAGCAAGGCCTCGGTGTCACCGCTGGTGACCACATCACCCAGGAAAATGGCGCCGCCGGCAGGCAGATCCTGCGGGGTCACGCCCTCGCGCAGGCGCTGCACGGGCTGGTTGCTGGACAGCAGTTGCCCGAGACGGCCGGATTGCGGCAAGACGCCTTCAGGGATGGGCTCGGCCTTGCCGGCGCATTCTTCGTCGCACAGGCGCACGCCGAAGTCAGTACCGCGGATGCCGATGGTGGTGTCGTTGACCTTCAGGTCGAAGGCCGCTGCATTGCCCCGCTTACCGATCTGGCCCGACACGTTGCGCAGCCAGCCCTTGAGCAGTTGCACGGACATTTGATCCTTGGAGGGGTCTTCCGGCTGGAAGCTGAAGCCCCGTATGGCGATGGCCGATTCAGGCCGAAGGGCCACGCGCGAGCCGTCGTTGAACACGATCAGCGCGAAGGCGCCCTTTTCGGTGCCCACGGTGTCACCGACGGAAAGCTTGGCTCCCGTCTGGATGATGCGGACCTGCCCGCCCTGGGGCTGGGCAAACACCACGCCGCTGGCGCTGCGGACCTCCGCAGCCATCTGGGCCAGCGCAACGCCTGTTGCACACAGTGTCAGGCCTGCGGCAATCAAGGTCTTGACGCACTGCCTTGCAAAGCACATCGCCAGCCAGATTCTTCTGCAGAAAGTGCCATCCATCATCAGCAGTCCTTGCCCTTGCTGGTGCCCTTGTCATTGCTGTTGTCTGCGCCCTTGCCGTCATTTGCCTTCGACTGTTCGGGCTTGGCGTAGCTCACCTCGGCAGTGGCCCTGCTGCTGGAGGCCGGTGCGGGCGCTGGCGCGGGGTCGAGCTCGATAGATTTGACGGCCGCCGTCCGCAGGGTGGGCACGGCGGGCGCTGGAGCGGGCGCCGCAGCGGCACCCTGGGCGACGCTCTCCGCTGCCTTGGCCGCAGAAGAGGTGGCCGTAGCAGGTGCAGGCGCTGGCGCCGGCGAAGGCCCTGGTGCAGGCGATGGCGACGGACTGGGAGCGGCGGCGGTTTCGCTCTTCTTCTCCTCCGCCATGGAGGCACCTGCCGCAGTGGCCGGTGAGGGTGAAGCCGCGTTGGTGGAGCTGGGGGCAGCCACCGGCGCAGGGCTTGTCGTCACGGGTGATGGCGCAGCCGATGGTACAGGTGCCGGCACGACATAGGCCGGCGGGGTCAGCGTCCGAGTAGCCGCTGTCGTGAGGGTCGAGGCTGCCACGGTACTGCTCAGCGCTGAGGCTGCGGGCGAGACCGAAACGGCGGTGGTCGCGGAGGTAGACGTTGCGATGGAAGTGATCAGCGACTTGCCGATTTCTGTTTCGAGAGCCGGAGTTGCCAACGTGGAAGACTCGGTCGGGACGGTGGAACTGCCCGCGGAGGAGGTCAGCACCAG
Source organism: Betaproteobacteria bacterium (assembly GCA_037127635.1). GTDB lineage: Bacteria > Pseudomonadota > Gammaproteobacteria > Burkholderiales > Burkholderiaceae_C > Rubrivivax. Next base: position 44,223 of record JBAXYD010000010.1, on the reverse strand, counting down.
GTTCACGAGTTGCAGGGCCTCGAGGCTGGTGCCCGCGGTCGTGACGTTGGCCATGCTGCCAGAAGCCGCTCCCTGGCTGCTGAGAATCTGGAAGGTTTGACCTGCGGCGGGCCTGAATCCGTCCAGGCTGCTGAGCAGCAACTGCCCTCCAAGCTGGAGGTTGCCGCTGGCAGACAAGCGGTCATGGGATGACGGGTCGCTGCCCCCCAGTTCGATCAGGAGCGTGGAGCCTGCACCCAGTGTGAGGTCGCCCTCGACGCTCAAGGCCCCGGCAGGAAAGCCAGGGGCCAGGATGGCGTTGCGGGCGCTCAGATTGCCGCCTATCGTGCCATTGCCTTGAATTCGTCCGCCAGAGAACGTGGCACCGGCGGTTGCGGCCAGCGTGGCACTGCCGCCCCCGGCCACCCCCAGGGTGGTGGCGCCCGAGGTTTGAATGAAGGCCCCCGTGACGCGGGTGACACCCGCACTGACGTTGAAGGCGCCGCTGTTGTCGACCGAAGCCAGGCTGTTGCTGCCGCTGGCCAGCACCGTGCCGCTGTTCACCAGCGCGGTGCCCAGCGTGGTGCCCGACAGAGTGATTTGGCCCACGTTGTTCAGGATGCCTGCGCCCGTGACCTGTGTTCCCGTGAGATCCAGCGTGCTGTTGACGACAATGCTGCCGCTGTTGGTCAACCTGCCGATCTGAAGGCCGCTGCCCGCCACCACCAGAGAGCCTGCGTTCGCCAAGGAGGCCAGGTTCAGGCTCGGCAGGTCATAGGTGACCTGCACACCCGCCGGCAACACGACGCTGGCGACGTTCTGGCCTATCGGCTGCACGTCCCAGTTTGCAGCACGGCTCCAGTCGCCGCTGCTCGTTGCGATCCATGTTGACAAGGGCCGGACGGAGATTTCGCCCACCGGATTGGCAGGTGTACGCAGCAAGTAGTTTCCAGCGTCGGCTCCGAAGACCGAGAGACCAGTGACGCTGATGGGCTTGGCTTGCCCCACCTGGGGGTCCAGGTAGTTGGCGGCAAAGCTGTAGTTCAACACGTCTCCCGCGACGCGGCTGTCTGAAATGCTGATGTTGGCTGAGGTGGTGCCGTCGTACACCTTCTGCGTGCCGGTAAACAGCAGTGACAGTGTCCTCGCAGCGATGGATGCTGACAGCCCTGTGGGTTGCGACAGCAGGTAATTGCTTGCGTTGGGCCCCGACAAGCCGAGGCCCATGACGGATACCGGTTTTTTCTGGCCCACATTCTTGTCCAGGAACTCGATCTTCATGCCGCTGGAACTGAGCCTGACGGTGTCGCTGCCCAGCACCCCGAGGAGTTGAAGCGCCCCGCTGCCCAGCGTGGCCGCCTTGGTCCCGTCATAGACCTTGTCGGAGATCAGGAGGCCCGACACCGTCAGCGGAGCCCGAGTGATCGAGGCCGATCGGCTGATGACAGGGGAGTCCAGCACGTAGTTGCTGGACTGTGGCCCTGAAAGCAGGGTCTGGATGGCCACGCTCTTGCCCAGGCCTGCGTTTCGGTCGGAGAACAAACCGGTGGCCGACAGGCTCACCGTCTCACCCGTGAGCACGCCGTTGAGTCTTGAGGAGGAGAGGTCCAGGCTGGCAATGTTGGTCCCGTCGTAGGTCTTGTCCAGTGCCACGATTCCTTGCGCGCTGATCACCTTGGGCAGGATGGAGCCGCTGGCCGACTGCAGCGATACCTGATAGTTGGCCCCACCCCGGCCGTCCAGCAGAACATACGTGGGCTGAAGCACGCTCAGCCCTTGGCCAAGCGGTTCCTTTCTCGAGAAGGACTGGCCTACCAGCAAGGTGTCGCTGGCGAAGGTCTTGCCGGTGACAGCCGGGACGCCGGCCGACGCCAATGATCCGTCGTAAGTCTTCGAGTCGGAAACTGCTGCGATGACCAAGGGGGCTGGCTTGATGGTGGCGAACGTCTGGGCCTGCTGGGTGATGCGGTAGTTGGTGGCGTCCGCGCCCGAGTACTGGCTGTCGAGGAGCACCGTCTTGCCGACTCCCGCGTGCCGGTCCGAGAACCTGGCGGTCACCGTGAGCACGAGGTCGTCGCCCCCAAGGACTCCCGTGGCCTGCAATTTGCTGACGTCGGGGACGCCTGCATCCGTGCCGTCGTACGTCTTGTCAGCCACGCTGATACCCGAGATGGTCAGGGGTCGTGGGTCTATGGTCCCTACGGCGGCGGAGGCTGCCGGGCTGGCCAGCCGATAGCCGTGGACGACCACCGGCCCCCCATTGCCCGCCTGACCGGTGACGCTGCTCAGCGCGACTTGAGCGGTCACCGTCTTGCCGGAGCCGACATTCTTGTCTGCGTACGCTGCGCTTGCGCTGCTGAGCACGGCCTGTTCGTCGCGAAGGACGAACCCACTCACGGTCAATTGGCCTGGCGCGACGGTGGCCTCGGTGCCGCTGTCGTACACCCGCGCTACGTCACCGGTGATCGCCACGGTGAGGTCTGGCGCCTGCATGGAGTGCACGAATCCGTTTCCCTGGCCCGGGCCGGCATAGGGGCCTGTCGACGTGGCCCGTCCGTATTCACGAAATGCCGGTGCCAGCTGGCCCGGGCTGTCCAGCACCGGGTTGGCCGAGTGGATCAACCATCTTGCCCCCGCCTGGCTGACGGAGACGACCGGCCCGGCCGCCACTTGATTCACAAACCTGCCGCTGGCTGACAGGACGACGGCGTCGCCCGGCCCTCTGGCGCTTACTGGTGCGTTCAGGATCAGGTCGCCCGCGCTGGCATGCGCCCTGAGCGTGCCGGGCGTGCTGAGTGGGCCCAAGGACAGGTTTCCAGCCGCCTGGACGATGCTGAGCGAGGCATGTTCAGTGCCCAGGGCGCCGCCTGCTTGGCTGAAGCTCTCACGCACCCACAGGGCGCCAGTGCCTTCCAGCAACCCGCCAGTCAGGGCCAGATGATCGACGCTCAGGGGCGCCGTCATGACCAAGGTGCCCGCTTCGACGCTCAGTCTGCCCATGGAGGCTGCAGCGGCTGACAGTTCGTAGCGTCCGCCTTGCTGGGTGACCCGCCCCCCGTTGGCCACAGCAGCGAAGCTGCCTCCATTGAGTTCAATCTTCTTGTCTGATGCGGCGTTGAACCGGGTGCTGCCGGCACCGGTCTGGCCCAGGTCGGATTGGAGGGTCAGGTCCAGCTTGCCCGCGCCGCTGGCGGTGATGGAGTCGGCGAGAACGATGTTGCGGTGAGCGATGAGGGTCAAGGAGGCGTCCCCGCCCGACGTCTTTGCAATGGGTGCTGCCAGGGTGATGTCGCCCGCCTCGGCTGACGTGCCGCCCTGCGTGGAGATCGTCACTCCCGTGCCCATGTCCAGGGCGTTGCTGATCATCGTGGCGGACACGCGTGCGGGCGTTCCCGACGCGCTGAACCCCAGGCTCTGCCCAGCACCTGCACTGCCGCTGGTCTGCACGCCAGTGACCTCCCCACCAATCACGATGTCATAGGGGTCCAGCAGCCAGGTGCCCGCCTTCCCTGCGGGCGCAGAGGCGTCTGCGGGCCGGGTGACCTCCAATCGGCGTCTGCCCGATGTCTCGATGAATCCTCCGTCGCCGCCCGTCGACGCCCCGCGGGCGCTGAGTGTGCCGTGGATGATGGCGGAGTCCTCGGCCCACAACACGATGCGGCCTCCATGCCCATCTGATGCGTTGTTGCTTGCAACGGCATTCGCCACAAGGGTGGCGGTGGCACCCATGGTGACCGTGGCGGCCTGGGGGTTGCCGGGAAGCGTTGGCATGGATGCGCCTTGCGGACCCGCGCCCACCAGGATGTCGCCTCCTTGGCGACCGCTGACATCGGCGTGAAGACCATCGCTCAAGTCGATCTGACGCGCAATCACATGCACTTGACCGCCCCTTTGCCCGGTGCCAGTGGCCTCGATGCGCCCCTGCAGTCTCACCTGCTCTGCGCCAGCGATTTGGATCTCGCCTCCGCGCACGCTGTCGGTCGAGGCGGCGTTCTGGGCGGTCAAGCGCCCGGTGGGCGTCTGTTCCACCTGACGCTCGGCGGTGAGCACGATGCGCCCGTCTTCGTCCACCATGGCGGTGGTGGCCCGCAGCAGGCCGGCGTTCTTCACGCTCTGGCCCTGCAGCACGATCTGCCGCGCCACGATCTCGCCCAAGTTCACCGCGTTGGAGGCGGGCGCGCTGACCTCCCAGCTCACCTCAGGCGTGCGCGGGTTGACGATGCTGACCTTGTGGCCCGCAGCCAACAGCACCTGGCCCTCGGGCGAGTGGATCAGGCCGGTGTTTTCCACCTGCGGTGCCACCAGGTAGACGAAGCCGCCGGTGCTGGTGCGCAGGGTGCCTTCGTTGCGGATGGCCCCGGGCAGGCTGCTGCCGTTCAGGCCATTGGTGCCCGCGCCCACCTCGCCAAAGCGCAGGCGCCCGGCCTTGAAATCCTCATCCGACAGTTTCAGCGTGGACACCACCAGCGCGCCCACGTCCACCTGCGCCCCAGGTCCGAAGGCGATGCCGCTGGGGTTGATGAGGTAGACGCGGCCGTTGGACTGAAGGCTGCCCAGGATCTGGCTGGGCGTGCCGCCCAGCACGCGGTTGAGCACCTGGCTGCTGAGGCTGGGCTGCACAAAGCGGGTGGTCTCGCCCGCGGCGATATTGAACTGGTTCCAGTGGATGACCGCGCCGTTGCTGGTGGTGACGGTCAGCGTCCTGTCTTTCTGGTCCAGCGTAGCCGTGCCCTGCACCACCTGCGCGCCCAGCGGGTTGGCCAGCAGGCCTGCGGGCGTGCCGATGGCCGCCAGGGCAGCCGCCATCAAGTGCAGGCCCAGACCGGAGGAGACTGGCCCGCTGCGCATCGCGCCCGCTCCTGACCTTGAGGTGTCGCCGCGCGCAAGACGCCGCGCCTGCGCCCTGTGCTGCTGGCGCGACAGGCGCATCGAGCCCTTCAGCGCTGCCAGCAGCGCGCCCAGGTGGCGGTGCAGAGGGGACTCAGATTGCATAGCTCAGCGAAAAGTGTATGAAATGGTCGCCTCTTGCGGCCAGGCCATCGCCGCGTGTCACCACCCCCAAGTCGGCGCGCAGCGCCAGGCGTTCGCGCCAAGTCAGTCGCAGGCCCACGCCTGCGCCGCCCAGCGTGGTGCGCACCTTTTCGCTGGCCTGGGGCAGGTTGCGCCGCACCTCACCGGCTTCCGCGAACACGGCCCAGGCGGCAGCCACCGGGCCTGCGGCGCCCAGCACCAGCGTCTTGACGGGTGATTGCAGTTCGATGCCCAGGCGGTGCCCGGTGTCGGCCGAGGCCACGCGGCCGTTGAAGCCGCGGATGGAGCCCTCGCCGCCAATGCCGAACTGCTCTGCCGCCACCAGGGCGTCCTCGGTCCATTGGCCGTTCCACTGGGTACTGAGCGTCCAGGCCCCCAGGGCCGTGGCAAAACCGGCGGAAGCACGCAAGACGGTGTAACGCGGATTGGCCCCGGCCCGCAGGCCCGGTTCCTCGAACACGGGCTCGGCGCTGCGCCCGCCACCGGGCAGGTTCCGGCTGACGCTGGCCTGCGCGAAGGCGCTGCGCGGCTCTTCGCGCCAAAGCAGGCTGTAGGACAGGCTGACCGGGCGCAAAAGGATGTCGGGCACCAGGCTGGAGCCACCGGCGGCAGAGGTGACCCGGCTGTCGATCAGGCGCCAATCCTGTCCGATGGAAACGCGCTGGTCCGCAGCGCCCCAGCGAGGCAGCAGGCGCGTGACACGCAGGCTCAGGCTGTTGCCGCTGCTGGACAGCAGGTAATCGCCTGCAGAGGTCTTGACGGTTCCCGAATCCACGCTGGAGTGCACCGCGCTGGCGTCTACCAGCAGGCCCAGTCGGTACAGTGGCACGCGCACGCTCAGCGAGCCGATCTTCACCGCATCTTCGTGGCCAGGTGAGGTCTGCACCTGGGCAGAGCCCACGATGTCGCGGTCCAGCAGGTTGGAGTGCTGCACCGCGGCGGCCGCACGCCACTCGCCCGTGGCAGCGGTGCCTGTGTTGTCCATTGACAACTGCGTGGACCAGGCCGACCGGTCTGCCACGCGCAACACGCCCGTGAGCGTGCCATCGTCTTCAGTGCGGAAAGTCACCTGCATCTGGCGGCCGGGGTTCTCATTGGCCAAGCGCAGCTGGGCCGAAAGTTCCGTATCTACGGGGGTGACGCCTTCTCTCAGTCCAGGTACCGCGCGCAACACGTTCTGGCGCGAGCGCTGCTGCGCACCGGCTATCTCCATGCGTGCCACCTGCAGTTCCTCGACTTGCAGCCGAACCACTCCTTCCTCGAGGGCCTGCTCCGGGATCAGCACCTGAACGGCGGCGATGCCAACATCGGCGTAGACGTCGCGCACCGCCTGCACGGCCGATTCGATGTCGGAGAACCGCCGACCCGGGCCGGTGAGCGGCGCCAGCACGTCCGCCAGCCGGCTCTGGGGTACCTTGTCGGCGCCGACGACTTCAAACCGCTTGATGTCGAAGCGGGGCTCGGGTCGTGGAGCGGGCACGGCGTCAGTAGCTTGCGCCCGAGCGACGCCTGGCACCAGGGCGGGCGCAAATGCGCTCAAAGCCAGCACGACGCCAGCCGACCACCCCGGTTGCCGATAAGCCTTGTCCATACTCATATTCTGTCGTCGAATACGGTGCTTCTGATGCGAAGAATCCCGCTTCGAGCCAACTTTTTCCCATGAAATGAAGCTAACAGCAGTCGGGCTCACGCCCAAGATCCTGGCCTCGCTGCTGTCGGCCGCCGCCACGCTGGGCGTGACTTTTGTGCTGTCCTGGGCGCTGGTGGCGGGCCGCACGCCAGAACTGCTGCAACGTCTGGACCTGCAGATCTACGACGCCTGGGTTCGTCAGACAGCGCAGCCCGCAGGCGAGTCCCAGGTGACGGTGCTGGAACTGGACGAGGCCTCCCTGCTGAAGTTGGGCCAGTGGCCCTGGCCGCGTGACCGTATCGCCGAGGTGGTGCGACAGACCTTCGACACCTACGGCGCACGTGCGATGGCCTTCGACATCGTGTTTGCCGAGCCCGACCGCAGCGACGCCGCGGCCATCCAGCGGCGCCTGGCGCGGGTGCCGCCTGGGGCAGACAACGCCTTGCGCCAGGAGCTCCAGGCCCTGGTGCAGGACCTGGACCGCGACCGCCAGTTGGCTCAGGCCCTCAAAGGCCGCAACGTGGTGCTGGGCTACTACTTCAATGCCGACCCGGCCAGCCGCACCGGTGCGCTGCCTGAACCCTGGATGCCGGCCGATATGGCCCAGGCCCTGGGCATCCGGGCCTTGTCCGGGCCGGGCTACGGCGCCAATCTCGTGGTGCTGGTGCAGGCGGCCAAGCGCGCAGGTCACTTCAACCCGCGGCTGGACCTCGATGGAGTGACCCGCCGCATCCCCTTGCTGACCGAAAACGGCGGCATGCTCTACACCTCCCTCACCCTGGGGGTGTTGAGCCTGTTGGCGGGCGACAACGCGGCCATCGACTTCGGGCCCGCGGTGACCTCCGGCGGGCGAGAGGTGACGGAGGCTCTGACGGTGGGCCCCTTCAAGCTGCCGATCGACGGCCGCGCGCAGGCGCTGGTGCCGTTCTTCGGCGGGCGCGGCTCTCTGCCGCGCGTGTCGGTGGCGGACCTGCTGGAGGGCAAGGCCGACCCCGCGTTGCTCAAGGGCCGGGTGGTGGTGTTCGGCCCCATCGCCGCCGGTCTGAAGGACTCGCGCTCAACGCCCGTGGACAACAACCAGCCCGGTGTGGAGCTCCATGCTTCTTACCTGCAGGGCGCGTTGACCGGACACTTGCCCAGTCGGCCGTACTACACCGACGCCGCTGTGCTGAGCACGTTGTGGCTGGTGGGGATCATCATGCTGCTGGGCGCCCGGGGCCTGCGGCCACTGCCCTTCACGCTGGTGTCCTTCGGCGCTGCGGCGGCGGTGCTGGGCGGGGGTTTCTGGCTGTGGGTCCAGCACCGTGCGGTGCTGCCCGTGGCCCTGCCGCTGGCGCAGATCGCCACGCTCTTCATCGGCCTGAATCTGCTGGGCTACCTGTTCGAGACGCGAAGCAAGAACGCCATGAACAAGCTCTTCGGCCAGTACGTGCCGCCGGAGCTGGTGGGCGAGATGAACGAAAACCCCGGGCAGTACTCGATGTCGGCCAAGTCCACCGAGCTGACGGTGATGTTTGCCGACGTGCGCGGGTTCACCACCTTGTCCGAGAAGATGGAGCCCGCGGCGCTGGGCGAGCTGATGAACACGCTGCTGACCGAGCTGTCACGCGTGATCCGCGCCGACCACCTGGGCACCATCGACAAGTACATCGGCGACTGTGTAATGGCCTTCTGGGGCGCGCCCATCGACCGGCCGGACCACGCCGCTGCGGCCACCGCTGCGGCGCTGGACATGCAGAAGGCGCTGACCGCCCTGCTGCCCAGTCTGGTGGTGCCTGAGGGCGCGCACATCGCCGTGGGAATCGGTTTGAACACGGGCAAGGCGGTGGTGGGCAATATGGGTTCGTCCTATCGCATGGCCTACACGGTGCTGGGCGACACGGTGAACACCGCCTCGCGCCTGGAGGGGCTGACCAAGGCCTACGGGGCGGCCATCGTGGTGGGTGAGTCGGTGCGCGCGGCGGCGGCCGAGGGCTTCTTGTGGTGCGAACTGGACTGGGTGCGCGTGAAGGGCCGCGACCGGCCGCTGGCCATTCACGAGCCGCTGTGCCGCCTGGCCGAGGCCGACGCCCCCTGGCGCGAACAGGTGGCCCGTCACGAGCAGGCGCTGGTGGACTACCGGGAGCGCCGGTTCGCCCAGGCGCTGGCCACCTGGACGGCCCTGCAGGCCGCGCGGCCGTGCAAGCTCTTCGAGATGTGGGCCGAGCGGGCGCAGACCTATCTGGCAAACCCGCCGCCCGAGGGCTGGGATGGGGTCTACACCTTCGAGACCAAGTAGCCCGCGCCCGACGCCTGGTGAAACTCGAAGCGGCCGCGGCCGCGGTCCTTCGCGCCGTACAGGGCGGTGTCTGCCGCCAGCAGCAGTTCTTCGAGCGTCTTGCCGTCCTGCGGCGCCAGGGCCATGCCGATGCTGCTGTCGATGGCCACCATCTGGTTGGGGCCGATGGCAATGGGCCGCCGCAGTGCGGTCTGCATGCGAACGGCGCGCTCTTCCAGCGCGGCCCGCCCGGGGGCATCGCTGAACAGGACGGCGAACTCGTCGCCGCCCAGGCGCGCCACCGTGTCGCCTTCCCGCACCGACTGGGTCAGGCGCCGCGCCACTTCCACCAGCACGCTGTCGCCCGCGGCATGGCCGTGCAGGTCGTTCACGGGCTTGAAGCGGTCCAGGTCCAGCACCATCACGGCGTGTCCGCCCGGCCGCTCCAGCAGGTCTTGCGCCCTGATCGCCAGCCCGGAGCGGTTGGCCAGGCCGGTCAGCGGGTCGGTGCGGGCTTCCTGGGCCAGCGAGGCGGCTCGGGTTTCCAGGCGTGACTGTTCGTGCTTGAGCATGCGGATGCGGCTGCTCAGGGCAATGGCGAAGACCACCAACTCGGCCGACACGCCAATCTGCAGCCCGCTGGCCAGCATGAAAGGGGCATCGAGCTGGCCCCAGTTCACCAGCACCACGCTGATGACCGAGGTGAACAGCAGCAGCTGGCCGGCGATGTACCAGCCTGCGGGCTTGTAGCCCCGGGCCAGCACCACCAAGCCGGCCGTGAAGACCGTGAGCAGGCCCGCCAGCGAGAGCACCTCGTTGATGCGCTGCGCAGGGGTGATCTCGCCGCCCAGGCCAAAGCCCAGGGCCACAAAGCCACCGGCCATGACCAGCAGGTTGAGCTTGGCGAACAGCGGTGCCCGCTGGGGCAGGTTCAGGAAGCTGCGCGCGAACCATGCCCCGAACACGATCCACAGGCTGGGGAACACCACATAGGACGCCTCGACGGCTGCGGGCCAGCGTGGGAACAGGTAGTGGGCGCCGTGGCCGTTGAAGCTCACCAGGGTCATCAACGCGGCGGCACTGGCCAGCACGTAGTCGACGTAGGTGCGGTCACGAAACGACGCTGCCAGGGCCAGGTTGTAGACCAGCAAGGTGAGCAAAAGGCCGTAGGTGATGCCGTCGAACAGGCGCTTGTCCTGGCGCGCAGCCATGTGGTCGGGCAGATCGAAGGCCGTGAGGGTCAGCGGTTGCGAGGTCTTTGCGGCCACCCGCAGGTAGGCGGTGTACTGGCCTGGGGCGTTCAGCCGCACGCGAAAGGCAAACCGCTCGCTCTTCAGCGGGCGGCTGACCTAGGGCTGTGCCAGCCCGGTGCGCACCACCTCGCCCAGCGCCGCGCCGGCAGTGTCGAAGGGCCCGTGAAACTCCACTTCGCTGATGCCGGTGGTGCTCATCGCCAGCACCCAGTCACCGCGGTCTCCCTCTTGCTGCATCACCACCCGTATCCAGTGCGGCCGGTCGTCGTACAGCGTGCGCAGCGGCTCCTCGGGTGTGCGAAAGGCGGGTTGCGCGCTCGGGTCGATCATCTGGGCGATGCCGAGCTTGCCGCTGTTGTCGATGAGGTAGCTGATCTCTCCCGTGAGCCGCGCGCCAGGCGCCAGCCCCTCGATACGGCCTGGCGGGCCAGCGTGCGCGGGCAGGGCCATCCACAGCGCCCACAAGATGAACGCCCAGACCGGCCAGATCGCGCCGGTCCAGAGCGAGTGGCCTGTTGGCTGAGCAAAGCGAGCACTGTTTGTGCCGCGACGCTGACGGGCTGTTTCGCAGGAGAGTTTGTGCAACGCCATACCCTGCGAATTATGTTGGGCCGTGGGCTTACGATCTGGCGTGACGATTCCTCTTTTTGCCGCCACCACAGGAGCATCCATGGCCCGACTCAAGCCCGCCGAAGCGGCCCATTACCAGCGCGAGGGCTGGGTGATCCCTGAGTTCCGCCTGCCGCCGGCGCGCGTGGCCACCATGGTGCAGGCGCTGGAGACGCTGCTGCGCGACAACCCCGGCGTGCGGCCCGAGAAGCTGGTGTCGGCCCACGTGGCGGGCGACAACGGCGAGGGCGTGCGCGGGGTGAGCGATTTTCTGGACCTGGCGCGTGACCCGGAAATTGTGGAACTGGTGTCCGATGTGATCGGCGAGGACGTCATCCTGTGGGGCTGTCACGTCTTCTGCAAGCTGCCGGGCGAGGGCTACGAGACGCCCTGGCACCAGGACGGCCACTACTGGCCCATCCGCCCGCTGGCCACCTGCACGGCCTGGGTGGCGCTGGAGGAATCGACGGTGGAGAACGGCTGCCTGCGCGTCATCCCACGCTCGCATGTGGGGCAGGTGCTGCACGAGCACCTGCACGAAGACCGCACCGACCTCACGCTGAACCAGCGCATGGCTGACGGCACTTTTGACGAAGCTGCGGCGGTGGACCTGGAACTGCAGCCCGGTCAGATGTCGCTGCACGACGTGTACATGATCCACGGCGCGGCCGCCAACACGTCGGGCAAGCGCCGCACGGGCGCGGCGCTGCGCTTCATGCCCTCGACCTCCGTTTTCGAGCGCAACCTGCGGCCGGCCGACGGCAAGACCGGCATCGCCGTGAACTTCGCGAACCGCCCGCTGTGGCTGGTGCGCGGCGTGGACCGCAGCGGGCGCAATGACTTCGAGGTGGGGCACCGGCGGGGCTGAATGGCCCCGGGTGCACGCGTCCATGGCGTCTGTGGCCCGCGGGGCGCGCCCGGACACCCACCCGTTCAACGCGGGCCAGGCCCCCGGATCAAGCCCGTGGCCAGGGCCGTGCCCAGCATGATGACGCTGCCGGCCCCGACCATGACTGGGGTGACGCCCTCACCCAGGAACATCCCACCCCAGGCCAGGGCGAACAACGGGATCAGGTAGGCCACCGTGAGCGCCTTGCTCGGGCCGACGCTGGCAATCAAGCGGAAGTACATCAGGTAGGCCAGCCCCGTGCCCGCCAGACCGAGCACCGTGACCGCAGCCCATGCGCTGGTGCTGGGCATGGACGATGGCCAGGTGGCCGCTGCGGGCAGCGCCAGGGCAACGCCGGCCACCATCTGCGAGCCTGCTGCCACGGCCATGGGCGGCGCGTTGCCCAGGTGGCGCTTGGTGAAATTCACGGAAAAGCCGTAGCACAGGGTGGAGGCCAGGCAGGCTGCCACGGCCCAGGCCGCGTGGCCCGAGCCGGCGCCACTGCGCAGGCCGGCCTGGTCCCAGGCCAGCCACAGCACACCGCCAAAGCCGAGCGCCAGCCCCAGCCCCCGCGTCCTGCTGAGCCGCTCGCCCAGCCAAGCCCAGGCGATCACGGCGCCCCATAAGGGCGCGGTGGCGTTGAAGATGGCGGCCAGCCCGGTGGAGATCCACAGCGAGGCATAGCTGTAGAACACAAAGGGCAGGGCGGAATTCACCACACCCACCACCAGCAGTGGCCGGGCATGGGCGCGTAGGGCCGGCCATTGACCGTTCATCCACAGCAGCGGCGCCAGGGCCAGGCTGGCCAGCAGCACGCGGATCTCGGTGACCATCACGGGCCCGAATTCCGGCACTGACAGCCGCATGAAAAGGAAGGAGGCACCCCACAGGGCCGCCAGCGCCAGCAGTTCTGCAAACTGGCGCGCGGTCATGCGCGCGGCGTACCCTCGTGCGCCAGCAGGGCACGCTTGCGCTCCAACCCGCCGGCGTAGCCCGTGAGCGCCCCCTGGCGGCCCAGCACGCGGTGGCAGGGCACGATCAGGCTGACCGGGTTGCGTCCGATGGCCGCGCCGGCCGCGCGCACGGCTGCAGGCGCCCCGGCGGCTGCAGCGATGGTGGCGTAGGTGGCGGTGGCACCTGGCGCAATCTCCAGCAGCGCGGCCCAGACGGCGCGCTGGAACGGGGTGCCGCGGGACAGGTCCAGCGGGGGCCGGGGCGCCGCGTCAGCCTTGCTGGTCCAGTAGGCCGCCAGCCAGCGCGCAGTGGCCTGCAGCACGGGATGCTCCGGGTTCTCGGGCGCTAGCAGCAAGCCTGGATGATGTTTCTGGCCGTTGAACCACAACCCCGCCAGACCCAGGTCTGTGGCGAGCGCGGTCATGGGGCCCAGGGGGGTGGAAAGGCGCGCTTGTGCAGCCCCTGGGGGGGATGCAGGTTGGCTGCGGCGTGTTGGCGGGAAGGGCTTGCCTTCAGCGTGCATGGTGTGGAGCCCGAGGTCTGGGTGCATGGAGCCATGAGAAACAGGCGAAGCGTCTGGCCCTGGTCTCATGAGGATGCGCGTGCGGTGTCAGGCGCAGGGCCGAGCAGCGACTGCCACAGGCGCATCACGGCATAGGCGCGCCAGGGTTGCCAGCCCTGGGACTGGCGCTGCGCGGCACGCGCGTCGCGGGTGTGCAGGGCCTTGAGCAAGGCGAGGTCTGTGGCGGGGAAGGCATCGGGCCAGGCCAGGGCCCGCATCGCGATCATCTGCACCGTCCACTCGCCCACGCCCGGCAAGGCTCGAAGTGCGTTCAGGGTCGGCTCCAGCGCCGCGCTGCGGTCCAGCACGAGCCGTCCGCTGGCCACCTCCTGGGCCACGGCCTGGAGCGCGCGCACGCGCTGGCGCACAATGCCCAGGCGCCCCAGGGTCTCGGGGCTGGCCTGCGCCAGCTGCTGCGCGGTGGGAAACAGGCGTGTCAACGCCTGATGCGGCGTGGCAATGGAAGCTCCGATAGCGTCCACCAGGCGCCCGGTCAGCGTCCGGGCCGCAGCCACAGTGACCTGCTGCCCGAGGATCACCCGCACAGCGGTCTCGAAGCCATCAACGCCTGCGGGTACGCGCACACCGGGCACACTGGGCAAAGCCAGGCAGGCCAGCGCCGGATCGATGCGGGAGGGGTCGGCGTCCAGGTCCAAAGCCTGCCGCACCCGGGCCAGCAGTGGGCCTGTGGCCAACTGCAGCGAGGACGACAGGGTGACCTCCACTTCATGCCGTTCAGGAACAAAGCGCGCCGCAAACCAGCCGCTGGCGGCCTGGCCATCGCCGGGGAAGGCCAGGCTCAGCGTGCGCCGCCATGTCAGGCCGTACACGGATTCGAGCCCAGGTACGGCCCGGTCGTGAAGAAATCGCAGCACGCCGGCCATGTCATAGGGCGGTCGGTATCCCAGCCGGCAGGCGAGGGTGTCGCTTGCCGTTACCCCGGAACTGCCGCCCGAAGGCGCTTGCCCGCGCCTCAGGGCACTGGGGTTCAGGCGGTAGTGGCCGAGAAACGCGGCGTGAAATCGCCTCAGGCTGGCGAACCCCGCAGCCTGTGCCACCTCAACCATCGACAGCCGTGTGTCCGTCAACAACTGCTTGGCCAGCAGCAGCCGTCGCGTGTCGAGGTAGGCCTTGGGCGAAACGCCCATGGCCTGGGAAAACAGCCGCCGCAGATGCCGGTCGGTCACGCCCATCCGGGCAGCCAGTGCGGACATGGCCAGGGCCCGCCCCTGGCTGACGGCCGCGTCGATCATGGCCGCCGCCGCAGACCCCAGCGCCTGGGGCGAATCGACGCGCGAGAGCCCCGGCGCGAGTTCGGGGCGGCAGCGAAGGCAGGGCCGAAACCCGGCGGCTTCCGCCTCGGCGGCCTGGCTGAAGAATCTGCAGTGGCGCTCTGCGGGGGTGCGCACGCGGCACACGGGGCGGCAGTAGATGCCCGTGGAGCTCACACCGATGAACAGTCGGCCGTCGAAGCGGGCGTCTCGTGCCACGAGCGCCGCGTAGCGCGGGTCTGGCGCTGCGGGAGCGACGCTGCGTACCGGCTCAGCGCACCTCGGGGCCGGGGTGACGTACTTTACGGTCTCAACGGTGGCCTCCACTGGGGTGTGCATGGGGGGATCATAGGTTTCGATGACCTGTGCAGTTAGCCGGTTTCGGACCTTTGATCCGGCTTGCAGCGTGCTTGCGCGCACGCCAGAGCGAATGCTGGCGTCTCTCTAGAATCGGCTGCGACTTTCTGGCAAGGCTCCACAAGGCTTAGCCAAGTCGCCGGACCTCGTTGCGCACGATCACCCACCACCCCCTGACACCCTATGCAAGTCCACTCCTCCATCTTCAAGGCCTACGACATCCGCGGCATCGTCGGGCAGACCATCGACGCCGCCTTCGCCGAGCACCTGGGCCGGGCCTTCGGCAGCGAGGCCGTGGCCGCGGGCGAGAAGGCCGTGGCGGTGGGGCGCGATGGCCGGCTGTCGGGCCCGAAACTGGCCGCCGCACTGATCAAGGGCCTGAAGTCCACCGGGCTGGACGTGGTGGACATCGGTGCGGTGACCACCCCCATGCTGTACTACGTGGCCGCCACGCGCGGCGCGCACGGCTGCCGTTCGGGCATCCAGGTCACCGGCAGCCACAACCCCAAGGATTACAACGGCTTCAAGATGGTGCTGGCCGGCCGCGCCATCTACGGCGACGACATCCAGAAGTTGCGCCAGCGCATCGAGGCCGAGGATTACGTCAAGCGCCGCGGCCGCAGCGCAGCGATGGACATCGGGGCCGAGTACAGCGCCCGCATTGTCGGCGACTGCAGATTGGCGCGGCCGATGAAGATCGTGGTGGACTCGGGCAACGGCATTCCGGGGGCTTCCTCACCAGGCGTGCTGCGCGCGCTGGGCTGCGAGGTGCAGGAGTTGTTTTCCGAGGTCAACGGCGACTTCCCCAACCACCACCCGGACCCGAGCAAGCCGGAGAACCTGGCGGACCTGATCCGCGCAGTGAAGACGACGGACGCCGAACTCGGCCTGGCCTTTGACGGCGATGGCGACCGCCTGGGCATCGTCACCAAGCAAGGCCACATCATCTACCCCGACCGGCAGTTGATGCTGATCGCCACCGACATCCTCAAGCGCCAGAAGGGCGCCACGGTGATCTACGACGTCAAATGCAGCCAGCGTCTGCCGGTGGCCATCCGCAAGGCGGGCGGCGTGCCGCTGATGTGGAAGACCGGGCACTCGCTGATCAAGGCCAAGATGAAGGAGATTGGCGCGCCGATCGCGGGCGAGATGAGTGGCCACATCTTCTTTGGCGAGCGCTGGTACGGCTTCGACGACGCCACCTACACGGCTGCGCGCGTGCTGGAAATCTTGTCGCGCTCCGCGAACCCGAGCCGGGTGCTGAACGCGCTGCCCACCAGCTTTTCCACGCCGGAACTCAACGTGCCTTGCGCCGAGGGCGAGCCCGCGCGCATGGTGCAGGCGCTGCAGGCGCGGGTGGCTGACGGCTCGCTGAAGTTCCCGGGCGGCGAGGTGGGCACGATTGACGGCGTGCGCGTGGATTTCGCCGACGGCTTCGGCCTGATCCGCGGCTCCAACACCACGCCCGTGCTGGTGCTGCGCTTCGAGGGCCATACGCAGGCGGCGTTGGACCGCATCGAGCACGATTTCATGGCCGCGCTGAAGGCCGTGAAGCCCGATGCAGCGGTGCAGGCGGCCGCGCATTGAGAGTCGACTCGGTGTCTTGGACTGTTCCCTTCGGCAGGCTGAGGACAGGCCCTTCGACAGGCTCAGGGCGACCCTTCGACGGGCTCAGGGCGAGCGGGGGTGCCGCTCTCAAGCCGTTCGGGCTGAGCTTGTCGAAGCCCCTGGGCGGGCTCAGCGTGACCCTTCCTCTTACTCAGTGCTGGCGGATGTCTCATCGCTTGAACGCGGGTTGTCATCAGTCTTCCCCTTGATCCAATTGGTTTACTCCACACTGCTGCGTCTGGCGCTGCCCCTGTGGCTGGCGCGGCTGTGGTGGCGCGGGCGGCGCGAGCCGGGATACCGGCAGCACCTGGCGCAGCGGCTGGGTCTGGGGCCGGTGCAGACCCGTGGAGCGCTGTGGGTGCATGCCGTGTCCCTCGGCGAGACCCGCGCCGCGGCGCCCTTGGTGGCCGCCTTGCGCGCGCGCCTGCCGGGCGTGACGCTGTTGCTGACGCATGGCACCGCCACCGGCCGCCAGGCGGGTGCGGCGCTGCTGCAGCCGGGGGACCGCCAGGCCTGGTTGCCCATCGACACCCCGGGGGCCGTCAGCCGTTTCCTGGAGCGCCAGCGCCCCGCCCTGGGCGTGCTGATGGAAACCGAGGTCTGGCCGAACCTGCAGGCGCACGCCGCGCGTGCGGGCGTGCCCATGGTGCTGGCCAATGCCCGCCTGAGCGCGCGCAGCGCCGCCAAGGGACGGCGTTTGCAGCCCTTGATGCGCCCGGCCCTGGCAGCCATGCGCTGCGTGCTGGCGCAGACCGAGGCCGACGCCCAGCGTCTGCGCGCGCTGGGCGCGGGTAACGTGCGGGTGATGGGCAACCTGAAGTTCGACCTGATGCCGCGCGAGGACCTGCTGGCCCAAGGGCAGCGCTGGCGCCTGACGCTGGGACGCCCGGTGGTGCTGGCGGCCGTGACGCGCGAGGGAGAGGAGCAGGCGTTGCTGCAGGTCTGGCGTGCGCATCGCAGCGGGGTGCCGCAGGCAGCCGGCGGGACGGGCGGGACGGGCGGGACGGGCGGGACGGGCGCGTTGGAGGCGTCGCCGCTGTTGGTCATCGTGCCACGTCACCCGCAGCGCTTTGGCGAAGTGGCGGCGCTGGTCACCGCGGCCGGGCTGAGTGTGGCGCGGCGCAGTGCCTGGGCGGCAGCACCCGTCGATGAGCCGCCGGCCGCCGCCTTGGCGTCCGACGTCTGGCTGGGCGACACCCTGGGCGAGATGGCGCTGTACTACGGGCTGGCCGACGCCGCGCTGCTGGGCGGCAGCTTCGCCCCGCTGGGCGGCCAGAACCTGATCGAGGCCCTGGCCTGCGGCTGCCCCATGGTGGTGGGCCCGCACACCTTCAACTTCGCCGAGGCAACCGAAGGGGCCCTGGCCGCTTGCGCTGCGGAACGGGTGCCTGATCTGCCCGCCGCATTGGCGCTTGTGCAGTGCTGGCTGGCACCAGCACAAGCCGAGGCCCAGGCGCAACGCGCCGCCGCCGGCCGGCGCTTCGCCACCGCCCACCGCGGCGCCGCCCAGCGCATGGCCGAGGCGGTGGTGGAGGTGTGGAACTCTGGCCGCTAGCCGCTCGTTGATCCTGCCCGCGTGTTCTGGAAGATCCGTTCGCGCTGAACCAGTCGCACCCCATCCACCGTTCGCGCTGAACCAGTCGCACCCCATCCACCGTTCGGGCTGAGCCCTTCGACTTCGCTCAGGACAGGCTTGTCGAAGCCCTGCGACAAGCCTGTCCTGAGCCAACTCGGGCTCAAGGCGAACGGTTCAGCCTCTGAGCAGTGACACCGACCGCAGGCCGGCGCTGTCTGGAAACACGTTGCGGGCTGGCCAGATCCTGGCCCCGCGGCGTGTCGGCTGGTTCATGGTCGATCTCGGTGTCGGTGAAGCTTGGAGCATCCCTGTGGCGCCGATGCCCGCCCTACTTGTCCAGCAAAGTGTTGACCGAGGTCACGTCCGCCGGCTTCAGCTGGCCCGAGACCAGGCGCAGCCTGAGGCCGCCCAGGACCACGTCGTACCGGGCCTTGGCCAGGTCGCGCCGGGTCTGGAAGAGCTGGGTCTGGGCGTTGAGTACGTCCAGATTCACCCGCACGCCGACCTTGTAACCCAGCTGCGTGGCCTCCAGGGCGAGCTGCGAGGACGACTCCGCGGCCTCCAAGGCTGTGACCTGGGCCAGCCCCGACTGCACGCCGAAGAAGGCCTGACGCGTGGCCTGGGTCACCGCGCGGCGTGCGGCGTCCAGGTCGTTGCGTGACTTGTCTTCCAGCGCCAGCGTTTCCTTGATGCGGTTCTGCGTGGCGCCGCCGGTGTACAGCGGCCAGTTCAACTGCACGCCCACGGTGGCGGACTTGGTCAGGCCCGGCAGGCTGGCTGAGCTGCCGCTGTAGCGCGTGGCGCCCACCGAACCCACGGCATCGACGGTGAAGGATTCGGCCGCGCGCGCCTTGTCGGTCTCCAGACGCGCCACGTCCAGGCCGAGCCGGGCCTTGCGCACGCTGGGGTGTCCGCTGTCGGCCAGGCTGGCCCAGGACTCGACATCCGCCGGCAGGGGCGCGGGCAAGGAGGCGGTCTTGGCCAGGCCCTTTGGGGTGACGCCGCTGCGGCCCACCAGCTGGTCCAGCGCAATGCGCTTGGTGCGCAGGTCGTTCTCCGCGGCGATTTCCTGGGCGGTGGCCAGGTCGAACCGGGCCTGGGCCTCGCGCGTGTCGGTGATGGTGGCAGTGCCCACCTCGAAGTTGCGCTTGGCCGAAGCCAGCTGCTCGGTGATGGCGGCCTTGCTGGCTCGGGTGGTGCCCAGGGCGTCCTGCGAAGCCAGCACATCAAAGTAGGCCTGGCCCAGGCGCACGATCAGGTCTTGTTCGACGGCTTCGAGGTCCGTCTGCGCCACTTGCACGGCCTTGCGCGTCTGTTCGATGGTGGGGGGGGTGCCCTTGTTGAACAGCGGGTACTTCCCGCTCAAGGTGGCGCCCAGGGCATTGTTGTCGCCACTGCCCACGCGGGGAGCGTCGGCTTGGGTGAGCGAAGCGTTGCTGCTGAGCGCAGCCGAGGGCCGCAGCAGGGCGTCGGCCTGGGCCGCGCGGTACTCGGCCGACTGCGCGGCCGCCTTTGCGCTGAGGTAGGCCGCGTCGTAGACGCGGGCCGCGTCGTACAACTCCTGCAGGCTCTGCGCCCAGACGGGCAACCCGGCGCCTGCCAGCAGCAGCGACAAGGGTGCGATCAGGTGACGAGGAAGTCGCGGTGGCCGCATGCAGGAATCCTTTCGGGGAGAGCGAATTGGGTTTGTAACCGATGCGACGCCGCGTCGCAGCGGGTCATGCGATGGAAGCGTCGCTTTTGCCGATGTATGCACAGCCGACGATCATGAAGCCCACCCTGCTGCCTCATTGCCCGGCGGCTCAGAACTTGAAGCGGCTGGGTTCGGGGAAGTTCAACAGGCGCGGGGCCACCGTGTCGAACAGGTCCACCTGCGAGAAGGCCTGCGTTGCGCCGCGTGTGCCGAGCCGGGCGCGCATGATGGGCTCCTGGCCCACGATGGCCAGCAGTCGCCCGCCCGGCTTGAGTTGCGACAGCAGAAGCGCCTGGGGCAATTCGGCGACGGACCCGGACAGCACGATGGCGTCATAGGGGCCATCCTGGGCCAGGCCGACGCTGCCATCGGCGTGCAGCACGCGGGCGTTGTCCACGCCAGCCTGGCGCAGGTTTTCCCGGGCCTGGTCGGCCAGCACAGCGTTGATCTCCAGGCTGGTGACGTCACCCGCCAACCCGGCCAGAAGGCAGGCCATGAAACCGGAGCCTGCGCCCACCTCGAGCACGCGATCGGTGGGCAGCAGGCGCAACTCCTGCAGCATGCGCGCCTCCACGCGGGGCTCCAGCATGCAGGCGCCCTGCGGAGCACCTTCGATCAGCGGCACCTGGGTGTCCACAAAGGCCAGGGCCTGGTGCGCCGGGGGCACGAAGTCTTCGCGCCGCACCCGCGCCAGCAAGGCCAGCACGCCAGGGTCGAGCACATCCCAGGGACGGATCTGCTGCTCGATCATGTTGAAGCGGGCCTGTTCGACGTTCATGGTGCGGCGGGGGTGATTCGGTGTGGAAGGCAGTGTGACGGGTGTATGCGGCAATGGGGCGGCATCACCGCGCCCATGCGGGATTTTAGGTTCGCCCCTGTCCGCCGCCTGACGAGAACAGGCGCCGCGCCCATGCGCCCAGGTCGTCCAGGTAAACGTAGATCACCGGCACGACCACCAGGGTGAGCAGCGAGGAGGTGATGACCCCGCCGATCACCGCCTGACCCATGGGGGCGCGCTGCTCGCTGCCCTCGGTCAGCGCGAAGGCCAGCGGCACCATGCCGAAGATCATGGCCAGCGTGGTCATCAGGATGGGCCGCAAGCGCACCCGGGCGGCCTCCAGCAGCGCTGCGCCTCGCTCCATGCCGTCGTCCCGGGCCCGATTGGCGAAGTCCACCAGCAGGATGGCATTCTTCGTCACCAGGCCCATCAGCATGATCACGCCGATGACGGAGAACATGTTCAGCGTGCTGCGCCACATCAGCAGGGCCCCCACCACGCCAATGAGCGTGAGTGGCAGCGAGGCCATCAGCGCCACCGGTTGCAGAAAGCTGCGGAACTGCGAGGCCAGGATCATGTAGATGAAGATCACGGCCATGGCCAGCGCCGACGCCGCGTAGGTGAAGCTCTCCTGCATGTCCTTGGTGGAGCCGCCGAAGCGGTAGCTGTAGCCCGGGGGCAGGGCGGTCTCGTCCAGCAACTTGCGCACGTCAGCCGAGACCTCGCCCACCGAGCGGCCTGCGGTGTTGGCGGTGATCTCCACCTCGCGGTTCAGGTCGCGGCGGTTGATCTGGTTGGCACCCAAACCCAGGCGCAGGTCGGCCACCTGCGACAGGCGCACCACACGCGGCGAGCCGTCGGCAGCGGTGCCCACGGTCAGGCCCAGGCGCGCGAGGTCTTCCACCGTGTCGCGGCTTTGCGGAGCCACGCGCACCTTGATGTCGTGCGTCTGGTCGGCCCCGGAGCGCCATTGGCCCACGGTCTCACCGGCCACCAGCGTGCGCAGCGTGGTGGTGATGGCGCCCACCGAGAGCCCGGCGTCGGCTGCGGCGTCGCGTCGCACCTCCACGGCCACGATCGGCTTGTTGGCCTTCATGCTGGTGTCCAGGTCGATCAGTCCCGGGACCTGTCGCATGCGCGCGGTGAGCGCGTTGGTCAGGCGCTGAAGTTCCTTCAGGTCCGTGCCCTGGATGGACAGCGACACGGGCTTGGAGCCGCTCACGCCATCCAGCAGCCCCACGTGGGTGACCGTGATGCCCGGCACCGAGGCCAGGCGCTCGCGCAGCGGCACCGACATCTGGTCCACATTGCGCTGCCGGTCTTTGCGGTCCACCAGTCGCACGTAGACGCTGGCATAGATGCGCCCTTGGGCCTGGCCGGTGTTGATGGTGGTGACGGTGTAGCGCACCTCTGGCAGCTCGCGCAGGATAGCGTCCACCTGGCGGGCGCGCGCTTCGGTGACCTCCACGGAAGAACCCACGGGTGTGTAGAAGCTCACCGAGGTCTCGGAGAAGTCGGCCTTGGGGATGAACTCCGTGCCTAGCAGGGGCACCAGCGCCAGACTGCCCACCAGGGTGGACAGGCCCAGCACCAGGGTGGCGAGCTTGTGGCGCAGCGACCAGCCCAGCACTGCAACGTACCCGTTGCCCATGCGGTGCTGCGCACGGTCGAACCAGTGCGTGATGCGGCCCAGCGTGTGGTCGTACAGCGAGCGTGGCACGAAGGGCTGGCCCTCGCGGTCGATGGCCGGGTCGTGCCAGATGGAGCTGAGCATCGGGTCCAGCGTGAAGCTCACGAACATCGAGATGAGTACCGCGGCCACGATGGTGATGCCGAACTCATGGAAGAACTTGCCGATGATGCCGCCCATGAAGCCGATGGGCAGGAACACGGCCACGATGGACAGCGTGGTGGCCAGCACCGCCAGGCCGATCTCGTTCGTGCCGTCCAGTGCTGCGGCGTGTGGCGATTTGCCCATCTGCACGTGCCGCACGATGTTCTCGCGCACGACGATTGCATCGTCGATGAGCAGGCCCACGCACAGGCTCAGCGCCATGAGCGTGACCATGTTCAGCGAGAAGCCGAACAGGTCCATGAAGAAGAAGGTGCCCACCAGTGCGATGGGCAGCGTGAGGCCGGTGATGACCGTGGAGCGCCAGGAGTTCAGGAACAGGAAGACGATGCCCACCGTCAGCAGTGCGCCTTCGATGAGCGTGCGCTGAACGTTGGCCACCGCCACGCGGATGGGCCGGGAGTTGTCGCGCACCACGTCTGCGGCCATGCCGCGAGGCAGTTCCTTCTGCAGTGCCTGCGCTGCCTTCTTCAGGCCGTCCACCACCTCGATGGTGTTCTCACCCTGGTTCTTCACCACATCCAGCGCGATCATGCGCTGGCCGTTGAACAGCGCCAGCGATTCCACTTCCTCGGGGCCGTCCACGACATCGGCCACCTGCCACAGCTTGATGGGCTGCGGCGAGGCGCCGCGCCGGGCCACGACGATGTCGCGCAGCTCTTCGGGGCGCTTGACCGCACCGTCGATCTGCACGATGCGCTCAGCCTCGCGGCTGCGCAGCGCGCCGGCGGGCAGGTCGCGGTTTTCGGTGCGCAGGGCGGTCACCACCTGGTCGGCCCCCACGCCCAGCGCCTCCATCGCCGCGGGCTTCAAGTAGACGTTGATCTCGCGCTTGCGGGCACCGGCCACGGTGACGGCGCCAACGCCGCGCACGTTCTCCAGCCGCTTCTTGACCAGTTGCTCGGCCGTGGTGCTCAATTCGGTGGGGGTGCGAGAGCCGTCAGGCGAGGTCAGGGCGAGCGTGAAGACGGGCCGGGACGTGGGGTCGAAGCGCTGCACGCGCGACTCCTTGACCTCGGCGCGGAACACGGGCCGCACCAGGGCCACTTTCTCGCGTACGTCGTCGGCGGCCTTGCGCCCGTCCACGTCCAGGTTGAACTGCACGATGACCACCGACACACCTTCGTAGCTGCGCGAGAACAGCTGGCTGATGCCGCCAATCGTGTTGACCGCCTCCTCCACGCGCCGGGTGACCTCGATCTCTACGATCTCGGGCGAGGCGCCGGGGTAGTCCGTGGAGACGACCACGGTGGGGAACTCGATGTTGGGGAACTGATCGACCTTCAGGCGCTGCACGCTGAACAGGCCCAGCACCACGAAGGCCAGCATGACCATCACGGCCATGACGGGGTTGCCGATGGAGACGCGGGTGAACCACATGGTGCGGCGGGCTGTAGGGGCTGTACGGGCGGCGCGGGCCGGTCAGCGCGAGGCTGCCAGGGAGGCCGGCGACGCTGCCGCGCTGGCGGTGCCAGCGGGCGTGGCCACCGTTGCCTGCACGTCGGGGCCGGCTGGACCAGGCTTCGCGGTGGCCGCCAGAGCCGCGAGCTTCCAGGCCGTGCCATCCGTCACGGCGCTGATGCTGCCGGCCAGCACTTGCGCGCCTTCGGCCAGACCATCCACGACCTCCACGCGTTCACCCTCACTGCTGCGACTGCGCAAGCCGGTGCGCACGTTGCGCGAGTTCACCTTGCCGCCTTCGAGTGCCAGCACATAAGGCAGGGCGCGGTCCAGCCGCACGGCGGAGGCGGGCAGCCACAGGCCCTGGCGTTCTTCCAGCACCACGGTGCCGCGCGCAAACAGGCCCTGGCGCAGGGCGGGGTGGGTGTCTACGCTCAGGTACACCGAGACGGCGCGTGAGCCTGCCTGAGTACCCGGGTTGATCCGCGCCACCCGTCCGGTGAAGGCGGTGGGCAGGCCGTCCACCTCGAAGCGGGCCGGCCGGCCGGGCTTGAGCGCCACGACGTCCTCGGCTGGCACCGCTGCTTCCACCTCCAGGCGCGACAGGTCCACGATCTCCAGCACCCGGGCGTCGAGCGCCACGCGCTCGCCAGGCTGCGCCAGGCGCTGGGACACGACGCCGCTGATGGGGGCCGTGAGCGTGGCGTCGGCCCTGGACTTGCGGGCGATCTCGACCGCCGCCTGGGATGCCAGCAGATTGGCCTGCGCCGCAGCCTCGTTGCTGATGGTGGATTCCAGCGCGGTGGCTGAAATGAAGCCTTGGCTGACCAGCGCGCGGTTGTTGGCCAGGGCGCGCTGGGCGATCTCCAACTGCGCCCGGTTGGCGGCCACTTGCTGCTCTGCCTGGCGCAGGCGCAGGTCGAGTTCGGTGGTGTCTTGCTCCACCAGACGCTGGCCGGCCTTGACCGCCTCTCCCTCGCGCGCATGGATGCGCAGGATCTCTCCTGCCACGCGCGCCTTGACGATAGCGCTCTCGACCGCCTTGACCGTGCCGGAGAGCTCCAGCGTGCGTGCACCCGTGCCCTTGGCCACGGTGATGAGGTCGGTGCTGCCAAGCTCCAGCACCGGGGCTTGCAGGGCAGCGGGAGCCTGAGTCTGCGCCAGGCGCCTGTCCTTGACGAGGCGGAAGATAGACAGGGCCACCGCCGCTATCACGATGACGACGATGCTCCAACGCAACAGGCGTTTCATGGACTGAACGTGCTCCAACGATGGGCTTGCGGGCAATGTTGCCCGAGCGGTGGTGTCATACCCGCTGCGTCAGCGGGATGAGGCCGTATGGCCATTCCCCATTCCGGCGGCCGTCCGGACTGCGGCATCACCTCAGGGTTTTCACCGGGTCAATGTAGCATGTGACCCTTGCCAATCTGTGAGGTCCAAGTCGGACTCACTCGCACGAAGGAGCCCTCTCTTGGAATGGACCGTGGCCTTGAAGGCCGCCCTCATGGGCATTGTCGAAGGCCTGACCGAGTTCCTGCCGATCTCGTCCACGGGGCACTTGATCCTGGCGGGCTCGCTGCTGGATTTCACGGGAGAGACCGTCAAGGTCTTCGAGATCGCCATCCAGACCGGCGCCATGTTCGCCGTCGTCTGGGAGTACCGCCAGCGCCTGATGGACACCCTGCGGGGCATCGGCAGCGAGCCCGCTGCCCGGCGCTTTGCGCTGAACGTGCTGGTGGCCTTCATTCCAGCGGCGGTGCTGGGTCTGCTGTTCGGCAAGATCGTCAAGACGCATTTGTTCCACCCCGTGCCAGTGGCCCTGGCCTTCATCGTCGGGGGCGTGATCATCCTGTGCGTAGAGCGGTACCACCGCAGCCAATTCGGTGAACGCGACCTGGAGGGTACGCGCCGGGCCCGTGTGGAATCGGTGGACCAGATGAGCGGCCTGGACGCCTTGAAAGTCGGCCTGGTGCAGTGCCTGGCGCTCATCCCGGGTACGAGCCGTTCAGGCGCCACCATCATCGGCTCCATGATGTTCGGCTTCTCGCGCAAATGCGCCACAGAGTTCAGCTTCTTCCTGGGCATTCCCACGCTGATGGGGGCTGGCGCTTACTCGGTGTGGAAGCAGCGTCAGCTGCTGCAGTGGTCAGACCTGCCCATGTTCACCGTGGGCACGGTGTTTGCCTTCTTCAGCGCCTGGCTGTGCATCCGCTGGCTGATCCGCTACGTATCCACCCATGATTTCACGGTGTTTGCGTGGTACCGCATCGCCTTCGGCCTGGTGGTGCTGCTGACCGCCTACACGGGGTGGGTGGAGTGGAAGGCGTGAGGCACCGGTTTCGGACCGACTGACCCGTCAGGCGGATCTGCCGCGCCCTCAGCGGGCTACGAACAGCAGATCCCATACCCCGTGGCCGAGCTTCATTCCGCGCTGCTCGAACTTGGTCAGCGGGCGCCAGGTCGGGCGCGGGGCGAAGCCTTCGCCGCTGTTGTGCAAGGCCGGTTCCGCGGACAGAACCTCCAGCATCTGCTGCGCATAGGGTTCCCAATCGGTGGCGCAGTGAAGGTAGCCACCCGGCGCGAGGTAGGTTACCAACTGTCTGACGAAGTCGGACTTGATCAGCCGCCGTTTGTGGTGCCGCTTCTTGTGCCAGGGGTCGGGGAAGTAGATGTGCACGCCCGCCAGGGACCGCGTTGCGACCATGTGGGCCAGGACTTCCACCGCGTCATGCTGGACGATGCGCAGGTTTTGCAGCGCGCCTTCGTCGATCAGCTTGAGCAGGGCGCCTACGCCCGGCTCATGGACCTCTACCCCGATGAAGTTGGTGTCGGGCCGCGCAGCGGCAATGGCCGCCGTGGCGCCACCCATGCCAAAGCCGATCTCCAGCACCGTGGGGGCTGCGCGGCCGAAGATGGCAGACCAGTGGGGCTGCTGCCCTTGCGTGAACGGCACCACATAGCGGGGGCCCAGTGCTTCCAGGGCCCTCTGTTGCCCGGTGCCGATGCGGCCTGCGCGCTTGACGAAGCTCTTGATGGGCGCCCGTGGGGCAGTGCCCGTGGGCTGCATCGGCTGGTCAAGCGGCGGGGTATGGTCACTCATGACGTGGGTTGGGGGGTGGGACGCTCGCTACAATCGGGTTCGCTGCGGGTGTAGTTCAATGGTAGAACGGCAGCTTCCCAAGCTTCATACGAGGGTTCGATTCCCTTCACCCGCTCCAGATTCTTGGCAATTGGCTTGATCACGGCCGCGCCCCGATGTGCAGCGGGTGCGGCCGTTGTCATTTGTGCAGGTCGCCCAGCGCCAGGTACTTCATCTCCACGTAGTCCTCGATGCCGTGGCGCGAGCCCTCGCGCCCCAGGCCGGACTGCTTGACGCCACCAAACGGCACCTCTGCGGTGGAAATGAGGCCGGTGTTGATGCCCACCATGCCGTACTCCAGGGCCTCGGCCACGCGGAAGATGCGGCCGATGTCGCGGCTGTAGAAGTAGCTGGCCAGACCGAACTCCGTGGCGTTGGCCAGGGCGATGGCCTCGGCCTCGGTCTTGAAGCGGAACACCGGGGCCACAGGGCCGAAGGTCTCTTCGCGGGCGCAAAGCATCTGCGACGTCACATCGGCCAGCACGGTGGGGGTGTAGAAGCGGTCGCCGATGGGCTGACCACCGGTGACCACGCGCGCGCCCTGGGCCACGGCGTCGGCCACATGGGCCTGCACCTTGGCCATGGCCTGCGCGTCGATCATCGGGCCCTGGTTCACGCCGGTCTCGAAGCCGTTGCCCACCTTGATGCCGCCGGCCTTGGCAGCGAGCTTGCTCACGAAGGCGTCGTACACGCCTTCCTGCACGTACAAGCGATTGGCGCACACGCAGGTCTGGCCGGCGTTGCGGTACTTGCTGACCATGGCGCCCTCGACGGCGCTGTCTATGTCAGCGTCATCGAAGACGATGAAGGGCGCATTGCCGCCGAGTTCCAGGCTGATCTTCTTGATGGTGGGCGCGCACTGGGCGGCCAGGATGCGGCCCACCTCGGTGGAGCCGGTGAAGGACAGGTGGCGCACCACGTCGCTCTCGCACAGCACATGGCCGATGGCGATGGAGCGCTGCGCGTCGGCGCTCAGCACGTTCAGCACCCCAGGCGGCATGCCCGCGCGCAGGGCCAGTTCGGCACAGGCCAGGGCTGAGAGCGGCGTGGCCTCGGCCGGCTTGATGACCACGGGGCAGCCAGCGGCCAGCGCCGGCGCCACCTTGCGCGTGATCATGGCGATGGGGAAGTTCCATGGCGTGATGGCCGCGCACACGCCCACGGGCTGCTTGAGCACCAGGTAGCGCTTGGTGGGGTCGGTGGTGGGGATGGTCTCGCCATAGACGCGCTTGGCTTCCTCGGCAAACCACTCGACGAAGCTGGCGCCATATGTGACTTCGCCCTTCGCCTCGGTCAGGGGCTTGCCTTGCTCGGCGGTCATGATGCGCGCCAGGTCATCCGCGTGCTGGTGCAGCAGCGTGTACCACTTCATCAGGATGCCGGCGCGCTCCTTGGCGGTCTTGGCGCGCCAGGCCGGCCAGGCCTTGTCGGCGGCGGCGATGGCGGCCTGCGCATGTTCCGCGCCCAGGTTGGCCACATCGGCCAGGTGGCCGCCCGTGGCGGGGTCGTGCACGGCGAAGCGGCCGCTGCTGCTGACCCACTGGCCGTCGATGAGGCCGTCGGTCTTCAGCAGGGTGGGGTCGTTCAGGCCGGAAAGTGGTGAGGCGACGGTGGTCATGGGTGGGTTGCTCGATCAGGAGTGCAAGGAGAAGTTCAAGGTGACGCTCAGGCGCGTGCTGTGCCTCGGCGCAAGCGATGACGGTGCGGGTGGGGCAGGTGACTGGCGGTGAATCGAGGGATGGAGGTTGAGGTGTTCAGGGCGCAGGCCAGCCCGTTTGGCCGGCCAGTGCCCGGCGTATCGCATGGCCGTGCTCGTCCAGCCGGGGAGGCGCCAAGGGAGCCACGGGGCGCTGGCCGTCAAAGCGCATGGGCGTGGCCAGCATGGGGATGCCGCCTGTCTCCACCCGCATGCCGCGCGCCACCACCTGGGGATGGGTCAGCGTGTCCGGAATGGACAGGATGGGCGCGCAGGGCACGGCGTGGGGTTCCAGCAGCGCCACCCATTGCGCCGTGGTGCGCTCCAGCATCCAGGCGGCCATCACCGGCACCAGTTCGGCGCGCCGCTCCACGCGGCTGGAGTTGCGGGCGTAGCGCGGGTCCGCTGCCACCTCGGGGTGGCCGGCCAGGGTGCAGAAGCGCTCGAACTGCCCATCGTTGCCGACCGCGATGACGATGTGCCCATCCTGGGTGGCAAACACCTGGTAGGGCACGATGTTGACGTGGGCGTTGCCCATGCGCTGCGGCGTCTTGCCGCTGTGCATGTAGTTGCTGGCCTGCTGGCTGGTCATCGCCACCTGCACGTCCAGCAGCGCAGCGTCGATGTGCCGGCCCCGGCCGGTGCGTCCGCGCTCGATCAGCGCGGCCATCACGGCGCCTGAGGCATACACGCCGGTGAACAGGTCGCTCACGGCCACGCCCACCTTCTGCGGCTCGCTGCCGGGCGTGCCTTCCTTCTCGCCGGTGACGCTCATCAAGCCGCCGGTGGCCTGGATGGCAAAGTCGTAGCCCGCGGCCTGCGCGTAGGGGCCGTCCTGGCCGTACCCGGTGACAGAGCAATACACCAGGCGCGGGTTCAGGGCCGACAGGCTGGCGTAGTCCAGGCCGTACTTGGCGAGTTGCCCCACCTTGTAGTTCTCCAGCAGCACGTCGGCGTCCTGGGCCAGGCGCCGCACCAGGGCCGCGCCTTCAGCGCTGGCGATGTCGATGGCGATGGAGCGCTTGCCGCGGTTGGTGCTCAGGTAATAGGCCGCCATGCCCTGGGCGGCGTCACCCCAGTAGGGCGGGCCCCAGCCGCGCGTGTCGTCGCCGCTGCCGGGGCGCTCCACCTTGATGACGTCGGCGCCGTAGTCGGCCAGCAACTGGCCGCACCAGGGGCCGGCCAGCACACGCGACAGGTCCAGGACGCGGACGCCCGCCAGCGGTGCAGGTGCGGTCATTGGAACGCCTGGATGCCCGTGATGGCGCGGCCCAGGATCAGGGCATGGATGTCGTGCGTGCCCTCGTAGGTGTTCACCACCTCCAGGTTCACCAGGTGCCGGGCCACGCCGTACTCGTCACTGATGCCGTTGCCGCCCATCATGTCGCGCGCCAGGCGGGCGATGTCCAGCGCCTTGCCGCAGGAATTGCGCTTGAGGATCGAGGTGATCTCCACGGCGGCCGTGCCTTCGTCCTTCATCCGGCCCAGGCGCAGGCAGCCCTGCAGGCCCAGGCTGATCTCGGTCAGCATGTCGGCCAGCTTCTTCTGGATCAGTTGGTTGGCGGCCAGCGGCCGGCCGAACTGCTGGCGGTCCAGCACGTACTGGCGGGCGCGGTGGAAGCAGTCCTCCGCCGCACCCAGCGCGCCCCAGGCGATGCCGTAGCGCGCGCTGTTCAGGCAGGTGAAGGGACCCTTCAGGCCGCGCACCTCGGGGAAGGCGTTCTCCTCCGGGCAGAACACCTCGTCCATCACGATCTCGCCCGTGGTGGAGGCGCGCAGGCCCACCTTGCCGTGGATGGCCGGGGCCGACAGGCCCTTCCAGCCCTTCTCCAGCACGAAGCCGCGGATGGCGCCCTCGTCATCCTTGGCCCAGACCACGAAGACATCGGCGAACGGCGAGTTCGAGATCCACATCTTGCTGCCGGTGAGGCTGTAGCCGTCAGGCACCTTGCGCGCCCGGGTGATCATGCTGCCGGGGTCGCTGCCGTGGTTGGGCTCGGTCAGGCCGAAGCAGCCAATCCATTCGCCCGTGGCGAGCTTGGGCAGGTACTTCTGCCTTTGCGCTTCGGTGCCGAACTCGAAAATTGGCAGCATGACCAGCGAGCTCTGCACGCTCATCATGGAGCGGTAGCCGGAGTCCACGCGCTCCACCTCGCGCGCCACCAGGCCGTAGCACACGTAGTTCAGGCCAGCGCCGCCGTATTGCTCAGGGATGGTGGGGCCGAGCAGGCCGAGTTCGCCCATCTCGCGGAAGATGGCGATGTCTGTGTACTCGTTGCGAAAGGCATGCTGCACGCGCGGGGCCAGCTTCTCCTGGCAATAGGCCTGGGCAGCCTCGCGCACGGCGCGCTCGTCATCGGAGAGCTGAGCGTCGAGGTGAAAAGGGTCGTCCCACTGGAACTTGGCAGAGGACTTGGAAGCGGTGGCCATGGGTCTCGGGTCCTGTTGATGTCCGGCAAGAGCGGAATACTACGGTGTCGGCCCCGACCCAGGTGGGCAGTGGGTGGAACTAGAATCTGGTTGATTCAACCAAAGATGTTTTTTCCCCTTCTCAGTGTTATCACGCGGTACAAGCCATGGAAACCATCGGGCTCTTCGAAGCCAAGACGCACCTTTCTGAGCTGGTGGCCCGCGCCGAGCAGGGCGAGGAGGTCATCATCACGCGTCACAACAAGCCGGTGGCCAAGCTGGTGCCCGTGACGCCGGTCGATCAGGATACCCAGGCGCGCCGGGAAGCCATCGAGGCACTGATCGGCGCCAGTCGCGGGCGCCGGCTGGGCATGGACTGGCGCGAACTGCGCGATGAGGGTCGCCGGTGACGTCGACGGCGCCTCCCGCCTTTGTCCTGGATGCCTCGGTGGCCCTGGCGGCCTTTTTCGAGGACGAGCAAGACGCCTACTCCGTGGGCGTGTGGCACTCCATGATCGGCACACAGGTCTGGGTGCCCGCGCTGTGGCACCTGGAGTTGGCCAACATCCTGTCCCGTGCTTTGCGCCGCGGGCGCATCACTGCTGCGGCGCTCGATGACGCCTGGGGCCGGCTGGAGCGCGTGCAGATGCGGGTGGTGCCCGTTGCGCCGGACGTCGCCCTGTGGACGCGCCTGGCGGGCGACTGGGGGCTGACTTCCTACGATGCCTGCTACCTCGACACTGCCTTGCGCCAGCGTCTGCCTTTGGCAACCAAAGACCGCGTGCTGGGCGAAGCAGCCCGGCGGGTGGGCGTGCCGCTGTACCTCAACCCCCAGACCTTGACCTGACCTAGCAGCCAACCGCCAGCGCCCGTCCTTTCCGGCTGTTGGGCCTGAAATCTTGCACCTCCTCTTCCTGAACCATCCGCGACTTCGAGCTCCACATGAAAGCCTCTGACATCCGCTCCACCTTCTTGAAGTTCTTCGAGTCCAAGGGCCACCAGGCCGTGGCCTCCAGCCCCGTGGTGCCGGGCGACGACCCGACGCTGCTGTTCACGAACGCGGGCATGAACCAGTTCAAGGACGTGTTCCTGGGCTTCGACAAGCGCCCGTACACGCGGGCGGCAACGGCGCAGAAGTGCATCCGGGCTGGTGGCAAGCACAACGACCTGGAGAACGTGGGCTACACCGCGCGCCACCACACCTTCTTCGAGATGCTGGGCAACTTCTCGTTCGGCGACTACTTCAAGCACGACGCCATTTCGTTCGCCTGGGAGTTGCTGACCGAGCACTTCAAGCTGCCCAAGGACAAGCTGTGGGCCACGGTTTATGCCGAGGACGACGAGGCCTACGACATCTGGCTGAAGGTGATCGGCCTGCCGGCCGAGCGCATCGTGCGCATCGGCGACAACAAGGGCGGACGCTACATGTCCGACAACTTCTGGATGATGGGCGACACCGGCCCCTGCGGGCCGTGCTCCGAGATCTTCTATGACCACGGCCCGGACGTGGCGGGCGGCCCCCCGGGCAGCCCCGAGCAGGATGGCGACCGCTACATCGAGATCTGGAACAACGTCTTCATGCAGTTCAACCGCACCGAAGATGGGGTGATGCATCGCCTGCCCAAGCCCAGCGTGGACACGGGCATGGGGCTGGAGCGCCTGGCCGCGGTGCTGCAGCACGTGCACAGCAACTACGAGATTGACCTGTTCCACCAGCTGCTGCTGGCCACGCGCGACGCCGTGGCGGCCGTGGGTGGCTCGGCCGACATCGATCTGCTGACGCCCTCGCTGAAGGTGATTGCCGACCACATTCGCGCCTGCACGTTCACGGTGGTGGACGGCGTGATCCCGGGCAACGAGGGTCGCGGCTACGTGCTGCGCCGCATTGCGCGGCGCGCCATCCGCCATGGCTACAAGCTGGGTGCGCGCCGGCCCTTCTTCCACAAGCTGGTGCAGCCGCTGGCCGGCGAGATGGGTGATGCCTACCCCGAGCTGCGGCGCGAGGCTG
The DNA here is from genome assembly GCA_037127635.1 of Betaproteobacteria bacterium. Taxonomy (GTDB): domain Bacteria; phylum Pseudomonadota; class Gammaproteobacteria; order Burkholderiales; family Burkholderiaceae_C; genus Rubrivivax. Next base: position 11,271 of record JBAXYD010000010.1, on the reverse strand, counting down.
TGCGGGTGACGGAGGTGCTGAAGCAGGAAGAGGAACGCTTCTTCCAGACCATCGCCAATGGCATGGAGATCCTGGAGACCGCGCTGGCCACGGGAGCCGGCATCGATGGCGAGACGGCCTTCAAGCTGCACGACACCTTCGGCTTCCCGCTGGACCTGACGGCTGACGTGTGCCGTGAGCGCGGCGTGTCGGTGGACGAGGCGGGCTTCAACGCCGCCATGAACCGCCAGCGCGAGCAGGCCCGCTCGGCGGCAAAGTTCAAGATGGCCGCGGGACTGGAGTACTCGGGCGACGCCACCGCCTTCCACGGCTACGAGCACCTGGTGTGCGAGCACTCCAAGGTGACGGCCCTGTACGTGGACGGCACGCCGGTCACGCATGCCAAGGCGGGCGACGACGTGGTGATCGTGCTGGACCACACGCCTTTCTATGCCGAGAGCGGTGGCCAGGTGGGTGACACGGGCGAGCTGCGCAACCAGCGGGCCCGGTTCGCGGTGGAAGACACCATCAAGATCCAGGCCAGCGTGCATGGGCACCAGGGCCGCGTCCTGGAGGGCGCGGTTGAGCTGGGTGACGTGTTCGTCGCGCGGGTGGACGGCGAACAACGCGCCCGCACCATGCGCAACCACAGCGTCACCCACCTCATGCACAAGGCGCTGCGCGAGGTGCTGGGTGGCCATGTGCAGCAAAAGGGCTCGCTGGTGACGGCCGAGCGCACACGCTTCGACTTCGCGCACAACGCCCCGGTCACGGACGCGCAGGTGGCGCAGGTGGAGGCCCTGGTGAATGCCGAGATCCTGGCCAACGCCGCCACGCAGTCGCGCGTGCTGCCCATCGAGGAGGCGCAGAAGCTGGGCGCCATGATGCTGTTTGGCGAGAAATATGGCGACGAGGTGCGTGTGTTGGATATCGGCAGCACGCGCGAGCTGTGCGGCGGCACCCATGTGCAGCGGACCGGCGACATCGGCTTGTTCAAGGTTGTGGGCGAGGGCGGCGTTGCCGCGGGCATCCGCCGCATCGAGGCGGTCACGGGCGAAGGCGCGCTGGCCTACCTGCAGCAGCTCGAGGGCACGCTGGGTGGTGTGGCGGGCGCGTTGAAGGTCACGCCGCTGGAAGTGCCGGGCCGGGTGAGCGCGGTGCTGGACCAGGTGCGCGCGCTGGAAAAGGAGATTGCCGCACTCAAGGGCAAGCTGGCTTCCGCCCAAGGCGACGAGCTCATGGCCCAGGCGGTGGACGTCAAGGGCCTGAAGGTGCTGGCCGCCACGCTGGAAGGCGCGGACGCCAAGACCCTGCGCGAAACCCTGGACAAGCTCAAGGACAAGCTCAAGACCGCCGCCATCGTGCTGGCTGCGGTGGACGGCGGCAAGGTGCAGCTGGCCGCGGGGGTGACGGCTGACAGCGTGGGCCGCGTCAAGGCCGGTGAGCTGGTGAACTTCGTGGCCCAGCAGGTGGGCGGCAAGGGCGGCGGCAAGCCTGACATGGCCATGGCCGGCGGCACCGATGCGGCCGCCCTGCCGAAGGCGCTGGCCTCGGTGGCGGGCTGGGTGGGGGAACGGGCGTGAGCGGCTCGGATGAACCTGCTGGGCTTCGACAAGCTCAGCCCGAACGGCAATCCGTCCCCGAGCGGGAGTCTGCTTCCGTTCGCCCCGAACGGAAATCCGTCCCCGAGCGGGAGTCTGCTTCCGTTCGCCCCGAACGGAAATCGGTCCCCGAGCGGGAGTCTGCTTCCGTTCGCCCCGAACGGAAATCCGTCCCCGAGCGGGAGTCTGCTTCCGTTCGCCCTGAGCCTGTCGAAGGGCGTTGCGAAACCTTGTCCCAACCCGGCCCAGCTCAGGAACCCGAGCAAATCGGAGCAACAGACCTCATCGTCGAGGCCTTCGACGATGTCTGTCGACGCCTGGGCGGCTTCGACGACACGCTGCACACCGAGTGGGTCGACGGCTACCTGACGGCCGTGGCCGCGAGCTGGCGCGCGATCCCGCTCGATGAGGTGTTGCCGCTGATGTGCAGTGACGCTTTCGAGCGCGCCTTTTCCGACCCGGCCGACGAAGGGGCCGCCAGGGCGGCGCTGCAAGCGCGACTGAGTCAGTTGCGCACCGACCTCGACCCCGAGGCTTTGCTGGATGACTCCAACCTGCTGCGGCTGGCGCCGTTGATGCAGATGTGGGACGAGGCCTCACGCCAGCAGGTGGTGGACGAGGGCCTGGGCACGGCGGAAGACGCCGCGCAGCTGCACACGGGCGCCAGCTGGACCTTGGGCTTCTTCCGCGCGCTGGACGATCTGGCGGCTGACTGGCCCGATGCCGAGCCTGACGACGAGCTGGCCGAGCTCTACGGCGAGTTGCTGGAGACCGTGGCAGCGCTGGCGATGGACCCGCACAGCGAGGAGTTCCGCGCCTTCGCCGCCAAGGGTTGGAAAGAGGCCGACCCCACCCGCGACGAACTTGTGGACGAGGCCTGCTTTGCCGCGCAGGACCTGCGCATCTGGTGGATCGACCACCCGCCCAAGCGCACGCCGCTGCGAGCGGCTGAGACGCCCGGGCGCAACGATCCCTGCCACTGCGGCAGCGGGCGCAAGTACAAGAAGTGCCACGGGGCCTAAGAGCTTGTGAAATATCCCCGCACACCCGCTCGTTCGCCCCAAAAGGCGCCGCTAGTCTTTGCAAACGCTCGCCGTAGCGCGAGCTACGGCTGTGCTTTGCGCCTTGATCGGCACCATTTGGAACGCCCGCTCGGGCGCGCCGGAATACTTCATAAGCTCTGAGCCCGCCCTCACGTGCTGAAGCCCCGCGGCAACGTCAACCCCAGGAGTGATCACCGGTGACCGAAAGACTCGACCTTCAGGGCCGGCACCTCGTGCTAGGGCTGTCCGGTGGCGTCGCCTGCTACAAGGCGGCGGATCTCGCCCGCGAGCTCGTCAAGGCCGGCGCCACCGTGCAGGTGGTGATGACCGAAGCTGCAACCCGCTTCATCACACCCGTGACGATGCAGGCGCTGACGGGGCGGCCCGTGTACGCTGATCAGTGGGACGCCCGCCCGGCAGCGAATATGGCCCACATCGACCTCTCGCGTGAGGCCGATGCGCTCCTCGTCGCCCCGGCCAGTGCGGATTTCATGGCCCAGTTGGCGCAGGGCAGGACCGGGGAGCTGCTGTCGCTGTTGTGCCTGGCTCGCCCCCGCGAACGCTGTGCGTTGCTGGTGGCCCCGGCGATGAACCGCGAGATGTGGTCGCACCCGGCCACGCAGCGCAACGTCGCCCAGGTCGTGGCCGACGGCGCTCTGCTGCTGGGCCCCGGGCACGGCGCGCAGGCCTGCGGCGAAACCGGCGACGGCCGCATGCTGGAGCCCGCCGAGCTGCGCGACGCCGTGATCGCCTTCTTCCAGCCCAAGGTGCTGCAGGGTCGGCGCGTACTGGTGACCGCAGGCCCCACCTTCGAGGCGCTGGACCCGGTGCGCGGCATCACCAACCTGTCCAGCGGCAAGATGGGCTTTGCCATTGCGCGCGCCGCGGCTGAGGCCGGGGCCGTAGTCACGCTGGTTGCCGGGCCCGTGCACCTGCCCACTCCGGCAGGCGTGAGCCGCCTGGATGTGCGCAGCGCCTTGCAGATGCACGAGGCCGTGATGGCGTGTGCGTCGACGCAGGACGTCTTCATTGCCACCGCCGCGGTGGCGGACTGGCGCCCGGCCTCAGCGGCGCCGCAGAAGATCAAGAAGGACGGCTCGGGACGGGTACCCGCCTTCGAGATGATGGAGAACCCCGACATCCTGGCCGCGGTAGCCCGCCTGCCTGAGGCGCAACGGCCCTATTGCGTGGGCTTTGCGGCCGAGAGCCATGACGTGCTGCGCCACGCCCGCGAAAAGCGCCTGCGCAAGGGCGTGCCCCTGATCGTGGCCAACCACGGCCCGGCCACCTTCGGCCAGGACGACAACGCGCTGGTGCTGGTGGACGACGCGGGCGAGACCGCGATGCCGCGTGCCGACAAGCTCACCCTGGCGCGCGCCTTGGTGGCGGAGATCGCCAGACGCCTTGACCGGCCTGCTGCCTGAGACGCTGTCCTGTCGGCCCAGCTGCAAGCCGGTGCGGCCGGTTCCATCCACCTGACGTGAGATCGAGCGAAGTGAGCACCATCGATTTGAAAGTTCTGGACCCCCGCATGGCGGAGGTTCTGCCGGCCTACGCCACGCCCGGCAGCGCCGGGCTGGACCTGCGCGCCTGCACCGAAGCACCTCTGGTGATCGAGCCCGGTCAGGCGACCTTGATTCCTACGGGAATCGCCATCCATATCTGTGACCCCGGTCTGGCCGCGATGATCCTGCCCCGCTCGGGCCTGGGCCACAAGCATGGCATCGTGCTGGGCAATCTGGTGGGCCTGATCGACAGCGATTACCAGGGCCCGCTGATGGTCAGCTGCTGGAACCGTGGCCAGACCGCCTTCACGGTGCAGCCGATGGACCGTATTGCGCAGCTGGTCATCGTGCCCGTGGTGCAGGCCCGGTTTCGCCAGGTACAGGAATTCGACGCGTCAGCCCGCGGCGAGGGCGGGTTTGGATCTACGGGCCGGGGCTGAGCCCCACCAACGCCGGCGCTGCCTCAGTGCAGCGAGGCCCCTGGCGGCGTGGCTTCCACCACAGCCAGCAGCTCCCGTCCCACCGTTCCGCGCCCTGCCTCCTCCTGCGTGGCTTCGCGCACGTCCAGCACCTTGAGCTGAATGCGGATGGCCATGCCTGCCATGGGGTGGTTGGCGTCCAGCACCACATGTGACGGGTAGATCTCGGTCACCATGTACAAGGCATCCGTCGGCATGCCCTGGGTGACCGCACCAACGGGCAGGCCTTCGAGGCGCATGCCCTCTTCCAGGCCTTCAGGAAAGAGCTTGCGGTCCTCGAAGCACACGAGCTGGGCGTCGTAGTCGCCGTAGGCGTGCTCTGGTTCCAGGTGCAGGTGGGCCTCGAAACCCACCTCCTGACCCTGCAGCGCCTCCTCGATCTTGGGCAGCAGATCGTCGCCGCCGAACAGAAACTCGGTGGGCTCCTTCAGCTCGTCGATCGGCCGGTTCTGCGCGTCGGTCAGCGCCCAGGTGAGGGTGACGACGCAATGCTTGTCGATGTTCATGCAAAGATGATCGCACAGGGCCCGGCGGTATGACCCCGGTCAGCCTGGGCGCGGGCTCGCTCCACAATGAGTCATGGATGTGACTGCACCCCTTTCAATGCTCGGTGGCCAATCCGCAGAGCAGTTCATGCGGCGCCACTGGCACAAGAAGCCGCTGCTGGTGCGGCAGGCCTTGCCGGAAGTGACGCCGCCAGTGGACCGCAAGGCCTTGTTCGAGCTGGCCGCAGACAGCGATGTGGAGAGCCGTCTGGTGCGCCGCACGGCACAGGGCTGGCAGCTCAGGCACGGGCCGTTGGGGCGTCGGGCGCTGCCGCCGTTGTCTCGCCCGGGCTGGACCCTGCTCGTGCAGGGGCTGGACCTGCACGTGCCCGCGGCCCACGAGTTGCTGAGCCGGTTTCGTTTCGTGCCCGATGCGCGGCTGGACGACGTGATGGTGTCCTACGCCAGCGACGGCGGCGGGGTGGGCCCGCATCTGGACGCCTACGACGTTTTCCTGCTCCAGGTGCAGGGCCGTCGGCGCTGGCGCATTGGCCGCGTGCGGGACGCCCGCCTGGTGGCCAATGTGCCGTTGAAGATCCTGCAGCACTTCGAGCCCGAACAGGAGTGGACGCTGGAGCCCGGCGATATGCTTTACCTGCCCCCGGGCTGGGGCCACGACGGCGTGGCCGTGGGTGGCGACTGCATGACCTGTTCGGTGGGCTTTCGGTCCTCGTCTGTGGCAGAGGTGGCGGGTGAGCTGCTGGCCCGCCTGGCTGACATGGACGGGCTGGAAGACGGCCCGCCGGGCGCCCGCGCCGCGCGCCGTTACCGCGACCCGGCGCAGGCCGCTACGGCCACCCCCGGCCTGATTCCGGCGCAGCTGCAGCGCTTCGCCCTAGAGGCGGTGCAGTCGCTGCTCGCGCAGCCGGGGCGGCTGGAGGCGGTGTTGGGCGAATGGCTGACGGAGCCCAAGCCGCAGGTCTGGTTCCAGCCCGGCGGCAAGCTCGGGGCCGGGGAAGGGGTGCGGCTGGACGCGCGCACCCGCATGATGTATGACGCCCGGCATGTCTTCCTCAATGGCGAGTCGTTCCTCGCCAGCGGCCGTGATGCACGGCTGATGCGGCAGTTGTCTGACGACCGCTGGCTGGGGCCTGGACAGGTGGCCCACCTGAGTGCACAGGCGCGGGCGGTGTTGGACGAGGCAGTGGCCGCGGGCTGGATGCACGCCCAGTCGCTGCCGTCCGGTGGCGCGGCCGACCGCCCGTCGCCCCGAACATTTGCTTGATGGGCGAGGCAAGAATGCGACATCTCAAGCCTTCTACACCCGCGATGCCCTAGGGAATGCCCCTATCCTGCATATAATCCCACGTTGACGATAAGGGGGACGCCCTTTTGTCAAGCGCGGTCTGAAGCGAACTTCCCGACAGTCGGCACATTCGTACAAGGCCCGCGAAACACTTTTGAACGTTCAACTCTACCTGTTTCGAGGAATCATATGAAGAAGTCGCTCCTGCTGGCATCCCTGGTTGCCGCTGCTGCCCTCGCCGCTTGCGGCAAGAAGCCCGAGCCGGCGCCTGCCCCCGCGCCCGCTGCTGCCCCGGCCCCGGCTCCCGCCCCGGCTGCTGCGCCTGCCGATGCTGCTTCTGCCGCTCCGGCTGCCCCGGCCGCTTCCAAGTAATTGGAAGTTCGGTTTGCAAGAAGGCCGCCTGCGGGCGGCTTTTTTGCGTCCTGCTGTTTTGCGTCCATATCTCCTGCTTGACATGTAAGGGATAATCCTAAGCTTGATGAATCAAGACCCCGCGTCGCCTCCGCTCGAGGCCACCCCCGATTCCGCGCCTGCTGCTGCAGTGCCCGGCCCGCGTTTCGACACCCTGCCGCTGGACCCCAAGCTGCTGCGTGCGGTGGCCGACAGCGGCTACACGGCCATGACGCCGATCCAGGCCAAGGCCATTCCCCTGGTGCTGAACGGCCGAGATGTCATGGGCGCTGCCCAGACCGGCACGGGCAAGACCGCCGCCTTCACCATCCCGCTGCTGCAGAAAATGCTGCGGCACGAAAACGCCAGCGCCTCGCCCGCCCGCCACCCGGTGCGCGCTCTGGTGCTTGCTCCGACGCGCGAGTTGGCCGATCAGGTGGCCAACAACGTCAAGACCTACGCCAAGCACACGCAATTGCGGTCCACGGTGGTGTTTGGCGGCATAGACATGAAGCCGCAGACCCTGGTACTCAAGGGCGGGGTGGAGGTGCTGATCGCGACCCCCGGTCGCTTGCTGGACCACATCGAGGCCCGCAACTGCGTGCTGAACCAGGTCGAGTACGTGGTGCTGGACGAGGCGGACCGCATGCTCGACATCGGCTTCCTGCCCGACCTGCAGCGCATCCTGGCCTACCTGCCCAAGCAACGGCAGACGTTGTTGTTCTCTGCCACCTTCTCGCCCGAGATCAGGCGCCTGGCGCAGAGCTATCTGCAAGACCCCATCACGGTGGAGGTGGCGCGGCCCAATGCCACGGCCACCAACGTGGAGCAGCGTTTCTACAGCGTGACGGACGAAGACAAGCGAAACGTCGTCCGGCAGATCCTGAAGCAGCGAGAGCTGTCCCAGGCCATCGTCTTCGTCAACAGCAAGTTGGGCGCTGCGCGTCTGGCACGCTCCTTCGAGCGTGACGGCTTACGAACGTCCGCCTTGCACGGCGACAAGTCGCAGGACGAGCGCCTGAAGTCCCTGGCCGCCTTCAAGGCCGGCGAGGTGGATGTGCTGGTGGCCACAGACGTGGCTGCGCGAGGCCTGGACATCGCCGATCTGCCGGCAGTCTTCAATTTTGATGTGCCCTTCAACGCCGAAGACTATGTGCACCGCATTGGCCGAACGGGCCGTGCGGGCGCGTCGGGTCTGGCGGTGACGCTGGTGACGCGGGACGATAACCGCCTGGTCGCGGATATCGAAAAGCTGATCAAGAAGAAGCTGGACATCGAGTCGTTTGAACTTGAGGACGACCGCCCGCGCCGTGCCCGTTACCGCGACGAGGACACCCGCGAGGCCCGAGCGCCTGTGGTGCGGCCTGAGCGGATTGACGGGGTGGAGGGAGAGGCCGGGGCTGAAAGTGTCAGACAGGCTGAACCACCTGCCCGACCTGCCCGGCGTGAGGACGGTCAACCGCCCTACCGCGAGCCTCGCGACCGGACCTCGCGCTCACCGGACAGGCCCCGCCGGGCGCCGGCCGACCCCTTCTTCGAAAAGCCCTACGAGGCCAGCGGCTCGGGTGAAGCGTCCTGGGAGAAGGCCGCGCCGGCAACGGCGGCCCCGGGGCAAGCGAGCGCCGTGTCGCCCAACATCCGGCCGAAGAAGCGGGTGGCCTCGCTGTTGGGCGGCGCGTAGGTTCGTCCGGCTGCCGCTCGGCACACGCTCACTTCGGCTCGGCCTGCTTCAGCCTCGAAGGGCTTGGTCCAGGGTCGGCGCGCCCGCGTCCTTGGCCGCCAACTCCGGCAGTCCATCGAGCATTGATTTCAGCGCCGGACTTATCGCCTGAAGCGGCCAGCCGATGGCCAGCGTCCCGTCGTTCCACACAATCGCCCGCTCGCAGTCCTTGGCGTACACGTCGGTGGTCTTGTAGAGGAAGTGCGTGTCGTCCTGCAGCGCCAGGAAGCCATGCGCCAGGCCTTCAGGTATCCACAGCTGGCGGCGGTTCTCGGCGCTGAGTTCCACGCCCACCCAGCGCCCGAAGGTGGGCGAGTCACGCCGGATGTCCACGGCCACGTCCCAGGCCGCGCCCTGCGTCACGCGTACCAGCTTGCCCTGGGCGTGCGGCGGCACCTGGAAGTGCAGCCCCCGCAGCACCCCCGCGCGTGAGCACGAGTGGTTGTCCTGAACGAACGGGCGTGGTGCCGGCAGCCCCAATTTGGCGAGCTCGGCGTGGAAGCGCGGCTCGTTGAAGGTCTCCATGAACCAGCCGCGCTCGTCGCCGAACACCGCCGGCTCGACGATGGCCACGCCGGGGATGTCGGTGGTGATCAGTTTCATCAGAACGCCCGCTCGCGCAGCAGCCGCAGCAGGTACTGCCCGTACCCGTTCTTCAGCATCGGCTGGGCCTGGCGCTCCAGCTGTTCCGCGCTGATCCACCCGGAGCGGAAGGCGATCTCCTCCGGGCAGGCCACCTTCAGGCCCTGGCGTTTTTCCAGCGTGGCGATGAACTGCCCCGCCTCCATCAGGCTGTCGTGCGTGCCGGTGTCCAGCCAGGCGTAGCCGCGGCCCATGATCTCCACGCTCAACTGCTGCTGGTGCAGGTAGCGCTCGTTGACGGTGGTGATTTCGAGCTCCCCGCGTGCGGAGGGCTTGATGTCCGCGGAGATGTCGCACACCTGCTGGTCGTAGAAGTACAGGCCGGTGACGGCGTAGTTGCTCTTGGGCGCCAGGGGTTTTTCCTCGATGCTCAAGGCGCGCTTGTCGGCGTCGAAGGCCACCACGCCGTAGCGCTCCGGGTCGTGCACGTGGTACGCGAAGACCGTGGCGCCCTCGTTGCGCGCTGCCGCGCGCCTGAGCATGGGTTGCAGGTCGTGGCCGTGGAAGATGTTGTCGCCCAGCACCAGCGCACTGGGCTGGCCGCCCACGAAGCCCTTGCCCAGGATGAAGGCCTGCGCCAGACCGTCGGGGCTGGGTTGCACGCAGTAGCTCAGGTTCAAGCCCCACTGGTTGCCATCGCCCAGCAGGTGCTCGAAGCGCGGGGTGTCCTGCGGCGTGCTGATGATCAGGATGTCTCGGATGCCGGCCAGCATCAGCGTGGTCAGCGGGTAGTACACCATCGGCTTGTCGTACACCGGCAGCAACTGCTTGCTCATCGCCAACGTGGCCGGGTGCAGCCGGGTGCCCGAGCCTCCGGCCAGGATGATGCCTTTGCGGTTCATCGAAGTGTCTCCATAAGCATGCGATCCACCCCTTGCTGCCAGGGCGGCAGGTGCAGGCCGAAGGCATGGCGCAACTTGAAAGTGTCCAGCCGGGAATTCAACGGGCGCTGCGCCGGGGTGGGGTAGCCGGAGCTGGGAATCGCCCGCACCGCCTCGGGCGCCACCTTCAGCGCCTGCCCATGAGCCCGAGCCCACTCGATCACATGGCGGGCATAGCCGTGCCAGCTGGTCTGGCCTGCGGCCGTGCAGTGGTAGGTGCCGCCGAGCTCGGGCCGCATCTGCAACCGGTGCAACACCACCGCCGTGACATCGGCCAGCAGGTCCGCTCCGGTGGGCGCGCCGATCTGGTCGGCAATCACCTTGAGTTCCTCGCGCTCGGCCGCCAGGCGAAGCATGGTCTTGGCGAAGTTGCCGCCGCGCGCGGCGTACACCCAGCTCGTACGCAGGATGAGGTGCTGGCAGCCGCTGCGGCGGATGGCCTGCTCGCCCTCCAGCTTGGTGCGTCCGTAGACGCTCAAGGGTTCGGTGGCATCGTCTTCGTGCCAAGGCTGGTCACCGCTGCCATCGAACACGTAATCGGTGCTGTAGTGCACCAGCCAGGCTCCCAAGGTCGCAGCCTCTTGCGCCAGCAGGCCCGGCGCGGTGGCGTTCACCGCCTTCGCCCGGTCGGTGTCGGTCTCGGCCTTGTCCACGGCGGTGTAGGCGGCGGCGTTGACGATGACCGCCGGACTGAGGGTGCGCACGCTGTGCACCAGCGCTTCGGGGTCTTCCAGGTTGCCGCACAGGCCTTGCGGATGGGCGGCGGCCTCGCGTTGCAAGGCGACCACCTCGCCCAGAGGTGCCAGGCTGCGCTGCAACTCCCACCCCACCTGCCCGTTGCTGCCCAGCAGCAGGATCTTCATGGCGCTCATGCCCGGGGGTCCTTCAGCGCTGCGCGTAGTTCGTGGCCACCCAATCCCGGTAGGCGCCGCTTTGCACCCGCCCCACCCAGTCGCCATGGGCCAGATACCACTGCACGGTCTTGCGGATGCCCGTCTCGAAGGTCTCGGCCGGGCGCCAGCCCAGTTCCCGCTCGATCTTGCGCGCGTCGATGGCGTAACGCCGGTCGTGGCCCGGGCGGTCCTTGACGTGGGTGATGAGTTCGGCGTAGCGCTGTACGGGCTGCCCAGTGGCGGTGCTGACCACGCCCCTGGCCGCGGCGGGCGCCAACTCGTCCAGCAGCGTGCACACGGTGTGCACGATCTCCAGGTTCGGCCTCTCATTCCAGCCGCCGATGTTG
>JBAXYD010000009.1:0-104914 GCA_037127635.1 Betaproteobacteria bacterium | reverse complement strand
CGCCGGCGCACATCCGGCGTCAGATCGATCAGTTGGGCGCCGGAGCCCAGCACCGCGCCGCGGGTGAGCACCAGGCAACCGCACTCCTCGGGCAGCGACTCGATCAGCTTGCTGACCTCGCCCCCGAAGGCCGCAACGCGCTGGATCGCCATTGCCCGCTCGGTGTCGCTGGTGTCGCGCTTGACGAGCATCGCGGCGACCTGGCTCTCCTTGAGGCGATAGAGCTCGGCGACGTCCAGAGTCCCGAAGGTGGGCTTCTGGGCGCGCAGCAACCACGCCGAGACGCCTCCCACCATGGCCAGGCTGAGCAAGGTGTTGATGGCGATCAGCAGCGCCGCGTCGCGTCGAGTCATGCGGCCGCCCTGTCGCGCAGCACGGCATCAATGGCCTGCGACACGTCCATGCCTGTCGCCCGTTTGGCATTGATGGCGCCGAAGTCCTCGGCCCGGCTGCTGAAGAGCAGCAGGCTGTAGGGGTCGACGATCAACCGGCCGATGCCGTTGCCGGCCGGTGAGTGGATGAAGACCTCGGAGAACGCGCCGTGTTCGGTGCGCAGCGACTGCAGGAGCCGCTTCATCGCATCGTCCATGGTGAGCTGGCCGAGCTTGTCCATCATCTCGATGGACTCGGGCTTCTGGCGCAGCAGGAACATCCAGTCGGAGTTGTCCAGTGCCGCTTTCGCCGCCGGGTTACGGTAGTAGTCGTCCACGCCCTGGGTGGCCGACATGAAGGCGCCCTTGTACTTGCGCGCTCGGCGGTAGCCGGCCTCGATGAACTCGGCCGTGGCGCCACCCGACAGCAGGTCCCAGGCCTCGTCGATGATCACGATCTTCTTGCGATCACGTGAGAAGTACATCTCACGGGTGATGCGGTACATCACGATCAGCAGCACCACGGTCTGCAGGTCCTTCTTGGCCTTGAGCTCTTCGAGCTCCAGCACGATGAAGTCGTGTTGGAAGTCGATGGTGGCGTGCGAGTCGAAGTACTTGCCGTAGGTGCCGTCTCGTGTGTAGGGCTGCAGCATGGCGGCAAGGTCCTTCAGGCGCCGATCGCCCTCTGCGACGGGGGCACTGCCGTCCAGGGCGCTGTCCTTGGGGTCGTCGAGTCGGCCGGTGGCGAGCAGATCGTGGATGTCGGTGACGGTCATCTCACGTCCCTTGGCACGCCAGACCTTCTTGATCGCAGCCCCGAGCGTCGAATACTGAAAGCCCTCCAGCGGTTCGCGTGGCGAGACCATCTGGGCGAGCAGGGGCTGCAACAGCTCCATGTCCTCGTCGATGTCGTCGACGAAGGTGAACGGGTTCAGCGACAGGCCAGCGTTCTCGGTGAACTCGATGAAGCTGCCTCCAAAGTTTCGACAGGCCTTCTCGTACGAGCGGCCGACGTCGATGATCCAGACGCGAGCGCCGGTGCCGAGATAGGCGGCGGCGATCTCGTTGAGCAGCAGCGACTTGCCGGATCCCGAGGTGCCGGCGATCGCGACGTTGTAGTTGCCGGCCGGGTTGTCGTAGACGTCGAGCTGCATCAACTGGCCGCGTCGGCCGCCCAGCAGCAGCACTGGCGTGCCGGTGCCTTGCCACTCCGCGACCAGGGGTGCCAGGTGCACCGCGTTGGCCGAGGTCTTGGTGGTCACGCGCTTCATGCGGCCGAGGTCGCCATGGAAGGCGGGCGACATCGTCATCGGCAGCGAGCCGATCAGGCCCTGGGTCATCATCATGGTGTCGCGCGAGAGTTCGAACCCACGCGCGCGGAAGACTGAGCGGGCCGACTGTTCGGCGCGAGCCATGTCGCGCAGGGGTGCGAAGAGCGCCACCTGGTGATGGAGGTCGACGAGTTGCTGGCCGTCGTCCATGGCCTTGAGCACGATGTCCCAGTCGGCCTTGCGCTCCTGCATGTCGGGCAGGAAGCGCGCCATGTAGCTCGTGGCGTTGGTGGTGGCGCGGGCCGCTTTGAGATAGGCCCAGTTGCGTGTGGCCTCGGGGTCGAGCACATGCACGCCGAGCGTGATCATGAAAGGGCAGGGGTACTGCAGGGTGGCCTGGTAGAGGTCGCCGATCAGGCTGCCCATGTTCCACAGCGCGAAGCGCGGCGGGAAGGAACGCACGGACAGCAGGCGCAGCTCGCGGCCTTCGGCCTGGGCTGGGTTGCTGAGCTCGATGCCGGTCTGGCGGATGAAGAGTCGGGTCGAGCGGTCGACCACCTGATCGCGCAGTTCCCGGCCCGGGTCGTAGGTCAATGGCAGGCCCTCGCCGCCCTGGCGGTGCGGATCGACCAGCGCGGACACCCAGTTGATGAGTTCGGTCGCGGTCCAGTGTCGCGACGGAAAACCCGCTGCGTGCAGCGTGGCGCGGTGTCCGTCGCGCAGCAGCAGCAGCTCGTCGATGCGACTCAGGTTCTCCGGGCTGCCCGGCAGCGAGACACTGACGACCAGCCGGAAATTCCGGAATAGGTAGCTCTGGTTGGGCAGCAGCGATTGGCGGGCGCCTGCCAGGTAGTGCCCGACGCGACGGCGCGCCATGGTGCGGTGGATGTTGCCGTGTCGGCCAGGACGTCCGAGCTCGTCGAACTCCGGCACGACTTCATCGGGCAGTCGCAGGTCGGCGTAGCGGCCGAGCGTGCCGCGGATGTCGGGGCTGGCCAGCAGGTGGAACTGGATACCGGTGCCGGCAGGGGACGCGGCATAGAGCGCGGTGAGCACCCGCGCCATGTCCTCGTCGGCCCCGGATTGCGGGCGAACTTCCAGGCAGAAGCCCAGCGCGTCGCGGTTGACGAAGATCTGGTGGTCCTCCAGGTAGGCCCGGTAGGGCAACCATTGCGACAGGCTGGCGCTGTCGTCGAGAGCCGGCGCTCGACCGGTACGCGAGCCTGGCAGCAGATCGGTGGCGCGAACATTCGCGAGGGCCGATTCGAGATCGTTGATCAGGTTGCGCAGCATATTCAGGGCTCGGTGGGAGCGAGGTCGGCCGGCGACCGCGTCTCTGGTGGCGGTGCAGGTGCCAGCGAGGCGGGAGGCGTCAGCGGCGGCGAGGCGATGTCCAACTTCGTGCGCGATGCCGGGCGGATCCGCTCGATCAGCCACCGCCCGGTGTCGATCACGACGTGCACGAAGGACGCGTCGTGCAGGTCGCCATCGGCGTCTTCCCACGGTGCGATCCACAGTCGCATCACGCGAGGGGCCGAGCGCAGCGCTGCAGGGCTGGGCGCCGTCGCGGCACCGGCCGAGGCGCCGGATGGTGGGACCATCGAGGTTCCGGTCGGCGAAGCGGGTTTGGCTTGACGGGCAGGAGCGGGGCCTGCCATCGTCGCGAGGAGGCTTTGCGGTGGCAGTGGGGCCTCATGCACGGCGCGCGCTGCCAAGGGGTTGGCGTTGGCGTAGACACCGGAGACGGAAGTGCATTGAGCACCGATGGGAGCCTTGCAGGCATAGCTCTCCGTGCTCCCTACGCCTGACAGGGAGGAGGCGCAGCCGCTCAGGACGATGGTGGTCACTACCGCCAGGCTCACCGGCACGACCCGCGCGGTCGGGTTCATCGGGGGACGACCTCCGACTTGACGTCGCCTTGGGCACTGGCCGCCGATCGAGCCAGCCAGGCCTCGATCTGCTCCTTGCTCGCCGCGCCCGGCAGCATCCGGCCATCCGCAGCGATCAGCGTGGGCGTACCGTTGATGCCCAGCCGCTCGCCCAGCGCCACGTTGCGATCCACCGGATGCGGGCAGTCGGCCTGGGGTACGGCTTCACCACGCCACATCGTGGCGTGCCAGGCGGCGGTGCGATCCTTGGCGCACCAAACAGATACGGCCTTGCTGTGCGCTGCCGGGTGCAGGGACACCAGCGGCATCAGGAAGGTGTAGATCGTGACGTTGGTCAGGGCACGAAGGTCGGTTTCGAGTTTCTGGCAGTACGGGCAGTCGGGGTCGCTGAAGATCGCCAGCACGCGTGAGCCGTTGCCGCGTACTTCCCTCATCGCGTCGGCCAGCGGTAGCGCGTCGAAGTCGATGCGTGCCAGCGTGTCCTTGCGCTCGGCGGTCAGATCCCGCTGCGACTTCATGTCGTAGAGGTGACCGAACAAGAAGTACTGGCCGCTCTGGTCGACGTAGGCCAGGTTGGCGCCCATCACCACCTCGAAGACCCCGGGCCAGGGTGTCGGGTTGACCGCACCGAAACGGGTGGACGGGTAGAGCGCCTGCAGGCGCGCGCCCATCCCGATCGCGGCGGCCGTGGTGTTGGATGCTGCAGCCGCCGTCGGGGTGGCCGCCGGGTTCGCCGATTCAGCCGCAGAGGGCAGCGCGATCGCGGCGGCCAGCAGGCCCGCGATAACGGGGGTGAAGCTCATTGCGCGCCAGGCTCGGGTGGCCCGCGTGCGCGGTTCATTCATCGTCATCTTCGGAACTCCTTCGTTGGTTGGCTCGGGCTGCGAGTCGCGGATAGGTCTCGGCGTCCTGTGTGGCGGCGTCCAGTGATCCCTGCAGGGCGATGCCCTGGGTGAGCACGACGTCGACGGTGCGTCCGGCGTCGATCTCGATCACCGGGAAGACCTTCTCGGCGAGGGTGATGTAGTACTGGGCGAGCCGATCCAGGGCCTTGCCCACGCCGGTTCCCAGGCCCGCCTGGAGTTGCTTGGCCGGGTCGACGGTGCTGGTGGTGCCCAGCGGCGAGATCGACATCGTGGTCGCGCTCTGCGTGAAGGCCTGGCCGATGCCACTGGCGACACCTGCCAACAGCGCGTTGGCCAGGATCTGGCCCTGCTTGGAGACGAGGCGGCCGCGCATGCCGGCCTTGCCGTCTTCGCCGGCGACATAGCCTTTGACCGGGACGTCGATGGCTGTCCCGTCGCGGGTGATGCACGACAGTGACTCGGTGCGGATGTAGGCACGCTCGGAACTGACGTCGCCGTAGCCGGCGCCCACCACGAAGCATTCCTTGACCTTGGAGCGGAACTGGTTGGGCAGCACCGCGTTGTCCATCAGGCGCAGCAGCACGGGCTGCGGGTTGCGCTGGGCCTGCCCGCCTGTGGGGGCGTCGAGACCGCCGAGCAGCAGCGCGCGGGTGAAGGCACCACTCGGGATGTAGCGGCGGGTGTCGCGTGGTGCGGCGGTTTTGACCGCGGGGTCGGTGCCGGGCTTCGCGGCCTGGCCTGAGGCCGGATCGGCCAGCGTGATGCTCACGATTCCCGACGGCGGGGCGGGGGGCAGGCCATTCGAGCCGGGTGCCGGCATCGGATTGAGGCTGCCGGCACGGTTCGGCTGTGGGGGTGGAGGGGGTGGGAGCTGCGGGAGGGCCGCAGCGCGTTGCTGCCCGCTGCCGGTTTGCGCCCCATTGGACGCGTCGGGACCGAAGCTCGGACGGGTGGCTGGTGCCGCGATCGGAGGCGGAGGCAGGGCGGTGAGTCCGCCGCTTGCGGAGCCCGCAGCGCCACTGCCTTCGAGCTTGCGCAGCCGCTCGATCATCTCGCGGCTCTGGCCTTCCATTTCGCTGTCGCGTTGGGCGAGCTCGCGCGACTTCTGCTCGATCGCGCGCAGTTGGGCGTCGGCTTGCCCACGCCAGGCATCGCGCGGATCGACCTGGGCGCCGGGCGCCAGGATGTTGGTCGACTTGGGCTTGGACTGGCGTTCGGTGGCGGGCTTCGAGCCAGTGAGCGACACCGAGAACACCGTGCCGATGACGATCACCGCGCCGACTCCTGCCAGCAGCAGGTACTGGCGGCGCTTGACGGCCACCGAACTGGGGACGGGCTCAGTCATCGTTCTTGCGCTCCCGGATCACGAAGAGGTTGGTGGCCTCGCCCGGGCGCAGGCTGGGCTGCTCCAGGCTGACGGCCATCACGCCGGGCTTGAAGAGTTCGGTCTCGGCCACCTCCAAGGTGGTGGTGCCGATGTTGGTCAGCTGGTATTTCTCGCCCACCACGCCAGACCCCAGCAGCACCCGCTGCAACGTGAGGCGGGTGCCCAGCCACAGGGTGATGTCGCGTGCAGGCTCCTTGACCTCCATGTCGTCGGGCAGGGCGTCTTCGGCCAATGCGAGCAGCAGGTTCTTGAGCGTGCGGACGTGTCGGCCGCTGGCCTCGAGGCGGGTGGGCGCCGCGCTGCGCTCGCGCAGCTCGCGGATCACGATCGAGTCGCTCGGGGTGTCGACCGGCTGTAGCAGCAGCGCAACCGTGCCGCGATCGGATGTGAGGAACAGGTTGATCGGCTTGGTGCTTTGCGGGTCGATGGGCCGCACGAAGATCTGGCCCTTCTCGTCGTCCTTCTCCAGGACGAACTCGCCGGCGCTGCCGGTGACCTTGCGCACACGCCCGCGCTCGAAAGCGATGCGGGTGACCTCCTTGCGCGAGACCTTGCCGAGCGCGGTCTGCCCGTCCTGCGCATCCACGAGCTGGAGCGCGTGGGCGGGATCAACGAGCAGCAGCAGCGGCAGCAGGATGAGACTGGGTTTCCAGGGGGTCATTGGGGTTGGTCTCGCGGAATGCCTTGAGGAAGACTCGGCCGCCGGCGTACTGCAGCTCGATGGCGTAGCCCTTCGAGACTTCGGAGACGCGGCGGTCGCTGACGTAGGTGGTGAGCTGGCCACGGACGCCCACGCGCTGCGTGGCCTCGTCGACGACCAGGTCGCGTGCGCTGAAAACCGTCGAGGCTCCGTCGCGCTTGAGTCGATCGGCGGTGGCGGCCATGGCCGTGCGCAACTCCCCGTACGACGCCGGGGCGGCGTACTGCATCAGAACGCTGGCTTGGTGGTCCACGCTGTGCGGCGTGACGTCGAGCGTGAGCTGCATCAGGAAATACGCCATCTGCTGCAGGTACTCGGCGCTGACCCGCTCGGACTCGACCCAGAAGGTCTTGTTGATCGTGGGTGGCACCAGCACCACCCGCTCACGGTCGGACAGGCGCACCGTCAGGAAGGCGAGCACGACATTGACGAGCAGCGAACCGGTGAGCAGCACGGCCAGAAAGGTCGTGGCTCGCCGGGCACTCGCGATGTCGGCGCGCAGCCATTCCAGCTTCATCCCAGCAGGTCTCGCTGGTGGGACGGTGGCGTGCGCTTGAGCCCCGAGATCTGCGCTGGCAGGTGCCAATACAGCAGGTGCAGCGCGTAGGCGGGATGCTCGCCCGATTTGGCCTTGCCGAAGCTCCAGGCCAGCAGCAGGCCCAGGGCGCAGCCGGTCATGAAGAAGCCGGCCACCATCCCGGTCAACACCGCCCCCAGGAAGATCAGGGCGACGTCGATCTCCCACCAGAACATGCGGGGTGCATCGTTCAGGCGGCGCGGGATGTCGAGCGAGGCGTCAGTCATGGCCGCGTCGCGTCAGATCGTCGCCGTCATGATCGAGTCGATGATGGTCGGCACGTAGACCATGAACAGCGCGAACACCACGCCGGCCAGGGCGGGGATCGGCGAGGAGCGGGCCACGCCGATGCCCGCACCGAGGATGAACGCGGCCACGGCGATGGCCTTGCCGAGATAACCGGTCGCCCAGTTCAGCAGCGTCGTGTACATGGTCTGGAACTCGGTCCCAGTGGTGCCAGCGAAGGCCGAGCTGGCGCCGAGCGCCAGGACGATGGCCACGGGCGCGATGACGGCGATGCGGCGGGATGGGTTCATGGGGAAGTCCTTTCTGTGGGGAGGCAGCGGTCGGGGGATGGAGGCGGGCATGCACAGCCGCTACTGCGCGCTCGCCGTGAGTAGCGGTCGGAGGGAGGTGGCGGAGGACGGCCCGGGCCGGGGCGGCGCTCGGGACGCGGTCACCTGGCGGTAGACCCGCTCGGCGTAGGCCCGCCGCAGCGTGGGGCTCGCGGCGTTGTAGGCGCCGACGGCCTCCCAGGTGTAGCCCAGCCGCCGGACGTTGCCGGCGAGGATCCAGGCGCCGACATGGATGCTGGTGCAGGGGTCGAACAGGTCGCGCTCTGCGATGCCGTGGGCCGAGAGGCGGGGCAGCCAGGCGGAGTTGATCTGCATGAGGCCGATGTCGCGGGAGCCGTTGCGGTTGCGGCCGACGGCCTGCGGATCGAGGCCGGATTCGGTGCGGGCGATGGCGTAGAGCAACTCGGGGCTGACGCCGTAGCGTTCGCCGGCCTGCTCCCAGCAGGCGTGTGCGGGGAACGCCGCGATCAGGCTGATCGCGACGAACCACCCCGCCCGGGGACGCCAGCTCATCGACTTGGGCAACAGGACCTCCTCACACGTTGGTACGGGCGCTGGCCACGTTCGGCACATCGCATTTCGAGGCCATCGTAGGCAGGCAAGGCCCTTGAATCAGGGTCAATCGGGGCCGCGCTGAAGCCCCGATTCCCCCTTGAAGAGCGGGCGATTCCAGTGGGGTGAGTGGCGCTCTCCTTGGAGGTCTTCCGTGTGACCCGGGTGCACCGTTGGCAGGTCGCTGCGCGAGGGCGGTGTCAAGGCCGAATCAGGGCTTTGCCTGCGCCGCGGTCATTGCTGTCGGTGGCCCGCGCGCGCGGAATACTGCCCGGATGCCTCAACTTGACGACAGGCGCGAGCCCTACTTTGGAGCCGACATCGGCGAGCGGATGCAGGCGCCGATCGCGACGCGCGGGATGCCTTCAGGTCTGCGTGCCGAATGGCCCGTGCTGGATGCTCAGTCGCTGATCGATCGCGTGGGACTCGGCAATGCGATCCGGTGCCTGCGCATCAAGCTGGCCTTTCCGGCGGAGGTGTTTGCGTTGGCAGTGCAGCCGCTGATCGACGGCCATGCCGAGTTCGTCCAGATGTTGCCCAGGTCGGGCTCAGGACAGCATGGGCAGGCCGGTGGACAACTGCACCGGGCGCTTGCTACAGCGCTGCGCTCGCTCGATCGGCGACGCGGCCAGATCCTGCCGCGCGGTGCCGCCCCCGAGGTCATCGGCGCACAGGCGCATCGATGGACCTACGCGGTGTTCGTGGCGGCATTGCTGCGCGACTTGCCCCATGTCAGCGATGGGATGCGGGTGTGTATGGCAATGGGGACCGGCGTTCCTCGCGCATGGAACCCGGCGGCGGGTTCGATGCGAGCCTGCGGCGCGCTCGGATATGTCGTCGAGCCGTTGCCACCTGGGGTGGTGCCGGACCCGTTCGATGCGGCTATGGCCTGGGAGATTTTCGGGCGTTGCGTGCCGGCTGCCATCCAGGATTGGCTCAGGGAAGATCCTGCTTTGATGGCCGACCTCCGAGCGTGTCTGAGTGGCGATGCCGATCCGGACAGCGTCCTCAGCGAGTTGGTGGCGTGGGATTCGCCCAGGAGGCCGCCGGGTCGAGCCCAGGCGGTCAGCGCCACGCCCGCGGTTCCGGCAGCGACACCCGTCGTTGCGGTGAGTTCACCCGAGACGCAGAGCGTCCTCGCCGCGGGTCCGCCTGAATTCCTGGAGGAGGTGTCGCCTGAAGAATCCGCGCTTGCTCATCAGTTCATGGCGTGGCTGAGCCAGGGCATGCTCGATGGCAGGTTATCGGTGAACGAGCCTGATGCGCTCGTGCATGTGGTGGCTGAAGGCTTGTTGCTGGCCTCGCCACGCATCTTCCGGGAGTTCGCCAAACAGCAAGTCGGGGTGCCAGAGGCCGCTGCCGATGCGGCCAAGCGGGTGCAACGCGAGGTCTTGCGCGAGGGCTGGCACCTGCGTGCCGATCGCGGCGTGAACATCCTCTGCTACGAGCGCAAGCGGTCCGACCGTGGCAGTACGCGGATCAACGGGATCGTGATTCGCGAGCCGCAGCGATTCGTCCAGACACTGCCTGCCTTCGATTCGACGCTGGTGCGCGTGGTGGAAGGCGCGAGCGTACCGACCTGATGGCTTATCCGCTCGAAGCCCTGCTGCGTCCGGCGCATGAACTGCGTTCGGCCTGTGTGTCGGCGCTCGGCGCGGGCGTGGTGATCGGTGCGCCGGGCCTGTTCCTGCTGAACCGACCGTGGGACTGGCTGCTGGCCGGCGCATTGGTGGCGCACGCGGCCTGGCGAGGCGCCGCCGGCCTGCAAACCCTGCGCTACCGTGCCAACCTGAGACGTCAGCACCGTTACGAGGTGACCTCGACCGAGATCCCGTGGTCGACCGAGCGGCTGTTTCTGGGGCGGGGTTTCCAGTGGGACCAGCGCCACACCCAGCGTCTGTTCGAGGCCCGTCGGCCCGAGAGCCAACCGCTGTTGCAGCAAGGTTTGCTCGTTGAATTGTTCGGGCGCCTGCGTCCACAGGTGGCCGCACCCGTCGGCCTGGGCGGCGATCCCGCAATGCACGGGGTCGAGCCGGGTGAAGCCGACATCTGGATGGACATCGCCGACCGGGTTGGTCACACGCTGGTGCTGGGTACCACGCGGGTGGGCAAGACTCGCCTGGCGGAACTGCTGATCACCCAGGACATCCGTCGCGGTGAGGTGGTGATCGTGTTCGACCCCAAGGGCGACATCGACCTGCTGCGGCGCATCTATGGCGAAGCCGAGCGGGCAGGGCGCGCGGACGAGTTCTTCATGTTCCACCTGGGACACCCGGAAATCTCGGCGCGCTACAACCCGGTGGGCAGTTTCTCGCGCATCACCGAGGTGGCCACGCGCATCGCCGGCCAGCTGCCGTCGGAAGGGCAGTCGGCCGCGTTCAAGGAGTTCGTCTGGCGCTTCGTCAACGTGATGGCGCGCGCGCTGGTGGCCTTGGGCCGAAAGCCCGACTACCAGGAGATCAACCGCTACGCCTCCGATGTCGAGCCCTTGCTCGTCGACTACTTCGAGCACTGGTTCGACCAGGAGCCGGCTGCTGCCGGTTGGCGTGAGGCATTGCAGGCTATGGCGATCGACAAGAAGAGTCTGGACAAGGGCTTGCAGTCACGCGGAGCGCGTGCGGTCAGCCTGGTCGAGTACGCCCGTCGCCGCAAGCTCTACGACCCGATCGCCCATGCGCTGGCCTCCACCCTGAACTACGAGAAGAGCCACTTCGACAAGCTGGTGGCGTCGTTGCTGCCCTTGATGGAAAAGCTCACCACCGGCCGCACGGCAGCGCTGCTGTCGCCGACGCTCGATGATCCGACCGACTGGCGGCCGGTGTTCGACTGGACTTCGGTGATCAATCTGGGCGGAATCGTCTATGTCGGGCTCGATGCGCTGTCCGACTACGAGGTGGCGGGCGCGGTGGGCAATTCCATGTTCGCGGATCTCACCAGCGTGGCTGGCGGCCTCTACAAGTTCGGTCCAGGGCGCGGACTGCCGGGCGAGACCCGACCGCGGCGCATCGCCATCCATGCCGACGAGTTCAACGAGTTGATCGGCGACGAGTTCATCCCGCTGCTGAACAAGGCGGGCGGGGCAGGTTTTCAGGTGACGGCGTACACGCAGACCTGGTCGGACGTGGAAGCGCGCATCGGCTCACCCGCCAAAGCCGGTCAGATCGCCGGCAACTTCAACACGCTGATCATGTTGCGGGTGAAGGAGGTCGCCACGGCCGAGCTGCTGACCGACCAGTTGCCACAGGTCCAAGTGGTATCGACCATCGTGTCGTCGTCGGTTTCGGACACCAATGATCCGGGCGAGTTCACCGACTTCGCCAGCCGCAATGAGGACCGCATCGCCCCGGAGAGCGTGCGCATGCTGGAGCCGACCGATCTGGTGCAGTTGCCCAAGGGCCAGGCCTTTGCATTGATCCATGGTGGCCGGTTGCACAAGATCCGGATGCCGCTGCCCAGTGCCGAACACGATCCGCTGATGCCCGAGGGCCTGACGGCGATCGGGCAGGCGTTGCGCAGCCGACTGGACGGCCCATGGAATCGGCCGCAGGAATACGAGGACCGGGCTACGGAAGTGGAGGTCCGCCGTGGCGAGTAAGAACACGTCGTTTCACGATGGCGCCTTGGCCAGTGTGCTGCTGAGCCCGCTGAAGCTGGCGCTTTCGCTGGGGCTGGGATTGGTGGCGCTCTTGCTGGTCGCCTGGAGCATCGACTGGGTGTTCGTGTCGCGGGTCAGGCCGGATGGTGTGGACCGTTTGCGCGGTCTGCTGGCCGCCGATCTCGGGCACGGCATCGGGTTGGCGGTTCGGCAGGGTCGGGGAGCTGGCGAGATCACCGGGCCGGCGAACCTGCTGTATGGCTTGGTGTTCGAGGTCACCGGCATCCATGACATGGGGCTGCGCTTCGCTGAACCATCGGCCTTGTCGATCCCGGACACGGTGATCCGTCGCAGCTACCTGGCCAATCGCGAGGCCATCGATACCGCGATGGTCGGCACCCAGTTGCTGGGCGTGCGCTTCGCAACGCTCATGCGCTTCCTCCCGCTGCTGCTGCTCCTGTACGCGGTGGGCGCAGCCGACGGACTGACCGAGCGCGCGATTCGCAGGTCCTGCGGAGGGAGAGAGTCAGCCAGCCTGTACCACCGGGCGAAGTACCTGCAGATGGTGGCACTGGGACTGGGCGGGGTCGCGCTGTTGGTCTGGCCGGGGCCTGTGGCATGGGAGCTTTGCGCTGGGTTGATCGTCATCCTCACTGCCTGGCTGGCGCGCCAGCAATGGGCCTTCTACAAGAAGCACCTGTAGGTCGACCGGGGTCGGTGCTACAGGTACTTCCGGTAGGTATGGCTGTTCTTGAGGTCGATGCCCATGACTTGCATGATCCGCGCACGAGCCTCTTCATCGTCGACGTAAAGAGAACTCGAGCGACCCCAGAACGGAGCGGTCTTCACTGCCTTGCCGGTGGGCAGCGTCCACTCGTTTCGCTCGGACGACGAAACCATCGTTCCCTCGATGAAGGTCTGATGCGAGGTCGCGGTCTTGCGGATGATGTCGAGCACTTCCTCGACGAACTTCCGCTTGACGGTGGCACCGTTGAAGATGTCGCTCGGGCGCCTGCCCTTGGCTGGCGATGTCGGAGTCGCTGGGTTCATGGCTGCGCCGCTCTTTTGATATGGGTTTCGGACTCGACGACCACTACCAGCCCGACGTGAGGCAACGAGAGAGGTCTGTGAATCGCTTGGCGCGCTTGTCGTAGGGCGTGCGCAGATTGATGCAGGCCCCGTCGTCCTCGACGTCTCCTTCGAATTCCAGAACCGCCCCAGAGTCGCTTTCGACCGAGCAACTTGCGATGCAGTTCATGCCGTTCGACTCATTGGCTTCCATCTGCTTCTCGGCGATCGCATCCTCCAGGCGGCTGCGTTCGCCCTTGGTCAAGAACGCAAAGCTCGGGTCGTCGGATTCGTCCAGCGGCTCGGAATGCTTCAGAAGTTGCTGGAACCGCTCGGCCGTTACGGCCTCTTCGATCAAGTAGACGAGTTCGGATGCCGGTGAGTTGTACCGGGCATGTTCCTCGACGCTGACGATCGGCGCATAGCGGGTGAACGACCATTCGCTGCCCGGCCGCCAGTGCTCCGGGACGTCCAGTGCATCTGCCAGATCATGGGCGGGGATGGCGCTGAACTGTGGTGCTCGTCGGCGTATGTCCTTGGCCACGGCGTCCCGTCGCTCTCCCGGCGGGAGGGCCAGCAGAGCTTGCAGGCCGGGGTCGTCGGCAGCTCCTGTGCGGGTCCTTGGCGGCTTGCTGGAGGTCATGGTCGGCGCACTCCCTTCGAAGGTGTCGTGACGGTCTTTGGGTCGACTGAGATGATATGGAATCAATTTTGCTGTGCAGTAAATATTGCATCCTTACGGAATATTCTATACAGTTCCATCATTCGCTGTACAGCGAATAATCCATGAGGCATGGTCGTGAACACATCTGAAGTCGAGAGCGCGTTGATCGCCGAACTCCTGGAAGCCCTGCGGGCCCTCCCGGACGTGACGGCCGATCTCGCGTGCCAAGTCGACGCTGGCGAGCAGGCGGCGGTGAACGATGTTTCAGTCTCGATGCAGGTTGCCGGGCGTCCCTTGGCACTGCTGGTCGCGATCCGAAAGGTGCTCTATCCACGGGATGTCCGGCAGGCACTTTGGCAGATCCGGGATGCAGCGTCGCGGCGCACGGGCGATGCCGGCGCAGAAGGCGCCGTGCTGCTGCTCGCGGCCGAATCGATCTCTCCGGGCGCCAAGGACCTGCTGAAAACGGAGCGGGTCGGTTATTTCGACGCCGGGGGCAGCCTGTACCTCCCGGCACCGGGGGCGCTCTTCTTCGTGGACAAGCCACCGTCGAAGTCGACCTCCCGGGCCATCCGTTCGCTGTTTTCCGGGCGTCGCGCTCACGTGTTGCATGGCCTGCTGATGCGTCGCGAGGACTGGCTGGGGGTGACCGAGTTGGCCGAGGATGTCTCGGCATCCCCGTCGACCGTGTCGATGGTCTTGACCGAACTGGAACGACTCGACTGGCTGGATTCACGGGGGCAGGGGCCGAGCAAGCAACGGCGCGTGAGTCAGCCTGCGGCACTCCTGGATGCCTGGGCCACGAGCCTGCGGCAGCAACCGGCTGAGGCTATGCGCAGGTTCTTCGTTCCTTCCATGAAGGTCGACGTCCTGGCCGCAGGACTCGACGGTGTGTGTTCTTCGCAAGGGATCGACTACGCGGTCACCCACGAAGCGGCTGCCCAGCGCTACGCCCCTTTTCTGTCGAACGTCTCGCAGGTTCGCATCCGCTTGCCGGCCGGTTCGACCACCGAAGCGGCGCTGGGAGAGCTGGGCGCCCGCCCCGTCAGCGAGGGCGCGAATCTGGTGGTCATCGACGCCAAGTCTCCAGGGGATCTGCTGTTCAGGCAGCGGGTGGACGGTGTCTGGCTGGCCAGCCCGATCCAGACCTATCTGGACCTCGTGCGCGCCGAGGGGCGTGCCAAGGAGTTGGCCGAGCACCTGCGCAGGGAAAGGATCGGCTTCTGATGGTCAAACCTTCGCACTTCGGCGGATACAGCGATGCCTACACCGTGGACTGCGAGCGTGTCCTCGTCACGCTGTTGCGTGGGCTCGGGCCCTGGAAGGAGTCGGTCTTCCTGGTCGGAGGTCTGACGCCGCGCTATCTGGTGCCTCAGCGTCCACCCGACGTGCCTGCGCACGCCGGCACGCTGGATGTCGACATCGTCATCGATCTGCAGCTCCTGGCCGACACTGATGCGTACCACTCGCTGGAGGACAACCTGAAGCGCATGGGCTTCGAGCGCGCTGTCAACGAACAGGGGTTGAAGCTGTCGTGGCGCTGGCAGACGCGGACCGAGCACGGGGCGCTGATGGTGCTGGAACTCTTGGCCGATGCGCCCGAGATCGCCGGGGGCCGGGTGCAGCCGTTGCCGACGGAAGGCACGATCTCGGCGCTCAACATTCCGCATTCGTCCATCGTTTTCGACCTGCATCAGGTCACAGAGATCCGCGCGGAGCTGCTGGGCGAGAACGGCATGGCCACCGAACGCGTCAAGCATGCGGACATCGTCAGCTTCACTTCCCTGAAGGCCTTCGCGTTCGACCAGCGCTTCGAGCGCAAGGACGCCCATGACCTGGTCTATTGCATCGAGCATGCCCCAGACGGGCTCGGCGCCGTCGTCGCAGCCTTTGGCCATGCGCTGGCCGGCAAGCATTCGCCGGTCATCAGGGAAGGACTAGATGTCCTCAGGCGGCGCTTCGCCAATGACGAGGCGACCGAGGGCTATCGCAAGGACGGGCCGGTTTCGGTGGCCAAGTTCGAGCTCGGTGAAGGGCCGGAGCCTGAATTCCGCGAGGCGAGGGTGCTCAGGCAGCGCCAGGCCAGTGATCTCATCGATCGGCTGCTCGCCGGCGTCGGGTAGCGGACATGTCGATCGAGTGCCTGTCCATGCGCGATGCCCCGACTGCGGCTCTATCCGAACTGCCCGAGTGCCCGCTTGCTAAGGGGCATCAGAGCGGGAGCTTGAAGAGCTTCGAGGTGGCTCATCGGATGAGCTCGTTCACTGAAAGTATTCGAGACCGTCCAGTTTGCGGCCACAGGAGGAACATCTGAATGTCCATGCATCAAATCCTGGCAGATGTTGCCGCAGCGATCGCTGGCGTACTGGAGCGTGAGTTGCCTCAGGTTGGCAAGGACTGGTGGCAGTCTTGTGTCGTCGATCGGCTCTCGATTCAGCAGCAGCGACTGGTCTCCGATAGGCGAGTGGATTCACTGGCCGGTCTGGACCTCGCCGGATTGCTTCGGGTGTTCGATCAGAACTGGAATCCGCTTGGGTATCGGCTGAACCTCGATCAGCAGGCGCGCAATTGGCTGAAGGAGGCGCAAGGAATCCGCAACAGATGGGCCCACTTGCCGCCTGGGGGACTTCGATCAGAAGATGCCTACCGTGACGTCGACACGCTGTATCGGCTTCTCGGCGTACTCGGCGCAGATCAGGCGACCTTGGATCGGGCACAGGCCGAACGCGGACGGGTGCTCGGTGAGCTGGCACCGCGACCGAAGACTGATGAAGTCGCAGCACCGGTTGCACAGGCCAGGGGTGGCATCTCGAAGGGTACCGTCGTTCGCCTCAAGGCGCGTCCCGACATCACGGGGGCCGTTCTTGATGTCGTTCCCGGCGATCCGGAGGCTCGCTTCACGGTTTTTCATGGGGGCGAGGTCGCGACCTACTACGAGTCTCAGGTCGAGCCTATCGTCCTGAAGCCGAGCCGCAAGAACGTCGAACCAGAAGCGCTGCACGCCGCGCTGACGGCCACTCAGCTCAGGCATCCCAGCACCGGGCACCTCTACTCACTGTACGCATCGCGGATCAATTTCGTCCCGTACCAGTTCCGCCCGGTCCTGAAGTTGATCCAGGCGGATCGACCTCGACTGCTGATCGCAGACGAGGTCGGCGTAGGCAAGACGATCGAGGCAGGTCTCATCCTGAAGGAGCTTCAGGCGCGTCGCGAGCTGAAGTCCGTGCTGGTCATCTGTCCGAAGCCGCTGGTCGCCGAGCGCAAGTGGCTGGAGGAACTCAAGCGCTTCGACGAGCAGTTCACCCACATCGACGGTGACGCCTTGCGCTACTGCATCGAGGAGACCCACCTCGATGGAGCCTGGCCTCAACAATATGCGCGCTCGATCGTTCCGTATTCGCTGTTCGACGAAGGTCTTCTGCTGGGAAAGCAGGGCAAGGGCCGCAAGATCCGGGGGCTTCTGGATCTCGATCCACCGCCGGCCTTCGATCTCGTCATCGTCGACGAGGCGCATCACATCCGGAACACTGACACCTGGGCCTACAGGACGGTCAGGTACTTCTGCGACAACGCTGAGGCGGTGGTGCTGCTGTCGGCGACGCCCATTCAATTGGGCGACAACGACCTCTTCACGTTGCTCCAGCTGGTTCGCCCCGACTTGCTCCCTAGCCGTCGCGATTTCGACCACATGGCGGAGCCCAACCCCCACATCAACGCGGCGATCGAAATCACGCGCAATGCGAAGCCGGGGTGGATTGCCGCCGCGCGAGAAAGACTCGCGCTGGCCCTGGGGACCGATTGGGGATCCTCGGTCCTGTCAGCAGACGCGCGGGTCCAACCACTACTCGACGCCCTGACTCAACAAGAGCTGCGAATCGAAGACCGCCTGACGGTCGTGAGGGAACTGGAGTCGCTCTACACCTTCGCGCCGATCATCAATCGGACGCGTCGGCGCGATATCGGCAATTTCACGACACGAAAGCCTGAGACGGTGTCCGTCGACTTCACGGCAGAGCAGGAACGTCTGCACCGAGGGGTGCTCGACTTGGTCGCCAGGATTCTTGCCCATCGGCACGGCGACCGAAACCTGCAGTTCATGATGACGACGATCCGCAGGCAAGTGGCGAGTTGCGTATTTGGTCTGGCGCCTTACCTGGAGGCCATCCTTTCAGGCCAGCTGACCCGACTTGAACTGAGCGAGACGGACAGCGAAGACGGGGTGCAGGCGATGACCGAGGCGTTTGCGGAGTTCCGCGCCGACGTCGATGAACTCGTTCGGCTGGCCAAGGGCCTGAGTTCGGAAGATCCCAAGTTTTCGGCGTTCGCCAAGGTCGTGCTGGACAAGCAGGCTCTGGCGAACAACAAGCTGCTCGTGTTCAGCACCTTCCGTCACACGCTCGCCTATTTGGTGGACAAGCTCCAGCGGGAAAGCATCCGCATCGGACTGATCCACGGGGATGTTCCAGAGGAAGAGCGCCGTGAACTGCGCAACCGATTCAGCCGCCCGAAGGATGATCCTCGTGCGATAGACCTGCTGCTGTCCTCCGAGGTGGGCTGTGAAGGCCTCGATTACCAATTCTGTGACGGCATCGTCAACTACGACTTGCCATGGAACCCGATGCGAGTAGAGCAGCGCATTGGTCGTATCGACCGCTACGGGCAGCGAAGCGAGACCGTGGCGATCTTCAACTTCATCACGCCGGGCACCGTGGATGCCGAGATCTACGAGCGGTGTCTGCTTCGAATCGGCGTATTCCGGCAGGCGCTCGGCGGTAGCGAAGAAATTCTCGGCAATCTCACGCGCGAGATCCGCAGCATCGCCGAAAACCTCCAGCTGACATTGGAAGAGCAGTCCCACCGGCTCCAGCAGCTTGCCGATAACGAGATCCGTGTGGTGCAGGAACAGACGCTTCTTGAAGAACAACAGGCGACGCTGTTCGGCCTCTCGGTGCCGAAGCACGATGAGGAACTGATCAAGAGTGCATCGAGCTTCTGGCTCACGCCACCCAGGATTCGAAACCTCATTGAAGGTTACCTCTCGGCGCTCGACTCGGGTCGGTCGTACAAGCTGCAGGGCCGACAGCCGATCGTGAGCATTCAGCTCAATCAAGAAATCCGGAACCGGTTGATCAGCGACTTCAAGGCGGTCTCGCAGGTCGGTGCCGTTGACCGAGCCTGGGAGCGCTGGCTCAAGGGCAACGACCCCTATCTGCGATTGACTTTCGACCCGGCAGCAGCCGACGAGGACCGGTCGGCTATGTTCGTCACGCCCACGCATCCCTTGGCCAGGCAGGCCGCCAAGACATCGGAGCCCGCATCTGCGCTCGCGTGTTCCGTATCGGCCAAGTCATCGAACGTTGCATCAGGACGCTATCCGTTTGCGATTTACCGGTGGAAGGTCATGGGCGTGACAGAGTCTTTCGCCTTCCAGCCGGTCTGTGAGAGCGAAGAGCACTCGAAAGCCCTGCTGGAGTTGCTCGAGGGTGCCACCGTCGCTCAGGACGTGGCAGCAATCACGGTCGCCGAGGAGGAACGACTGGAGACCATTCACTACCGGGTCTGGATGAGCCGGCGCGAAGAACACATTGAGTCCGTGACTCAGTCTGCAGAAATCAGGATGGCATCGCTCAAGGCCTCGCACCAGGCCCGTGTGGCACTGCTCGAAGAGCAACGCGATCAAGCTACTGATGCGCGCATTCGGCGGATGAAAGAGG
The DNA here is from genome assembly GCA_037127635.1 of Betaproteobacteria bacterium. Taxonomy (GTDB): domain Bacteria; phylum Pseudomonadota; class Gammaproteobacteria; order Burkholderiales; family Burkholderiaceae_C; genus Rubrivivax. The sequence continues at coordinate 85,685 of JBAXYD010000009.1, read as the reverse complement.
GTCAACTCGAAGCTGCCAATCGGGACTTTGAAAGACGGTCAGAAGAGCTTTCAAGGGTCGCCGGACAGGCAGAAATAGTTGCCGAAGCGGCGGTGCTCGGCGTGTTGTGCGTAGAAGTCTAGGGGTGCACCGTGCCAACCGACTACCGGGCAATCAGTGCTTACAACGAGGAGATGCTCGGCAAGGACAGAGCATCCAGGATGTCTCAGGTCTCGATGTATGCGGATACGGCGCACTTCGTCTATGAAATCTTGCAGAACGCCGACGACGCAGGTGCCAAGGAGGTCGTGTTCAAGGTATTTGATGATCGGCTCGTCATTGAACATGACGGCAACCCGTTCACCCCGGAGAACGTGAAGGCCATCAGCTACTTCGGAAAGGGCAAAACCGACATCACGAAGATTGGACACTTCGGCCTGGGGTTCAAATCCGTCTTTGCCTACACCGCGTCGCCCCGGATCCACTCGGGTAGCGAGAGCTTTGAAATCACGGACCTTTACACACTCAGGCCCGTGGCATCGCCGCCGGACCTCGAGCGAAACAGGACCCGCTTCGTGCTCCCCTTCGACCATGAGATGTGTCGACCAGCCTACGTGGAAGCGAGGCGCTTGAAGAAGGGCACCATCGCCAGAAAGGAGATCGCCGCGAAACTGGCCAAGCTTGGTCCGGAAACCCTGCTTTTCACCCGTAACCTTACTGAGATCCGATGGGAAGCCGATGGAAGACCCGGACACTATCTACGGGAGGAGAGGCCGCTGGCCAGCGCAGGTAGGGAGTTGTTCATCGTCACCGCAGACGGTGAGGAGAGTTGCTTTCTGGTCTTCGAGCAGCCTGTAGATAACGATGGCAGTGAAACGGCGCCAATGGGCCGCCTCGTACAGATCGCCTACAAGTTGACCAAACGGTTGTCGGATGAAGGGGCGATCAGTCCACTGGTGGGAGCAAAGCTCTTTGTCTTTTTCCAGACTGACAAGGAGACCCACACCGGCCTCATCTTCCAAGCCCCATACCGCACGACCCCTGCCCGAGACAACGTTCCCGAAGATGACGAGTTCAATCGCCAACTGGTTCGGCAGAGCGCAGATCTTCTCGTCGAATCGATCCAGCAGCTCAAGAAGCTGAAGCTCCTTTCGCTCGAAGCTCTCTCCGCTCTCCCTTTGGATTTCAAACGATTCGCGGAAGGGTCGTTCTTCTATCCCGTACATGCCGCAGTCAGGGATGCCTTGCAGCGCCTGCCCCTAATGCCTACGTCAACGGGCGGCTTTGTTTCCGCTCGCCAGGCGAAGATGGCCCGTGGTGCTGAACTGACGAAGGTCTTTGATACGGAACAGCTGGAGACGCTGTTTGGGATCGAAGGCGTTCGCTGGTTGAATCCTGCCTTGACGAGCGCCAGGTATCCGGCGCTCTATCAGTTGCTGGTGGGCAGGCGACGTTCCCAATCCGGCTACTTTCAGAAGGCTGAGTGGGCATCGGAGCCCTTGGCCGTAGATATGGAAGTGTCTGCCGAGAATATGGCGTCTCGATTGACCGCTGGTTTCTTGAAAGCCCAGAGCGACGAGTGGCTGATTCGTTTCATGAGCTACGTTTCAAAGTCAAGCATCTATGCGTTCCATAGCATCCCAATCGTTCGGCTGGAGAGCGGGGAGCACGTCGTCCCGAAGGGTAAGGACGGTCAGCCGAACGCTTACTTGCCTCCGCAAGACGGTTCTGTAGAACTAAACGGGCTCCCGATGGTCAAGGCGTCCTTGCTGGCCAAGCAGGACGTCGTCGCCTTCCTGCAGGATGACCTGGAGCTCGGCCCGCCAGATCTCGCGGACTTCGCCCTGACCAGGATCCTTCCGAAGTACCGAAAGGCCGAGAAGGAAGTCAGCATCTCCCGTTGGAAGAAGGACTTCCGAATCGTCGTATCCGGTCTCGCCACCGACTCCCTCGAGAAGAAGGGGCGATTACTTGATGCCATCAAGACGACAGCATTTTTGATTGGGGTCCATGCTGGCAACAGAGACGATCTGAAGCTCGTGACGCCCTCTCAGCTCTACCTGAGCTCTCCCGAGGTCGACGAATACTTTGAGGGTGACGATACCTTCTACATCACGCCACCAGATTGCTATGAGCAAGATGATCCTGACGCTCTGCTCGCCATGGGAGTTGCAAGGACTCCCCGCGTTACCCGTCGCGCCAAGGACTACCGTGGACATGTGGTGATCACGAGCTGGCATGGCTGGCACAAGCGCGGACTTGATAGCTTTGATCCTGAATGGGCGATCGAGAGCCTGGGACGCGCGCTCCAGAATCCGACCCCGGTTCGAAGCAAGCTGATATGGAGACTTCTCCTCGCGGACTCCAGCTGTATCCGCGGCGTGGTCGAGTCGTCAACCCGACAGTCGTTCGAGAACCCGAATCGCGAGGGAGTCATTTCGGCCACCGGGCGTCTCTTGATGGACGCCGCTTGGCTCCCGGCTTGCGGCGGCGCCTACGTCAAGCCGTGCGATATCTCCCTTGACGAGCTGCCGCCTGGTTTTGAAAGGGCGTCATTGGAGGCGCGTGGCCTTGGCGAAAAGCTCGGCATGAAGAAGTCCGAGGAGCAGGAGGCTATCGCCGTCCTTGCTCGAGGGGATGTCAGGAAGCGGAAGGTTGCCGAGTATCTTATGAACGCTTCCGATGATGTGATAGAAAAGTTCGAGAAGCTCATACCCAAGCAACGGGAGTTACCGGAGTTCAAGAGCTTCAAGGAAGGCGTCCAAAGTCTGCATCGCTTAGCAACTGGCAATCCTATCGATGGATGCGGAGGAGCAGCACCGGTGTCGAATCCGGATCGCTATCGTAGGACCGCCGAGGATGCGGTGCGTGATGCCTTGACGAGTCATCGGACGAATCCGAGAGTCGTTACCTTCTCGGTGGCACGCGATTTGTCTTCGAACAAGCTCGCGCGGGAGTTCCTCGAACAGGAGTATCAAGGTCGCTGTCAGGTTACGGGTCAGACATTCCCGAAACGCAGCGGTGGGAATTACTTTGAAGCTCTCAGCCTGGTAGGGCGCCTGGATGCCGAGCACTTGAACAACGCGGGCAACATGCTTTGTCTTTGCGCGGACGTCGCGGCTCAGTTTATGTATGCCGAGTTCACCTGGATCGACAGCGTCGAGGACAAGATCCTAGGGTTCAAGGCAGAGAAGGAGGGCGGCACCGAGGCGATGCGCAAGATCTCCGCGAGAGTGGCGGGTCAGACGCTCACCATCACGTGGTCGGAGCGACATTTCATCCGGCTGTGTGCACTCTGGAACGCTGCGTGACCCGGACGCGACGTACTCGTGACATGCCGCGTCGGGCCGGTCCACTTGAGTTTGTCGCCGCGCGCAGGCCGTGCTGGCACTGCTCTCAATCGTTCCCTGGTAGCCGCGTGGCTAAAGATTTGAAGGATTGACAGATGCCACATTCTCCGACTCGCCATCTTTCGATCCGCGTACCGTGGCATGAAGCCGGATGGGCGGGGAACTATCACTCACTCGAGGACAACGCTCAAGCGTAGCCGCCAATCATGCGTCGTCGAGTTCTGATCTCCTGGATAGCCGTAAACAACGATCCCTACGAGCGTGATCGGGCCGGTAGTGCCTTTCGCCTTGTCGACGGTTCCCCGGTTCCCGGGCCGACCCTCACCTTGTTGTTCGACCCTGATTCGCCGTATGCGGGGAGCATTTCCGACTTCGTGCTGTTCTATGGGCGTTCGCCCGACGGGAAGGAAACGCGCCAGTCTCGGGCGGTCAGCCAGACGCTGGAGGAACTGAAGGCCAGGGATCCGGGCTTGCGCATTCACCAAGAGCCTTGGGACGGTGACGATCCGACCGATCACGGACAGATCTTCGAATTCCTGAGAGAGAGGCTCTCGGCCGTGCGGAGAAAGTTCGCCGACCGGGAACTGATCATCCACGTCAGTCCGGGCACGCCTTCCATGCAAACGGTCCTGGTGCTGATGGGCGAAACAGGTTTCATCGATGCCCCGTTCTCCCTCGTCAAGTCGTATCGCAAGGAGGAGCGGAACGGCCGTCCTGCTGTCGTTCCGGTTCGGCTTGGCATCGACAGCTACTACAAGGCATACCGAGCCGCGCGTCCTTCGGAGACGTCTTCCGAGGATGCGGCTGTCGTCTGGGATCCCGCTCGGTTTCAGTCGGAGCGGATGCGGAAGATCTTCGACGAGGCCCGCAGATTTGCGCAGTTGAATGTGCCCGTCCTCTTGCTAGGGGAGCGGGGCACGGGCAAGACGACACTGGCCGGTTGGATTCGATCGCACAGCCCCTACCGCGTGCCGGAGCGGGATGCCCATTGGCCGGCGGTCGCCTGCGGACAGTACAACCCCGAAACGATGCGTGCCGAGTTGTTCGGCTACAAGCGCGGATCCTTCACCGGCGCTCTCAAGGACCACGAGGGGCTGCTCGCCATGGCCCACAAGGACACCTTGTTTCTCGACGAGGTGGGGGATGTCAGCCGAGACCTCCAGCGCCTTCTGATCAAGGCAGTCGAGGAAAAGAGCTACATGCGGCTCGGCGACGATCGACAGCTGACCAGTGACTTCAGACTGATATCGGCGACGAACCTTTCGGACGAAAAGCTGCGCGAGCGACTGGATCCGGACTTCTTCGATCGCATCAGCATGCTCACTCTGCGGCTGCCGCCGCTGCGTGAGGTTCCCGAAGAGATTCCCTGGCTATGGGAAATGGTCTTCGCTCAGGCCTCGCTTCGAGCCGGCAGTGGCCGCATACGGCTTCCGGACAGTGCCCATCGGGCCATAGTCAACGAGCTGTCGCGTCATCCACTTCCCGGGAATTTGAGGGACTTGTTTCGGGTGGCGTACCGCACGATCGCCGCCAAGGCCGATCGGCACTTGCCTCTGTCGGCCGCCGATGCATCCGAGTACGGACTGGCGGGCGTGGACGGGTCCCGGACTGACGCCGGGGCGGACTCCATGGCGCAGTCGGTGGCGCGCGCATTTGCCGAGTCGTCGAGCCTGGATGCCCTGATCCCGCCCGGCGAGACCGTCGAGACGAAGTTCGTCGAGCGAGCGCTCAAGGGGTACCTGGCAGACGAGCTTCGCAGGATCGCGAAAAAGCGGGGCGTTTCGCCTGAAACCCTCTGCGATGTGACGGATCGCGCCTTGAGAGAATGGTCGGCAGCACGGGAGAGGAAGAAGTGATCCCAACGCTGGAAAATTCGTTCCGAAAAGGCCCAATATTTACAGGATTCGCGGGCCTTGGGAGAGGTAGCCTGCGGCTATCTAAGTCATTGGTATATAAGGAGTTTTCGCCTTTCTGGTGTGTCGTTTCGGAGGTCTTGGCACGCTTATCGCGATATTGGCTGGTGTGGGGCCCGGAATCGGTCCGGGCCCGTTCAACCCAAGAGAGCCAGCCAAATGAACAAGCACAGCAATGCAGCGAGCAACGCCCCGGCCATCACCCAGCACGCCTGGACTCGCATGAGCGGGCGTGGATTGAACTGCCAGACCATCGATACCGTGCTGAGCTACGGCCGAGTGATTTACGTGCGGGGGGCAGCGATTCACGTCATCGGCAGGAAGGAAGTGGAGAAGCTGGCGCGTTCCGGCGTGGATGTGGGCGGTTGCGAGGGGGTCCAGGTCGTCTGCACCCCCGACGAGTCCGCAATCCTGACGGTGTACAGAAACCGCGATTTCCGAGGACTGAAGCCGCGTAGCGGAAGGCGTTGGCACTGACGGCACCCCACCGGGAAGGGAATTGGAGAACATCATGACCACACAGCTCAAAGAGTTTGCATTGTCAGCGGCCCGCCCGCTTCCTGTCATCCTCCTCGCCGACGTCAGCGGAAGCATGGCGGTGGAAGGGAAGATAGATGCCCTCAACCAGTCCGTCCGCGAGATGCTCGCGACGTTCGCGTCAACCGATGATCTCCGCGCTGAGATCCACGTCGCGATCATCACCTTCGGCGGCGAGGCCCAGCTTCACACGCCACTTCAGCCTGCGAGCACGGTGAAGTGGAGCGAGATGGTGGCCGATGGGGGCACGCCGATGGGCCAGGCGATGACGCTGGCCGCTGACCTCATCGACGACAAGGACAAGATCCCCGGACGCGCGTACCGCCCCACCGTCGTCCTCATCTCCGACGGCCAGCCCACCGACTCTTGGCAGTCGGGCCTCGACCGCATGACCAAGAACGGGCGCGCGCAGAAGGCGGACCGCATGGCGCTGGCGATCGGTGGCGACGCCGACACCGACATGCTGGGACGCTTCCTCAACGACGAGAAGAAGCAGGTCTTCGTCGCTGCGGACGCGCGCCGCATTAAGGACTTCTTCCAGTTCGTCACGATGTCGGTCACGGCGCGGTCGCGGAGCGCGAACCCGAATGAAGTTCCGCAGATGCAGAACCCATTCGACCTTGATCGCCTATAAGGATCGCGGGAATGTGGAGCGCCATGGGGGCCAGCGTTCGAGGCCCAGAACATCGCAGGGACGGTCGACCCAACCAGGATGCCTGGTTGGGTCGCCTCACGCGCGAAGCGGCGCTCGCGGTCGTTTGCGATGGTCTTGGGAGCCGCCCGCACTCTGCTGTCGGCTCGCGTGCGGCCTGCCGTGCCGTAGCGACCGCTGCTCGCCAATGGGCTGCCGGCCCTGACTCGCCGCCCGAGCTCCTGCTGCGACTCGTTCACGCCCTGTGGAACGTGCACGTTCACCAAACGGGCCGCGACGAGAGTGCCACGACCTGCCTGTTCGCGGTCGCGACGAAGGACGGGCGCCTACTGCTCGCGCAGCTCGGAGACGGCCTGGTGATGCTGCAGACGCCCAAGGGGACGACGACGCTCGAGCCCTCGGCTGAGCGCTTCGGAAACGCGACTACAGGCCTGGGTATCGCGTCGGACGTGCGCGAGTGGAGGCTCCACCTTGAGCCGAACTTCGCGGGGACCGCGTCGATCCTGCTCGCCACAGACGGCGTGGCCGACGACCTCGTGCCGGAGAGGCGATCCGAGTTCCTGAACTTCCTCGTCACGGAGTACGGGTCTCGCCCGGCTGCGGCGAGAAGCCGCGCCATCGCGAAGGAGCTTTGCGACTGGCCGACGCCTCGACATCGCGACGACAAGACGGTGGCCGTGCTCTGGAACGCCGGCACGACGGAGGCATCCCCATGAGTGACTTTCCCAGCACCGTCGTTGACGACGATGGCAACGTCCACCACCTGTTGAAGCAGCCGCTCGGGCGCGGCGGCCAGGGCGTGGTGCTCCGCACACGCAGTCCGCACATCGCCGTGAAGCTCATCGGCGCGATACCCGACGCTCCAACCACCCCCGAAGCTCGCTCGGCACAAAAGCTGTGGAACCAACTTACAAAGGCACCAGGCATCGACCTCGCGCCCGACGCACAGAAGCACGCGGCGCTTCGGAGGCGGTTGGAGGACGTCCGCGCGCTGCCGCTACCTCGACTTCATCTCGCGCAGCCCCTGTCCATGCTCCGCGACCACGTCGGCTACACGATGCGACTGCTCACCGGTATGGTGCCGATGCGCAGCCTGATCGCCGAGCCCGGCACGTTGAAGCTCGCCGAGTTCTACCAGTCGACTGGTGGCGTAGGACGACGCCTCGAGCTGCTCGCGAAAACTGCGGGTTTGCTCGCGCGCTTGCACGCCGTGCCGCTGGTATACGCCGACGTCTCTCCGAACAACGTCTTCATCTCGGAGACGGCTGACGCGAACGAGGTCTGGTTGATCGATCTCGACAACCTCGACTACCTCTCCGCCAGCGCACCGGGCATCTTCACTCCGGGCTTTGGTGCCCCCGAGGTCGTGACCGGACGCGCGGGTGTCTCCACGCTCTCGGACTCCTTCTCCTTCTCCGTCTTGGCGTTCTGGGTCCTAACGCAGCAGCACCCGTTCCTTGGCGATTACGTCGAGGATGGCGGATGGGATGACGATGGCGACGAGGATCGGGAGCAGCTCGCCTTCCGTGGAGAGCTTCCGTGGATTGAAGACACCGCCGACGACTCAAATCGGACAACCAAGGGGGTCGCGAGGCATCTCGTGCTTTCGAAGCCGGTTCGCGAACTATTCCAGCGAGTCTTCGAATCTGGCCGCAAAGATCGTGCAGCACGCCCGAGCATGACGGAGTGGGCCGATGTGCTGCGTCGTGCGGCGGATCGAGTAGTCACTTGCAAGGGGTGCGGGTCCACCTTCGATGTGACCAGCGGAACGTGCCACTTCTGCACGGCGAGTTTGCGTCCGTCGTTCATCCATATGCAGGTGACCCGCTGGGACCCTGAACTTGACGACACGGGTGCATCTGCAGTCGGCACGCGGGCCGTCTGGCACAAGATGTTGGACGCCACAAAGGACAGCGTCGTCCTCCGGCACGTTGTCGAACCCGTCCTCGCAGACGCCGAAGATCAGCCGGTCCTCCGCGTTCGAGTTCTACGCAGTGGGATCGCCATTGAGCCCCTTTCGAACCACGAAGTGCATGTTGTACTCGGCGGCCGCCTACAGCGTGTCGGAAGCGAGGTGAAGCTGCCGCCGCCGAAGGCTGGCAACGAGGCATACCTGCACTTCGGCCCCTTGGACCGCCCCCACCGCATGGCCGCCCTTCGGCTCTGGGACGGTACGTGAAGCTCGAGCAGATTCCCTACGGTCAGATCGAGAGTCTTCGCCTCCGATGGACCTCGGCGAGTGGTGCGTTACCCGCCGCTGTCGTGCCCGGCGCCGAGGCGCTGCTCAAGTTCTCCGAGCGCGAGTCGCAGTCGATGCTTTGTATTGGCGCGGAGGTCCTGGGCGTCGAAGGAGATGGGCGAAAGCACGACGCGCTCCTCTCGGACCTCGGCACGCGGCACTTTCCTCGCGTTGTCTGGGTCGTTGACGCAAGCCCGCACGCGCTCACCGTTCAGATACATACCTTCCTGCATGCCCTCTCGTTGCCGCGGATCGAGATCGGGGTCGATGAGAAGGTCATCGAGGCGCTCGAGCGCCTGGACCGAAAGCTCGCCTCGCCTGACCGCGCGATGGAGTGGTTGGACGAACAGTTCCTGCTCGATGGTGAGAACGGCAGGCGTGGCTTCGCGACGGCCGAGTCGAAGAATGGCGCGTTCGCACTCTTTGGTCGAACGGCGCGCGCCTTCATTCGACGGATGAAGCGCTCGGATGCGTCCGAAGCACTGCTTGTCGACAGGATTGCTCGCGGGCGCGGCCAAGGCGGAGAGCAGCTCGCGTTGGTTTCGGGGGACATTCGGTTCGTAGATGCCACCGTCGCGGGGAAACTGCGCGCCGAGGCTGCTGCCCAGCTCTCAACACTGGTCACATCCGGCTCGAGCTTCTTGGACCTGTGGAGTCGCTACGGCGCGATGGAGAACGAAGCAGCGCTGCGCAGGGCGCGGAAGGCGCGCTGGCTGGAGTACGACCACGTCGAATCGCTCCCAGATGGTCGTTACCGCTTCTCCTTGGCGAATGACTGCACCCTCGACGACGCCAGGTTGTTCAAGCAGACGCTCGCCGAGGAGCACGGGCTCAGCGTAGAAGCGGTCAACGAGGTCCCGGAGGTGCTCACACGCGAGATGTCTTGGTCTGAGTACGAGGCGCTGCCTCGACCGAAGGACACGGCTTCGCCCACCGCCTTCGATGCGCGAGTGGAGCTTCAACAGCGGGACCGTACCGTCACCCTGACACAACGGCGGGCGGAGGAGGTTGCACCGCCCGATACCGGCGTCCTGATCGTCTCCCTCCAAGGCGACAAGACGAGGCTCAAGCGAAGAGCGGATGCGGAGAGTGCCATCCGCGAAGCGAGTTGCCCAATGCCCCAGCTCGGACTGCTGCTGGAGGAGCGACACGTCGAAACACCTCGTCGGGGAACGATCGCCCCAGTGACGCCCAACGTGAGGCGCAAGGTGTTCGGGACTCGGAGCCCCACGCCAGCGCAGGAGGACGCGCTTCGCGTCGCGCTGAACACGCCCGACATCGCTCTCATCCAAGGCCCGCCGGGGACCGGAAAGACTACGGTCATCGTTGCGCTCGTCGAGCGCCTTCAAGAGATCTGGGACACGCGGGACGGCGTGCAGGGGCGCCTGTTGCTGAGCGGCTTCCAGCACGACGCAGTCGAGAACGCGATTCAGCGCATGAACGTCAACGGGCTCCCGCCCATCAAGTTCGGTGGCCGGTCGAACAGCCGCGAGGATGCCGACCGCGTCGATGTCACCATCGACAGGTGGTGCAGCGAGCGCCGCGCGGAGATCCGCAAGAACCTGCCACCGCGGCCGGCCTCGGCACTCCAGAAAGATGTCTCCGAGCTGACGCAGGGCTATCTCCTGGCGCCGGGGACTCTTGAACACACCGCGTCCTTGCTCCACCGGGTCGCGAGCCGGGTCCAAGGTGCGGTGCCCGTTGCGCTCTCCGATCGTTTGATTTCGCTCGCCCGTGAGCTCTCCGAGCGGACTCGCTTCGCCCGACTTGGCGACCCCGACCAGGAGCGCGTCGTGCGCTGCGTTCGCGCGCTGCGCTGCGATGCGCGCGCTTTCGCAGACGACGGGCCGCGTAACGCTGACAGACTTTCCCTGGAACTCGCTCGTGCAGGACGTCGAGATGAGCCTTCGCGCAAGCTGCTTGAGACCGCCGCGCGCTGGACCGCCCGCGAACCGCCGCCGTTCCTCGACGACCTCAGGGCCCTGCGCCGAGGGCTGCTGCTCAAGCTGCTCCCTCCCGACCGGACCGAGGACACGATCCCCCGTGTGCGCACCGACGTCTTGGAACTGATGAGTGAAGTTCGCGACCATCTTGAGCAGCGCCAGAACGCGTCGCGGGACGCCGCCGACGAGGCGACGTGGAACTTCCTCTCCGCCTTGGAAGGAGACCCCGAGGCGGTCAAGCACGCCGTCATTTCGTACACGTCAGTGTTCGCAGCGACCTGCCAGCAGTCGGCGCGGCAGGAACTGGCTGAGTTGAAGGGTTCCGAGGGCTACGACACGGTCGTCGTGGATGAGGCTGCGCGCGCGATGCCGCTCGACCTATTCATTCCAATGGCGCGCGCGAAGCGTCGGATCGTGCTGGTGGGCGATCATCGACAGCTTCCGCACATCCTCGACCAAGAACTCGAGCGTGAGCTCGAGGAGTCACTGTCCACCGGCAAGAGCGAGGCAGAGCGAACGAGCGAGATGCTGAACGAAAGCCTCTTCGAACGACTCTTCAAGGATCTCAAAAAGCGCGAGGAGCGCGACGGCTTCCGCCGTACCGTAACGCTGGACGAACAGTACCGAATGCACCCCGTCCTCGGTCAGTTCGTTAGCGATCAGTTTTACAAGCCGTACGGCGAGGCCTTCAGGTCTCCGCGCCCCGCCTCTGACTTCGCGCACTCTCTGCCTGGCTACAGCGGCCCGGCGGCATGGCTCAGCGTGCCGCGCAAGCTCGGCGAGGAACGCAGAGGTCAAAGCAAGTCGCGCCCCGTGGAGGCACAGGCGCTCGTCGCGGAGTTGAAGCGGCTCATGGACTCGGGGGAGGGGCGCGAACTCACTTTCGGCGTTATCTCCTTCTATAAGGAGCAGGTCAGCACCATCGAGGATGTGCTTGTGGACGTCGGCATCGTCGTTCGCACCGAAGAGTCGACGGAAATCATCGAGCCGTACCGCGAGTTGCTGCTTCCGAATGGACGCGTCGCAGAGCGGCTCCGCTTCGGCACCGTCGACGCCTTTCAGGGGATGGAGTTCGACGTCGTGTTCCTCTCGATGGTGCGCAGCAACACGCGTGGGTCCTTCGGCCACGTCACCTCGCCAAACCGCCTCTGCGTCGCGATGAGCCGTCAGAAGCGTCTCCTTATCGTGGCCGGAGACGATGGGATGCTGCGTACGCCCAGCGCACCGCAGGGCATCAGACCCTTAGTCGAGTTCCGGAAGCTGAGCGAGGTGCGCGATGCTGCTCGTGTTTGACCGCACCACGCCCGTCGTCGACTTCCGTGCAACCTCGGCACCGTTCAGGTGGGATACGCGGAGGTGGTTCCTTTGGCCCGTCTTTGCCTACAAGGTGCTCCTCCCGGCGCGCGGCAACCCGCCCTTCAACGTGTTCCAGCGAGCTGTGCTCGATATGTGCCGTGCGGGCGTAAGGGACGTCGAGGAGATCTCGCGCCGACTCGCGCTCCCGGTGGACCTCGTCGGCTTCGTCGTGGAGCAGCTCCGCGGGATGGACGCACTCGACGACACGCGGTCTCCGACGCCCCGTGCCTTGCGGCTCATGAGCGAGGACGATGAGCCCGCCGAATTCGAGGACGCCGGGTACATCTTTCTCGATGGGCACAGCCTTCGAGTCTGGCCGCGCGTCCAACGAGGCAGCTTGCCGATCGTGGAGGCAGACTTCGAGCAAGCGAGGGTGAGGTTCCAGAGGGGTACGCAGGGCAAGCCGGAGACGGTACACGCCAACGTGATCTGGCCAGGCCCAGGAGCACGCCCGCACACGCCGAGCGCGTACGAAGCGCAGAAGGCAGCTCGGCTTCACCGTCGACGCGTTCGCGCGTTCCGGCGTGAGTCCTCACGCGTTGCGGAGGTCGACGATATGCTCGATGGACTGAAGTCCGAGGGGCTGCGCGTTGTCGGGCTCGACCCAGAGCCGATCTTCGTTGCGTCGTACGTGTTCCTTCCGGAAGACGCGCGGCAGCGCTCGTGGCTCGTGACCGATCCGTGTGGGCTCGGCGTCAGCGATGTTCTTCGCCCTGGCGTGACGAGACTCGCCAAGGAGGGTAAGCACAACCTCGTGAAGCTGCTTGAGGAGGTTGCAGGCGAAGCTTGGCACGTCGACGAGGGAGACCTCGCCCTGTACCTAGCGGATGCCACGAGGGTCGCCACGGAGCGGATAGCCCGGTATCTTGGGGAGGCTGCCACGCTGCTGCCCTCAGACGTCCTGGCGCGTCTCGCGGACGCTGACGTGCGCCTCGAAGGGGCGCGGACTGCCAAGCCGATCGAGGATTTCCTCGGCAACGCCTACGCTGCACTCGAGAGCGTGTTCGGCTGGCTGGTATCGCTCTACCCGGACCCGAGCCTGTTCTCCCCACTGGGACACGGCACAGTCGAGAACGGAGCGCTGCTTCAAAGGATCGCCGAGCAACTCGGTTTCCACACCTCACACATCACCGTACCGCTCCTGAGCGTGACGCGAGGCGTCGTGAAGGGCGCGATCTGCTTCGGTAACAAGACCCTGCCCGGTCGCTTGGCGGCAGCGCTGCTCGCAGCACAGCGCAACTCTGATCATCCACTGACCGCCCTCGCTACCCGCGAGCCCGGCGCGCTCGAGTACCTCGCGGAGCTCGGCAAGCTCAGGATCGGGGCCTCGCACGACACCGCCTTGGTTCCGAGCGCCGAGGTTGCAACCGAGATGCGAGACCGCTTGTTCTCCCTTCTCCGCGCTCTCGTGGGAGCAGGGCCGGCAGACGTTGAGGCAGGCAATGTGGAGCGGTCTTGGGGCGCAGACTTGCTCCTCCGTGTCCGCGCACGGGCCGAGCAGGTCGCCGAGGGTTATCCGGGACTTGCCGAGCGCCCCAACCTCCGAACGCGCGTGATCGAGATGCACTATTCGGCGCTGATCGTGAAGCTGCTGGCGGCTTCGGCGGCGACCGCCACGGAAGCCTTGAACACGCGCCTGCGCGATGCCTTGGTCACCATGACGATCGCGACGGAGGCGGCGTTCGCTGAGATCGAGATGGATGCGCGTACGCCCGCTTCGGTCGCCCAAGCGGTTTCGAATGACCGGGAGCGCAACGCGGCGCAGCTCGCGGCGGCCGCCACCGAACTTGGCTTTGCCGTTGAAGCGTCGGGGCAGCTCCCGAAGTCCATCACTCACGCAAAGGCGAACCGCATTAGGCGTGCAGCGCAGGGCGAGGCGGAAACCCTGTCCGCGCGCGTGGCGGCGCAGTTGCTCGCAGCTCAACGGCAGTCGGAGCATCCGCTCCGCGAAGTCGCGAAGCGCGTCCCGAGCTTGCTCCTGGACGTTGGCCGCCTCGTTGAGGCCCGTGGCCATGGAGACGATGTCGTCGTCACGGCAGCCGAAGTTGCGGAGATCGAGACCATTGTCGCTAACGACGTTCGGGCAGTGCTCGAAGCGATTGACTGAGGAGAGACCGAAGACTATGAGCGGCCAAAACGAAAAAGCCATCACTGCCGACGCCGGCCCGGCGAGCACGACCACGGCGCTCGATGCGGATGCCGCGACCCTGCTCAAGCAGCTCGAGAAACGCGAGCAAGCGCTGGCTGCCCGCGAGCGGACGGTTAGGGACCGAGAGCGCCAGCTCCAGGGCCATGCCGAAGCGCTCCACGAGCGTGAGGCCGAAGTCGATGCTGCGAAGACAAAGGCCCAGCGCGTCTTCGCCGACCTCGCAAAGCGTCAGAAGCAGGTGGCCGAGACCGAGAGTTCCGTGGAAGCGCGCGCGCGGGACGTGGCCCAGCGCGAACTTGAAGCGAGCGCGGGGTTCGCAGCCAAGAATCGCGAGGCGCTCGCCGAGCTCACGAAGGCCCACGCCAAGCTTCGCGCCGAAGTCGACCGCCTCCAGGCCGAGTTGGATGCCGCACGGTTGAAAGGCGTCGAGAGCCTCGAGAAGTTGATCGCCGAGGAGCGACGCACCCGCACCGCCGCCCTCGACGCGGAGCTTGCGGCAGATCGAACCCGCCATCAGACGAAGCTTACGTTAGAGGTCGCCGCTCATGACGCTGGTCTCGCAGAGCAGCGCGCGCGCTCTGTGGAGGAGCAGCGTGTCGCCCTCGATCACATCAACCGGCAGCGCGCAGAACTCCAGGAGAAGGATGCCGAGCTTAACCGGGGCCTAGGTGAGCTCCGCTGGAAGGAGGAGGACCTCGCGGGCGTGCGCGCTGGAATGGATCGTTCCATTGAGGAGCGTGCGCGTGACCAGGTGACGTCGCTGGCGCGCCAGTTGGACGCCTTGCGCGAGGACCATCGGCGGGACCGAGACTTGGTGATCTCGCTCGAAACACAGTTGGCTGCGTCACGAGATGTATTGGCGCGCTTCGGCGACGACCCTGCCGCGATCGAGAAGCGTATTGCTCAGCAGGCGCTGAAGATCAGCGACCTTGAGAAGGAACTGCTCCGCCGACCCAGCGCGACCGACAAGGAGTTGCTCGTCGCCCTCCAGGAACAGGGGCGGGTCTGGGCCGGCGAACGGGACCGACTGGTCCGAGAGGTCACGCAGCTCAAAGCCGAACAGAGCCGCTGGTTAACCGGGGTGGCCGATCTCGAGCAGCAGCGCGAGCGGCGAGAGATCGCGGAGCGCCGCCTTGAGGTGCTGGCCGGCGAGATGGAGAAGTACAAGGCCGAGGTCGATCGGATGCGGACCTTGTTTGAACGCCCCGAGGAGCGCGCCGCTCGCGTCGGAACCATCGAGGAGCCTTGGCGCACGGATTTCAAGCGCGCCGACGGTGCCGCCCCGAAGGAACTGGACTGGCTCAACGGCATCGTCGCGGCCTGCGAGGTCAGCGGCATGCGCTTCCCGAAGCGCCTGGTCCACGCCTTCCATACGTCACTAAAGGCGGCCGAGCTCTCGCCGCTCACCGTGCTCGCCGGCGTGAGCGGCACGGGCAAATCGGAGCTGCCCCGCCTGTACTCTCGTTTCGGCGGGCTGGGCTTCTTGTCGCTTGCCGTCCAGCCGAACTGGGACAGCCCGCAGTCGCTGCTCGGGTACTTCAATTCCGTCGACAACCGCTTCAACGCTACGACGGTGCTCCGCGCGATGGTGCAGGCGCAGCACGCCCCGGGCCATGAGACGTACAAGCACGGGCTCTCGGATCGGCTCCTGCTGGTCTTGTTGGACGAGATGAACCTCGCGCATGTCGAACAGTACTTCAGCGACCTCCTCAGCCGCCTCGAGCAGCGCCGAGGCGAGACGCGCGACGTCACCTTGGATATCGACCTCGGTGCGGGGATGCCGCCGTATCCCCTGCGCCTCGGCCGCAACGTCCTCTGGGTCGGCACGATGAACGAGGACGAGACGACGAAAGCGCTCTCCGACAAGGTCATCGACCGCTCGAATCTCTTGTACTTCCCGCGCCCTCGAACTCTGCACAGCCGCGAGGATGTGACGCTTGGTGCCGAGGCGCCGTTGCTCGCCGAGAGCGCATGGAGGGAGTGGCTCCAGCTCCGCTCGCCGTTCGCGCCAAGCGAGGTCGAGCCGTTCCGCCATGGGCTCGAGGAGATCAACCAGCGGCTCGAGTACGTAGGGCGCGCACTCGGCCACCGCGTCTGGCAGTCTGTCGAGTACTACCTAGCCAACCACCCCGAGGTGATCGAGGCCCGAGTGCGCAGCGACCAGGACGCGCTGCAGCGGACGATGCGGCGCGCGTACGAAGACCAGCTCGTGCTCAAGGTGATGCCTAAGCTCCGCGGCATCGAAACATCCGGCGACTCAAAGCGCAACTGCCTCGACCCCATCCGCAAGCAGCTCGAGAACGCCGACCTAGGTCTCGGGCTCGCCGAGGACTTCGACATAGCGTGCCGCGTCGGACACGGTGCGTTCGTCTGGAACAGCGCTAGGTATCTGGAAAACGCTGAATGAAGAAGGCTCGCGCGGCGCGCGATCGTGTTTCGAAACAGGCGGCGCTGCCGCCACCGCTCCCGCCGTTCGATGACTTGGACGCGCTCGCGGCGGCGGACACGCCAACTGTGCAGTCGGCGTGGTGGATTACTCACCAAGCCTCCGAGCATGTCTTTTCGATGGTCGCACACAGCGACCCCCGCACCGGCGATCCGCTTCCCAGATCGCTAACGGAGATCCTCCGCGACGTTCGCAGTGCGACCGCCACGGGGCGTCGGCCATTCCCGCGCGACCGTCTGCTGGGCGCGGCCGAGTTCGCGGCCGACTCGCTCGAGCACCTCCTCGGTCGACATCGGCATCGGATCGTCAGGGTTCACGAGCAGCTCCCCTTCCATCAGATTCGCGAGGTCGACAGTCGCTCGATGGCGTGGCTCGCCCGTCAGCCCGGAAGAAACGTCCGCGAGAAGCTCTCTGGCCGAACCCATGCATTGGGGGTCAAGCGCGATGTGTCTTCAGACACGACCGAGAACCGGCTTCTCCGGTCCTTCGCGAAGCTCATCGTGCAACGTGCGGGCAATCGCCTGGCATTTACGAGCGCCTACGACGGGACAGCGGCGGATTCAGAGCGCGTGCGCCGCCTAGACGACTGCATGCGCCTCTGTGACGAGCGGATGCGGCGGTCCGAGCTCGCGGAGGTTCCGACACTGTCGCGGCTGCAGCCCAACAACGTGTTGTTGAGCGATCCGCACTACTCGCGGGTTTTTCGCGCGTGGAAATGGCTCCGCGATGACGAGGAGGCGCTCCGCGGTTCGTGGAAGGACGCCCTGCAACGCACCCGAGTTCTCCTGTACTGGATGGTTGCCGCGCAGCTCGCGATCCGCGAGCGCGTGGTCATCGCAGAGACGTTGGGCCGGGTACTTACGGGCCGGGATGACGACCAAAGCTTCGGAGTGGAGGTCCTTGGCGACGAGGCCTTCGGTTCCGATTGGTGTTCCAACCCGCCGCTCCACTTCCTTGTGCTGCCGGCAGGACGCGACGATGCGGCGTTTCGCATCCGCATGTCCCAGGCGGGCGAGTTCATCCTCGTGCACATCGCCACCTTGGAAGGGCGGGGCCTCCTCCGCGAGGAGTCCGTGTCGACGCTCGCCTTCGAGGTGCGCCCCACGTTAGAGAGGCTCCAGCCCCAGCGTGGAATCGAGATCGCCGTCGACGGCCTTGAAGTATTTCTTCGTGGCGCAGAGCGCGCGCACGCCGATCTCGCCGGCCTGACTCCGCTCGCGACGCAGATGGCCCGACAGATTCTTCATCGCTGCGACGTGAATCCCAACATTGAGAAGCGCGAGCAAGCTGGTGTCGGTGTCACGGACGACGCACGGCTCGGTATCGAACTCGGCAACGCGTGCCTACACGTCTGCGCCGACCAGGCGATCCCGGTCACGACGTCCTCGTGGGCGTTGGCTCTCGAGCTGCCGGGTGACACAAGCGGCTTCGAATGGCTCGCCGGCCGGGCCGACCGAGAACTTGTCGTCGGCGCCTCAGGGCGTTCGCTATGGACCAGTGGCGATATGCTCGACGCGGGCGAGCACGCCGACGCGGGTATGCTCGCGCTCGCTGCCGACCGCCTGCTGGGGAGCGTCGCGTCAGAGCTTGCCGCGCCTGCCGAAGCTCGGGTCGCCTACGCGGTCCCGGATGCGGTCGATGAGTTCTCGCAGCGCAGCTTGAGGAGTGCTTTCGGCGCGTCGTTCCACCGCCCGGTACCCGTGTGGAGGAGCGTCGCCGCGGCGATGGCGTGGACCGCTACTGCGGGCGAGCATGGCCCTCGCTCCGGTGAGGCCGTCGTCGTTGTCGATACGGAGTTCGCCGGCGTTTCGCTGACCGTGCTGACCGCCCGCTACGACGAGAAACTCGCCCGGACGCATCCCACTTCGCGGGGGATCTACTGGGAGCGCAGGCCGCCGCTACCTCCTGACGAGTGGTTGGAGATGCTCGGTTGGCCACACGTGCTTCGCGCCTACGCGCGAATGTTGGTCTCACGTGAGCTAGCCGCGCTGGAGTCCGAGCGCCAGGAGCGACTTGTCGAGGACCTCCTGCGCAGCGGCAGGATTGCATCGCTCGTGACGCAGGGTGGCTCGATCTTCGTACAGGTGCCGTCGAGCCAGCATGCGACGCCTGACGTCGTGGAGTTTTTCGAGGACCCCGTATGGTTCGATGACGAAGTAGGGCGCTGGGTCGAGCGACTCGACCGATGCGTGAAGGAGGCGCTTGCGACGCTCGGGGTGGCCCGTGTGGTGCTGATCGGCGGTCCCTGTTCCTATCCGCGATTCCGGGTGACAGGGCGACAGACTGGCCGCATCAAGCTGTTTAACGGAGACAAGGGGTTCGGGTTCATCGTTCCCGACGAGGGCGGAGCGGATGTGTTCTTTCACATCAATTCTGTCCAGGTGGCGGGAGGCGTCGAACTGAGAAGAGACCTCGATGTTGAGTTTGACGTCGGCGAGGGAAGAAAGGGGCCCGAGGCACAGCGTGTGACCTCGGTTCCTCGCCTCAAGGACTGGCTGCGTAGGCGCACTGTCGTTGCGCCGCAAGGGTTGGCTTCCGGCGCGCGGGAGTGCCTGCTTCGTTTGGACACGGGATCGCTCACGTGGCGTGAATGGCTCCCTGAGCTGTCCCTCGAGGTCATGCGCGATGGTCATTTCGGCGAGCTCCCGTTGCTCGATCGTGGGACGTTCGTCGACCCGTTCCTCGGCGATGCCGTGCAGTTCACGGTGCCCGAAACCCTCACGCTCGCACGCGGGCACCGGTGGTTTTCCTTCCCGCTGCGGGTCGGTCGCCAGGGGCGTCGACCGGTTGCGTGGGAAGCGCGTCTCGACTCCGCGGCGTTTCCTCTCGATCACGACGTCAGTGCGCGCCTCAAGCTGTCCTACCGCTACGGTCTGGACAACAGCTACGAGCTCGCTGTGGAGCCCGCATCGGCCGACGACGCACCGTTCGCTAGGGTAGAGGCCAGGTGGATCAAGGGCGGTGAGGACCCCAGGTTGCCGTCTACTCGAGAGCCCCTGCCTCTTCAACGCACGCCGTGGGATCAGGCGGGAACGTCATCGTTCCTCGATGCCGCGCGGTCGCTCCATCGGCTGGGAGACGAGCGGTACGCGAAGTTCCTCTTCGCCGTGACACGCGCGTGCTGGTCGCAAGGAAGAAGCCTCGCGACAGCGCCGCCTGAAGTGCAGCGAATCTTCCCTGACTTCTGCAGGCAGTTGCTGGAGGCGCTGCCGCCAGAGCTGAGCATTCAGGAGATGCCGCGCGTGCTTGAAGTACTGGCGTTGCTCCATGAGGACGCGCCGCCCGGGGTGGTCGGATGGATCCTCGAACTGGATGACGTTGCGGGTGACGACGCGAGTTCGTACCGAAAGACGGCGAGCATGCTCGCCATGCTTATCGGAGATGGGGCCGGCGAGCGTGCTGCTCTGCTCCACCGTTTGCTCGTCCGCCTTAAGCGCCACACCGAAGGTGACACGTTCGACGCTGCGTTGGCTGGCCTTACCATGAGGGCGCTGGGCAACGCCTCTTGGAGGCATCCCAGCTTCATCGGCTCTCTCGCCTCTGTTCCCGGAGGCGCCGCGCTCGTTCTCAGTCAGTGTCGACGTTCGCTGCATGGCCTTCTCGGCCGCATTCCGGTCGACATCTCCTCCGCCGAAGAGCGCGAGAAGGTCGCTCGGCTGTACGGCACGCCATTCAGGGATGCGTGCGAACTGCTGCTCGCGCTCATGGCCGTTGACCCGTCGGACCCCGTAGTTGCTCCGCTTCGAACAGGCTCATCGTCGGCCGATGGTTTCGCGAAGCTCGTTCGACAGATCGACGCTCGGTTCGCGTCGATCGGCGCTACGCCGCACTGGCGTGTTCGCCTCGATGTGAACGTCCCCAAGGCGCTCCATCGCATGTCACCCGTCGCGTTCGCGTTGAACACGTACCTGGCAGATGGCGCGGGCGCGAACCTGGTCCACGTCGCGGGTGCTGAGCTCGACTGACCGCGGACTGGTGTTCGACCCACATTAGCCACTTCCGAGGCTTTTCGTGGTCTTTCGGCGAAGGCGGACGCCGGCAGCGGGTTGGGGCGCGTGCCCCTCGGGATTCTGCCCAAGCTGACGGTAAAAAATCTGCCCGAAAAGTGATGTGCGACAATTACTTAGGCTCGTTGATGCTCGGGCCGGTCAGTCGCTCATCCGGTGGCATGGCGAGGTCCAACAGAGCGCTCTCGAGCTCCCTCAGCAGCCGATAGATCTCGATAGATCTCGAAAGGTCATTTTTGGGCGAATCGCCCAGAAACCCGCGCCAATGCTGATGCTCCGCACTTTGACGGTAAAAATGACGGTAAAAGTCTGCTGGGCGGCAGCGAGTGCCCTACGAATCAACAGCTTAGAAGGCTCGTTGATGATCGAGTGGGAGTGAGCGACGTGACCCCCAACCCTGCGGCAGGAGAGTTCCCGGCGCCCCCTGTGTTGCTGCCCATGACTCGCGTCGAGTGCGATGTCGAGCCGCTGGTCAGTTTGGGCGATTCGCCCATGGGCGAGCGGCGCTACGTGCCGCTGGGTGGCGGCACCGTGCGTGGGCCGGAACTCAACGGGCGTGTCGTGGCCGGGGGCGTGGACTGGCAAGTGGCACGGCGCGATGGCGTTCTGGAGATCGCGGCGCATTACGTCATCGAGACCGAAGACGGGGCGCGGGTGGAGGTGCAGAGTTCCGGCCTGCGTCACGGGCCGGCCGAGGTGATGGCACGGTTGGCAGCCGGTCAGCCCGTGGATGCTTCGGAATACTTCTTCCGCACGCTGGTGCGCTTCACCACCGGGCACCCCAACTGGGCGCACCTGAACAAGGTGATGGCCATCGCTCGCGGGCAGCGCCAAGCCAGGCGGGTGTTGCTGGACCTGTATCGCCTGACTTGACCAGACATGAGGGCACCGTCATGAACCCGCTGGACGCGCCTGACGCGCCTGACAGGCGTGTCAATGCTGAAAAGTCTGACACCACGGCGCCGGACAGCACCTTCATGCGCCCGCAACTGGTTCGGCTGTCGGCCATGGTGATCAAGACGGGCTTGGGTCTGGGGCTGATGTCCGACGCAGACCGGCGCCTGGCCTTGGCCTTGCCGGCCTGGCGCCTGCCTCCCGGTCAAAGTCTGGTTGAGGCCGCCGTGAATGCATTGCTGAAGGACAGCCTCCAGGCCGAGGCCTCCTTCCTGCGCACCGACCATGTGGAGTTGCGGCGCTGGCTGGTGGACACCGGCTGGTGGCACCGCGACGGTTTCGGCTACGCCTACACGCGCCCCGCGCTCGACGCGCTGCCCGAAGACCTGCGCGCCATTGCAGCCGCGTTGTCCACCGTGGATCCCGCCGCCTGGGCTCAGCAGCAGGTGAGCATCCACCGCACCGCCCAGCGCGAGCGGCGTGCCCGCTGGTCAGAGGCGGCGGAAGTGCCGCCAGCGGGCGTTTCGACCGGATCACCGCGTGCAATGCGGGCCGCTCCTGATTCAGGGGCGGCTCCTGCCCCTGAAGGCGGTCGGGATGCCCGGGCTCCCGGTGCGGCGCTGGGGCCTGGGTGATGCCTGCGCCGCCGGCCGTGTTCGGCAAAGACGAGGAAGTCATGGCACTGGCGCTCGAACAGGCGCGCCTGGCTGCGGCGATGGGCGAAGTACCCGTTGGCGCTGTGGTCGTGCAGCGCCTGTCCGATGACCCCTCACGCATGATCTTGCTGGCCCTGGGCCACAACCGCCCCATCGCCAGCCATGACCCCACCGCCCACGCAGAGATCATCGCCATTCGCGCGGCGGCCGAGCGTCTGCAGAACTACCGCCTGCCCGGCTGCGAGCTCTTTGTCACGCTGGAGCCCTGCGCCATGTGCGCCATGGCCTTGATGCACGCGCGCTTCAGCCGCGTCATCTTTGGCGCGTCAGATCCCAAGACCGGCGCCGCCGGCTCCGTGGTCGATCTGTTTGCGCAGCGCCAACTCAACCACCACACCCAGGTCACGGGTGGCGTGCTCGCCCAGCCTTGCGGGCAGATGCTGCGTGACTTTTTCGCACAGCGGCGTCGCCCAGCCTTGACCGAGAACCCATGACCCCTCTGACCATCTTCTCCCCATCCGGCGTGGTGGACAGGCCGCCCACCTTGCGCCTGGCCGCCCACCGGCTCTCCGCCCTGGGATTCCAGGTGCAGGTCGACGAGGCGGCCACAGCCCGCGGGCAGCGGTTTGCCGGCGTTGACGAGACGCGACTGGCCGCCATCCACCGGGTGGCGCAAGCCGCCCCCTCGGTGGCGATGGCCAGCCGCGGAGGCTATGGTCTTAGCCGGCTGCTTGACGGTATTGACTGGCCGCTGCTGGCCCGCAGCGTGGAGCGCGGTACGCGCTGGGTGGGGTACAGCGACTTCACCGCGTTGCACCTGGGACTGCTGGCGCACACCAAGGCGCCCAGCTGGGCCGGCCCCACCGCGCTGGACGCCTTTGGTGGTGAGGCTGTGGACGATGTGACGGCCGACTGCTTCACCGAGGCCATGAGCGGTGAGCTGGAGGCCCTGGGCTTTCGTACCGAGGCCGGATTTGACGGCCTGGAAGCCCGCGGCAAGTTGTGGGGCGGCAACCTGACGATGGTCTGTTCTCTGCTGGGCACCCGGCACTTTCCTAAGGTCAAGGGCGGCGTGCTGTTCCTGGAAGATGTGAACGAGCACCCCTACCGGGTGGAGCGCAACCTGTTGCAGCTGCATCAGGCCGGCGTACTGGATGCGCAGAAGGCCGTGCTGCTGGGTGCCTTCACGGGCTGGAAGCCGTCCCGGCTGGACCGGGGCTACAAGCTCTCTTCCGCCGTGGCGGCGGTACGCGCTCGCACGGCCACGCCTCTGCTCACGGGCCTGCCCTTCGGCCACGTGCCCACGCAGGTGAGCCTGCCGGTGGGCCGACGCGTGACCTTGGCCGTGCAAGGCCGGGACGCTTTCTTCGGGTGGTGATGACCACCCACGCCCGATCCGCTGCAAGCTGGGCCTCTGATGGGGTGGCCCTTGTACGGCGTGCGCTGCGGGGGGGAGTGAGCGTTTTGCTGCTGGGCGCTCTGGCCGCCTGCGACAACAGCCCGCACCCCCCTGGCGAAGAGGCCACCAACACTCTGTTCAGTGCGGTGATCGAGACCTCGCCCCGTCACCTGGACCCGACGGCCTCGTACTGGAACAACGACACCCCCTACACCTACCAGATCTACGAGCCGCCTTACGGCTACCACTACTTGAAGCGCCCGTTCCAGTTGGTGCCCAAGACCGCGGCCCAGGTGGTGCAACCGCGTTACGTGGACGCCGCCGGCAAACCGCTCCCCGATGACGCACCGACCGAGCGGGTGGCGCAAAGCATCTACGACGTGCCCATCAAGCCCGGCATCCTGTTCCAGCCGCACCCGGCCTTTGCAGTGGACGGGCAGGGGCGCCATCGCTACCACGCCATGACGCCCGGTGAGCTGGGCGAGCGTCGCACCCCGCTGGACTTTGAGCTCCAGGGCACGCGCGAGCTGGTGGCCGAGGACTTTGTCTACGCCCTCAAGCGCCACGCCACCACGCGCGTGACCACCCCCATCTTCAGCACTTTTGCAGAGGTGGTGGTGGGCCTGAAGGCTTATGGTGACCTTATCAAGGCCGAGGACGCGAAGCTGCGCCAGGGCTTGCCGCCCTCCAGCCTGGACAAGCCTTTCCTGGACTTTCGCAAGTGGCCCTTGGAAGGTGCCGAGGCGCCCCAGAAGCACCTGCTGCGCATCCGCATCAAGGGCAAGTACCCGCAGTGGAGCTACTGGATGCAGATGACCTTCACGGCGCCGGTGCCGTGGGAGGCCGATGCCTTCTACGCCCAGCCCGGGATGGCCGCGGCGGGCCTGAGCCTGGACCGCTGGCCGGTGGGCACCGGCCCCTACATGCTGACGGAGTTTGTGCAGGACAGGCGCCATGTGATGGTGCGCAACCCGCATTACCGCGGCGAGCCCTACCCCTGCGAGGGCATGCCCGGCGACAGGGAGGCCGGCCTGCTGGACGACTGCGGCAAGACCATGCCCTTCATCGACCGCATGGTCTTCACCATCGAGCGCGAGGCCGTGCCGCAGAAGGGAAAGTTCCGGCAGGGGTTCTACGACGTGGAGGTCTTCGAGCGCACCGATACCGGCATGGAGCATCTGGTGGCCATGCAGGACAGCGAGGACGTCAGGCGCGAGTACACCGACAAGGGCTTTCGCCTTGCGCGCGGGTCTGATGTCAACAGCTACTTCATTGCCTTCAACATGCTCGACCCGGTGATCGGCAATGCCACCACCCCCGAGCAGGAGGCGCGCAACCGCAAGCTGCGCCAGGCCATCAGCATCGCCATCGACTGGGAGGAATACGCCCGCATCTTCCCCAAGAAAGCGGGTGACGCGGCCATGAGCCCGCTGCCGCCGGGCATCTTCGGCTCGCGCGAGGGCACGCCTGAGGGGCTGAACCCCGTCACCCACCGCTGGGAGGGCGATGCCAAGACCGGCAAGCCCGTGCGCCGCAGCATCGAGGAAGCGCGCAGGTTGGTGGCTGAGGCGGGCTATCCCAGCGGGCGCGAGGCGCGCAGCGGCAAGCCGCTGGTGCTGAACTACGACTACTACGCCCCGCCCACACCCGAGCGCAAGCCCGAGATCGACTGGGTGGTGCGCCAGTTCGCCAAGCTCGACATCCAGCTGGAGGTGCGCGCCACCGACAACAACCAGTTCCAGGACAAGGTGCGCAAGGGCAAGTACCAGGTCTTCTGGCTGGGCTGGAACGCCGACTATCCGGACGCCGAGAACTTCCTGTTCCAGCTCTATGGCCCTTCGGGGAAGACCAAGTTCGACGGCGAGAACACCGCCAACTACGCCAACCCCGAGTATGACCGCTTGTTCAGCCAGATGAAGGCCTTGCCCGACGGCCCGGCCAAGCAGGCCATGGTGGACCGGTTGGTGCGCATCGTGCAGCAGGACGCGCCCTGGACCATGGGCTTCTTTCCCTACACCTCGGCGGCGGCGCAGCGCTGGGTGCACAACTACAAGCCCGCCATCCTCATCCGAGACCACGGCCGCTACCTCCGGCTGGACCTGCTCGACCGGGTGGCCAGCCTGCAAGCCTGGAACCGCCCCGTGTGGTGGCCTGTGGCCTTGCTGGTTGCGCTTCTCCTGGCGGGAGGCTGGGCCTTGCGCAGGCACCTGCTCCGGCGGCAGGCCCAGGCCGGGCCAGCGTGGACGGGCGAGGTCGCGGCCCCGGATCGCAGCCCGGCGGCGGGCCACCACGGCGGTGCAGACGGGGGCCGTGCGTGATCCGCCATCTCCTGCGCCGCGCGTTCTACGGTCTGGCCGTGCTGGCCGGAGTGAACCTGCTCACCTTCTTCCTGTTCTTCACGGTCAACACGCCCGACGACA
Organism: Betaproteobacteria bacterium; assembly: GCA_037127635.1. Classification (GTDB taxonomy): domain Bacteria; phylum Pseudomonadota; class Gammaproteobacteria; order Burkholderiales; family Burkholderiaceae_C; genus Rubrivivax. The sequence goes on along the minus strand of JBAXYD010000009.1, from coordinate 59,745 downwards.
TGGCCCGGCTCAACCTGGGCGGCAAGCGCGTGAGCCAGGAGGCCATCGAAAAGTGGAAGGCCGAGCGCGGCTATGACAAGCCGCTGTACCTCAACCCCGCACGCCAGGGCGCGCAGCAACTCACCGACACCATCTTCTGGGAGCGCTCGGTGTCGCTGTTCGCCCTGGAGTTCGGGCGGGCCGACGGCGAGACCGCCGGCGACATCGGGCACGAGGTGGGTAACCGCATGAAGGTGAGCCTCCAGCTGGCGCTGCCGCTGTTCATCCTGCAACTCATCGCCAGCGCGGGCCTGGCGCTGGTGCTGGTGATGTTCAGGAACACCCGGCTGGACACCTGGGGAGTGGTGGCCTGCGTGCTGATGCTGTCCATCTCGGCGCTGTTTTACATCATCGCGGGGCAGGTGTTGTTCTCTCGCGTGCTCAAGCTGGCGCCCATCTCGGGCTACGCCGACGGCTGGGCGGCGCTGAAGTTCCTGGCCCTGCCCATCGGCTTGTCTCTGCTCGCGCGGCTTGGTGGGGAGGCGCGGCTGTACCGCGCCATGTTCCTGGAGGAGGTGGGGCGTGACTACGTGCGCACCGCCCGTGCCAAGGGTCTCACCGAAACCGTCGTGCTGGTGCGCCATGTGGCCCGCAACGCGCTGTTGCCCATCATCACCAGCGCGGGCAGCTACCTGCCCTACGTCTTCCTTGGCAGCCTGGTGTTCGAGAGCTTCTTCGGACTGCCGGGCCTGGGTGCCTACGTCATCGAGGCCATCGCGAAGCAAGACTTCGCCATCGTGCGCACCATGGTCTTCCTGGGCTCGCTGCTGTACGTGGCGAGCTTTTGGCTGGTGGATGTGCTGTACACGGTGGCAGACCCGCGGGTGAGGCTGTCATGAGCGGCTTGACGCCGAAGTTCGTGCTGCTGTGGACCGACGCCGCCATCTGGCTGATGGCGTTTTGGCTCCTGGGATACATCATGCACGTGCGCCGCCTGCCCGATCTGCGGCAGAAGTGGCGACGCGTGTTTCAGGACCGCGGCGCCATGGGCTCGGCCATGGTGCTGGCTGCCTGCCTGCTGCTGACCCTGCTGGACAGCGTGCACTACCGGCCCGTGCTGCCACCCGCGCAAGGGCAGAGCGGGCAGACGCCTCGAGGCAGCCCAGCCGTGGCCTACGACGTCAAGACCCGCTCGGTGCTGGACGCGCTGCTGTGGAACCTGGCCGCCTCGCGCGAGGCCACCTACTCTCGCCCCCTGGCCAGCGAGAGCTTCACCAAAGAGACGGTGATGGTGGACGGCCGCGCCGAGCGCCGGGCGCCGCGCCTGCTGCACGGCGGCGCCCACCTGAAAGATCCCGCTACCGAGGCGCTGGGTGACATCCTTTGGCGGACGGTCCTCGGCGCAGGCGCCGGCCTGCTCGCCAGCCTGGCGCTGCTGTGGGCGCTGTGCGCCTGGGCGGCGCGACGGCAGGACTGCTCAGCACGTGCCGTGGCGCAAGCCGCCTGGGCAGGGCAGGGCGGACTGCCCTGGAAGGTGGCCGCGCTCACCTTCACCGCCATGGCCGTGCTCACAGGCATGTGCACGGCATTGGCTGGGGGCTACCACGTACTGGGCACCGACCAGACCGGCAATGACGTGCTGTACCAGGCGCTCAAGAGCGTGCGCACCGCTTTCGTCATCGGCACCCTTACCACCCTGACCACGCTGCCTCTGGCCGTGGGGCTGGGCATTGCCGCAGGCTACTGGCGCGGCTGGGTGGACGAGGTGGTGCAGTACGTCTACACCGTGCTCTCCTCGGTACCGAACGTGCTGCTGATCGCCGCCTGCGTGCTGATGGTGCAGGTCTTCCTGGACCAGCACCCTGAGCTCTTCGAGACCGGTGCCGAACGGGCGGACCTCAAGCTCTTCCTGCTGTGCGCCGTGCTGGGCCTGACCGGCTGGGCCGGCCTGTGCCGCCTGATGCGCGCCGAGACGCTGAAGCAGCGCGAACTCGACTACGTGCGTGCCGCGCACGCCTTTGGGGTGGGCCACGCCCGCATCATGTGGCGCCACATCTTCCCCAACGTGGCCCACCTCATGCTGATCGTCACCGTGCTGGAGTTCTCCGCCCTCATCCTCTACGAGGCCGTGCTGTCCTACGTGGGCGTGGGCGTGGACCCGTCCATGAACAGCTTCGGCGGCATGATCAACCTCGCCCGCAGCGAAATGAGCCGCGACCCCCTGGTCTGGTGGTCCTTCGCCGCCGCCTTCGGCTTCATGGTCACCATCGTGCTGGCCGCCAACTTGTTGGCGGATGGGGTGCAGAAGGCGTTTGATCCGCGGGGTGGTGTGGGTTGAGTGGTCAGTTCTGCGCGTGCTGCCAAGCGATGTACTCCGACCGCCGCAGCCGATACCTCGCAATGCTGCCTTCGTGCAGCTGTCGCAGTGCGGTCGCAAGCATTTCCCTGAAGGCTTCCTGGTCGGCCTCTGATGCATGAGCCTGTGCAATCTCGGCGATGGCCGCAGGACTGGGTTGCTGCAGAGCTCTGACCAAGGTCTGCACCGCCTGGATCAATGCCTCCCGGTATTTGATCTTCAGCGGGTCGGGCTCGACCATGGTTTGAGTGATGGCCAGATAGCGCTGGCAGGAGCGCTCATACGCCCAAACGAAGACATCGCGCAGCAACTCGACCCGGTTGAGCTCATACACGCCCAAGGTTCCTTCGATGTAGGCCCGCTCGGGCACGTCGACGAAGGACAACGGGCAGAGGTTGTGCCTGAACAGCGGAATGTTGGCGCCGATGCGCGAGACGCGTTTGTTGACATCTTCAAACGGCTGAAGATAGGGCAGCTGCACCATCAGGAAGAAGGCCTGCTCGAAGGGGTCCGGGATGGCGGCTGTTTTGTCCAGCAGCAGAGCAAAGCAGTCCTCAATGACCTGGGGCAACGCCAGCGGGAGATACACGGTACCTGAGATGTCCACGGGCCGGCGGCGCAGGCGACCACTGGCCTGCGGGTCGCGCATCAAGTCTTGGGACAACACCGCGTGCAAGTTCTTGAAGGTGAATGCATCGAAGTCCACCTCATTGGCGTCTTCGATCAGCAACTCGATAGCCGCCTTGTGATTCAGGATCATCTGCGTTTCGAGCGCATCCTTGCCCTGGGCGACCTGGCCGAATTCGATCAGGTGCTGGGTATCGAGCCGGCTGTAGGTGTTGCCCTCCAGTTTCGAAGAAGCCCAAGAGAGATCCACCAGCAGACGGTCCAGGATGTCGCGGGCGTAGGTGCCGGCGGGTCGCTCATGGGCGGGCGTGCGCCCGATCTCATGCAACTGGCGTCGCAGCGTTTCAGGAAGGTAGAAGGTCGTGCCGGGCAGGTAGGCCTCCAGGAAGCTGCGCTGAAAGCCCACTGGGCGGCGATGCATCAACGGGCGTCGAACCTGTTCGCGGATCACGGCCCCTTCTGGTGATACGGGCACATACAGTTCCCCTTCGGCTGGTGCGTTGCCGGTGGCGTTCGGATTCATCGAACCGCTGGATGGCACGACGCTTCCGAGAGTCAGCTTGTAGACCAAGGCGATGCTCTCGCCCTCTGTGGTCAGGCGCTCCCCGTCGATCAGCTTTTGCAGGCGGCGCTGCAACGTGCGACGGTTGAGCTTGCTACCTTGTCGCCGAGTCATCTCGGTCTCAATGTCCGCGATACCCATACCGCCCGGATTCGCCGCGACGATGGATTCGATCAGGTTGAGTTCTTGAGTCAGCGTGGCTCGAGGCATCGGTTGTCGCTCCTCGAAGTTATTCTGTCATGCAATGTCGCGCAGGCGTGACACGGAGTGACAAACCTGCGACGGCATGATCATCCTCGCCCGCAGCGAAATGAGCCGCGACCCCCCGGTCTGGTGGCCCTTTGCCGCCGCCCTCGCCTTCATGCTTGCCATAGTGCTGGCGGCCAACCTGCTGGCTGATGGGGTGCAGGAGGCGTTTGATCCGCGGGGTGTGACTACATGATTCCCGCTTCGTGACAAAGTGATGCCTCTTATGGAAGTGTCTATCCGCGAATTGAAGTCTCATCTGTCTGCCGTGCTGCGGCAGGTGGGCGCTGGTGAAACGGCGATCATCACGTCGCACCGAAAGGCCGTGGCCCGTCTGATCCCCCCCGCCATGAAAGGTGAAGGCATCGACGACCGTCTGATGGCGGCAGGGCTGATGGCGGAATGTCCACTGCCCGGGCCTCTTGTGCGGGGTGCCCTGCATCCCTTGCCGGCTGGGTCCGGCACGATTGCAGATGCGGTCTTGGAGGACCGGGGCCAGTGATCTACCTGGACAGCTCTGCCTTGGTCAAACTCCTCGTTCTTGAACAAGGGTCTGATCTGGTCTGGCAGGTGATCGGAAATGAGAGCGTGGTCACCTCTCGCATCACTTGGGTGGAAGCGCGTGCGGCGTTGGCCAGACGGGAGAGGGAGTCTCCAGAGGTGGCCCCGTTTGTCTGAACAGCTTTCCCCGATTTATAAGTGGACTGCGGGCGGGTTGCAGACGGTGCAGAGTTGTCCACGGCGGCGGTCGGCGCTTGCGACGAACCGATCGACGCGGTGGGCAACTCGGAGCGCACCAGTGATCTCATCTTATGCGGCCACTGCCAGTGTCGGCAGATGGGCGAAGTAGTGCTCATCGGGCGTAGCGTCAGCCAGGCTCGAATGGGCGCGGGCCGCGTTGTACCAGCCCACGTAATCGGCGATGTCGGCGCGCGCCGCACTCACGCCGTCGTAGGCCTTGAGGTACACGCGCTCGTATTTGACGCTGCGCCACAGCCGCTCGACGAAGACGTTGTCGCGCCAGGCACCTCGGCCGTCCATGCTGAGTTGGCAGCCTTGGCCCAACACCACGTCGGTGAACTCGGTCGCGGTGAACTGGCTGCCCTGGTCGGTGTTAACGATCTCAGGCGTGCCCCAGCGGGCAAACGCGTGCTCGATCACCTCCCGGGCATGACAGGCCTCCAGCGTGATGGCCACCTTGTGCGCGAGCACCCGGCGGCTGGCCACGTCCACCACCGCGGTGAGGTAGACGAAGCCACGCGCCATCGGGATGTAGGTCGTGTCCAGGGCCCAGACTTGGTTGGACCGCTCGATGGCCAGCTTGCGCAGCAGGTACGGATAGATCTTGTGGCCCGGCGCGCGCTTGCTGGTCCCGGGCTGCGGCGCCAGGGCCTCGATGCCCATGCGCTGCATCAGCGTGGCGATGTGACGCCAGCCCACGTCCACCCCTTGGCGATGCAGTTGGCGGCGCAGCATGCGCGCTCCCATGAAGGGGTACTCCAGGTGCAACTTGTCGATGCGGCGCATAAGTTCCAGGTCGGCCCCGCTGGTGGGCCTGGGCAGGTAGTAGACCGAGCCTCGGCTCATGCCCAGCAGGCTGGCCTGGCGCGTGATGGGCAGGGCGTGATTACGGTCGATCATGGCTTTGCGCTCAGCAATCCCGCCTTGGTGAGCGCGCGTTCTAAAAAATCGTTCTCCAGCGCCAACTGGCCGATCTTGGCGTGCAGCGGCGCCAAGTCCACCGGTGGCAAGACTCGGCTGCCGGCGCCGAAGACGTCGGCAGCCCCCTCGAGCAGTTGGCGTTTCCAGTCCAAGATCTGGCTGGAGTGCACCTCGTACTCCTTGCACAGCTCGGCCATCGTCTTGTCGTCACGCAAGGCGGCCAGGGCAACCTGTGCCTTGAACGCCGGACTGTGGGTGCGCCGCGTGCGGCGCGCTGACTTCTTGACCATCGAAAACTCCTTCTCGCCAGGCCTTCCTCGGCCCAGCTCGACGCCCAGAGTTTCCACTTATCGCGCTGTTCAGATTTCCGCGACCACCTCTCTCCCGAACATGCGCAGATCTGGGACCAATCGCGCAGTGAACTGGCGCGCTTGTGGCCTTGCATGAGGGTCATGGAAATCACGCAGACGATCGTTTCCTTGGCTGGCGACTACGCGGAGATCTTGGCTCTGCGTGGCTATGACGCGGTGCAACTGGCGTCTGCCAGCGCCGGTGAGAAGGCATCGGCTGCTTCGTGGACGTTCATGTCCTTTGACCGTCGACTCAATCGAGCTGCCCGAGTCATGGGGCTTGCCATTCCAGAGGGGTTGCCAGTGTGAGGGGCCCCTGGGGTTGACCGGCTGGGCGGGCCTGTGCCGCCTGGTGCGGGCCGAGACCCTCAAGCAACGAGAGCTCGCCTACGTGCGCGCTGCCCAGGCCTTTGGGGTGGGCCACGCCCGCATCATGTGGCGCCACATATTCCCCAACGTGGCCCACCTCATGCTGATCGTCACCGTGCTGGAGGTCTCCGCCTCATCCTCTACGAGGCCGTGCTGTCCTACGTGGGCGTGGGCGTGGACCCGTCCATGAACAGCTTCGGCGGCATGATCAACCTCGCCCGCAGCGAAATGAGCCGCGACCCCCTGGTCTGGTGGTCCTTCGCCGCCGCCTTTGGCTTCATGGTCACCATCGTGCTGGCCGCCAACCTGCTGGCGGATGGGGTGCAGAAGGCGTTTGATCCGAGGTCTGGGGCATCGAGCCCCTGAACAGGGATACAGCCCCTATGACGGTGCGCGGGCCGACAGGGTCCAGGCCACTGACCCCAGGCTGCAATACAGGGATCGACATTCGACCTGTGTGAACCCCAGGCCTTGGAGCTGGCTCATGAGGTCATCGATCTGGGCCTGGCTCTGTGCGCTGTGGCGCATTTCGTTGAGGCGCACCAGTTCTGCCCGGTAAGCCGCCTCACGATTGGCCAGTGCGGCCAGCGCTTCCTCCAGATGTCCAGCGGCGACGAATCGTGTCAGCGCATGAACGCCTTGAAGGATGTCCATCAACACGGCGCTTCGGGCGCCCCTGTCTTCCATTCGACCCTTCAAGAGGTTGACAGCGTTGTTGTAGGCATCGCGAATGTCCACGGCGTGCATCATTCTGGCCATGGGGTCTGTTGGAGCGCTCGCCATCGCGCTTAGAAGTTGGCTTGCGTGTGCAAAGAACGCCAGGTCGTTCAATGCGAAGACCAGATCTGCTGCCCCCTGCTCGGAAGTGGAATCGATCAAGGAGTCCTTTGCATGGATCACGCAACTCATGCGACCTGCAGGGGCGAGCCATCTTTGGCAGGCCGCCGCCAAGCCATCCCGCGCGACGTACTCCAAGCCAAAGTTGCTGACCAGCGCGTCCACAGGTCCATGGCTTGGAAGGGCAGCCGAGAAATCTTCACCATCTCGGGCTATCACGGCAAAGGGAAGCCCAGTCCATGCAGACGCGGGGATGCTGGCACTGTCGATGCAGGTCCAGACGCGTGGACCGGTCCCGTTGCCATGCATGGCGTGGATGGAGCGGGCCAAGACGGCCGGACCACTGCCCACGTCAACAATTGACGAGCATCCAATCATCCACGCGGCTTGTTCGGTCCAGTGGTCGCGCAGGCAAGTCGCGAGCGGATCCTCGGCGTCGAGATCGATGGATCCGGTCATGGACTCCGCCCACAGAGACGACCAGGCGGACGGAAGTGATGCGGTCGGGGTGGAGGACATCGTGATGGATCTTCAGTGATTCGCGGCGCAGGTCACGCCAAGGACTCGATGCGGGTGATGGCCTCGACCACGGCCCGAAAGGCATGCCGTTCAGCCGTATTCAGGTCGGGGTGCCAGGCATCCATCAGGAGAATCCCCCGTGTCGAGGTGGTGGGGTTGTGGGCGAGGTGCTCGAAGGTGTCGTCAAACACCATGGCCTCGCCTTCTCGCCAGTAGTGTCGCCCGACGCCAGTGAGCTCAAGATAGCAACCTGGCGGCACCCTCAATGGCATGTGGATCACGACCCGGGCATTCGTCACGCCATGGTGTGGTTCGATACGGGTGCCTGGCCGCATGATGGAAAAGCAGACCTCGGGCGCCTGGTGGTCGATCCTGCACAGGTCCAGGCCCTCCAGCAGGCCACTGGTGTGCGGGCAGCGGCCGTGGTTCACGTCATATCGTTGGCCGTGCCTGAAGAAGAACAGAGCGTCCCAGGACGCTTGGGCACCTCCTGAAACGTACTCGGGAAGATCAGTGCCTGGCAGCTCTCCAAGAAAGGGTTCTACGCCGGCATCAGCGGCCAGAACGGCGTCGAATTCGTCCTGCATCTGTTTGAAGCCACTCAGGAGCGGCGCCACCAGTGGGTGTCTTGAGGGATCCAGGAATCCTGTCGCCGGCAGACCCGGGACGTACAGCACCTTCGGCCGTTGCGAGGGGTGACTCGAAAACACTGAAGCCTTGCCAAGATAGCCGGCCAGGGCACGGTCAATCCTGAACAAGGCGCGGGCATCGGTGCTGCTGCGGATTTCGGAATAGGCATCCTGCAACAGTTCTGCACGCAGCCCAGAGATCCGAGCAGTCAATGCCTGCCAGGCTTCAGGAGCGTCGATGCCCAAGACGCGAAGCTTCTCCAGATCCCATTCGGCAGGCGGTGCCTGGGAGGCCTGATGCCAGCACTGGAGGGCGGCGATCGTGTCTCCGGTCTCGAGGTGGCTCTGTGCCAGCAGCATCCACGTGTAGGCGGACGTCTTTCCGCGTGCACACTGTTGCGTCAGGGCCGACAAGGTGGACTCGGCGGAGCCGCCCGCCGGGTGCCTCCGCGTGTGAAGGATTTGGTCTTTGAGCTGCAGCAACGCAGCCGGGCTGCCATCATCAGGCGTTGAGATAGCCAAAGTCGAGGCCTCGGCGCTGGCCAATCCGGTCTGAGGTTGGGGAGGAGTATTCACCTTGTCGAACCCGCGTAACTCCGCTTCAGGATTCCGCCATGAAGAGCGATGACCAAGAAAAAGGGGGCTCCGAAGAGCCCCCCGCACTCAGATCGCGAACCTGTTCAGGTCAGAAGGCCTGGGACAGGCGCACGTACACCTGGCGACCAAGGGCGTCGTACAGGTTGAAGTTCCAGGGGCGGCCGTCATAACCCAAGACTGCGGGTTTCTCGGGCAACTTCCCTTCCAGATTGATGACCCCGACCGACACTGTCGTCTTTGTCGGGTGCTTGTACGTCACGCTCAGGTTCGCCGTCGTATAGCCTTTGGTGGCGTAAGGGCCACCCTTGTCGTCCTGCTCGCCAATGTGGTTGATGGCCAGGTAGGTGCTGAATCGGCCATACGTCCAGGTGTTGCCCACGTTCAGGCGGTACTTGGGCAGACCCTGGTAGCCGATCTGGTTCTCGCCGCCATTGAGCTTGTAGGACTCCACGCCGCTGAGTTGGACCTGGTTCTGCAACCGCCCATAAGCGCCCAGCTTGAAGTCGGTCTTGACGTTCAAGTCCCACCCCATCGTGTCGAGGTCACCCTCGTTTACCGTGCCGCGGGTCACGTTCACGATGGCCCCCGTGGCGGGGTCGCGCTTGACGCTGAAGGCCGCAGGCACCGGGCCAAGAGCCGGGTTGGCCGTGCGATTGATAATCGTCTGGGCCGACATGGCGGTCATACGGCCGTCAATGCGCGTCTTGTAGGCGTCCAGGGTAAGGCTGAGCCAATCGGTGGCATCGAAGACGATGCCCAAGCTGTTCTGCTTGGAGGTCTCTGCCTTCAGGCCGGGATTGGAAATGACCGTCGCGTCGACCTGGATCTGCGGTTGTGCGGCGTCGATGATGCCGTCACCGTTGGTGTCGCCACACTGCGCCGCGGTACGACCAAACGAGATACAAGTGCGCAGATCGGTGATGCTGTCAGCAGAGAAGGCAGGCTTCTGGGTCAGCACATCCAGCGTCGGGGCCCGGAAACCCTCGCCTACGGAGCCACGGACCGTAACCTTCTTCATCGGCTTCCACTTCAGCGCCACCTTCGGCGAGAAGTTCCGTCCTGAATCGCTGTAGGAGTCTTGGCGACCTGCCAGGGACAGCTCAAGATCCTTCATGACGGGCGCCACAACTTCGAAGAACGCCGAACGCACCGTCCGCGAGCCAGCAGCCGAGTTGCCAGCCGAACCCTCGATGATGCCAGCCTCGCTCTGCGGATCGTAGTTGTCCTGATAGAACTCCGTGCGTTGCTCAAAGCCCACGAGGCCCGTCACCGCCTTGCCACCGATCTTGAAGAGATCCATCGACGCCGTGACATATGCCTCCTTCGAGTCCCACAGGTCGTTGCGGGAGATCGTGGACTTCACGCTATTCAGCACATCGGCCGAGTTGCCAAACGGGTTGAAGATGTTGTATGCACCGGAAGTGATGGCCTGCTCGAGCAGCGGCCGCACGATGTAGTTCTGACCCAGCTCGATGTACTTGTAGCGCTCGCTGCGGAACCCGACATCCAGGTCCACAGTGCCAAACAGGCGACCGCGCACCCCTGCCAGCGCCGAGGTGACGGTGGCATCGGTGTTGGTGTCGCGTGCACCCGCCGCAGCCATCCGATGCCGCAACTTCAAGCCCAGCGGGCTGGCCTCGGCCAACCCCGGTACTGCACCAGTGATCTGGAGGTAAGCCGGGCTGCTTGGTGTAAGCGTGACCTCCACCGGGGTCGGCGCATAGCGGCCGAAGGTATCCACCGTGGTGGCTGACGCGGCGGTGTAGGCCGTCCAGTCATCATTGATGTTGAATTCGCCGTTGGCGAACAAACCCTTGTTGCCAACGGACGCTTCGTTCGCCGCAATCGCGTTGAAGTTGAACGAGCAGGTATTGCCTGCGGTGCCTGGAGCCGTGTTCCAGAAGTTGTTCTTGGTGCAATCGAACCCTGGAACAGCCAACCGAGAGCCAGTACCCGCCTTCGTGGTGTTGCTGATCCTTTGGTAATTGTTACCAAAGCTGGACACACCCAACACGTCACCTGCGGGCTGGTCCCGGGTGTAGATCATGCCGCGCGACGCGGCGGAGGCTCCCGCAAACATGCGGCCCTTCGGGCCCGAGGCACCCCACAGCAGCGAGATCTCCTTGGTGTCCCCGCCGACGACCTGCGGATTCCCCTCACCATAGGTGAACTGGATGCCGTTGAAATTCTTGCGGGTGATGATGTTCACCACACCGCCGATGGCGTCAGACCCGTAGATGGCGGAGGCGCCGTCCGTCAGAATCTCGATGCGCTCAACAGCGGCGAGCGGCACCGAGTTCAGGTCCTGAGACTGGCCCGAGTAAGGGGCCTTCGAGATGCGGCGACCATCCACCAGCACCAGAGTCCGGTTCGACCCGAGGCCGCGCAGGTCGATGTCGGACAAGGCTTGGCCCGAGCTGCCCGATTGCGGCTTGGTGTTGCCAAACGAGGCGAAAGTCACGTCGCGCATCAGTTCGGCGACGGAATTCTGACCGCTTGCCTCAATCGTGGCACGGTCGATGACCGTGACGGGCAGGGCGCCCTCGGTGTCGGCGCGGCGAATGCGCGAACCCGTCACCTCGATGCGCTGCTCAGAAGCAGCGGGTTGTCCGCTTTGCTGGGCCTGGACACTGGGAATCAGTGTCAACCCGCCTAGCACAACGGCCACGGCACGGGCGATAGGGGAGGGCTTGATCTTGAAGGACATCGTCTTCCTCTGAAAAATGGATGATGCGCACCAAAAAGCTGCGCCGAATGAAGAGGCACACCGTTGTGTGACACCAATAAGTCTGGCACACGTTCTCCCAGTTTCGGAGCAGTGGGGCCCGACTGGTGCAAGAAAGCAACACCTATGGCCCCGCGGGTGACATGGGCTCCTGCCGTTCACCGGCTCTTTGCGGCCTCATGTGTCTCGAGGTCTGATTTGGGCGGTGAACACAACCGCGTAGGCAAAGTGGGGCTCGTGGTCTGCGCCACAATCCGATCATCCAAGCAAGCCAATGACAGCTATGTCCTACCTTGATCCGCGTTCATTCCGGTCGCGCGCCCTTAGGGCGGCAGTCCTTGTCTGCACGGGTTGGGCGGCGGCCTGGGCCACTGCGCAGGCCCAACCACAGCCGCCTGTCGCAAGCGCCGCACAACCCATTCCGGTGATGGACTTTGTCCGACGTCCGCAGTTCACCGAGATGGTGACCTCTCCAAGCGGCCGCTACATCGCAACGACGCGCGAGACGTCGGGCCGGTTGAATCTGGTCATCATTGACATTGAAAAGCGCTCATCGGCGGCGATCACCAACTTCGATGACATCGACATCGGTGGTGTACGGTGGGTAGGGGACGACCGCCTCGTGTTCTCGGCCATCCAGATCAATGCGCCGTCAGGCCAGGACTCACCGGCCGCCGGTGGCTTGTTCACCGTAGGACGTGAGGGGCAGGAGTTTCGGCAACTCGCCCAAACACGCAGGCAGCTCGCCCGCAACCAGACAGGCGGCTTCGTGCTCCTTGAGTACCAAGCGTCAATTCCTGGAACGACTGAGGAGATCATCGCTGCCGGCTTGATCGGGAGCGACGAGTCCATCGAGTTGTACCGCGTCAATCTGCTCAACGGGCGTTATCGGCTGCATACGCCCGGCAGGCCAGCGGACTTCATCACCCGTTGGATCATGGACTCGAAGAATGTTGCGCGGATCGCCGTGGCGCGGGGCCGGGGCAACAGCACCATGCTCCATACCTACTACCGCCCTGACGCCAACAGCCCCTGGAAAGAGATCAACCGTTTCGATACCACCAAATTCCCAGCATGGGTGCCGTTGGCTTTCGAGCCAGACGGCAAGCACCTGATCGTGTCCACCAATGACGGTCGGACCAACATGGCGATCTACCGTTACGACCCCGAAAAGCAGCAGATGCTGGAGCAGATCGCGCAGCATCCGCAGTACGACCTTGGCGCATCACCGGAAGGTGAGCCCTTGTCCAGCTTGATCACCGAACGCGGAACCGGGCGGCTGATCGGCATTCGGGTGGATGCGGACACGCTGCAGACGGTCTGGCTTGATGACGCGGCAGGGAAGATGCAAGCCGCCATCGATGCGGCGCTCCCTGGACGTACCAATGTGTTTTCCTCTCCTGGCAAGCGGTTTGTCGTGACCTCGTTTTCAGATCGATCGCCAGGCCGATTCTTGCTTTATGACGCCGACAATCGCCGGCTGGAGGACATCGGGCTGGCGCGACCTTGGCTGGAGGGACGGCTGGCCGCCGTGCGGCCCTTCCGGCTCAAGACCCGCGACGGGCTGGAGATTCCCTCGTACTACGTTCTTCCGCCCAATCACCAACCTGGCCAGAAGTTGCCAACCGTCGTGCACATTCACGGTGGACCGTTTGCCCGAGATGTGGTGTCTGGTGGGCGATTCGGCTCATCGTTCGGTATCTCCGAAGCGCAGATCCTGGCTTCCCGTGGCTATGCTGTCGTTCTGCCGAATTTCCGGATCACGCCCGAGCTGGGCTCTTCCATCTACTACGCAGGCTTTGGGACCTACGGCCGACAGATGCTCGATGACCATGAGGATGCGGTGGCTTGGGCTGTCTCAGCGGGATTTGCCGATCCTGGCAAAGTCTGCATTTCTGGGGCAAGTTATGGCGGCTACGCAGCGTTGCAGGCGCTGACACGGCCCAGCAATCCATTCAAATGCGCGATTGCGGGTCTCCCAGTCACCGATTTGCCGTTCCAACATGGAAAGGCTGACTACGCAGAGAGCCCTTCCGCTCGGGAGTATTGGCTGCGCGTGGTCGGTGTGGAGAGCATGGACAGCCCGATGGCGCGGGCGCTTTCGCCTATCAACAATGCGGCATCAATCAAGGTGCCGGTGTTCATGTACGTCGGCGATGCCGACACCCGAACACCTCCGGCTCAGGCCCGCCGAATGGCCGACGCCCTGGCCGCAGCGGGCAATCCGGTCAAGGAATACTTTGTCGGCAAGGGTGAAGGTCACGGTTTCGGCGTCACCGCAACCCGCGCCCAACTCAATGAGCAAATCCTGAAGTTCCTGGCAGCGTCTGTCGGACCGTGAGGTCATGAGGGGAGAAGCTGGCGTGGATGCCCAGTGCACGCGCCGGCGCCTTTAGCCCTCTTGCAGGCGAAATCGCGCGTTGAAGGCCACCGTGATCCGCCGTCCCTCACCCTCGAATGGCTGCACATGATGCAGCAGCCATGACGGGAATATCACCAACTGACCAGGCTCAAGCCTGAGATTGACCGGGCCCATGCCGAATGGTGCTTTCAGATCAGAGATGGACTTGTCGATGTACATCGACGCGACTGCATTGGGATGAATGAAGCACAACCGTCCGCTAAGCGACGACGGATCGTCCCCATCATGCCGCACACAGTACACCCCAGACCATGCGTGCAGCGCGTGGTGGTGGACGCCGAAGTAACCGCCTCTTTCCGTCAGATGGAACCAAGATTCCATGCCCATGTGCAGGCGGGAGAGCATCTCGTCTGAGTACCCATTGACTTCCGCAATGACCCCATAGAGAGAGGACACGCAGAAGTCTCGAAGGCGACGCACACAGGCATCCTGCCAGTCGAAGAGACGGAAGTGACTCTCGAAGACCTGAGCGTTGCGGCTGACGATGGGCGTTAGATTGCTGAATCGGTCGGGCTCTTGTGAACGCGCGACGAACAGGTCTTCCAAGTCCCGATTCAGCGCTTCGCACGCGTCCAACCGCAAGAACGCCATCGGAACAGCGAAGGCCGGTACCAGTTGCGCCATGGTTCACTATCTCCTTAGAACCCAATGCCGACTCACTTCGGCGCCAGCCGAATCGCCCCATCCAACCGGATCACCTCGCCGTTGAGCATGTCGTTCTCGATGATGTGCTTGACCAGCTTGGCATAGTCCTGCGGGGTGCCCAGGCGGCTGGGGAAAGGCACGCTCGCGGCCAGGGTGTCGCGCACTTCCTGGGGCATGCTGAAGAGCATGGGGGTGCCGAAGATGCCGGGGGCGATGGTCATGTTGCGGATGCCATTGCGTGCCAGGTCGCGCGCGATCGGCAGGGTCATGCCCACCACGCCGCCCTTGCTGGCGGAGTAGGCGGCCTGGCCGATTTGGCCGTCATAGGCGGCTACGCTGGCGGTGGAGATGAGCACGCCGCGCTCGCCTGTGGATTCTGGTGCGTTCTTGCACATGGCCTCAGCTGCGAGGCGGATCATGTTGAAGGTGCCGATCAGGTTGACGCTGATGGTCCTGCTGAAGTTGGCCAAGGGGTGCGCGCCATCCTTGCCAACCGTCTTGATGGCGGGGGCAATGCCGGCGCAGTTCACCAGGCCCATCAGCTTGCCCGCCGCCGTGGCGGCAGCCACGACGGCCTGGGCGTCGGCTTCCTGGCTGACGTCGCACTTGACGAAAACGCCACCCACTTCGCCAGCCAGAGCCTGGCCCTTTTCCACCTGCAAGTCGGCGATGACGACCTTGGCGCCTTGACTGGCCAGCATGTGCACGGTGCCTTCGCCGAGGCCCGATGCGCCGCCGGTGACGATGAAGACTTTGCCTGAGATGTCCACGATGGTTCTCCTTTGAATCAGTGAAGGGACGGGGATGAAGGGAGGGGTGCCTGCTAGACTTGGTTCACTGAAGTTGGTTCAATAAACTTGGTTCAAGTGAGCCGGTTCGAACGGGAGTCCATGAACATGACCGCACAAGTCAACCTCCACGACGCAAAGACCCACTTGTCGCGGCTTGTTGAGCAGGCGGCCCGTGGCCAGAGCTTTGTGATCGCCAAGGCGGGGAAACCGATGGTGAGGGTGATGCCTGTCGATGAACCAGGGCCGCAACGGCGGTTGGGTTTCCTCTCTGGGCAGGCGGTGGTCTCCATCGACGTCAAGTCTGCCTTTGAGGAAGAGATGCTTGTGCAGTTCGAACTTGGCGGATCGGTGGGTGAAGCGACCCTTGCTTCGACGAAGCCCCGATTGAGGACTCCGACCAAGACCAAGACCAAGAAGTAGGCGAGGCCTTGGGGTGTACCTGCTGGATACCAACTTGGTGTTGTGGACGGCGGTCTCTCCTGACCGCTTGTCAAAGCGCGCGGAGGCGCTGGTGGCCTCGCGCGATGTCGATGTGGCGTTCAGCCTGGCTACGATGTGGGAGGTGGCAATCAAGACCTCGCTCGAAAAGCCCGGTTTCAACGTGGACTCCACGGCGCTTCGCAACGGACTTCTCGACCAAGGCTTCAGGCAGATGGACATCCGTCCAGAGCACATCGCTGTGGTGGCCCGCCTGCCCTGGCACCACCGGGACCCTTTTGACCGCTTGTTGGTGGCCCAGGCGCTGGTCGAGGGGCTCACTTTGCTGACGAGCGACCGATTGCTGGCCCGTTACGGGAAGATGGTGAAGTGGGTGTAGATGGCGCGACCTGGCGCACTCAGCCCAGCGCAGCCAAGGCTCGCGTCGTGATCTCCTCCATGGCGCCCAGGCCCGAGATCTTGGCGTAGCGCGGCGCGGAGGCATCGCCTGCCGCGGCCCAGGCCGAGTAGTAGCCCACCAGCGGGCGCGTTTGCGCCTGATAGACGGACAGGCGCTTGGCAACGGTCTCTTCCTTGTCGTCATCGCGCTGGATCAGGGGCTCGCCCGTCACATCGTCCACGCCTTCCACCTTGGGCGGGTTGAACTTGAGGTGGTAGGTGCGGCCTGAGGCCACATGGACGCGCCGGCCACTCATGCGCTCGACGATGGCCGAATCCGGCACGTCGATCTCCAGCACTGCGTCCAGGTTCACGCCCGCAGCCTTCATGGCGTCAGCCTGCGGGAGGGTGCGGGGAAACCCGTCGAACAGGAAGCCGTTGGCGCAGTCAGGCTGCGTGATGCGCTCCTTGACCAGGCCGATGATGATGTCGTCACTGACCAGGCCGCCGGAGTCCATGACCTTTTTGGCTTCTACTCCGAGAGGCGTGCCCTCCTTCACCGCCGCACGCAGCATGTCGCCAGTGGAGATCTGCGGAATGCCGAACTTCTTGCAGATCAGGGTGGCTTGCGTGCCCTTGCCGGCGCCGGGTGGGCCCAAAAGGATCAGTCTCATTACGGTCCTCGTCTCGGGGTGGGGCGCAGGGGCTCAGGCGGCCTGCGCGCTTGTCTCTGTTATGTGTTGGATCCAGGAGCACATTGTGGACATGCCCTGCGGGCAGATTACCACGCATGCCCTTCCCAGGGCTTTCACGCGCCCGGGTTGTCGACTGCAGTGAACAGCGCGCGCACCCGCTCCAGATCCTCGGGCGTGTCCACCCCCGTGCCAGGGGCCTGATCAGTCACATGCACCGCGATGCGCTCGCCGTGCCAGAGCACGCGCAGTTGCTCCAGGGCCTCGGTGCGCTCAACGGGCGCCTGCGGCAGGCTGGGGAAGCGCCGCAGAAACCCCGCCCGATAGGCGTACAGCCCCAGATGGCGCAACGGAGCCGGTTGCACGGGCAGTTGGCCGGGTGCACCGTCACGGTTGAAGGGCACGGGCGCCCGCGTGAAGTACAGCGCCCGGCCGGCGGCATCAAGCACCACCTTCACCACGTTGGGGTTGAGCCAGTCGGCCCAGTCGTCAATGCGGTGTGCCACCGTGCTTACCGGGCAATCGGGATGCTCGTCCAACAGTTGTGCGCAGCGTTGGATCAAGCCGGGCTCGATCAGGGGCTCGTCGCCCTGCACGTTGACGATGATGTGGTCGCCCTCCAGGCCCAGCAATTCGCAGGCCTCGGCCAGGCGGTCGCTGCCGCTGGCGTGATCGGCCCGCGTCATCACATGGCGCACACCGTGGACCTGGCACGCGGCGGCCACCTCCTGCGCGTCGGTGGCCACCACCACATCGGCAGCGCCGCAGCGCTGGGCTTGCCGTGCCACGCGCACCACCATGGGCAGGCCGCCGATGTCCAGCAGCGGCTTGCCCGGCAAGCGGGTGGAGCCCAGGCGGGCCGGCACCAGCACCGTGAACGAAGACACGCTCACGCCGGGGCCTTGTCGCCTGCCGCAGCGTCGAGGTTGCGGGCCTCGCTTTCCAGCATCACCGGGATGCCGTCGCGGATGGGGAACGCCAGGCGGTCTGCGGGGCAGGCCAGTTCCGCGGGGCGGGCGTCCTCGTCGCGCAGCATTTCCAGTGGCCCCTTGCACACAGGGCATACCAAGAGTTCGATCAGGCGGTGGTCCATGGTCAGTGTTTGCGCAGGGGCAGGAGCATGCGCTCCAAGGCATCGACAGTGGTGTCGGGAATCGCAAAGTCTAGCGTGGCCACATGGATGGCCGATGTATCAGGCGGGTCGGAACCGTTGTGTGGGCTGGGGGGCAGCTTGACGGCGTCCTTTTCCGTGACGACCACGACAGGGGTTTGCGCTGGCCAGGGCAGGGGGTGCAGGGGGGCGTGGTCGGCCAGGGGCAAGCGCTCCACCTGCAGCCCGGCCTGTTCCAGCATGGTGAAGAAGCGTTCCGGGTGGCCGATACCTGCTGCGGCCAGCACGCGGCGGCCCCGCCAGGCGTCCATGGAAGGCGGCACCGGCTCTTGACGCCGCCAGGCGGCCAGCGGCTGGATGCCCGCCAGGCGGCGTCCGGCGCAGTCGCCCGGCAGGGAAGTGCTCGGGCGTGCTGCGTTGTACAGCACCAGGGTTCGAGCGGGCAGGCGTTCAGGCAGCGGCTCGCGCAGCGGCCCGGCCGGCAGCAGCCGGCCATTGCCGGCGCCGCGGTCGTCGAACAGCACGAGCTGCGCGTCGCGCTGCAGCGCCAGGTGCTGCAGCCCGTCGTCGCTGATGATCAGGTCCACCTCCGGGTGGTGGGCGCACAGGGCCTTTGCTGCCCCCACCCGACGGGCTCCGACCCACACCGGGCGGCCGGTCCTTCGTGCCATCAACAGAGGTTCGTCGCCCACCTGGTGGGCACTGGAGTCGGCGTGCACCTGCTGCGGTCCATCAACATCGGCCTCGCGTGCGCCGTAGCCGCGCGAAACGATCCCGGGGCGCCAGCCTCGCCGCCCCAGCGCCTGGGCCAACGCGATGACCGCAGGGGTCTTGCCTGCGCCGCCTACCACCAGGTTGCCCACCACCAGCACGGGCACTGGGGCACGCCAGGGCTGCCGCCAGCCGCGCCTCCAGCCCAATTGGGCCAGCCAACGCAGCAGCCCATACAGCACGCTCAATGGCGCGAGCAGTGCTGCTGCCAAGCTGGTGCGGGGCTGCCACCAGGCCCTCTCCAGCGCTTCACGCAGCATCATGGCGCACCAGGCCGGGGGCTTAACGCCCGCGCTGGGGCGTCTGCGCAGCGAAGGTGATGCGGGCCAGCCCGGCACGCCGGGCGGCGTCCAGCACATTCACGACCGACTGGTGGGCGGCCAGGGCGTCGGCTGTCACGACGACCACGGTCTCAGACTTGCCGGACGAAGCCTCCTTCAGGCGCTCCACCAGCGCTTCCACGCCGCGGCCCTCCAGGGGCTGCCGGTTCACGGTGTAACGCCCGTCGCTGGCCACGGCGACCACCAGTTCCTGGGGCCGCTCCTTCATCTTTTCGGCGTCGGCCGTCGGCAGGGTGACCTGCAGCTCGGTAAAGCGTGAGTAGGTGGTCGACAACATCAGAAAGATCAGCACGACCAGCAGCACGTCGATGAACGGAATCAGGTTGATTTCCGGTTCATCCGTGGCGCTGGTTCGCCTGAAATTCATCAGTACGCGCCCCCGCGGCCACCGGAGCCGAGCCGGACCAGGTAGGGCACCATACGCTCGACGGCCAGTTCCATGCCCAGGCGATAGGACTCCACCCGACCCCGGAAATAGCGGTGAAACATCAGCGCCGGAATCGCAATGATCAACCCGAATGCCGTGTTGTAGAGCGCTATGGAGATGCCGTGGGCGAGTTGCTGCGGGTTTTGCCCTGCTGTGCCCGGCGTCTGGGCGCCGAAGATCTCGATCATGCCCACCACAGTGCCCAGCAGGCCCAGCAAAGGGGCTGTTGTGGCGATGGTGCCCAAGGCGTTCAGGTAGCGGTCCAACTGGTGCACCGCGGCACGGCCTGCGTTCTCAAACGCCTGCCGCAAGGCGGGCTCGGCCAGCCGCGGTTCGGCCGCCAACGCCCTGAAGCCCGCTGCCAGGATGCTGCCCAAGACGGAGCTGTTAGCCAGTTTGCTCACCACGTCTGCAGGCGGAATGCCCCTGCGAGAGACCGTGATCACCTCGTCCACCAAGGTAGGTGGGAACACCACCCTTGCGCGCAGGCTCACGAAGCGCTCGAAGACCAGGGCCAGCGCAATCACCGAGCACACGATGAGGGGCCAGATCGGCCAACCGGCGGCTTGTATGATGGAAATCAAGGGATTACCTGTGTGATGCCGTGCATCCGCTGAAGTGATCTGGCCGACCGTGACAACACCGTGTGGGGTGTCAGGGACGCGATCGAATCGATTATGGCCGATGCCCTTGGTGCGCAAGCCTGCTGCCACTACGGCTCTTTGGCGCCATCCATGGGGGTTGTGGATATCTTTGTGGACATCTTGAGGTGGCCTCCGCTCGACCGGAAGATCGCGGGGCTGCAGCCCGCCAAGTCTTGCCTGCGGAACAGGAAAAAACGATGCGTGACAAGAGTTTGCATGAGGAGATGAGGTCATCCGGCCTCAACTGCCCCGCCCAGCAGCACGGGACGCCACCTTTGGATCAATGTTCCAGCGCTGCGGGGGCCCCGCGGGCCATCACCGTGTGATGGAGGGCACCGGCACGCGTCTGCTGGAGCGCGCCTGGAGTGTTTCGGCGCTGCTGCTGGCCATCTCGGATGCGCTGACGTCGCGCCTCGGTGGCGTCACCGTCACTGGTGAATTGGCGGGTTTCGCCCGAGCCGCCAGCGGCCACTGCTATTTTTCACTGAAAGACGCCGATGGCGCCCCTGCGCTGGTGCGGTGCGCGATGTTCAGGCGGGCCGCGAGCCTGCTGGACTTTGCCCCAGGCGATGGGCAGCGGGTGGAGGTACGTGGTCGACTGGCCTTGTACGAACCGCGCGGCGAACTACAGTTTGTGGCCGAGTCAATGCGCCGGCAGGGCGCGGGTTCGCTCTACGAAGAGTTTCTGCGGCTCAAGACGCGCCTGGAGGCGGCCGGACTGTTCGACCCCGCGCGGCGGCGTCCCCTGCCGGCGTTCCCCAGGGTGCTGGGGGTGGTGTCCTCACTTGGCGCGGCGGCGCTTCAGGATGTGCTGACCGCCTTGGCCCGGCGTGCGCCGCATGTCCGCGTTGTCGTGTACCCGTGCCTGGTACAGGGCAGCGAGGCGCCGCCCACCATCGTGCAGGCCCTGCATAGGGCCGCCAACCACGCGCAGGCCGACACCTTGCTGCTGGTGCGCGGGGGCGGCTCCCTGGAGGACCTCTGGGCCTTCAATGACGAGCGGGTGGTCCGTGCGGTGGCGGCATCACCCCTTCCGGTGGTCTGTGGTGTGGGCCATGAGACCGATGTCACCCTCTGCGATCTGGCGGCGGACCTGCGCGCCCCGACGCCAACCGCGGCCGCTGAGTTGGCCGCACCCGTGCGGGACGACTTGCTGGAACGGTTGCAGACACTGAAGCATCGGCTCACGCGTGCAGCGCAGCGCACCTTGGAGCGTCAGGCCCAACGGCTGGACCTGTTGGCTGAACGGGCCCAGCGGCCGCGCCACGTGCTGATGGTGCAGCAACAGCGCCTGCAGGCTTTGGAGCGGCGACTGGGCATGGCGGTGCGGACGCGTGTACGTCAAGGGGCCGATCGGGCCGAAATGTTCGAGTCACGCCTTCGTCGGGCACTGCGCGCGACGGCCCAGGCCAGGCAGTGGCACCTCCAAGCGCTGGCTGCACGGTTGGAGGCCTCCAACCCCCGCGGGGTCCTCAAGCGCGGCTATGCCTGGGTGGCGCGCCCGGATGGCCGTCCCGTGACCCGCGCGGAAGAACTCTCGCCTGGCGATCCCATTGAGGCTGTCTTTGAGAACGGGCAGGTGAGGGCAACGGTGGACTCTGTGCGACTGGACCCCGCATCGGGCTGACCGTACTCCCCACCAGGCCTGGGGGGCCTGCCTACAATCGGTTACGTTACGGGGTCATGCAGCGTCAAAAGGTGCTGCAGAGACCGGACCCCGGAGCCGTCCTGACGCCGCGCACGGTAACCACCTGCGCCGCTACCCGCACCTGATTTCGTTGTCCTTTCCCATCCCTTCCTGCCAACCCCGAGGATCACCATGGAACACACCCTTCCTGCACTGCCTTTTGCCATCGACGCCCTGGCGCCGCACTACAGCCGCGAGACGCTGGAGTTCCACCACGGCAAGCACCACAACGCCTACGTCGTCAACCTGAACAACCTGCAGAAGGGCACCGAGTTCGAAGCGATGACGCTTGAGGAGATCATCAAGAAGTCGTCTGGTGGCGTCTACAACAACGCCGCCCAGATCTGGAACCACACCTTCTTCTGGAACTGCATGAAGCCTGCGGGCGGTGGCGAGCCCGGCGGCGCGCTGGCTGCGGCTGTCCAGGCGAAATGGGGCTCCTACGCCGCCTTCCGCGAGGCCTTCGTGAAGTCGGCCGTGGGCAATTTCGGTTCCGGCTGGACCTGGCTGGTGAAGAAGGCCGATGGCTCGGTGGACATCGTCAACACCGGGGCGGCGGGCACGCCTCTCACCACCGGTGACACGGCACTGCTGACTGTGGACGTCTGGGAGCACGCCTACTACATCGATTACCGCAACCTGCGCCAGAAGTTCGTCGAGACCTTCCTGGACAAGCTGGTGAACTGGGGCTTTGCCGAGAAGAACTTCGGCTAAAGCACCACGCGGCGCAACTGAACAAAGGCCGGCATCGCCGGCCTTTGTTCATTGCGCTGCACCTGGCTGCAGCCCAGAGAGCGGCAGGCTCAGGGCTTGAACGGCGGGCCCTTGAGACGAAAGCCTGGCTTGATGGCGCGCTTGGAGAACCACCCCTGGTTCATCTCCAGCGCGTAGCGCACGGGCCTTTCCGAGCAATGTGATGCCTCGGATCTGGGTTTCATCTCCGCAATGTTCACCACCGTGCCATCGTCCTCGATGAAGGCGATGGACAGCGGCAGCAACGTGTTCTTCATCCAGAAGCAGCGCGGGGACAGGTCGTCGAAGACAAACAGCATGCCCTCGTGCGAAGCCATTTCGGTACGCATCATCATGCCGGTCTGCTGTTGCTGAGACGTCTGCGCCAATTCGGCCACGATGTTGTGCATACCCGCTTGCAACTGCACCGTAGCCAGGCGAGGCTGCGGTACCTGCTGGGCCAAAACCGGCCTGAACGCCAGCACGCTCATGACGAGCAGCACTGCCGCGGCCAGTGGCCAGAGGCCTGGTAGCCAACGCCGTCCGGGCTTTAGTGGTGACCTAGATGGGACGAGGAACCACCGGTTGTACTTGACGCAGGTCATATCGTGCAGGGGAGTGTTCGCGCATCATTATGAAACCGCCATCGGCAGCGCACCTTGACGGTCTTCGCACTTGCCGCACCAGTCCCTACCTTTGAAATGATTTCCGCCGAAGCTCTCCCGGCCGGTTTGACCTGCGCGGCGGGACTCGGGCATGGGCTGGATACAGCGCTTGCGGTGGATGAACCGGAGGAAATCGCACGCTTCACCCGGTGGGAACACGATGCCACAGGTACGCGGTGCGGCGTGTCTTCGTTTCAACTCTCAGGGATGCACTGTGCTGCCTGCGCAGGCATCATCGAACAAGCGGTCGCGGGCGTGGAAGGTGTTCACGACGTGCGGGTCAGCGCCAGCGCACAACGCGCCACCGTGCACTGGAACCCGGCACGCACCCAGCCCTCCCGCCTCATCGAAGCCGTCCGGCGGGCGGGCTACGACGCCGCCCCCGATGCTGCGCTGGCTGCTCGTGAGTTGCGCCGCCAGGAGCACCGGCACGCGCTGTGGCGCCTCTTCGTCGCGGGCTTTCTGGCGATGCAGGTGATGATGATGGCCACGCCTTCTTACGTGGCTGCGCCGGGCGAGTTGAGCGACGACCTGCGGCAGTTGTTGAACTGGGGCAGCTGGATGTTGTCGGTGCCGGTGCTGTGGTTCGCGGGCATGCCGTTTCTGCGCGGCGCCTGGTTGTCATTGCGCACGCGGCGCATGGGCATGGACGTGCCGGTGGCGCTGGGCATCCTGGTGACTTTCGTCGCCAGCACGGCCGCGACCTTTGATCCTGCCGGCCTGTTCGGCCCGGAGGTCTACTTTGACTCGCTTACCATGTTTCTGGCCTTCCTGTGGCTGGGACGCTTCCTGGAAATGCAGTCGCGCCACCGAGCGGCCGAGCGCCTGGAGTCCACCGCGGCCGCGATGCCCCAGGTGGCTTTGAGGGTGCAGGAAGATGGCTCTACCCGGCAACTCAGCGTGCATCGGTTGCGCGCGGGCGACAGGGTGCGCGTGCTCAGCGGGGCCATGGTGCCCGCCGACGGCCCGGTGCTGGGAGACGGGGCTGATGTCTCTGAGGCCCTCATCACGGGCGAGTCGGCTGCGGCTTCGCATCCCGTAGGAGACATGCTTTGGGCGGGGAGCGTGAATCTCGGCGCACCGTTCGAAATGCAGGTGCACAAGCTGGGTGCAGATACCCGGCACGACGCCATCGTGGCGCTGATGCGCGAGGCGCTTTCGTCGCGACCGGCCTCGGTGCGCCTGGCCGATCGCTGGGCCGGCCCCTTCCTGTGGGCGGTGCTGGGGCTGGCCGCGCTGGCGGGCGGTGTCTGGTGGATCATCGAACCCGCGCGGGCCCTGTGGGTGGTGGTGGCCGTGCTGATCGTCACCTGCCCGTGCGCGCTGTCGTTGGCCACGCCGTCCACCTTGGTCGCTGCAGCCGGGGGGCTGGCACGCCGCGGGGTGCTGCTGCGCCGCCTGGACACCCTGGAGACGATGGCTGCCGTGCGTAAGGTGTTCCTGGACAAGACCGGTACGTTGACCGAAGACCGCCTGGAGTTGCGGCGCGTGGACCTGCTGGACCCGCGCATCGTGGGCGCGAGGGAGGAAGCACTGCGACGCGCTGCCGGGCTGGCGGTTTGGTCGACCCACCCGTTATCGCGCGCGTTGGTGGCAGCGCAAGCCTGTGGTCATGTCCCAGCCGCGAGCGCTTCAGAAGGCGCTGAGGTCTGGCGTGAGGTCTGTGAAACCCCGGGCGCCGGGTTGCAGGCGATGGATGCGCAGGGCAGCTGCTGGCGCCTGGGTTCGGCCGCCTGGGCGGTGGGCGAGGAGTGGGCAGGCCGGCGCGAGGTGGGCGAACACGGGGTCATGCTGTCTTGCCAGGGTCAGCCCGTGGCTGCCTTTGGCTTTGAGGAGTTCATCCGGCATGGGGCCAAGGACGCCGTCCAGCGTTTGAAGGATGCCGGATTAGCCCTGTCGCTGCTGTCGGGCGACAGCGCGCCGCGTGCCCGGGCCCTGGCGGCGCGGCTGGGCCTTGCAGAGTGCCACGCGGGTTTGTCGCCTGAGGACAAGCTTGCGCTGTTGAAGCGTACGCAGGCCGGTGGTTGGCGGTGCGCCATGGTGGGCGACGGCTTGAACGACGCCCCTGTGCTGGCTGCGGCCGATGTGTCGGTGGCCATGGGCCAAGGTGCCCTGGCAGCGCGCGAGGGGGCAGATGCCGTCATCGTGTCGGGCCGGCTTGACGCGCTGGCGGATCTGCAGCGCACGGCGCTACGAACGATGGCCATCGTGAGGCAGAACCTGCGCTGGGCCCTGGCCTACAACGTCATCTGCATTCCGCTGGCCATGGCGGGCTGGTTGCCACCCTGGGCGGCCGGTCTGGGCATGGCCGCCAGTTCCATGCTGGTGATGGCCAACGCTCAGCGCGCGGGCTCGGGAACCCGCGATGGAACTGGGCGCTGACGCATCAGCTGCATGGACATCCTTTACCTGCTGATTCCACTGTCGGCCGTGTTGGTGCTTGGCATCGTGGCGGTGTTTGGCTGGGCTGTATACAGCGGTCAGTTCGATGAACTTGAGCGCGAAGGCCAGCGCCTCATAGCCGAAGACCCGGATGCGTTTGATGTGGGTCAAGGCTCGCTCGAGGTTGCGCCACAACAATCTCCCGAAAGGTCCGGATAGGGACCTTGGGCGCGCATCGCAGGGCGCTGGCGCCGGGCGATGCCCAGGACGCGAGCGGGGGCACGACTTGGCAACTCGGCAATGGGCAGGAGGGTTCTGATGAGTTCTGATCAGCGCGGCACAGGCGCCGCCTATTTCGACACGCCAGTTCGGTGGTTCGCTCTGGCAGCGGTGTTGTGGGGTGTGGTGGGCATGCTGGTGGGTGTGATCATCGCGGCGCAGTTGGCATGGCCTGAGTTGAACTTCGGCATCCCGTTCCTGAGTTATGGCCGCCTGCGCCCGCTGCATACCAACGCGGTGATCTTCGCCTTTGGCGGCAGTGTGCTCTTTGCTACCTCGTATCACGTTGTCCAGAGGACTTGCCAGACGCGCCTGTTCGCGCCGAGGCTGGCCATGTTCACCTTCGTGGGGTGGCAACTTGTCATCCTGCTGGCGGCGGTCACGCTTCCCCTGGGCATCACCTCAGGCAAAGAGTACGCTGAACTGGAGTGGCCCATCGATCTGCTCATCGCGGTGGTGTGGGTGGCGTTTGCCGTGGTGTTCTTCGGCACAGTGGGCACACGCAAGGTACGCCACATCTACGTGGCCAACTGGTTCTTCGGTGCCTTCATCATCGCCGTCGCCTTGCTGCACATCGTCAACAGTGCTGCCATCCCAGTGAGCCTGACCAAGAGCTACTCGGCCTACGCCGGCGTGCAGGACGCCATGGTGCAGTGGTGGTACGGGCACAACGCCGTGGGCTTCTTCCTCACCGCCGGCTTCCTGGGAATCATGTATTACTACCTTCCCAAGCAGGCCGAGCGCCCGGTGTACAGCTATCGGCTTTCAATCGTGCACTTCTGGGCGCTGATCTTCACCTACATGTGGGCGGGCCCGCACCACCTGCACTACACCGCTTTGCCGGATTGGGCCCAGTCCATCGGAATGATCTTTTCGCTGGTGCTGCTGGCCCCCAGCTGGGGCGGCATGATCAACGGCATCATGACCCTGTCAGGAGCTTGGCACAAGCTGCGCGATGACCCCATCCTGAAGTTCCTGATCGTGTCGCTGTCGTTCTACGGCATGTCCACCTTCGAGGGGCCGATGATGTCCATCAAGACGGTCAACGCCCTGAGTCACTACACCGACTGGACCGTGGGCCACGTGCACTCTGGCGCGCTGGGCTGGGTGGGCCTGATCTCGATGGGGTCGCTGTACTACCTCATCCCCCGCCTTTATGGCCGCAAGCAGATGTACAGCGTGAAGGCCATCGAGCTTCACTTCTGGATCGCCACCATCGGCATCGTGCTCTACATCGCCGCGATGTGGATCGCTGGAGTGATGCAGGGACTGATGTGGCGCGCCGTCAATCCCGATGGCACCTTGGTCTACAGCTTTGTGGAGAGCGTCAAGGCCACTTACCCCTTCTATGTGATTCGTCTGCTGGGGGGGGTGTTGTACCTATCGGGCATGTTGCTGATGGCCTGGAACGTGGTGATGACGGTGCGCTCTGCGCGTCCTGAGGTCGCCCAAGTGCCGGCCGTCAACGTGGCGCACGCCTGAGGCAAGGAGATTCAGAATGGCTCAATCAAACCACCCCCCCAAAGGGCACGAGCGAATCGAGACCAGCAACTTCTTGATGATCGTGTTGATCCTCCTGGCCGTGGCCGTGGGCGGTCTTGTAGAAATCGTGCCGCTGTTCTTTCAACGTTCCACCACGCAGCCGGTGGAAGGGCTCAAGCCGTACACCGCGCTGCAACTGGCGGGGCGTGACGTCTATATCCGCGAAGGTTGCTACAACTGCCATTCGCAGATGATTCGCCCGTTCCGCTCCGAGACCTTGCGCTACGGGCCCTTCTCCAAGGCGGGCGAGTTCGTGTACGACCACCCCTTCCAGTGGGGCAGCAAGCGCACCGGCCCGGACCTGCACCGCGTGGGCGGCAAGTACAGCGACGAGTGGCACCGCCTGCACCTCATCGCACCGCGCTCGCTGGTGCCGGAATCGAACATGCCGGCCTATCCTTGGCTGGAGGCCGCCCCGATCGACCCCGCCTCGATGGCGCCGCGCCTGAAGGCCTTGCGGACGCTGGGCGTGCCTTACTCACAAGACGAGATCAAGGCTTCAGCCGAGGCGGTCAAGGGCAGGACCGAGCTAGATGGCTTGGTAGCGTACCTGCAGGTGTTGGGCACCGCGGTCAAGTGAGGGGCGGCCATGGACATCAATGACCTGCGCAGCGCTGTCACCGTGATCAGCCTGCTGTTGTTCGTCGTCCTCGTGGCCATCACCATGAAGCCGTCGCGCCGCAGCGAATTCGAAGAGGCAGCCCGCCTGCCCTTTGCAGAAGACACTTCCCGTGAGGACCGGAAATGAGCGACTTCACTTCCGGCGGCTGGTCCGTCTTCATCGCCGCCCTCACGATTGTCGGACTGGTGGCCTGCCTGGCCTTGCTGATCATTGCCAGCCGCAGGCGCGTGATGGCGGACGACAACACCACCGGCCATGTGTGGGACGAAGACCTGAAAGAGCTCAACAACCCGCTGCCGCGCTGGTGGATGTGGCTGTTTGTCATCACCGTGGTGTTTGCCGGGGTGTACCTCGCGCTGTATCCGGGGCTGGGCAGCCAGCCCGGAACCTTGAAGTGGAGCAGCACGGGCCAACACCAGACCGAGAATGACAAGGCAGTGGCGGCCATGGCGCCGGTCTACGCCAGGTACGTGACCTTGAATGCGGCCGACCTGGCCAAGGACCCGCAGGCCATGGGCATCGGTGAGCGCCTGTTCCTGAACAATTGCTCAACCTGCCATGGCTCGGATGGCCGGGGCAGCAAGGGCTTCCCTAATCTGACCGACAGCGACTGGCTCTACGGTGGCTCCCAGGACATCGTCAAGGAGACCATCACCAAGGGCCGGATGGGTGTGATGCCGCCAATGGCTGCCGCCCTAGGCAGCCCCGACGATGTGCGCAACGTCGCCCACTTTGTCCTCAGTCTGTCAGGCAGCGCGCACGACGCCGTGGCCGCCGCCCTGGGCAAACCCAAGTTTGCGATGTGTGCCGCATGCCATGGAGCCGATGGCAAGGGTAATCAGGCCCTGGGGGCCCCCAACCTGACTGACAAGATCTGGCTGCACGGGTGGGGTGAGCAGGCCATTGTCAACATCATCACCGCCGGCAAGACCAACGCCATGCCCGCGCAGGCCGCGCACCTGACGCCTGAGCAGGTGCATGTGCTGGCAGCCTACGTGATCGGCATGTCCCAGGCCACGGCTGAGGCATCCAGGTGAGTCTTGACCGATGCATTGAACAGGCGGCAGGATGATCCAGGCTTCGCCTGCTGTCCCCGCAGACGATGACGCCTCTGGCACCATCGTCTGGCTGTACCAGGCGCAGCGCAAGATCTACCCACGCTCCGTCTCGGGCTGGTTCGCTCGATGGCGTTGGATTCTGGTGTGGTCCACCCAACTGCTGTTCTACGGCCTGCCCTGGCTGGAGTGGAATGCGCGCCAGGCGGTGCTCTTCGACCTGGCCAGTCGTCGGTTTTACGTCTTTGGTCTGGTCCTGTACCCGCAGGACTTCATCTATCTCACGGCACTGCTGATCATCAGTGCCTATGCGCTGTTCCTGTTCACCGCGGTGGCTGGCCGGTTGTGGTGCGGCTACGCCTGTCCTCAGACGGTTTACGCCGAGATATTCATGTGGGTGGAGCGGCAGATCGAGGGCGACCGTGCCGCTCGCCTGCGGCTGGATGCCGCCCCCTGGACGCTGGACAAGCTCTGGCGCAAGAGCGCCAAGCAGGCGGTCTGGCTCTGCATTGCACTGTGGACGGGGTTCACCCTGGTGGGCTACTTCACCCCCATCAAGAACTTGTGGGCCGATGCGTTCACGCTGGACTTCGGCCCCTGGGAGTGGTTCTGGGTGCTGTTCTACGGATTTGCCACCTATGGCAACGCCGGCTGGATGCGTGAGCAGGTCTGCAAGTACATGTGCCCGTACGCGCGCTTCCAGAGTGCGATGTTCGACAAGGACACCTTGGTCATCAGTTACGACGCGGCGCGCGGGGACCCACGCGGCTCTCGAGGACGCAAGGCCGACCCGAAGGCGCTGGGCCTGGGCGACTGCATCGACTGCGGCTTGTGCGTGCAAGTCTGTCCGACGGGCATCGACATCCGTAGGGGGTTGCAGTACGAATGCATTGGCTGCGCCGCCTGCGTGGACGTGTGTGACGGCGTGATGGACAAGATGGGTTACAGCAAGGGTCTGGTGCGCTACGCCACACAGAACAGCATGGCACATGGGTGGTCACCACGCCAGACGTGGGCGCGGGTGTTCCGTCCACGGGTGCTGGCGTACGCCGTCATACTTTTGTTGATTTGCGCGGTGCTTGCCGTCAGCCTGTGGCTGCGTGATCCGTTCAAGGTGGACGTGGTGCGAGACCGCGGCGCCCTCGCGCGCCTGGGAGAAGACGGAGGTATCGAGAACGGCTACCGTCTGCAGTTCATGAATGCCACCGAGCAGGCGCAGCGCTATCGAGTCACGGTCGGCGGCCTGCCAGATGTCCACGTGATGGGGCGCTCAGAGGTCGATCTTGGGCCGGCGCAGGCCCGGTGGCTGCCCCTGGCCGTCCGGATGCCGGCCGAAGCCGCAATACGCCTGGGTGCCGGCGCGCATGGCCTGACGTTCGAAATCGAGCGTCTACCCAGTCCTGGCGAAGTTTCTGTCAGCGTGGCGGAGCGATCTACGTTTGTGATTCAAAGGTGACAGCATGACTTCAGCGAGCGCTGGCATTTCGGCAGCAAATCCTGCGCCCTGGTGGCGTGTGGGCATGGTGTGGCTGGTGCTGGGCGGCCCTGCGGCCGTGGTGATGGCCTGCATCGTGACCTTCACGATCGCCCTGCGGGGTGCCGAGCCCGTGCTGACGTCGAAGGAGACAGACAAGTTCTCAGAGCGACCGGCGGTTCAGGGGCGCAACCACTCGGCTGCCGCACCAGGCAAGAAGTGACCCCCAACAGTGCCCCCTTGGCTCCTGTTTCCGATGGCCCGCCGCCACTGGCCGAGGGGGCGGTGCACACGGGGTTCTCGCTGTCTTGAAGTCGACCGTCAGAGCCGACCACCTGATTCAGCAGGGGTTGGTGTTGACCATCTGTCGCAGGGCGGCTTGGTCGACGATTCGGATCTGTCGTTGCTTGACTTCGAGCACGCCATCATCCTGAAGCTTGGAGAACGTTCTGCTCACGGTCTCCAGTTTCAACCCCAGATAGCTGCCGATCTCTTCGCGCGTCATGCGCAGCACCAGCTCGTTGCGTGAAAAGCCCCGATCGTGCAGCCGTTGTGTCAGGTTCAGCAGAAATGCCGCCACTCGTTCTTCGGCGCGCATGCTACCCAGCAGCAGCATTACTCCATGGTCGCGAACGATTTCGCGGCTCATGATCTTGTGGAATACCCGCTGCAGTTCAGAGATCTGCAGCGAGAGGCCTTCCAGGTCATGAAAGGGGATCACGCACACCGTCCCGTCTTCCAGTGCCACCGCATCACAGGCGTGGCGATCGCTGCTGATGCCGTCCAGGCCCAGCAGGTCGCCTGACATCTGAAAGCCGGTGACTTGGTCGCGCCCGTCCTCGGCGCCGGTGCAGGTCTTGAAGAAGCCTGTGCGTACGGCGAAGAGGGAATGGAAGGGGTCGCCGCTACGAAACAGGGTCCCGCCTCTGAAAATGCTGCGCCGTGAGGCCACCAATTCGTCCAACCGGCCTACCTGCTCGGCTGACAGCCCGACAGGCAGGCAAAGTTCGCGCAGATTGCAGCTCGAACAAGCGGCCTTGATGGGGCCAATGCGAACAGGGGTGGTAACTGTCATTGTTCCGGTACTGCTGCAACCCGGCGCAGCGTCGTTGCCGGTTGTTGCCGCCTCCGCCGCGCGACCGCTTGTTGCGCTCTTGTACTCTGGCGTGCTCTAGCAGACGTTCTTGCTTGCTCCATATCAAGCTCCCTCAAGCTTGGACGAGGCAAAGTGTATGCGGATGAAACCGCAGCGCCGAACTGATTGAACAAATGGAACTGCGCTGTCCACTCGGGTTCTTCCGCATCACCCAGTAATGGATCTGGCCCTGGCCTTGACCGGACTCTTGATGGGTCTGGCTGGTGCGCCGCACTGTGCGGCGATGTGCGGGCCCGCCTGCGCCGCGTTACAGGGCAGTCCCCACCGACCGTTTTCTCGGGGTGGTTGGGTACAGGGACTGCGGCCGACCAACGCGGCCGCGTGGGCGTTCCACGGCATGCGGGTGGCTGGGTATTCCGCTGCCGGGGCCTTTGTGGCTGCGGGTGTGGGTTTGTTGGCCTGGGCTGGTCAGACGGCGCACTGGCTGCGCCCGGGTTGGGCCCTGTTGCATGTGGCTGCGTTGGCGCTGGGGCTGTGGCTGGCCATCACCGCGCAGCAGCCCGGTTGGATGACTCGGATAGGTCGCACCAGGCCGAGCACGGGCATGTCGGGGCCGGATCGAGCAAGCTCAGCAGCGCATCCCGTTCGATGGGCCAGCCGCTCACGCGATCTGCGGGCGGGGGCGGCTGGGAGCCTGTGGGTGGCCTGGCCCTGCGGCTTGCTGCAGTCCGCGTTGGTTGTGGCCGGATTGGCCAACACGCCAGCGGCCGGTGCCGCGGTGATGGCAGCTTTCGCAATCGCTTCGGCCTTTGGGCTGCAACTGGCCCCTGCAGTCTGGGCTTGGTGGATATCCCGCGACGCTGCCCGGCCCCGGGCGGCGGGGTTGAACCGGCTTGTGGCACGCCTGACGGGGGCACTTCTGGCCCTGGGTTCGCTGTGGGCCATGGGCCACGAGGTCTGGGGCCAGGTCTGGGCTTACTGTTTCGCCTGACCGGGATAGCGCGGGCTGCGGAGGGACAGGGACGTCGGAGATGCCGCGCGAAACGCAAAACGCCCGGCAGTGCCGGGCGTCTTGACAGGATGGCACGACCAGCGTGCGACCCAGAGAGACGAAGATTTACTTCTTCTTCTCTTCCTTCTTGGCAGCGGAGGCGGCCGGCTTGGCGGCTTCAGCCTTCTTCTCTTCCTTCTTGGCGGGGGCCGGAGCTTGGGCAGAAGCGGCGAAAGAGAACGCAGCGGCGATCAGGGCGGCCAGGATCTTGGACATGGAATTTACCTTTCGAAAGTTTGAATTCACCGCCCTTCGAGGGGCGGCACCACGAAAACGCGCGGGCGGGTCAGTCGGTTGACAGGTCGCTCCACTAGAATTTCTCCTGTTTTCAACGGCTGCACAAAGCCAGAGGCGGAGACTCACTACATGTATCAGCACGTCACGGTTCCCGAGGGCGGGAAGAAGATCACCGTCAACGCGGACTATTCCTTGAACGTCCCCGACCATCCCATCATTCCCTACATCGAAGGCGACGGCACCGGTCTCGACATCACCCCCGTGATGATCAAGGTGGTGGACGCGGCCGTGGCCAAGGTCTACGGCGGCACCCGCAAGATCCACTGGATGGAGGTCTTTGCCGGCGAGAAATCCACCCGTATCTATGGCCCGGACGTCTGGCTGCCCCAGGAGACGCTGGACATCGTGCGCGACTATGTGGTGTCGATCAAGGGCCCGCTGACCACACCGGTGGGCGGCGGCATTCGTTCGCTGAACGTGGCGCTTCGCCAGGAACTCGATCTTTACGTCTGCCTGCGCCCCATCCAGTACTTCAAGGGTGTACCCAGCCCGTTGAAGGAACCGGAAAAGACCAACATGGTCATCTTCCGCGAGAACTCTGAAGACATCTACGCCGGCATCGAGTACGAGGCCGAGAGCGACAAGGCCAGGAAGCTCATCAAGTTCCTGATCGATGAGATGGGTGTCAAAAAGATCCGTTTCCCCAACTCCTCTGGAATCGGCATCAAGCCCGTGTCGCGTGAAGGGACGGAGCGCCTGGTGCGCAAGGCCATCCAGTACACCATCGACAACGACAAGCCATCCGTGACCATTGTCCACAAAGGCAACATCATGAAGTTCACCGAAGGGGGCTTCCGCGACTGGAGCTACGCCTTGGCGCAGCGCGAGTTTGGCGCCGAGCCCATCGACGGCGGACCCTGGTGCAAGATGAAGAATCCGAAGACGGGTCGCGAGATCGTCATCAAGGATTCGATCGCTGATGCCTTCCTGCAGCAGATCTTGTTGCGTCCGGCAGAGTATTCGGTCATTGCCACCCTGAACCTCAACGGCGACTATGTGTCCGACGCCCTGGCAGCGCAGGTGGGCGGCATCGGCATCGCTCCGGGGGCCAATCTGAGCGATTCCGTGGCCATGTTCGAGGCCACGCATGGCACCGCCCCGAAGTACGCGGGCAAGGACTATGTCAACCCCGGTTCCGAGATCTTGTCGGCCGA
Organism: Betaproteobacteria bacterium; assembly: GCA_037127635.1. Classification (GTDB taxonomy): domain Bacteria; phylum Pseudomonadota; class Gammaproteobacteria; order Burkholderiales; family Burkholderiaceae_C; genus Rubrivivax. The sequence continues at coordinate 25,591 of JBAXYD010000009.1, read as the reverse complement.
GATGATGCTGCGCCACATGGGTTGGGTGGAGGCCGCTGACCTGATCATTGCTTCCATGGAGCGTTCGATCCACAGCAAGAAGGTCACTTACGACTTCGCCCGACTCATGGAAGGCGCCACCCAGGTGTCCTGCTCAGGATTCGGTCAGGTGATGATCGACCACATGTAAGCCACCCTTGCCCCATAAGGGGCTTCGCGGGGGTCCATCCCATCGCCTTCAAGCCCGGCTCTGCCCTGCAAGCCGGGCTTGTCTCCTTTCGGGCCGCACCGATCACGTTTCCAGTTGTTAACAAGATCGGTTGAAGCGCTGCGCTAGCGGGCTGCTGTGCATAGAATGATTCATGCCTGATCGTTCCGATGAACCTGTTCCGCCTGCGCCCAAGTTGCCCGGCAGCGGTGGGCATGGTGCTGCAGTTGTCGAGCGCCAGACAGCGCGCACGAAACCACCATCTCTGTTCCAGGTCGTCATGCTCAATGACGACTACACGCCGATGGAGTTCGTCATCCGTGTGCTTCAACAGTTCTTTCAGCATGACCTTGAAACGGCCACGCTGATCATGCTGAAGATCCACCACGAAGGGCGCGGTGTCTGCGGGGTTTACTCCCGCGACGTCGCGGCCACCAAGGTCGAGCTGGTGCTGGCTGCAGCTCGGCGCGACCAGCATCCGCTGCAATGCCTAATGGAGTCCGCATGATTGCGCAAGAACTGGAAGTCAGCCTGCACATGGCCTTTGTGGAGGCACGGCAGCAGCGGCACGAGTTCATCACGGTGGAGCACTTGCTGCTCGCCCTGCTGGACAACCCGTCTGCCGCTGAAGTGCTGCGCGCCTGCGCCGCCAGCATTGAGGATCTGCGCAAGAGCTTGGGCTCCTTCATCAAGGAGAACACGCCCACCGTCTCCGGCACGGAGGAGGTGGACACCCAGCCCACGCTGGGGTTCCAGCGCGTCATCCAACGCGCCATCATGCATGTGCAGTCCACGGGCAGTGGCAAGAAAGAGGTCACTGGCGCCAACGTGCTCGTGGCGATCTTCGGTGAGAAGGACTCCCACGCGGTGTACTACCTGCATCAGCAGGGCGTGACGCGCTTGGACGTGGTGAACTTCATAGCTCACGGTATCAAGAAGTCCGATCCGCCAGAGCCCGCGAAATCCAGTGATGGCGCCGCGCCGGAAGGCGGTGAGAAGGAGGAGCAGGCTGACGGCAAGGCCACGCCACTGGATCAGTTCACGCAGAACCTCAATCAACTGGCTCGCGACGGCAAGATCGATCCGTTGATCGGCCGGGAGCACGAGGTGGAACGGGTAATCCAGGTGCTGTGCCGGCGCCGCAAGAACAATCCGCTGCTGGTGGGCGAGGCGGGTGTGGGCAAGACCGCCATTGCCGAGGGCTTGGCCTGGCGCATCACCCAGGGTGACGTGCCGGAAATCCTGGCCAGCGCCACCGTCTATTCGCTGGACATGGGTGCACTGCTGGCCGGTACCAAGTACCGTGGTGACTTCGAGCAGCGCCTCAAGGGTGTGCTCAAGCAGTTGAAGGACCAGCCCAGCGCGGTGTTGTTCATCGACGAGATTCACACCTTGATTGGCGCCGGCGCGGCCTCTGGCGGCACCCTGGATGCCAGCAACCTGCTGAAGCCCGCGCTGTCCAATGGCTCGATGAAGTGCATTGGCGCCACCACCTTCACCGAGTACCGCGGGGTGTTCGAGAAGGACGCCGCCCTGTCTCGCAGGTTCCAGAAGATCGACGTGGTGGAGCCCTCTGTCGAGCAGACGGTTGAGATCCTCAAGGGCTTGAAGTCCCGCTTCGAGGACCACCACGGGATCAAATACGCGCTAGGGGCGCTGCAGGCTGCGGCCGAACTGTCGGCCAAGTACATCAACGACAGACACTTGCCCGACAAGGCCATCGACGTCATTGACGAGGCCGGTGCGGCCCAGCGCATCCTACCCAAGACCAGGCAGAAGAAGACGATCACGCGGGCCGAGGTGGAAGACATCGTGGCCAAGATCGCCCGCATTCCGCCCGCCAGCGTGTCCAGTGACGATCGCGGCAAGCTCAAGACGCTGGACCGAGATCTGAAGAGCGTGGTGTTTGGCCAGGAGCCGGCCATCGATGCGCTGGCTGCTGCCATCAAGATGGCCCGCTCAGGCCTGGGCAAGCCGGAAAAGCCCATTGGGTCATTCCTGTTCAGCGGCCCCACGGGTGTGGGCAAGACCGAAGTGGCCAAGCAACTGGCGTACATCCTGGGCATCGAGTTGATCCGCTTCGACATGTCGGAGTACATGGAGCGCCACGCGGTGAGCCGCCTCATCGGTGCGCCTCCGGGCTACGTCGGGTTCGACCAAGGGGGATTGCTGACCGAGGCGGTGACCAAGAAGCCGCACTCGGTGTTGCTGCTCGACGAGATCGAGAAAGCGCACCCTGACGTCTTCAACGTGTTGCTGCAGGTAATGGACCACGGCTCATTGACCGATAACAACGGCCGCAAGGCTGACTTCCGCAACGTGATCTTGATCATGACGACGAACGCGGGCGCCGAGACCATGAACAAGGCCACCATCGGCTTCACCAACAAGCGCGAGCAGGGTGATGAAATGGCCGATATCAAGCGCCTGTTCACTCCGGAGTTCCGTAACCGGCTGGACGCCATCGTGAACTTCCGAGCGCTGGACCAGGAGATCATCCTGCGTGTGGTCGACAAGTTCTTGCTGCAGTTGGAAAGCCAACTGGGCGAGAAGAAGGTGGACGTCACCTTCAGCGACCGCCTGCGCGAGCACTTGGGCAAGACCGGGTTCGACCCGTTGATGGGTGCGCGTCCGATGCAGCGCTTGATCCAGGACACGATACGCCGTGCCCTGGCTGACGAATTGCTGTTTGGCCGACTGGTCGACGGTGGTCGCCTCAAGGTGGATGTAGATGAGGCGGGCAAGGTGCTGCTCGACATCCGGCCGCCCAAGAAGAGCGATCGCTCCAAGGCCGAACCGGCAACGGTCTAGGCCAGGGCCTTAGGTCTCTGCCGGTTCGGTCGTGCCCGGTGGCTCGGTTGGCCGGCGGGTTAGCGGGTCCTGCCTGAAGTAGCGCCGCAGCAGGCCGTACACCGCCGGGTGTTCGGCCTGCAGTCCTTCCGGCGCCACGAAGAAGGCCTCGCTGGCCACGGCGAAGAACTCGCTTGGAGACTCGGCGCCATAGGGGTCTATCACGGTCGCCTGGCCACCGTCGACCGCGCGGCAGAAAGCGACGTAGGCGGCCTCGAAGGTTCTCTGCCATTCGCGTCGGCCGATGTCGGTGGGCAGCAAAGGCACGCCATCCGCCAGGCCATCGGCCATGTCGAGCACATGTGAGAACTCGTGGATCACCACGTTGTAGGCCTGGGCCGCCTTGGCGCCGGCCGAGCGCACGTCCCGCCACGAGAGCATGACCGGGCCACCATGGACCGCCTCACCCGACAACGTTTCCTCGAATTCGTGCACGACGCCATCATCGTCTGCGACGGATCTGCGCACCCTGGCCCAACCGGGGTGGACCACGATGCCCACGAAGCCCTCATAGACCGAGAGTTCCAGGCTCAGCACCGGCAGGCAGGCCTGCGCGGCGATGGCCACCGCCATGTCGTCAGTGATGACCAGGCCATGGGCACCCGAGAACTCCTTGCTGTCCAGGAAGAGGCTGGTCAGGCGCCGCAACGCCGCCTCTTCAGGCGTGCCGGCGCGCGGCAGGAAGGGGAAGCGCTTGAGCGTGCGGCGCCAGAGCAGGTCGGAGATGGGCCTGCGCGCCACTGCTGCATTCTCGCGATGCTGGCGCAGGCGCTGTAGCAGGCGCGACCACATCGGTGGACAGGCTCAGGCGCCTTGCGGGCGAATGGTTGGCGAGTCGCTCCACTGGAACCGGCGCCTGGCCAAGCCCGTGGCGTCCAGGCGCACCACCTCGGCGCGGGCCGGGGCGTGGTCCAGATCCCAATCGCTGAGTACAAACCGCTCGGCGCTCGGGCCCCATACCTCACGCCCAGGGCGGTGGGTATGACCGTGGATCATCGTGCAGGCCCCGGCTTGTGCCAGCCAGTCCAGCCCGGCTTCACGGTCAACGTCAGCCCACAGGGCTGGATCGGAGGCGCCCAGCTTGCGCGAGCGACTCTCGCTGCGGATGCCGCTGGCGATGGTCCAGCGCTCGTCAAAAGGCTTGCGCAGGAAGTCTTGCTGCCAGGCATCGCTGCGTACCAAGCGCCTGAAGCCCTGGTACTCCACATCCTTCAGACACAGCCCATCGCCGTGGGTCAGCAGCCAGCGCCCGCCGAAGGCGTTCAGGCAGGTCGGATCCGACAGCAGGTTCAGGCCCGCCACTTCGCACAAGGCCGAACCCACAAGGAAGTCCCGGTTGCCGGGCATGAAGCCCAGCCACAGACGATGGGCCTGGGCTTGCAGCGCGTCCACACAGGCCTTCTCGAAGGGGCGCAAGCGTTGGTCGTCACCAACCCAGACTTCGAACAGGTCGCCCAGGACGAACAAGGCGTCGGCATCCGTGGATTCCAGGTGCTCGACAAAGGCCCGAAATGTGCGCGGCAGGTCCTCGCACAAATGCAGGTCAGAGAGGAAGTCGATCGCCCGCCAGTGCGCTGGGGCGCTGAAGTGGGCGATCTCGGGCACGGAACTGCTTCGGATGCGGGTGATTCAAGCAGCTTCAGGCAGCTTCAGGCGCCGACTCAGACCACCTCGATCGCCTTGTCGATGGTCACATTCTCGAGTGGCACATCGTCGTGGAAACCACGGCGGCCCGTCTTCACGGCCTCGATGCGGTCCACCACGTCTTGCCCTTCGACCACGTGACCGAACACCGTGTACCCCCAGCCCTGGGCGTTGGGAGCGCGGAAATTCAGGAAGCCGTTGTCGGCCGCATTGATGAAGAACTGGGCGGTCGCGCTGTGGGGGTCGGAGGTACGGGCCATCGCCACGGTGTACTTGTTGTTCAGCAACCCGTTGTCGGCTTCGTTGGTGATGGGGGCATTGGTGCCTTTTTGCTTCATGTCGACGTCCATGCCGCCGCCCTGGACCATGAAGCCCTTGATCACGCGGTGGAACACGGTGCCGTCGTAGTGCCCGGCCTTCACGTAGGTCAGAAAGTTCTCTACGCTCACGGGCGCCTTGACGTCGTCGAGTTCGAGCCGGATGACTCCGGCGGAAGTGTGCAGTTCAACGGTTTTGGCCATGTCAGTTCTCCAAAGTAGCCTTGCGGATGAGGATGGGGGTAGTCGGCACGTTCTGGTGCGGCCCGCGCGACGTGGTGGGCACGGCTTTGATGCGATCTACCACCTCCATACCGGCCACCACCTTGCCGAAGACGGCGTAGCCATGGCCGTCACGCGAATTTGCGGCGTCCAGGAAGGCGTTGTCGCGAAGGTTGATGAAGAACTGCGCGGTAGCGGAATCAGGCACCATGGTGCGGGCCATGGCCACTGTGCCGCGCAGGTTCTGCAGGCCGTTGCGAGCCTCCAGAGGGATGGGCGCCCGGGTGGCCTTTTCGACCATGCTGGCCTGCATGCCGCCACCCTGGATCATGAAGTTGTCGATCACGCGGTGAAAGATCGTGCCGTCGTAGTGGCCCGAACGCACGTACTGGATGAAGTTGTCCACGGTTCGTGGGGCCTTCTCGCGGTCAAGCTCGAGGGTGATGTCCCCCTCGCTGGTGGCCAGCACGACCTTCTGCGCCCAAGCCGCCCAAGGCAGGGCGGCGCACAGCATGAATGCAGCCAGGTAAGGAAAGAAGCGAGACGTCGAGAACAGTCTGAGCATGGCAGGCGGGCAGTGATGAGGGCAATGGTGAGGCCGTTGGGGGCGTGCGGCAAGCGCGTTGAAAGCAGTCTATCCGCAGGGCGCCGCTATACTGATTTGGAGGGGTCTTGGACCCCTTTTCCACTCCCCGGTCTCATCTTCCCGCTTACCCACTGTCGGCTGCGTTCCGGGGTCACAGCTGTGGATCCACGGAACGATCTTGCGTATGAGCCTGCACGTCCACAATTCGCTGACGCGCCGCGTCGAGCCCCTGCGACCCATTGAAGCCGGCCACGTGCGCATGTACGTGTGTGGCATCACGGTCTACGACCTGTGCCACATGGGTCATGCCCGGATGATGCTGGCCTTCGACACCGTGCAGCGCTGGCTGCGCGCCAGCGGGCTGGCGGTGACCTATGTGCGCAACATCACCGATATCGACGACAAGATCATCCGCCGCGCCCTGGAAAGAGGTGTTTCCATCGGAACCTTGACCGAGGAAATGATTCGTCAGATGCACAGTGACCTGGATGCTCTAGGTGTCCAGCGCCCCACCCATGAGCCACGCGCGACCGCCTATGTGCCGCAGATGCTGGACCTTATCGGTCGACTGGAAGCCCGTGGGCTGGCATATCGCGCCGACAACGGTGACGTGAACTTCGCCGTTCGCAAATTCCCTGGCTACGGAAAGCTGTCGGGTAAATCGATCGACGAGTTGCGTGCGGGCGAGCGGGTGGCGGTGGCTGTAGGCAAGGACGATCCGCTGGACTTCGTGTTGTGGAAGTCAGCCAAGGCGGAGGAACCCGCCGATGCCAAGTGGCCCAGCCCCTTTGGCGAAGGTCGTCCCGGCTGGCATATCGAATGCTCGGCGATGTGCGGTGCCTTGCTGGGTGAGCATTTCGACATCCATGGCGGCGGGCTGGACCTGCAGTTTCCGCATCACGAGAACGAGATTGCGCAAAGCGAAGGCGCCACCGGGCGACCCTTCGTGAATGTCTGGATGCACAACGGCTTCGTCAATGTGGACAACGAGAAAATGTCCAAGTCGCTGGGCAACTTCTTCACCATCCGTGACGTGCTGCAGCGCTACGACGGCGAGACGGTGCGCTGCCTGATGCTGCGCACGCATTACCGCAGCCCGTTCAATTTCAGCGACGCCCACCTGGACGACGCGCGCAGTGCGCTGCGCCGGCTGTACGGAGCGCTGGATGCGGTTGCCGCCCCCGAGAGCACTGAAATCGACTGGGTCACCGGTGCGGCAGCCCACTTCCGCGCGGCCATGGACGACGACTTCAACACCCCGGGGGCGTTGGCAGTGTTGTTCGATCTCGCATCCGAGGTGCACCGCACCCGCGACGCCGCACTGGCTGGCCAACTCAAGGCGCTGGGCGGCGTGCTGGGCCTGTTGCAGCAGGTGCCACGCGGGTTTCTGCAGTCCGCTGCGGGGGCGGGCGCTGATGGCCTGGACGCCGCAGCCATTGAGCAGCGCATCCAGGCGCGAGCGGCGGCCAAAAAGGCGCGCGACTTTGCTGCTGCCGACGCCATCCGGGCCGAGTTGGCCGCGTTGGGCGTGGAATTGAAGGACACCCCCCAGGGCACGACCTGGGTGCGGGCATGATCTCTGCTTTCCGATCGGCCTCTGTCCACCCCGGAATGTGCGCTTGCCCGAGAAGAGCCTGGTGACCATCGCAGCCAAAGAAGCCCCTGGCACGGCCTGGGAGGCCCCCGTATCGCCCGAGTACTGGGAGGCGGCTTGCAAGCACCTCAAGCGCAGTGACCGGGTGATGAAACGCTTGATTCCACGGTTTGGGGAAGCACGGTTGCAAAGCCGCGGGGATGCGTTCACCACCTTGTCGCGCTCCGTGGTGGGGCAGCAGATCTCGGTGAAGGCGGCGCAGTCTGTATGGAACCGCTTCTCGGCGTTGGTTAGTCCCCAGGGCGGCCCGTTGGTGCCAGCGGCCGTGGGGAGCCTGGAGGTGCCGGTCTTGCGCTCGGCGGGCCTTTCCGCCCGCAAGGCCGAGTACTTGCTGGATCTGGCGGCCCACTTCGCCAGCGGCCGGGTCCACGTGTCGCAGTGGGACGGCATGAGCGACGAGGCCATCATCGAAGAGCTGGTGGCCATCCGGGGCATTGGTCGCTGGACCGCCGAGATGTTCCTGATCTTTCACCTCATGCGGCCCGATGTGTTGCCGCTTGACGACCTGGGCCTGATCAAGGGCATCAGCCTGAACTACTTCAGTGGCGAGACCGTCTCCCGGGCTGAGGCGCGCGAGGTGGCCGAGGCCTGGGCGCCGTTTCGCTCCGTGGCCACTTGGTACTTGTGGCGCAGCCTGGACCCGGTGCCGGTAGACTATTGATCATGAGACTTCGGCCGGGTGCCCCCCATCGATGAGCAAGAAGCACTTCCTCGAGTTCGAGCACCCGATCTCCGAACTGGAAAGCCGTATCGACGAGCTGCGCTATGTGCAGAACGAATCTGCCGTCGACATCTCTGATGAGATCGACCGGCTGAGCCAGAAGAGCCAGCAGCTCACCAAGGACATCTATGCCAACCTGTCGCCCTGGCAGGTCACGCAGATCGCGCGCCACCCGCAGCGGCCGTACACGCTGGATTACGTGCAGGAAATCTTTTCCGACTTCCAGGAGTTGCATGGCGACCGCTCCTTCGCGGATGACCAGTCCATCGTCGGTGGCCTGGCGCGTTTCAACGGCCAGCCTTGCATGGTGCTCGGGCACCAGAAGGGGCGCGACACGAAGGAGCGCTCGTTGCGCAACTTCGGCATGTCGCGGCCGGAGGGCTACCGCAAGGCCCTGCGCTTGATGCGGCTGGCTGAGAAGTTCCGTTTGCCCTTGTTCACCTTCGTCGATACGCCTGGGGCGTACCCGGGCATTGGCGCCGAAGAGCGCGGTCAGAGCGAAGCCATCGGGCGCAACATCTTCGAGATGGCCCAGCTCGAGGTGCCCATCGTCACCACCATCATCGGCGAGGGCGGCTCTGGCGGCGCGCTGGCCATCAGCGTGGCCGATCAGGTGCTGATGCTGCAGTACTCGGTGTACTCCGTGATCTCGCCAGAGGGATGTGCCTCCATTCTGTGGAAAACCGCCGAGCGCGCAGCCGATGCCGCCGAGGCTCTGGGCATCACTGCACACCGCCTTAAAGCCCTGGGCGTGATCGACAAGATCGTGAGCGAGCCCGTGGGCGGTGCGCACCGTAATGTCAAACAGATGGCGTCGCAGCTCAAGCGGTCCTTGAACGACGGGCTTCGCCAGGTGGCGGACCTGTCGCCCAAGGATTTGCTGCAGCGCCGATATGAACGCCTGCAGTCCTACGGTCGCTTCACCGACACCCGCGAGCGTTGATCTGCTCGTGACGCCCGCAGGCGACCACCGCCTGGGCGTGGCGGTCAGCGGTGGCCGAGACTCCGTGGCGCTGTTGCACGCGGCTGCCACCGCGGCAGCGGGCAGTGGGCTGGAAGTCTGGGCTCTGCACGTTCATCATGGCTTGATGCCTCAGGCCGATGATTGGTGGACCACGCTGGAGCAGCAGTGTTCGCGCTGGGCGCGACGCGGCATGCCCGTGCGCTTTGCTGGTGAACGGCTCACGAGCGCCCCGGTTGCGGGCCAGAGCATCGAGGCCTGGGCGAGGGCAGGGCGCTATGACGCGCTGACGCGCATGGCCAAGGAACGGCAGATCGGCCTGGTGTTGCTCGCCCAGCACCGGCGCGACCAAGCCGAGACGGTGTTGCTGCAGGCCTTGCGCTCTGGTGGCCCCGCGGGCCTGTCGGCCATGCCCCGGTCCATCGAACGCCTTGGCATTCAGTGGGTCCGGCCATGGCTTGACCAGCCGCGCCCAGCGATCGAGGCTTACGTCAGGCAATATCGATTGCGGTACGTGGACGATCCAAGCAACGAGGATCCGCGCCTGGCCCGGAACCGACTGAGAACCCAGGCCTGGGAAGCCCTGTCGGAGGCGTTTCCGCAGGCGGAAGTGGCCCTGGCCGCCACCGCGCGGCGGATGCAGGAGGCGGCGGCCTGCAATAGCGAACTGGCGGCGATGGACATCGCGGCCTGTGTGGATGCCATGGGTGCCGTCGATCTGGCGGCCTGGGCGGGTTTGTCGCCTGCCCGACGTGCCAATCTCCTGCGCCACTGGAGTGCGCGCTGGTGCCCCGCAGGCATGCCCGAGACCCTCATCGCGCGGTTGCTTGACGAGGCGGTGGGCGCCCGCAACGGCAGCCGTTGGCCCATTCCCGGAGGTCAGATCAAGCGCCTCAAAGGTCGGCTCGTTCTGGCACTGCAAGAGCGTCACTAGATGCTGCGCTGCACCATATAAAATCCTTAAGGTTAAAAGCCGATTGCGCCTCCCCTAGAGCGACGCGACTGTCACACCATGGCCTTGATCGTTCACAAATACGGCGGAACCTCGATGGGTTCCACCGAGCGCATCCGAAACGTCGCCAAGCGCGTAGCCAAGTGGACCCGCGCCGGCCATCAACTGGTCGTCGTGCCCTCCGCCATGAGCGGTGAGACGAACCGCTTGCTCGGCATGGCCAAGGAGCTGATGCCCGATCCACGCGAGCCCCTGGCCCTGCGTGAGCTGGACATGATCGCCAGTACGGGCGAACAGGTCTCGGTAGGCTTGCTGGCTCTGGCGCTGCAAGCCGAAGGCGTGGATGCGGTCAGCTACACCGGCTGGCAGGTGCCGGTGAAGACCGATTCCGCCTACACCAAGGCCCGCATCACCGCCATCGATGACGCCCGAATCCGTGGCGACCTGCGACAGGGCAGGGTGGTCATCGTCACAGGCTTCCAGGGCATCGACGAGGCTGGGCACATCACGACGCTGGGCCGCGGTGGCAGTGACACCTCAGCCGTGGCCGTGGCCGCGGCCATGAAGGCCGACGAGTGCCTGATCTACACCGATGTCGACGGCGTGTACACCACCGACCCGCGCGTGGTGCCCGAGGCGCGCCGCATGGCCACGATCAGCTTCGAGGAGATGCTGGAAATGGCCAGTCTGGGTTCCAAGGTGTTGCAGATTCGCTCGGTGGAGTTTGCGGGCAAGTACAGGGTGCCGCTGCGCGTGCTGTCGAGCTTTACCCCTTGGGATATCGATTTGGCTGAAGAGGCCCGCTCAGGCACCCTGATCACTTTCGAAGAGGACGAGAAGATGGAACAGGCCGTCGTTTCTGGGATTGCGTTCAACCGTGACGAAGCCAAGGTTACCGTGCTGGGAGTGCCTGACAAGCCAGGCGTGGCTTACCAGATCCTGGGCGCTGTGGCCGATGCCAATATCGACGTGGACGTGATCATCCAGAACGTGTCGCACGACGGACGCACCGATTTTTCCTTCACTGTGCACCGCAGCGACTACGCCCGCGTGGTGGACCTGCTCAAGGGCCAGGTGGCGCCAGCCATGGGAGCAGCAGCGGTCACCGGGGACCCGAGGATCTGTAAAGTCAGCATCGTGGGCATCGGCATGAAGAGCCATGCTGGTGTAGCGGCGAAGATGTTCCGCACCCTCAGCGAGGAAGGGATCAACATCCAGATGATCTCCACCAGCGAGATCAAGACCAGCGTCGTGATCGACGAGAAGTACATGGAACTCGCCGTACGCGCCCTGCACCGCGCTTTCGATCTCGAGGCGCCTGCGGCTTGAACTAGAATCTCTTCAGTGCTGGAGTCGTGACCGAGTGGCCGAAGGTGCTCCCCTGCTAAGGGAGTATGTGGGCAAAACCTGCATCGAGGGTTCGAATCCCTCCGACTCCGCCAGCCAAAAATGCAGACGGGCCCCTCGGGGCCCGTTTTGCTGCCTGGATGGCTTCTGAACGTCGAGGATCAGCGGCTGGGTCGGCGCGGCGCGGAGTTGGGCGGTCCACTGGGCCGAGTCTCCAGATGCCGGAACGTGATCCGCCCCTTGGTCAAGTCGTAGGGCGACAGTTCCAGCGACACATTGTCTCCAGCCAGGATGCGGATGTGGTTCTTGCGCATCTTGCCCGAGGTGTAAGCCACCATCTGGTGACCGTTGTCCAGGGTGACGCGGTATCGCGCATCGGGCAACACTTCTGCGACCTTGCCGCGCATCTCAATCAGTTCTTCTTTTGCCATGTGTTCTGGAGTTCTCGTTTTTGGTTAGGGCACACCCGCAACCGGGATCCCGGGTGGAGCGCCACTTTGCGTCATTCTGGAACGCCTACGCTGGGCAGTCTGTTCAAGGCCTGCATAGCCAGTCCGTGTGTCTAGCCCCGCAATGAGGAGTTGTTCGCCTTATTGGTCGACCAGAAATGTCCAATAGGGGCCTGCGACTGGTGTATGCGCTTTTCAGGGCACGGGGTCGACCGTTGATCGTTCTGATGTGGTGGGCCATTCCTAGCGCCACATCTGCATGGGAGCCCCGGGGTCGGCACGAGAGGGGGTTATGAATCCCACCCGATCAGGATAGTGTAACGGGGTCGTTCACGTTAGGCATGAGTGCCTCCGCCCGCGCGAGTGCCGTGGTTAGCCACAGGCCTGCGCAGATTTTCAGCATAAACTTCTCATCTCTTAGTTTACATAATATACATCGTAGCGCTTACGTTCATTCCTCTCTCCATTTGCCTAGAGGGCTGTCAGGACGCAGGCTGCTCGCTGTCCGAGCCCTCGATCTCCACCTCAGCGTCATAGGCGGCAAGATCGGCGTCCATCCCAACGCTACCGCCACCAATTTCCAGCGGACGAAACACGCGTGCGTTCAAACCGCACAGTGCCGGAGAAGCCTCCACGGCTCGCAGCACGGAGGCTGGGTCCATCAACAGCAGGAAAGGATTGGAAACGGATGAAGAAACCATGGCATGAATCCTGAAGACGGAAGGCCATGATCGGTGCGTGTGCGCGGGCAAAAAATGCGCTTGCTCAAGGGCGCACGGGCCGCAAAGGGACTTCTACGGGTCAGTGATTCAGCGCGCCAGGGTGGCAAGTCGACTGGCCAGCGCTTCGCGTCCGGCGTCCCGGGCAAAGTCTGCGGCGCCAAGGTCCTTCTGATTACGCAGACGGGGGTCGGACTTGGCCGCCAGCAGGATCTGCACCGAGTCCTCTGGGCCGTACCGTGCGGCCATCATCAACGGAGTCGTGCCGTTGGGTGACCGGGCATCGACATTCGCGCCCTTGTCCAACAAGAGGGAGACCACTTGGGGATTGGGGCCTGTGGCAGCGTAATGCAAGGGTGTCCAGCCTTCCCGGTTGACGGCAGCTCCGCGCTCTGCCAATCGCTTGCACCAGTCCAGGTGGCCGCGCAGCGCTGCCATCATCAAGGCGGTTTCGTTGGCTTCGTTGGCTTGGTCCACCTTCAGGTCCAGTGCTGACATCAGTGCGGCCACAGCTTGGTCGGCCCCACCGCGCACGGCCAGAAACAACGCCGTCTGGCCTGACTCACTCGGCGAATTCACGTCGAACCCGCGCCGCAGCAAGCTGGAGATCGTGCGGCCATCGTCGAGTGCGACCGCTTTGAAGAAGTCTTCGTAAGCTCCCGCCTGAACACAGGAAGCACCAATAGCCAGAAGGCTTTGCAGCAGATATTTAAATAACTTTCTCATGATATCTATGGGGTGCAATGGTGCTCAACAGGGTGCGTGGCCAGCTTGAGAAACAGGTCTTCGAAATTTCGGCTTGTCGCATAGGCTACGGCCTCAACAGACAAGCCCTTGGCCTGGGCCAGGGCTTGGGCGACGTAGGGCACGTAGGCCGGCGAATTCATCTTGCCGCGATAGGGCACTGGCGCGAGGTAGGGGCTGTCGGTCTCAATCAGGCAGCGCTCCAGCGGCACGAACGCGGCCACATCTCGCAGGTCCTGGGCATTCTTGAAGCTCAGGATGCCTGAGAACGAGATGTAGAAGCCCAGGTCCAGGGCGGCCCTGGCCACCTGCGCTGACTCGGTGAAGCAATGGAAGACGCCCCCCACGTCTTGGGCGCCCTCCTCCACCAGCAGGCGCAAGGTGTCTTCGGCCGCGCTGCGTGTGTGCACCACCAACGGGCGCTTCGCCGTGCGCGCCGCCCGAATGTGTACACGAAACCGCTGACGCTGCCATTCCATCTGGGCCAACGTTCGCTCGCCAAGGCGAAAGTAGTCCAGCCCCGTTTCGCCGATGGCCACCACCCTGGGTGCCACGGCCAAGGCGGCCAAGGTATCGACGTCGGGCTCTCGGACGCCTTCGTTGTCAGGATGCACGCCCACCGTGGCCCAGAAGTTGTCGTACTGCTGGGCCAGTGCCACGACCTGCGGCGCTTCCTCCAGCGTGGTGCAGATGCACAAGGCCCGGTCTACCCCAGCCGCCTCCATGGCCTCGCGGATAGGCGTCAGTTGGGCCTTCAGCTCGGGAAACGTCAGGTGGCAATGTGAGTCAATGAACATGTGTCAGCCATCTGTGCCGGAGTGGAATGTAGGCAGAAAGGTGCCCAGCCCCGCCCTGGTTCCTCAACTTTTTGAGGGGCGGCTTGCATGGCGCGCGGCATCCGGCTCCCACACGCCTCGGCCTTCCGCCACGAGGGATTCGATCAGCAAACCTTCGCTCCAAGGGTGCTCGGCATGCTGCATGACGCGCTGCAGGCTTTTGTACCACTGCGCCAGGCGCTGCAGTGACGCTCCGCTGGGCCACGGGGCGGCAGGGAAGAAGCGCACCAGGCCGCCTGCCAGGTGGCAGCTGGCGTCGTGACACAGTTTCTGCAGCGCGTCCACTGCGCGCGGAACAGGCCACCCGATGAGCGGTGCCGCATCGCCGGCCGCCACCGCGCGGGGCAGCGACAACCAGGCAGCCGCCGTGACGCCCTCGCGGCTCCACTGCAGCGCTGTCAAGGGCATCCCGCCAGCCCCGTCCAGCAGCACGCCGGCCTGCTCTACCCCCCGTCGCTCCAACCAGGCCAGCGCCTGATCGCGGGGCGGCGGGGCCAGACGCAGCACCTGACAGCGGCTCAGGATAGTGGGCATGAGCAGGCCCGGATCGGCAGTGCTCAGGACCAGGCGCGCCCCTGCCGGGGGCTCCTCCAGCGTCTTGAGCAGGGCGCTGGCTGAGGCGGTGTTCATGGCCTCGGCAGGGTGGAAGGCCAGGACCTTGCCTTGCCCTCGGCCGGAAGTGGTGGTCATCCAGTCGATGGCCTGGCGAACTTCATCGATGCGTATCTGCCGACTGGGCTTGCGCCTTTCGTCCAACAGCACCGGGAACCCACGCGCCACCGCCAAGGTCTCGGGCACCCGCAGACGAAAGTCGGGGTGGGTGTGCGACAGGAAGAGCCGGCAACTGCCGCAATGGCCGCAGGCGCTCAAGGACCGAGCGGGCCGTGACGCCGAGCCGTCACTGCCAGCGGCGGGCTCCGGCGTTTCGCACAACCAAGCCTGGGACAGGCGCAGCACGAATTCCAGCGCCCCGGCGCCGGCCTGCGCGCACAACAGCAAGGCGTGTCCGCGGTGTTGGCTCAGCACCTGCCGCAGCGGCGCCTCCAGCCAAGGCAGCGCCAGTTCGTCAGCGCGCAGGGCCTGGATTTCGTCCGCTGCCGCTTCAGCGCGCCGGGTCACCACCCACGAGCCTCCATCGCAGCCGTCACCTGGGCCCACACCTGGGCGGGCGAACGTTCGGCATCCAGCACCGCGAAGCGCCTGGGCTGGGCGTCGCAGCGGCGCTGGTAGCCCTGGCGCACCCGCTCGAAGAAGCCGTCGTCCTGAGCCTCGAATCGGTCGGCGGCGCGCACCGCCGCCCGCCGCTGGCCGGCGGTGCGCGCCGGCAGGTCGAACCAGAGGGTGAGATCGGGTTGCAGACCCTCCTGCACCCAGGTCTCCAGCTGCGTCAACACGCCCAGGTCGAAGTTCCGCCCGGCGCCTTGGTACGCGAAGCTGGCGTCAGTAAAGCGGTCGCACAACACCGTATGCCCCGCTGCCAGGGCGGGCCGGATCTGCTGCTGAAGGTGGTCACGCCGGGCCGCGAACACCAGCAAGGCCTCGGTCATGGGGTCCATGGGTTGGTGCAGCACCAGCTCACGCAGGGTCTCGGCCAGAGGCGTGCCTCCGGGTTCGCGCGTCACCACCACCGTATGCCCCCGGCTCTGCAGCCAGCCGGCCAGTTGGGTGATGTGCGACGACTTGCCGGCGCCGTCTATGCCTTCGAAGGTGATGAAGCGCCCGGTCATCGCTGATGCGTTGCACTCGCGTCGGCGGTGGCGCCCCACGACGTCAGGCGGGGCGCGCGGGCTCAGCGCCCACCGCGTTGGTATTGATTGACGGCCCGATTATGGGCTTCGAGCGTGGGACTGAAGACACTGCTGCCGTCACCTCGGGCCACGAAGTACAGGTCCTTCGACACCTCGGGGCGAACGGCTGCGCGCAGTGATGCCAGGCCCGGCATCGCGATGGGTGTGGGCGGCAGCCCGCGGCGGGTGTAGGTGTTCCAGGGCGTGTCGGCTTGCAGGTCGCGTTTGCGCAGGTTGCCGTCGAAGGTCTCGCCCAGGCCATAGATGACGGTGGGGTCGGTCTGCAAGGGCATGCCGATGCGCAGCCGGTTCACAAACACGCCTGCGATACGCCCGCGATCTGCTGCGCGGCCGGTCTCCTTTTCGACAATGGAGGCCAGCACCAGGGCTTCCTCGGCGCTCTTCAGGGGCAGGCCCTGGACGCGCTCGCCCCAGACGGAGTCCAGGCGCTGCTGCATGGCCTGTTTGGCGCGCTTCAGGACGGTCAGGTCGCTCACGCCGCGGCTGTAGCGGTAGGTGTCAGGGAAAAAGCGCCCCTCGGGCGACACCCCGGGCAGGCCCAGTGCCTGCATGAGATCACGCTCGTTCATGCCTGCGGTGGCCGGACGCAGGTGAGGTGCTTGCGCCAGCGTCTGGCGGAACTGGCGAAAGGTCCAGCCCTCGATCAGACGCACGGTCTCCAGTTGATCGTCGCCCTGCACCAACTTGTCCAGCAGCTGTCGCGGCGTGGTGCCGGGCTCGACGGCGTAGCTGCCGGCGCGGATGCGCCGCGCCTGGCCAGACCAGCGGAACCATTCGTACAACAGGTCTGGCGAGGTCTCCAAGCCCGCGGCCACCCAGCCTTGCGCTACTTCGCGCGGTGTCATGCCGGGTTCGACGGACAGCTCCACGACCGGGGCCGACAGGTCCAACGGCCGCAGGAGCCACCACGCAGCGGCGCCGGCCAGGGCGGCGCCTGCGACCATCAGCCACACCATGGCCCAGCCGACGATGCCCCCACGGGGGCGTGACGGTGGCCTGGTAGACCTCGATCCGGGAGCGGGCATGACGGCTGATGATAATCAGCCGATGACGTCCACCCTGCCTGCCACCCCCCTGCCCCTCGACATCCAGCGTTCGGCCGCCCCCGATGGCGCCTGCGGCTTGCAGGACTGGGGGGTGATCCTGGCCACGGGGCCTGAGAGCGCCGCCTTTCTGCAAGGCCAGCTGACCCAGGACATGCTGCATCTGGGTGAAGGCCAGGCGCGTCTGGCGGGATATTGCTCGGCCAAGGGGCGGCTGCTGGCCACTTTCACAGCCTGGAGTGCGGGGCCGGAGCAGATCGCGCTGGCCTGCAGTGCGGACCTGTTGGCGTCCACGCTCAAGCGTCTGTCCATGTTTGTGTTGCGCGCCAAGTGCAAGCTTTCCGCGGGCGATGGCCAACTTGCCTTGTACGGGTTGACCGGCGCCAGCGCCGAGCGCTGGCTGGCTGATGCTTCTGGCGGGCCTTTGCCGGGCGCGCCCTGGGCGGTGCTGGCCGTCGGCGCGTCACGCGCCATCCGCCTGCCCTCGGGCACCCCGGCGTCGCGCTGGCTGCTGGCGCAGCCGGCAGATCTGGCCGCGCCGCCGCTGCCGCCCCTGGCGCGAGCCGATTGGGACTGGCTGGAAGTGCAGTCGGGCGTGGCGCGCGTGGTGGCGGCCACGGTGGAGCAGTTCGTGCCGCAGATGGTCAACCTGGAACTCACGGGCGGGGTGAGTTTCCAGAAAGGCTGCTACCCCGGCCAGGAGGTGGTGGCCCGCAGCCAATACCGTGGGACCCTCAAGCGCCGGATGTTCCTGATGATGGCCGATGGGCCACTCAGCCCGGGCCAGGAAGTGCACCACGCGGCCGACCCTGACCAACCCGCCGGCATGGTGGCTTTGGCGGCAGCGGTGCCAGGTGACCCTGCAGGCCAGTACGCAGCGTTGGTGGAGTGCAAGGCAGCACTGGTGGACGCGCAGGGGGCGCTGAGCGCGGGCGCGGTGCACTTGCGGACCGACGCCCTGCCCTACGCCCTGCCGCAAGAGCTGGCTTGACGGCAGGGTCCTGCAGGCGCTGGCACGCTGCGGCGGCAGTGGGCGGCGCCGCTGATCAGCGCAGCACCATCTCCTGGTGCTCGATGCCGACCTCTTCAAAGGCAGAGCCCCTCGGCACGAACCCGTGCCGCGCATAGAACGCCACGGCGTCGCGCTGGGCATGCAGCATGACTTCGCGGGCGCCACGGGCTCGGCAACCTTCGACCAGCGCTGACAGCAAGGCCGCGCCTACCCCCGCCCCGCGCACGCTGGCCAGCACCGCCATGCGGCCGATGCGGGCGCTGTGTTGTTCATCGAGGATGGCGCGCCCTGCGCCCACCGCCATGCCGAACTGGTTGGTCGCCACCGCGTGCAGTGCGTGGGCGTCAGCACCGTCGGCCTCGATATCAGGTGCGATCCCCTGCTCCTGCACGAACACGGCGTGACGGATGGAGTGCGCCGTGGCGGCCAGTTGGTCCCAAGCGCCCGTGGCCACGCTGACCATGGGCGTACCGGCCTCGAAGGCTTCCAGCACCGAGCGCAGCAGGGGCGGCACCGGCCGGGAGGTTTGCGTGGCGGGGTCGGCAAAGACGTAGACGAGCTCGCTGGTGACCAGCGGCGTCTGGCCGCGGAACACGCAGCCGACGAAGCGCATGGACGAGGTGCCGATGCGCTCGCAGCGGATGCCCACCTGCAGGCGTTCGTCGTAGTGGGCCGAGGCCAGGTACTCCAGCGTCGCCTTGCGTACGTAGAGGTCCCCGCCCAGCATCTCCATGGTCTCGTGGTACGGCATGGCCAGGCTGCGCCAGTAGCCACCCACGGCTGTGTCCAGGTACATGAGGTAGTGCCCGTTGAAGACAATGCGCTGCATGTCCACCTCAGCCCAGCGCACGCGCAGGGGGTCCAGGAAACGAAAGTCCTTGGGAGTCATCCTTGCCATGTTCCTTTCCGGGCTGCCATCAGGGCTTGATTCGCAGTGTCCGATGCCTTGGCGGCTTCTGGCAGCGCGTAGCCCATTTTCCTGAAATCGTGGGTCACGTCACGGAAGATCTCCTGGTCGACCGCCACACTTGCCATGCGCAGGCGGTCGGCATAGGCGATGCCGTCGCCCACCACTGGATCACACTCAGCCAGCACGTCCCGTGCCGCTGGGAACGGGTGCTCGGGCTCAAGGCGATTGGTGTCATCGGGCGGGAGTGTGCCGGCGCGATACTTGATGGCATTCCCCGGCCCTTCACCCTCCACCATACGTCCAGCAGCATGGCCTTCATCCAGTACCTCACCCAGATCCATCTCGATCACGGCGCTGTGCGCCTGCTCCCGGGCGAATGTCAGCGTGTAGGCATACGCAAGCCGCTGATCGTCACGGATGCGGGTGTGCGCGCGGCCGGTGTTCTGGCGCAGGCCGTGGCGGCTCTGGGCGAACTGCCGCATGCCGTGTTCGACGGCACACCGTCCAACCCCACGGAAGCGGGGGTCCGCGCGGCGGTGGCCGCGTGCCACTCCCAGGCTTGTGACGGACTGATTGCCGTGGGCGGCGGCTCCAGCATCGACCTGGCCAAGGGCGTGGCCATCGCCGCCACGCATGAAGGCCCCTTGAAGCACTACGCCACCATCGAGGGCGGCAGCCCGCGCATCACCGGCCGGGTACTGCCGCTGATTGCCGTGCCCACCACGGCCGGCACCGGCAGCGAGGTGGCGCGCGGAGCCATCCTGATCGTCGACGACGGGCGTAAGCTGGGCTTCCATTCCTGGGACCTGATGCCCAAGGCCGCCTTGCTGGACCCGGAGCTGACGCTGGGCTTGCCCCCCATGATGACGGCCGCCACGGGTATGGACGCCATCGCCCACTGCATGGAGACCTTCATGGCACCAGCCGTGAACCCGCCCGCTGACGGCATCGGCCTGGACGGGCTGGCCCGTGGGTGGGCACATGTGGAGCGCGTTACGCGCGACGGAAGCGACCGCGAAGCTCGCTGGCAGATGATGAGCGCCAGCATGCAGGGTGCCATGGCTTTCCAGAAGGGCCTGGGCTGCGTGCACTCGCTCAGTCACAGTCTGGGCGGCGTCAACCCGCGGCTGCACCACGGCACGCTCAACGCAATGTTTCTGCCGGCGGTGGTCAGGTTCAACGCCTCGGCCGAGTCCATCCAGCGCGAGAACCGGCTGCAGCGCATGGCCCAGGCCATCGGCATCGGCTCCTGCGATGCGAGCGGCACCGAGCTTGCCGAGGCGCTGCGCGAGTTGAACGCACGCCTGGGCTTGCCCAGCGGGCTGGCGGCCCTGGGCGTCACGCCCGATTCTTTCGAGCGGGTGATCGACGGCGCTATGGCGGACCACTGCCACAAGACCAACCCCCACATTGCCACCCGCGACGACTACCGCGAGATGCTGCAGGCGTCCATGTAAACGGGGCTGCCCCGGGCATGTCTGCCCAACCGGCCTCTGGCCCACCCACGCACCCACCCACCTGCCCTCCAGCCTTCGAGGTTTTGCCCATGAGTACCTCTCCCACTGGCCCCCTGTTCCACATGATCTCCGGGGCACCGGACCCGGTGGCGCCCTTCAGCCATGCGGTCGAACAGGACGGCTGGGTGTTCCTGACCGGGCAAATGCCCTTCACCGGCACGGCCAATGACTCGCCCTACCCCGAGGGCATTGAGGAGCAGACCCGGCAGGTGTTCGCTAACCTGCGCCGCGTGCTCGAAGGCATCGGGCTCGGGTTGGAGCATGTGCTCAGCGCGCGCGTGTTCCTGCTGCACTTCGAGCGTGACTACGTGCTCATGAACGCGGTGTACCAGACGTACTTCCCGCCGGGACGGCGCCCGGCGCGCACCTGCGTGGGCGTCAGCGGGCTGGCGCGCGGCGCGCTGGTCGAGATCGATTTCGTGGCACGCCGGCCCGCTGCTGCGCCCAACTTGGCACCCTGAAACGATAAAGGCCCGGTGGCCTCCCGGGCTCTCGCCCCTGTGCGGAATGACGGCGGCTGCTGGCCGCCCCCTGGTCAGTGGTGGGTGCCGTCGAAGAATTGTTCGTCTTCGGTGGAGCCCTTGAGTGCCGCGGTGGAGGCCAGGCGCTCGATGGTGGTCGTGACGGCGTCAAAGTAGCCCGTGCCGACCTCACGCTGGTGCTTGACCGCCGTGAAGCCACGTTCGGCGGCCGCAAACTCCTTCTGCTGCAGTTCGACGAAGGCCGTCATGTTCTGGCGTGCGTAGCCATAGGCCAGGTCGAACATGCCGTAGTTCAGCATGTGGAAACCCGCCAGCGTGATGAACTGAAACTTGTAGCCCATGGCGCCGAGTTCACGCTGGAACTTGGCGATGGTAGCGTCGTCCAGGTTCTTCTTCCAGTTGAAGCTGGGGCTGCAGTTGTAGGCCAGCAGCTTGCCCGGGAACCTGTCGTGGATGGCGTCGGCGAACTTCTTGGCAAACGCCAGGTCCGGTGTGCCGGTCTCGCACCAGATGAGGTCTGCCACCTCGGCATAGGCCAGCCCGCGGCTAATGGCCTGGTCCAGACCCTTGCGGGTGCGGAAGAAGCCCTCCACCGTGCGCTCGCCCGTCAGGAAGGGAATGTCGTTTTCGTCCACGTCGCTGGTGACCAAGTCGGCGGCCTCGGCATCGGTG
Source organism: Betaproteobacteria bacterium (assembly GCA_037127635.1). Taxonomy (GTDB): domain Bacteria; phylum Pseudomonadota; class Gammaproteobacteria; order Burkholderiales; family Burkholderiaceae_C; genus Rubrivivax. The sequence continues at coordinate 3,958 of JBAXYD010000009.1, read as the reverse complement.
CGGGCCAGCAGGATGGTGGGCGTGCCCATCACATCAGCCGCCAGGCGTGCCGACACCAGCTTGCTCACGGCCTCGCGCGTGGGCACCAGCACCTTGCCGCCCATGTGGCCGCATTTCTTCACCGAAGCCAGCTGGTCCTCGAAGTGCACGCCCGCCGCACCGGCGTCGATCATGGCCTTCATCAGCTCGAACGCGTTGAGCACACCGCCAAAGCCCGCCTCGGCATCGGCCACGATGGGGGCGAAGTAGTCGGTGTCGTTCTTGCCCTCGCTCCACTGGATCTGGTCGGCTCGGGTGAAGGCGTTGTTGATGCGGCGGACCACCTTGGGCACCGAGTCCACCGAATACAGCGACTGGTCGGGGTACATCTCGCCGTTGTCGTTGGCGTCAGCGGCGACTTGCCAGCCCGACAGGTAGATGGCCTTGAGGCCGGCCTTGACCTGCTGCATGGCCTGGTTGCCGGTGAGTGCCCCCAGGGTGTTGACGAAGGGCTCGGTGTTGAGCAGGTTCCACAGCTTCTCGGCGCCGCGCCTTGCCAGCGTGTGTTCCAGCTGCAGTGACCCGCGCAGGCGCACCACATCGGCGGCGGCGTAGCCGCGCTTGATTCCCTTCCAGCGGGGGTTTTCGGCCCAATCCTTCTCCAGGGCGGCGGCTTGTTGTTCTCGGGTGAGTTGGTTCATGGCAGGCTCCTTGTTGCAGCGACGTTGAAGAATGAAGATATGGCTGCAAGCCTACGGGGTCGGAAGAATCTTGTGAAGACTTATGTCTTATATAAGATAGAAAAAGAAAGTCCACGAAATCAAGTAGTTAGCAATGATATTTCATGATGCGGAAGTTCATCTCCTCAGGTGAAGTGCATCTATGCGCTGCACCGACCTGGGATTTCGCATCTCGAAATCTTGAATTCACAATGCAGGAGCAGCCTCGGCCGAACGCATCCAGCGTCCGTAGATGCGGTCTGCCAGGCGCTGGTGCGCCTCCATCCGGCGTTCGGCCTCTGTCAGGATGGTGATCTTGTCCTGCACCGTCCGGCCGTGCAATTGCAGTGCGTCGTGCCAGGAGGGGTCGCCCTGGTCCAGCCAACGTTGCAGCTTGGCCGCATCGATCTCGATGTGGAACTGCATCGCCAGATGCGGGCCGATGGCGAAGGCCTGATGCGAGCATCCGGCGCTGCGTGCCAGCCAGTGCGCACCGGCAGGGAGGTCGAAGGCTTCGTAGTGCCAGTGCATGACATGGTGCTGCGCCGGCGGACCGAGCCAATCTTGCGCCAGCGGATCGTCCAGCACCTCCATGGGTTGCCAGCCAATCTCCGGGGCGGGCGAGGCCGCCACGCGCGCACCCAGCGCCCGGGCCATCAACTGCCCGCCCAGACAATGGCCGATCACGGGTTGTTGGCCGTGCATGGCCTGCAGGATCAGCCGCTCGGCATCACGCAAAAATGGGAGCGGGTCGTTGGCGCTCATGGCTCCGCCCAGCACGGCCAAGGCGCCGTGGCCCGACATGTCGGCGGGAAAGGCATCGCCCGCGGCAGCATCGCGCAGATCGAAGGCGATGCGCTGCTCGGACAGCCAGCGGGCCAAGTACGCGGGGCCATCGTGACGCATATGCTGCAGGATGAGTACGGGTTTCATGGTGCCGCGGCAAGGTTAAGCCCCGTATCATGCTGCACGATGGCCCCACTACGCCGCGCCTCGGGCGCCGACCGCCCCTGCCCCATCGACCCCATCAAGGAGAGCTGACCCATGTACAAGGATCTGGACGCTTACTGGATGCCCTTCACCGCCAACCGGCAGTTCAAGAAGGCCCCTCGCATGCTGACCCGTTCATCGGGCATGCACTATTGGGACGACCAGGGTCGCCAGATCCTGGACGGCGTGGCGGGTTTGTGGTGTGTCAACGCGGGGCATGCCCGACCGCGCATCGTCCAGGCCATCCAGGACCAGGCGGCCGAGCTGGACTTCGCGCCCTCTTTCCAGATGGCCCACCCCAAGGCGTTCGAACTGGCCGACCGCATCGCCAAGCTTGCGCCTGAGGGCATGGACAAGGTGTTCTTCACCAACTCCGGCTCCGAGGCGGTGGAGACGGCGTTGAAGATGGCCATTGCGTACCACCGCGTGCGCGGTGAGGGCTCGCGCACGCGGCTCATCGGCCGCGAGCGCGGCTACCACGGGGTGAACTTCGGCGGCATCTCGGTGGGCGGCATCGTGTCCAACCGCAAGATGTTCGGCACCTTGCTGGCCGGCGTGGACCATATCCGCCACACCCATGACCCGGCGCGTAACGCGTTCTCGCAGGGCCAGCCGGCACACGGCGCGGAGTTCGCCGACGACCTGGAGCGCCTGGTCGCGCTGCACGACGCGTCCACCATCGCCGCGGTGATCGTCGAGCCGGTTGCCGGCTCCACCGGGGTGCTCATCCCTCCCCAGGGTTACCTGCAGCGGCTGCGCGAGATCTGCGACAAACACGGCATCTTGCTGATCTTCGACGAGGTTATCACCGGCTTCGGCCGTACCGGCCAGCCCTTCGGGTCCCAGACCTTCGGTGTCACGCCCGACCTGATGACCGTGGCCAAGGGCATCACCAACGGCTGCGTGCCTATGGGCGCCGTGATCGCGCGTGGCAAGATCCATGATGCCTTCATGACGGGCCCCGAGCATCTGATCGAGTTCTTCCACGGCTACACCTACTCAGCGCATCCGCTGGCCTGCGCTGCCGCGCTGGGCACGCTGGACACCTATGCCGAAGAAGGCCTTCTGACACGGGCGGCGGAACTTGCGCCTTACTTCGAGCAGGCGCTGCACTCCCTGCGCGGCGAGCCGAACGTCATCGACATCCGCAACATCGGTCTGGTCGGTGGCGTTGAACTGCAGCCCTTGGCCGGCCAGCCTACCAAGCGCGCTTTCGATGTGTTCCTGGACTGCTACGACAAGGGCGTGATGATCCGCACCACGGGCGACATCATCGCGATGTCGCCGCCGTTGATCGTGGAGAAGACCCACATCGATCACATCGTGGAAACCGTGCGCGCTGCGCTGCGCCGGGCTGCCTGAGGCCGGGTCTGGGCGAGCGGCCCGGGTTCTGGAATACTTCGTGCATTCGTTCCCAGGCGATCAGCACGGATTGGGGCTCACGCATCAATCCAGTGCGCCTCGAAGGGTTGCGTACCGACTTTGCCATCTGTCCCTCAGCGGAGGTTTGCCCATGCAGTTCAAGTCAAGCCGTATCCTGGCCGCACTGGCCGTTTCACTCGCAGCCCTTGCGGGGGGAGCGGTCGCCCAGGAGGAAGAAAAGGTCCTGAACATCTATAACTGGTCGGATTACATCGGCGAGGATGTGATCGCCCGGTTCGAGAAGGAAACCGGCATCAAGGTCCGTTACGACGTCTTCGACAACAACGAGATCGTTCACGCCAAGCTCGTGGCCGGCAAGACGGGCTATGACATCGTGGTGCCCTCCTCCAACTGGGCCAAGTTGCAGATCGACGGCGGCCTGCTGCAGAAACTGGACAAGTCCAAGATCCCCAATCTGCGCAACATCGATCCGGGTATCCAGTCCCAGCTGGGCAAGATGGACCCAGGCAACGACTACATGGTGAACTGGCTGTGGGGTTTCACCACCGTGGGCATCAACGTCGACAAGGTCCGTGCCGCTTTGGGCGGGCCGTTGCCCGACAACGTCTGGGAACTGGTCTTCAAGCCCGAGTACATCAGCAAGCTCAAGAGCTGCGGCGTCTCGTTCCTGGATTCCGCCACCGAGGTGATCCCTGCGGCGCTGCATTACCTGGGCAAGCCTGCTTTCAGCAGGGTACCTGCGGACTACACCGCCGCGGCCAACGCACTGAAGACCGTTCGGCCCTTCGTGACCCTGTTCAGCTCGTCGGGCTACATCAACGATATGGCCAACGGCTCCATCTGCCTGGCGCTGGGCTGGTCGGGCGACATCAACATCGCCCGCCAGC